>JBBAQC010000011.1:0-48808 GCA_040400535.1 Polynucleobacter sp. | reverse complement strand
TTTCTGGTGTTATGTTTTATTTATTGATATTTAAATATCAGTTGTTTTTAGCTATCAAGTCAATACAAAAATATGATTATTCAAATCCTCAGATTTGTTCATAATCAACTACAGGTGATCTTTGCAGATCTTGTTATTTTACGCAATCACCCAATTTCAATTAATCGTTTTTAGGAGTCAATCATGGCTAAAACCGTAAAAGGTTCAAAGACAGAACAGTCTTTAAAAGAAGCGTTTGCTGGTGAATCACAGGCAAATCGTCGTTATTTGTATTTCGCAAACCAAGCGGATATCGCAGGGGCTAATGATGTTGCAGCAGTATTCCGCTCAACAGCTGAAGGCGAAACAGGTCATGCCCATGGTCACATGGAATATTTGATCGAAGGCGGAGCAGGCGAGCCAGGTACTGGTATGCCAGCTAAGACAGTTGCTGAGGCATTGCAGGCAGCTATCGCCGGTGAAACGCATGAGTACACAGATATGTACCCAGGCATGGCTAAAACAGCACGCGACGAAGGCTTTGACGAAATCGCTGACTGGTTTGAAACATTAGCGAAGGCAGAACGTAGCCACGCTAACAAGTTCACCAAGACTTTAGAAGCACATTTGGCAAACGCTTAATCAGCCTAGCCGAGAGCATTCGCCCAGCGGGTGAATGGCTCTGTAACAACAAAGCCCCTGAATGTAAGTTCAGGGGCTTTCTAGTTTTACAGGAGTGAACACATCAGGCAAAACAATTTGATGCATCTCTCGAGATCACCCTTTTTAGTCTATCCAAGCTGATTGCTTATCCATAATCGAATTAAACAGCGCGGATTGCGTAAGCTGACTTAACCAATGTTGAAGCTGTTTCAATGGCAAGGCCTCAAACCTTTGTGAATCGGCTCTCGCAAACTGTCTTATGAATGGAAAAATAGCGATGTCCACCCAAGACAATCTATTACCGATTAAGTATTGATGTGACTGCAAAGCAATTTCCATTGGCCCCAGCATGCACTCTATTGCTTTAGCCAACACCCCCTCTCGACTCATGTCGGGGTAGCGCTCTGGATACTTGTATTGATCTAGGAGAGCTTTAAATGGGCCATCATTTTTTTCTACCCACTCTTGAGAGATGGCTATATCACTAGCTAACCAATTGTCAGGGTCAGACCTAGCCAATGCCCAGCGCATAATGTCCAAGCTTTGCTCCAGAACCAACCCGTCAGTCCATAGGACCGGAACCGTTCCTTTTGGAGATAGCTGCAACATCGATTGCGGCTTATTTCTTAATATGATCTCTCTGTGTTCGTATTCCACACCGGCATATTTCAGTGCCATTCGAGCTCGCATTGCATAGGGGCATCTGCGATAAGAATAGAGGATAGGTGTCATTGATCGTCACCTACTCCATAGCGTCTATCGACAGACTATTAACTCTTTTTGAATCGCAAATACTTTCCGAGTGCAAATATAGAGTTAGGCCCTAAATTTTTCAGCACTTTTTTAGTGCTCGGCTTAGGCGCTAACTTTGCCAGCGGTATGACTTTAGATCGAACATTCGGCTCCGCGCGCAAAGTAGGCAAGCCCTTGGTGCTGGCTTCGATTTGAATGGTCGATTGTTGCAATAACTTTTCTAAAGTAATGTGCGACATTTGCTCGAGCATGAAACCCTGCAAGTCAGACCACAAGTCTGCTCCTAAATCTGTTTTTGGGGCCTGATCACCCTCAATCGCACTGACTAAATCTTTTAAAGTGATAGCACTTGGATTGACGGCAAGAGAGTAGCCGCCACCGGGACCTCGATGACTTTGTATCATGCCAGCAGCCTTCAGGGTGGCAAAAATAAGTTCTAAATAAGATAAGGAAACACCCTGGCGCTGACTAATCAGCTGCATAGAAATAGCATGTCCATGCTCAGTATGTGCAGCAATGTCGAGCAAGATGTTGAGGGCAATTTTACTTTTGCTGGATATTCTCATGAGATCAATATACTAGTTCTTACAGGAAATGCAACACCCTAAAAAGCCCTATTTTTAGTACGTAGAAACGTATTAAATTGTACTTTTGCTGGTTTCACTCGCTTGGTGAGCCATCTGCAATAGTTCAGCTAAATGCTTTACTTTGCGACCCGTTTCTTGCTCGATTTGCTCACGGCAACTAAAGCCATTCGTAAGGATGATTGTCTCTTGCTCAGCTGCTCGGATGGCCGGTAATAACACCAGCTCACCCACTGCTTTAGATAGCTCCACATGCTCTGGATTAAACCCAAACGAGCCAGCCATACCGCAACAACCGCTATCAATGTAATTCGCCTTTGCACCCAAAGCACTGAGTAGAGCTACATCACCCTTAGTGCCAAACAAAGACTTCTGATGGCAGTGGGAGTGAACCAAAATATTACAGTCTAGAGGTGGCGGTGTGTAGCCTTGCTCATGCAAAAAATCACCTAATAAATAGCTACTGGACGCTAATAACTTTGCTCTTGGATCATGCGGGAAAAACTTCAGTAGCTCATCCTTAAAGACTGACATACAGCCAGGCTCAAGACCGACTACCGCGATAGGCGAGTTTGGATTTTCATTAATCTCACTACCAATAGCATCCAGAATTTTCTCCAGCTTTTGCTTAGCCAAATCGAGATAACCAAAATCATACAAAGGACGCCCACAACATAATGGGGTCTTAGGCAGAGTAGCCTCAAAGCCTGCATGAGCTAGCACCTCCACTGCAGCATTGGCTACCTCAGGATGAAAATGCTCGCAGAAGGTGTCCACCCAAAGAATGACTTTTTTATGCCCAGCATTGATCTCTGTCGGTAACTTGAACTGCTTTCTGAAAGTTTGGTCTGCAAACTTAGGCAAGCTGCGCTCTTGCGCTACGCCACCAACCCACTTAGCAAGACTTGAGAGAATCGGCGTTTGCATGATGCCATTCATCAGCCAAGAAAACTTGCTTGCTAGGGGCGCCCAATCTCCAATGCGTCCCATTGTGAGTGCCTGGCGTGGCCTGCTATTAGTCTCGTGATAGTGCGATAAGAATTCCGCCTTGTATGAGGCCATATCGACGTGAGCCGGACAATCACTTTTGCAACCCTTACAAGAAAGGCAGGTATCAAGAGCCTCTTTGAGCTCTTTACTTTCCCAGCCATCTTTAATCACCTCTCCTTGGAGCATCTCCCAAAATAGTCGTGAACGGCCACGAGTGGAAAAACGCTCTTCTTTAGTAGCGCGGTAACTTGGGCACATCGTGCCTACTTTTTCACTACGACATTTACCCATACCAACACAGCGCTCCACTGCCCTCTGAAATCCATTGCCTTCTTGACTCAAGAAATTCAGACGCGTCTTGATATTGACGATTTTGTATTCTGGACCCATGCGCAGGTTTTCATCTACGCGATAAGGGTGAACTACTTTGCCTGGATTGAGTTTGTTCTGAGGATCCCAGATACGCTTGAACTCATGCATCGCGCCCATTAACTCTTCCCCAAACATGATGGGCAAAAATTCAGCTCTAGCTTGACCATCACCGTGCTCACCAGTCAGAGATCCACCATAGGCCACTACCAGTGTTGCAGCATCACGAATAAAGGATCTAAATTGGGTAACGCCCTCGGCAGTACGTAAATTAAAAGTGATGCGTGCATGAATACAGCCGTCACCGAAGTGCCCATACAGGGAAGTTTCGTAACCATAAGAGTCAACTAATTTCTGGAAGTCTCGCAGGTACTCCCCCAAACGCGCTGGATCTACTGCTGCATCCTCCCAGCCCACTACAGGATCCGGAGAATTCGGGTCAATTGATAAGTGAGTAGCTGAGGCGCCATTCTCACGAATAGACCAAATCCGTTTTTGTATCGCCGGATCTGACTCAAGCCAAGTGGATGGCTGAGGACCCTTCGTTCTTGCCTTAAAGTACTGCTCTGCTTTTTCAGCCTGAGCAACCGCACCCTCAAGCGTGTCATCGCCAAACTCAACTACAACCCAAGCATTTCCAGGGGGCAATAAGTCGATTTCAGCCTTGGCTAAATTCCGTTGCTGTAAGCCACGAATAATTTTGTAATCCAAGCCCTCAATCGCGATTGGATTAAATGATTGGTATTCGGGTACGGCATCACCTGCCACATAAATATCATCGAATCCTAAAACTAAAACGACTCGTTTGGCGGGGCTCTTCACTAACCTCACCTTGGCAGCCAAAGTGAGGGCGCAGGTACCTTCAGTACCGACTAAGGCTCGCGCAACATTGAAGCCATTCTCCGGTAAGAGCTGATCTAAGTTATAGCCAGAAACTCTGCGCTTAATATTTGGAAAGCGCGCACGAATCAAGTCAGCATAGCGATCACGCAAAGTCAGTAAGTCTTGATAAATCTGACCTTTACGCCCTCCAGCAGCAATGATTTCTTGCAGCTCCTGATCGGATGTTGGGCCCACCCAAAAACGTTCGCCATCATAGGTCAAAATCTCGAGAGCTTCTGTATTTTCTAGCGTCTTACCCGCCATTACTGAATGTGCACCACAAGAATTATTGGCAACCATGCCACCTAAAGTGCAGCGACTATGAGTCGATGGATCCGGAGCAAACGTCAAGCCATGAAGCTCGGCAGCATCGCGTAATGAATCACAGATCACGCCTGGCTCAACCAAAGCATTACCAGCCACTGGATCTAAGGCAAGAATATGGTTGCAGTATTTAGAGATATCAAAAACGACTGCATTGTTAACGGTCTGGCCATTCATGGAGGTACCAGCACCGCGCATCAATACTGGCGCTTTATTACGATGGCAGATTTCAATGCCGCGAATAAATTCCTCGGTATTTTTAGGGGTCACTACGCCAATCGGAATTTGACGATAGTTCGAGGCTTCGGATGCGTACACGGCCTGATGGGCTGTATCAAAATGAACAGAACTCCCAAGAGCTGCCGTCAACTCAATATTGAGTTGTTCCCACTGAGAAATGCTGCCCATAATTCATTTCCTGTTAAATACAATGCCCTATGTAGGGTTATCACGCATTCTATCAACTCCCAGCAATTCCTGTGTAGGCTGCTGGTTTGACAAAAAGTCCCTGCCAAGCAAGAATCCACTACATGAATAAAGCCCCTAAAGTATTAGCATTTGATGTCTTCGGCACCGTTGTGGATTGGCATGGCTCTATCGCTGCCGAGGTCGCTAATATGGGGCTGCAACTTGATCCAGATGCCTTTGCTACGGCTTGGCGAGAAGGTTACAGGCCAGCGATGGCTAAAGTCCGGTCAGGTCAATTACCTTGGACCAAAATTGATGATCTCCATCGCATGATCCTGAATGATGTTCTCAAGACTTTCAAGATCAATTCTTTATCTGAAATGCAGATACAGCATCTCAATCTTGTATGGCATCGACTCAATCCTTGGCCAGAGGCTGTTGAGGGTCTACACAAGCTCAAAAATCGGTTCACGATTGTTACGCTCTCTAATGGAAATTTAGGCTTACTGGCCAATATGGCAAAAAATGCTGGCCTACCTTGGGACTTAATTCTTTCGGCTGAGGTTTTTCGGCACTACAAACCTGATCCTGAAACCTATCTTGGCGTGGCAGATACGTTTAATCTCTCAGCAGAGCAAGTCATGCTAGTGGCAGCACATAAAGACGATTTAGTAGCTGCACATGCCTGTGGATTACAAACAGCTTTTATTGAGCGCCCTTGGGAGTTTGGTAAAAATCATCTCCGAGATGACCTGCAAGTAGAGTCATTTACCAACTACCATGCAAAAGACTTTTTAGACCTTGCTCGCCAGCTAGACAAACAAAGTGAATCAAGTCATTAGGTGTATTCAGCGACCTCTACTAGGTTGTGATCTGGATCACGCAAGTAAACTGAACGAATCGGTCCCAGTGCGCCACGCCTCGGTACCGGGCCCACATCAATCGCAATACCGTTTTTCTGAAGATGCGCAATAAAGTGATCCAAAGGAATGGCTGAGATCAGGCAAAAGTCTCCTGAGCCAATCGTAGGAACTTTTGCCTTAGTCGGCGTATCCGTATCCCTATCCTGAAGATTGATCTTTAACTGTCCAAAGCGTAATGAATAACGTGGCTGGCCTTCAGGTCCTGTAAAAAACTCACGCTCAAACCCCAGCGCTTTCTCATACCACTGCGTTGTCACCTCAATATCCGTCACAGTCAGGACGATATGGTCGATGCGGTCAATCATATTATTCAAAATAGTCTCCAGGAGTATTAGTAATCAGTTAAGACGAGGTCTTAGCGATAAAGAAAGCTTTGGGCACGGGCGTACACCAAACCACACCATCTCCCACTTGTCCGGTCTGACACACAGTCACAATCCGATCCATCAGGATCTCTGCAATCGCATCATTACAAACAATTTCAATCTTCACTTTTGTAGAGTAATCAGTTAACTCGTCTTTGATGTTGAATTTATTGGTTCGACTCGGAGCGCTGCATCCCTCAACCTTAGTCACAGTCATGCCTGGAAACTCTGGGGTCTCTATTAATGCCGTTCTGAGAGCAGCTAATTTATTTGGGCGAATCACCGCCTTCACTTCCATCATGCTTCAACCTCTTTATCTTCAAACCATCTATATAAAACAGGGAGTACCAGTAATGTTAATGCGGTTGAGGTAATCAAGCCAGCAATCACCACGGCAGCCAAGGGACGAGTCACCTCTGATCCAGGACCTCCAGAGAACAACATCGGAACCAAAGCTAACATCGCCACTGAGGCCGTCATCATGACCGGTCTAAATCGATGGCCGCAGCCGTGGAGTAAAGCCTCCTCCATGCCATAACCATCCTCGCGCAACTGCTTAATAAAGGATATTAATACTACCCCGTTTAAGACTGCAATACCCCATAGGTTTATAAATCCAACAGCCGCTGGCACCGATAAATATTCTCCAGTAATGAATAAACCGAATACACCCCCAATCGAAGCAAACGGCAGTACCAAGATGATGAGGCCAGCTAAGCGCAAGGACTTAAAGAGCATAAATAATAAGAAGTAAATTGCCAAAATGGTCAAAGGAATGATCACCATCAAACGTGACATTGCCCGCTCCATATTTTCAAACTGACCACCCCACTCTAGGGTGTAGCCTTGAGGAAGCTCCACCTGCTTGGCAATCAAATCTTGAGCTTCTTTAACAAAGCCACCTAAATCTCGACCCTCTACGTTGACGCCCACAACCAAACGACGCTTACCAGATTCTCGAGAGATCTGCGCAGGTCCATCCACTAAGGAGATTTCTGCTAAATCTCGCATTAATACTTGGGCGCCATTGGGAGAATGCAGGATGATATTTTCAATGGCTTCTACCTTATCTCGGTATGGCGCTGGGTATCTGAGCATCAAAGGAAAGCGTCTCTCACCGTCATACACAGTGCTGGCCTGTTTACCACCAATAGCCGTTTCAATTACCTCATTGACGTCTGATACATTAATACCGTATCGCGCAATGGCATCGCGGTTAATTTTAATATTGAGATAATTTTGACCCGATACCTGCTCAATTCGTAGATCGGTACTGCCTTTCATCTTTGCCAAAATCTGACTAATATTACCGCCTAGCTTCTTTAGTGTCAGTAGATCATCCCCAAAGATCTTGATCGCCACTTGCGAGCGAACGCCCGATACCATTTCATCAACACGAGCAGCAATCGGTTGAGAAATAGCTAACTCGATGCCGGGAAGTGTTTTTAATTTTTCCCGAATTTGCTGAGCAATTTCTTCCTGGCTATATTTCCGATCACCCAACGGTTTTAAAGTCACGATTGGATCGGATTCATTTGGCTGACCCGGATCTGCCGGAGATTCTCCTTTCCCCAGACGCGATACTGCCATCTGAACATCAGGAATAGTCATGATGCGTTTCAACGCTTCAAACTCCAGCTTTACAGATTCATCCAAAGAAATGTTTGGAGCTCGCACAATCACCGGCGTAATAGATCCCTCTTGCATCACTGGAATAAATGCTTTTCCTAGCAAGACAAAGCCAACGATGCTGGCAGCTAAACCCATCAAAGATCTTTTGACCACTAACTTTGGATTAGCAAGACACCAATGTAACCATCGTTCGTATGGCGCACGTAAACGCCCCACTAACTTAGTGTCATCTTCACTACCCCCTTTGAGAATGTAAGAGCACAACACTGGTGACAAAGTAAATGACAGAACCAAAGAGATCGTCAATGCAATAGCAATGGTGATAGCCATGGGTGCAAACATCTTACCTTCCATGCCCTCCAACGACAGCAGTGGCATGAATACTAGAATAATGATGCCCACACCAAAAAGCACTGGGGTTCCAACCTCAGTTGCAGCCTCTAAAATAATTCGGTTCTTGGATTCTCCAGACTTGAGTCGCTGCCCCAATTTAGCAAAGGTATTTTCAACCACCACTACGGAACCATCCACCATGATGCCAATAGCAATCGCCAAGCCTCCCAAGGACATGAGGTTGGCCGAGATACCATAACGATTCATTACGAGGAATGTGAGGAGTGGCGTCAGAATCAGTGTAGCCACTACGATCAGCGATGAGCGAACATCGCCTAAGAATAAAAACAGCAAGATGACAACAAGTATGACGCCCTCGATCAACACTTTTGCTACGTTGAACATTGCAGCATTCACGAGATCCGTACGATCATAAAAAGGAACGATCTGCAGACCATCTGGTAGCAGCTTTCCTTCGTTAATTTGGGCTACCTTTAACTTAATCCGGTTAACCACTTCGCGGGCATTGCCCCCACGAATCATTTGAATAATGCCGGCCACACTTTCGGTATACCCATTTTTGATTGCGGCACCTTGCCGAATTTCACTGCCGATGGTAACGTCCGCCACGTTGCGAACATATACCGGAATACCTTTTACTTCTTTGAGAATAATTTTTCCAATATCCTCTGGTTTAGTGATCAAACCCACGCCCCGAATCAAATAACGCTCAGCATAAGTGGGTAACTGTCCGCCACCTGAATTGGCATTGTTTCTTGCTAATGCTTCATACACTTCTCTTAGGCTAATCTGATAATGACGTAATCTTTCGGGATTCACCAATACTTGGTATTCCCGTGCGAAGCCACCTTGAGTATTAATCTCTGCTACCCCTGGAATGGAACGCAACATCGGACGCACAATCCAATCTTGAATCGTTCTGCGCTCCTCTAGTTCATCGACAGACAGCTGTCTATCGCCATCCGAGGGATGGTCTAGAGTGTATTGATAGATCTCACCCAATCCCGTAGATGGAGGTGCCATTACAGGAGTGATGCCAACTGGCATCTTGGAGGCTACCTCAATTAAGCGTTCAGTTACCAACTGCCGCGCAAAATAGAGATCTGTTTTTTCAGTAAATACTAAGGTGATGACTGACAGACCATTGCGATTCAAAGAGCGCATTTCAGTCAAGCCTGGCAAGCCAGTCATACCGAGTTCAATCGGAATGGTGACAAAACGTTCTACCTCTTCTGGTGAGCGGCCGGGGGCCTCGGAAGCAACTTGAATCTGAACATTGGTGACATCAGGAAAGGCATCAACCGATAAGCGTTTAGTTGCCAGTAATCCCGCTACCATCAAAATGATCGCAATGATCACTACCAGCAGTCGCTGCTTGAGCGAAAGGCGGACGATTTTTTCGATCATGTGATCTATCCGCCAGTCAACTGTCGCTTACGCTCAGCATTTAAATGAAAAGCGCCATTCACTGCAATTTCTTGTCCGTCTTTAACTCCTGAAATTACTGGACGATAACCTTTGCCTTCAGGACCTAGCTTGACCGTAATCATGCGATAAGTTTCATCATCCTCTTTAACAAATACATGGTCTTGGTTATCCTCCCGAATCACCGCACTTGAAGGAATTAATAATCGCTCGGTAGGCTTACTTTCGATCATCATGGTTGCTAACATCCCAGGCTTAATCAGGCCATCTTTATTGGAGACCTCCATACGCACCACAACCGTCCTGGTGACTGGGTTCACGATGGAATCTACATGAGCTACAACACCCTCGATTTCAGTATTGCGCAAGGAGGGAATAATTAAATTCACCTTCTGACCTTTATGTATTAAGTAAGAGTTACTTTCGGGGATTTCAGATACCGCCCATAAGATACTCAGATCAGCGACAGTAAAGAGTGCATCAGCAGGTTGAACCACTTGCCCTTTATTAATCTTTCTCTCAACAATTTCACCGGGGATTGTGGCGATCACGTTATTAATCGACTCGATGACTCCCGACTTTGCTAGTCGATCAATGCTGGCTTGATCCATCCCCTGAACCCTGAGCTGGTCATTGGCCGCTCTAAACTCCGCCTTGGCACTACTCGCTTCGGCTTCACGCCTTTGTAGTTCAGCTAGAGCGATGACATCTTCTTTAAACAGAATGCGGGCTCTATTAGCTGCCTGTTCAGCCAGTTGACTAGCGCTCTTTGCCTTCAAGTAGGCCAGTTGAGATTGCGTTAATTCAGTAGAGGTAATTTTGGCTAAAATGTCTCCCTGCTTTACCATTTGTCCTGGCACAGCCAAAATATCCGATACGCGCCCCGTGACATTGGCACCAATGCGGGATAAAAATTGTTCATTGAAATCAACCCGACCGGATGCTCGTAACTCCTCAACAAAAGGTCCAGTGTTTATGCGGCCATCGGTAATCATATTGCGCAGGTCATTGTTGACAATCACCACGTTGGGATCTTGCACTGATTTAATGCTTGGACTTCGATCAAATACATTGAAGTAGTTGAGGATGATTAAGAAGAGGCAAAACCAAGGAAGGTAGAACAATCCTTTTTGAGCCCATTGCGGGCTTTTGTCATATTGAGTGGCAACTCTTGGTAGATGAGCAGTAAACCATTGATGGGTATAGCTATACCACTCGTTTTGGGTCTTAATGACGTAATCTGTCCATTCTTTAATATGGACTTTCGCTATGGTCATATACCGACCATAGAGCTCTTTCCATTTTTCAACTGCTGCCATCAATTCTTGCTTCATTGCTTTCCACTCTCAATTTTTGCAACCCATTCTGGGGTTGCTCTCAAACGTTGAATCTCAGTAAGGACCGAAGCTAAATCAAAACGCGCTTTGATCAAATCATTACGAGCCACTCTAAAAGTTCTTTGCGCATCTAAATACTCCAGCATGCCCCTCTCGCCATAGCGATAGGAAACCTCTGCAATACGTCGCGCACTTGAGGCTAACTGCACCACTTCTTGATCTAATATTTTTACCTGATAACTGGTGATCTGGTAAAGCTTATAAGCGGTCTCTAATTGCTGCTCAAGACTTTGGCTTTGCGCATTGAATTGGTTCTTAGCTCTGGATAAGTTAGCCTCTGCTTCTGCAATCTGACCACCTTTGAAGTCCCAGATAGGAATACTGACCACCAAACCATAGAGTCGGTCAGTAAAGTTGGGGTCGTTATATTGCTGAGCCTTAATCGAAAGACGTGGCAAGCGAGAGTTCTGCTCAAAACTGAGTTTTGACTCGGTTGCCTCAACCTCCGCTTTGGCCTTTTGTAAGTCCGGGCTTTGCGCCTGTAACTCACTCATTAAAATAGGTAATGCTGGCAGCACTTCCATTTTCAGATTTTGTGAAATCACTTCATAATCGGCAGGCAAATGATGTCCAACTGCTTGCCTTAATTGGCTCTTTGCTTGCTCAATCCGCAGCTTGCTCGATTCTGCATTGATTTGTGCATTTAAAAACTCCGTCTGCACCCGGATTAATTCAAAGCGCGCCGTTTCACCAACGTCATAACGAATTTGCATGCGATCCCGAATTTGCTTGGTCAGACTGAGGTCTTCCTCCGCCGCTTTGAGCTCTGCATCGCGACGCATGACCTCGTAGAAGCGTTGCTGCACCCTAGAAATCATCTCAATTTCAAAAGCAATCCGAGCGGACTCAGCAGCTCGCACATTCGCCTCCGCAGCATTGACGCGCGGATAGCGGGTATAGGGCATATCCAAAGGCTGGGTCACCGACCACGATGAAACATTACCCGTAGTTAATGGGCCCGTTGCTGATCTTTGTTGTCCACTATTAAGCTCAAATTCAGGATTTGGAATGGCACGAGCTGATGAGAGTTGGCCTTTAATCCCCCTAGACTGATCTCTAGCTGCCAATACCTGAGGATTAGACTCGAGCGCCATATTAATGAGCTCATTAATAGAGAATGACTTTTGAGCTTGCGCGCTGACTCCGCCTGAAAATAAGATACAAGCGACCAGCATCGGTATAGCTTTTAAGAAATTCATCACAGCAATCTAAAAAGGCGTGTTAGATCTAGCATTATCGCGCCCTGTAAGCACGTAAGCGCCAGAAATTATCCAGAGGTGGTATCCAAATATGGCTAAACATCAATAAGTGAGGGATTTGAGCGGCAAATTGACAGTGGATCCATTGATATCGCCGTCTTTGATGAAATCCGTTTAACTTTAGATCTATGGTCATCTTGCACCCTAAAGTCACATCCACTTTTATTTCCTATTTGCGTTGTTAGGTTGTAATCATAATCTTTTAAACATTCTTAATAAAGAAGAATGTCATTGATTATAATTCAGTATTTAACTGAATGTATTGATGTCAAAAAAATGCCCTCACGAGGAGGGCAAAAAGACAGCAGCAAAGTTAAAACTGGATTACTACATTGTTTGTGTCAGCGAACTCCCCTTCACTTGGCGTGCTTTGAGATACCCTCCAAGCAGAACACCCAAGACGACTACTAATTGCACGATGTACTCTAAGGCTGGGCTTTGCGTTTCTAACCAATCCCGAGAGAAAGGTTCAGAAATCATCATCTTTGCGGCTGTCCAAGCAAGTACGCCAGCACCCAAATAAATAATGGACGGAAAACGCTCTACTAACTTCAAAATTTGAGTGGAGCCCCAAATCACAATCGGAATACTGATGAGCAGACCTAAAATCACTAAAAGATAGCTGCCATGAGAGGCTCCGGCTACTGCCAACACATTGTCTAAACCCATTACTGCATCGGCGATCACAATGGTTTTCATGGCGCCCCAAAAAGTGGTGGAGGCCTGCGCATGCTCGCCGTCCTCTTGGCTAGGGCAGAGCAAGCGATAGGCTATCCATACCAGCAGTAGTCCACCAACCAACATCAGACCAGGAATTTTGAGCAAATAGACCACCACCAAAGTCATTAAGCTTCTGACTGCAATAGCTCCTGCCGCACCCCAAAGAATCGCCTTTTTCTGAAGATGCGGTGGCAAATTCCTCGCCGCCATCGCAATCACAATCGCGTTATCCCCTGCCAAAACAAGATCAATGACGATAATTGCTAACAGAGCTGAAAAAAACTCTGAGCTAAATAACTCCAAGGTTGTCTCCCCCACTTATTTTTAAATGCTGTGAAAGTTATTTACTGATGGAAGAAATGTAACAAGACTGGACTTTAAGTAAAAGCAGAGATATATTGATTATAATTTCGCAAATAACTGATAATCAAAATGCTCTATAACTATCGCCACCTCTATTACTTTTGGGTAGTGGCCAAAGAAGGCAGTATGTCTAAGGCCGCAGAGCGCCTCAATATTGCCATTCAGACGATTAGCGCCCAAGTACATGAACTAGAGAAATCTCTGGGCTATTTGCTATTTAAACCAGCGGGTCGCGGCATTGCGCTTACTGAGTCCGGATATGCGGCACTAGAAATCGCCGATCAAATATTTCTCTTAGGCGAAAGACTTCCGGAGGCAGTGAGGCAAGCTGCAAGCTCGCCTAAAACGAAAATTACGATAGGTGTATCGGATGGTCTTTCCAAGTTGGTCACTCGACAACTGCTGGAACCTATTCTGAAGCAAAATGATGCCCAACTGATTGTGCACGAGGGAGAGTTTGAGGATCTTCTGGCTGATTTAGCCTTGCATAGACTCGATATTGTCTTGGCCGATCGCCCAGCGCCTAGTAATAAAAATCTCCACGTCTATAGTGAAGAGCTTGTTAAATCCGCGGTAGCCTGGTTTGGTCCACAGAAAGTATTAAAGCAATCCAAGCTAGGTTTTCCTGCTTGCCTCAATGAGCTTCCCATTCTTTTGCCAACGACGCACTCCAAGACTCGGCACCTCATAGATCAATGGTTTGCACAAAATGCTATTAACCCTAATATCGTAGGCGAGTTTGAAGATAGCGCACTGCTGAAAGCCTTTGCAGCGAGCGGGCTGGGAGTGTTCCCCGCCGGTGAAATCATTAAAAAAGATTTAAAAGATACTTACCAAATCGAAATGATCGGAAAGTGCAAAGATATCTCCGAATATTTTTATGCGATCCGCTCAGAAAAGAAAATTCAGCACCCTTTGGTAAAAGCGATTCTGAGGGGCTAGGCAATTAAACAGAACATATCATGGCAAACTTTCTAGATCCCGCGATTCTATTTTTTCTCTTTGGTGCCTTTGCTGGTGCAGTCAAATCCAATTTAGAGATTCCTCAGCAAATATCTCGTTTTTTATCACTCTATCTGCTGATGGCCCTTGGTCTTAAGGGTGGCTTTGCACTGCATAAATCTGGGTTCACAACAGAAATTGCTTTCTCATTAGGCTTGGCTATTTTCTTAGCAACGATCATCCCCTGGATTGGTTATTGGATTTTAAGAAGAAAGTTAAATACATTTGATGCAGCCGCTATTGCAGCGACCTATGGCTCAGTGAGTGCGGTGACTTTTATTACTGCCACTCAATATTTAGACCAATTTGATATCGTCTATGGCGGCCATATGGCTGCTGCCATGGCACTCATGGAGTCCCCTGCGATTATTTTGGCCATTGTGCTGGCAAATAAAGCACGAACTGCCCACGCTGCCCAAAATAAAAGTAGTCATGAGCCCACTGGTCTTTCCAAAATACTGCATGAGTCGTTTACTGACGGCGCACAACTCCTACTCTTAGGCTCGATGATGGTTGGACTGATGAGTGGAGATGCCGGTCAAAAACTCATGGCGCCCTTCTCGATTGACCTTTTCAAAGGAATGCTGGCATTCTTTTTGCTCGATATGGGACTGATGGCGGCAAGGAACATCTCGGGAATTCGCGGCAAACCCCCGATTACCTTGCTCTATGCTATTGCAGCGCCCCTGTCTCATGCGCTCTTGGCGCTAGCCCTTTGCAAGCTCATCGGCCTGCCACTCGGTAACACCATCTTATTGATGGTGCTGGCTTCAAGCGCTTCTTATATTGCCGTACCGGCAGTATTACGTCATGCCTTGCCCGAAGTAAATCCAGCGCTCTACATGGGCATGTCTTTAGGGATCACCTTTCCCTTTAACATTATTCTAGGCATACCTCTTTACGCTATGATTGCCAAAATAGTCATTTAAGATTACGTAATAGATCCATCTCAAAATACTGAAATGCACAGGTATGCGAATAAAACGGCTAGTGTTTTAACTAAGCATGGCAAAGAGCTGGTGCTACAGGAAGTCCTGCATGCACAGACCGGAATTCAAGTACAGCACACCGATGCTTACGATACCGATTTACTGGGCACCTTCACTCTAGAGACACCCAGATATGGCAGTCAACTAGATGCCGTAAGAAAAAAAGCTCTGCTAGGTATGGAACTGATCGGTACTGAGCTGGGACTCGCTAACGAAGGTAGCTTTGTGCTGGATCCTTACGCTGGAATGCTGCCCTGGAATAATGAATTAGTCATTCTGATTGACCGCGAGCTGGATCTAGAAATTACCGGGTTTTCAAGTTCAGCCGCTCAAAATGCTCACGCTTACGTAGGTCACTGGGAAGAGTTGGAAAAATTTGCGCACACCGCACTCTTTCCTACCCACCAATTGGTCATTAAACCAACCGATGAGCACCATCCACAATCGATCAAAGGAATTAGTAACTTCATTGAACTCAAAAATGCTTTTGCATGGGCCTATGCAAATTCATTAAAAGGGCTTGTCTATGTTGAGAATGATCTACGGGCATTTGCTAATCCCACTCGCATGGAAAATATTCGGCAAGCGAGCATTGATCTTGCTAATAAGATCAACTCAGTCTGCCCATCCTGTAAAACCCCAGGCTATTGGATCAAAGATATTTTGCGCGGCTTGCCCTGTAATGCCTGTGGCATGCCGACAAATCAGGAGATCTCAAAAATATGGGGTTGCCTTAAATGCGACCATCGCGACAGTGAGGGAATGAAAACACTTCAATTTGCAAACCCCTCTCTGTGCAGTCACTGCAATCCGTAATTGATTTACAACAAAACCCGCTAAGTTGATTTCTTTTTTTGTGTTCGAGCTGTGTTATTTTTTGGCGCGGATGTAGCCTGTTTCATACTTTCTACACTCTTCTCAAAACCGACAAGTGAGCTTGCCATTGCTGCACGAATAGATTCAAAATTCTGGAGGGCGGTATTGAATGAGGTTTTAAACACTGAGGTGTAAGGCTCAGACCCCGCCGGAGCATTTTGAGTCGCTTCATTCACAAAATGAATCAAGTCCTGTTGTGATTCTTTAATCATCGATTCTGCAATTTTTGCAAGCTCCTGATTTCCGCTCGCTAAAGCCTGAAACAGTTCAGAGTGATATTGCGCTACCTCTTTTGAAGCATCTTGCAATACTTCAGCATGCACATGATCAAATGCCGCCTTTGGATCCTGCATTTGCATCAGCTGCGTCACTTTAGTTTGTAAGCGGGTTGATAACTCCAGAGCAGCACGCTGATTGAGCTGGGCAATCTCCTGAGCACTCGTTAAAGCTACCTGGCCAACTGCCTTAGCTGCCTTGGCCGCCTTAAGTCCTTTTGCTTGATTGGTCATTGCATTTAAATCAAATGGGTTCTGGCTCATTTCTTTCCTTACTTAATCAGTGATAACTTAAATCTACTACTGAATCAAGCCTAAGCAGATAGAGAAATACCACTAGATGCTGAGAAACATCCTTGAGCACTATGATGATTTAGCGAACGATAATATTAGCGCCCTGACGTAATTGGGATAAAAATTCAAACTGTTTTTTCTGCGTCAGGCCGTTACGAATAGCGGCTTTAGCCTGCTCAAGAGTGGGTGGCTTGGTGGATTTTTTATCTTCCAGCTTAATTAAATACCAACCCTGAGGCATCTGAATCGGTGCAGGAGAAACCTGACCCTTAGATAGTGTTATCAGTACGCCGGCAATCTGTGGCAAGGTCTGCCCTGCCTGCACCCAGCCGATAGCTCCGCCTTGAACCTTATTTGGTGCGAGCGATACACTTTTCGCTACCTTATCAAAGGGCTCTCCTTTTTTGATTCTGGCCAAGGCAGCTTGTGCGTCGGCCTCGGTAGCTACGGCAATATCACTTACCTTATATTCCACAATCAGGCCTTGTGGACCCAATGAGGCAAGCTCACGGTTATATTGCGCCTGAACATCAGCATCAGTGATGGGATTGTTCGACATATAAGTAGAGAGCTCTAGATCGGCTAAATAGTTTTGACGAATTAAAGCCAACTGTTGATTTGCTCTATCAGAGTTTGCGAGCCCATCCTTTTCAGCTTGCTGGGATAACAAGGTAATTTCAATCATCCGCCCCAATACCGCAGAGCGTAGCTCTGGAGAGTCCTTCTGACCTTGTGCCAAAGCTGCCTGAATACCCCGCTCAACCGTATCGTTAGTAATAAGTGCGCCGTTAACAGAGGCAGCTGCAGTAATCGGTAAGGCATTTTGTGAATGTGCGGTAACGCTAAATCCAAAAGCCAAAACAGCAGTGGCAAAGAAATGAATAGGATGTATTTTCATCATGAACTCGTTTATCAAATCAAGTAACAATCTTAACAGTTCCCGCGCGATGACCAATGCCGTAGTTTTACTCTTGATCTACCGCTCACTATTTTTTTATACTGCAGGGTACTTAAAAGGTATCCTATAAGCTCGAATAATGTCTCAATCACTCCACGATGCCGCCCACTAATCTATCGCGCTCATTTCAACCCAAGACCTATTCACTTGGCAATGACGATCATTACCTAATTCGTCCCATACAGGCCGATGATCGGGAGCGCATTATTGGTCTCTTTAACCACCTATCACCCGAGAATCGCTTTCTCCGATTCGCCCATGCCATCTCCAAGTTACCAGATGAGTTTCTGGATGATATTTTGCACCTAGACTACCAAACAGAAATGGCGCTGGTTGCAGTGATTTACGAGCATGCCCAAAATGAGGAAGTGATTGGTATCGCCCGCTATGTCTCCCTACCAGGTAAGAGAATTTGTGAGTTTTCTCTCAGTGTTAGTGATAGTCATACTACCCATGGTGTCGGCACCCATTTAATGCTTGACCTCATTAAGCATGCAAAGGAAAATCAATTGCAAGAAATGCTAGGATATGTTTTGAGCAGCAACTCGAAAATGCTCCATCTGGTTACTGATTTGGGCTTTCAGATTACTAAGCTTGACGATGACCCAGACTTTAAAACGGTCAGCCTTTTATTGTGAATCTCATGACTATTAAAAAATCTCACCTTATTGACTCTGAAACTTCAACGCTCATTTTGATCGATTTACAAGGGCGACTGATGCCGGCAATTGATCAAAGCGAAAGTGTATTACGACAATGCATTCGTAGCGCGAAGATCGCCCAACTATTAGGGATTCCAATTATTGCTACAGAGCAAAGCCCAAGTAGTTTGGGGAGTAATGTTGAGTCGATTCAATTATTCTGTAGTGCAACAATTACAAAAGAACATTTCAATGCCTGTGCTGACGGCCTGATTGACGCATTACCTCAGAATCGCCAGCAACTGATCTTAATGGGATGTGAAACCCATGTTTGCTTAATGCAAACCGCCCTCAAACTTATCGATGAAGGCTTCGATGTCTCGGTAGTGGTAGATGGTGTTGGCTCACGCCGCGCGCTCGATAAGCAAATCGCTCTCGATCGGCTGCAGACTTCAGGGGCCCGTCTGATTACAGGGGAAATGCTCGGGTTTGAGTGGTTGAAGACAGCTCAAAATCCCGTCTTTAAAGAAGTTCTTGCACTACTGAAGTAATAGATCTGTGCTCGCAAGACTTTCTTTGCTATTCTGCAGCATCACCTAAAGGATTTATATGACTAACGATACTCAAACCCAAAACGACGAAGATTTTGACTATGGGTGCGAATGCGCCATGACTCTCTTAAATGAGCCAACAGAAGATTGCTTAAATGATCTGATTGATGAGCTTGATGAAGACGGCATGATCGCTACTGAAGTAGTGTATGGCTTATTGGCCACAATCCTAATGAGCATCACCTCAGAAGACGAAGAAGATGGCGAAGTGCAGTAATTTGCATGACTTAAGGACTGAGGATTTAAAAATCTAAAGCTGCTTTATCCATAGCGCTCGCCAGAGCAATATCTAGCTCAGTTAAAGCCTTCATCGAATGCGTACTCAAGTGCACTGTCACCTTGTTCCAAGAGTTAGACCAGTCGGGATGATGGCCTAACTCCTCAGCTAAATTAGCGCAGAGTGTCATAAATGCAAAGGCACTCTGAAAATCTTTAAATTCATAAACTCGCACTAACTCCTGATCGGTATGATTCACCTGCCAGTCAGGCAATACTTTTGCAAAATCAAAATCACTGGGAAGTTTCTGGGGATTAGACATGAGGGGCGTTCACACTTTTAGATAAGTTCTGTAAATCATCAGGGTAAAGCCAACGCCACTCACCCTGCGCCAAATTGAGAGGCATGACGTATTGCCCAATTTCAGTACGGTGTAACTGAGCAACATGATTGCCTACTGCGGCCATCATTCGCTTCACTTGATGATACCTACCTTCAACTATAGTCATCGCAAGCACATTCTCACTCAGCTGTTTGCAAGCTGTGGCAAAACAGGGTTTCGGATCATCATCCAGAATGACGCCTTGCAGGAGATGGTTAATTTGCTTTTGAGTGATAGGTTCTGGAGTAGTAATCTCATAAACCTTGCCAATATTTTTCTTCGGCGTAGTCATCTTATGAATAAACTGGCCATCATCCGAAATCAAAATTAAGCCAGTTGTGTCAAAGTCTAAACGTCCGACACATTGCAGACCTCGCTCTACAAATGGCTTTGGCAGTAAGCTATAGACACTGGGGTGATGGGTAGTTTTGTGGGAGCACTCATAGTTTGGGGGCTTATTAAAGGCAATATAGGCTTTTTCATGGAATTCCCAATCCTTGCCCTCCACATTCAGTATTAATCCCTCGGTAGCAATTCGCTCTTCTGGATCATTAGCTAAAACACCATTGAGCTTGACTAGCTCGGCATGCACTAAATCGCTGCAATAACGCCTGGTCCCAAATCCTTGGCTAAATAGTATTTTTTCGAGAGAAATTGGTTTGGCCATATGCTGCCGAGAATACTACAAAGCGCGCTTACTGAGAGATCGTAAAATGGAGCTCTGATGATTCACCTCTTACACCTCTTCCACTATTAGCTACTGACTGACGATCGCCATGCTCTCATCCCCAGCCCCCAGAAATCCACTCCATACCCGTGAAATTACTTTTCAGGGTTTTGCCCGGGAGGATGGTCTATGGGACATTGAGGCGCATTTGCGGGATTTTAAATTTCAACCCTTTACTACTGGCGGAAAAACCTGGGAACCAGGTCAAGCTTTCCATGACATGCGTGTTCGCCTGACTCTCAATACGCAACTAGTGATTCAGTCAATTGAGGTGGCGATGGATAGCCACCCTCATCCAGAATGCCCACAGGTCATCCCTCCCATGAATGCGCTTATTGGTGAACGTATTGGTAAGGGCTGGCGAAAAACAATCAATACGCATCTAGGAGGTATTCAGGGGTGCACTCACTTGCGAGAGCTACTGAGCAATATTGCTACCGCTGCTTTTCAAGCCATTCCTGGAGCACTGTTTGACCCTGATAGCATTCAACCGCCACTCTATTTAGGAACTTGTAAATCCTGGGACTTTGATGGGCCTGTAGTGATGCGGGTCTATCCCCAATTTTATCAATGGAAACCGCCGAGCTAGATTAAGCTAGCGCTGCTCTCGGTGAATATGAAAACCCTGAAAGGATTGCTGTACTGGCATGAGTTCGAGTAGATTAATATTCATGTGGCTCGGCAAGTTAGCGGACCAGTAAATAGCTTCAGCGACATCATCAGCGCTTAATGCTTTCACACCGTTATAGACCTTGCCCGCCTTATCATCATCACCTTTAAAGCGCACATTTGAGAACTCAGTTCCTGAGCACATACCGGGCTCGACACAGGTCACTCGTATTGGAGTACCAATCAAGTCCGCCCGCAGATTCAAGCTAAATTGCTGCACGAAGGCTTTAGTTCCGCCGTATACATTACCGCCTGGGTAGGGATAGCTTGCGGCCACAGAGCCCAGATTAATCACATGGCCACAATGACGCTCCACCATACCCGGTAGAAAAGCACGCGTCATATGCACTAATCCTTTGATGTTGGTATCAATCATCTGATCCCAATCCACTAAAAGGGCTTGATGTGCTGGCTCTAAGCCTAGCGCCAATCCCGCATTATTGACCAGTACCGTTACCCCCGCAAACTCACTGGGCAGTGTGGCTGCAAGACCATCTACCTTAGCGCTATCGCAAACGTCCACAGCCAGGGTGAGAAGTTTATTCTGCTGCTCCACCGGAAGCGATGCTTTTAAGGCCTCTAAGCGCTCCACTCTTCTCCCTAAGGCGATGACTTTATGACCATTCGCCAGAAATCGTCTCGCAGTTGCTTCGCCAAACCCAGCAGTTGCGCCGGTTACTAAAGCGGTATGTTCCATATTTTTCTACTTATTTTTTTGTAATTGACTGAGTCATTTAATATTAACGCCTCTATGACATTCTTGCGAATTTTTACCCACCTACTAATTCCATTGATTTTAATGGCACATATAGGAAAAAGTGCCGCTGATGAAAGCAAGTTCTCAGAGGGATTTTTAAACCTAGAAAAAGTCTCCGATCAGCACGCGAGTCAGCGCGTTTTAGAATTTTGGGGATATCACAATACTTTTGGCGAGCAAACCCAAACTGATGTCTTGAAATTACGCTACTACCAACCCCTTCAATTCGATCGGTGGCAAGGTACGATGCGGCTCGATACCTCCTATGTATCAACTTATGGCCCCCTACTACCCCAGCACTCCACTGGCGCCTACAGTGCTGGCAACACGATGCTTACTATCTGGGGCAACCATCCTGGCGTTCTAAAAAATTGGGAAGGTACATTGGGCGGTCGAATCATCTTTCCATTTGGCAATAACGGTCAATGGGCGGTCGGTCCTCAAGTGGGTACTGTTTATGTTCCTGCCAAAGGGAGCAATTCAAGGCTGTCAGACTTCTCCCCGCTGGCACGCTATATGTATGGCTTTGACATAAAAAGTAATTCTTTTGCCAATAACCCAAATCAGCCGCAATTGATTCGTAATCTCAACCTATATCCCACTCTCGGTTTTACTATCATGCCTGGCACTCAAATTCGATTATGGGATGAGAACGGCATCACTTGGAATACTGGTGGCGGTGGCGGATGGTTTGTACCGCTTGATGCTATGGTGACACAGCGCCTGAATAAAAATTTCTTATTCGCAGTAGGGGCTAGCAAACAAATAGTACAAAGCTACCCTGTTTATGACTGGTCTTTTTATGGAAAGCTCTCGTTTAATTTCTGATCAGAATATTAATCCAGATAGGGCATCAATCCAAATTTACTAACTGATTTTGTTCTACCACTGCTGCCGTTGATTTCACCAAAGCCTGTACCAACCAAGCTTGAAAATCCTCAATACTGAGATTCAGTTGCAGTCGAATATTTTCTAACACTGGTGTAGTGGCAACCCAGTGATTGACCTCGGCCATATCTCGGCTGCGCCACTCCAAAAGCTTGTATTTTAAGAGCACCTTGGCGCCGTGACGGGCATTGCGATCAGTATCGCTGGAGAGATAATCCAGGCGAGATTTTGCGGTCGCAATCGACTTCTTTACATCTGTAAAAGGCTTACCATGCCCCGGAATCACCAAGGCGACTGGGAGCCCCTCTATCAGCTCCAAAGTTCGAGCCACCTCCTCAAAGCCACCCTCACCCCAGAGCTCTGGAAAGATCACTCCAAAGCCTTCTTCCCATAGCGCATCAGCAGAAATCAAGATTTGATGTTGCTCTTGGTACAGCATGATGGCGTGATTATCGTGACCCGGAGCTGCCAGAATTTGCCAGTGATAAGGACCCAGGAGAATTTCTTCCTCTGGAATTAGCAAGGCCTGATGTGTAAACCGCGGACACTCTTGCCCCAGCTGTAAAAAGCTGAGTAAATTCTCATTCCAGTCTTTTACAGCAATGGCCTCGGCCTCTGGTATCCATATCTTGCAATCAAATGTTTTTGATAAAGCCGCATTGCCACCGCAATGATCTGAATGCAGATGGGTATTGACTACTTTATTGAGGTCTTTGAGGCCATAGCGCTGAAGTGCATTGGCGACCAAATTGACTGTAAGCTCTTGGTGGGCACAATAGCCCGTGTCGACCAATGAAACATCTTCTGCGCCATACAGAAAAATATTATTAGCCGATAACCACCCCCGCTCAAAGATGTCAATACCAGGTGGGAGCAAGTAATCGCCAATGCGCTTTTCAGGCATATTAATTTTTCTGAGGAGTCAGTTCAAGTTTATGAGTATCAAATTGCTGTTGCTGTAAGCGGCTGAGTACCTCTTCATACACTTTGGGATCCAGCTGAGGCGTTCTAGATAAGACCCAGAGATACTCTCTTCTGGGATCGCTCACAACTGCTAGCTGATATTGCGGGTCTAAGTCGATCACCCAATAATCACCCCATACCAATGGTAAAAATGAAAGCCACGCAGGCGCAAAACGGACCTCTAATTTTGGCGAATCCTTAGCGCCAATTTGGCGAGCCAGGCCCTCTGCCTCTGAAGTCTCTCCACTTGCAGTTTTACAACTATTGAGCACCCGCAGATTACCGTCAGGCTTCGCTGTGTATGTGGCCTTAGTATTTGAAATACATTTTTTTTGAAACCAGTTAGGGAACTTGGCAATCTCATACCAGGTCCCTTGATAGCGAGGGACCTCTAAGGAAGCTATGGCCTTCACGCTCTGATCACTTTGCTGGGCCATCACTTGGGAAGGGCCAGCACTCACTAGCAATATGCCCCATGTAAGAATGAGTGAAGCATGCAGAGATAAAAACTGAGTCATGAGATGGGTAACTTTAAATGGTGAATCGCTGAGCTAAGAGCTTACGAACGAAGGGAATCCTACAACATAACAGCAATAGTAAAACTACTGCATAAATTGTGACGGTATCAAAGTCATTCTTACCAGCCTTGTGCCACCAATAGTGCAGAACTACAGTAACAGGAATCAGATAAATAAGTCGATGTAACTGTACCCACCGCCGGGCAAGCATTCTTTGTGCCCAATGAGTTGAGGTGATCGCTAGTGGCGTAAGTAAAACTAGGCTAATAAATCCCATTGTAATAAATGGACGCTTGATCACATCTTTGAGCATCTCCGTAAGATCCAAGTCCTGATCCAGCCAGAGCCAGATAACAAAATGCAGGGACGCATAGAAAAAACTGAATAAGCCCAGCATTCTGCGGTACCGAATCCACACCACTGAATTGGTTACTAAACGTAATGGTGTCATCGCTAGCGTGAGGCACAGAAAGACTAATGCCCATGTTCCTGTTGAGCGCGTAATCAACTCAATTGGGTTAGCACCTAAATCATCATTAAAGCCCAGCCAAATCAGACGCTCTAATGGTAAGAGCGCTGAAAGAAAAATGAATACCTTCATGAAGCTGCGCTGATTGCTGCTAATCAATAGAATTTCTTGAGATCCATACCGGCATACAGGCTTGCCACTTGATCGCCATACCCATTAAACATTTGGGTCTTTATTTTTGGTGCAAACATACCCTTGGAATCTCCAATCCGACGCTCAGTAGCCTGACTCCAGCGCGGGTGGTCTACCTGAGGATTGACGTTGGAATAAAACCCGTATTCACGGGCATCAAACTGAGTCCAGCTAGTCTTGGGCATCTCTTCTGTCAACCGAATTTTGACAAGCGATTTTGCGCTCTTAAAGCCATATTTCCAAGGAACTACGATACGCACCGGCGCACCATTCTGCTTCGGCAACACCTCACCATACAAGCCAAAAGTCAGAAGGGTCAGTGGGTTCATTGCTTCATCTAGACGCAAACCTTCGCGATAAGGCCAGTCAATAATTTGACTCTTAAGCCCTGGCATTTGCTTGCGGTCAGCCAAAGAAATAAATTCGACATACTTGGCAGATCCCAGAGGTTGAACCTGATTCAGTAATTTAGATAAAGCGTACCCATTCCAAGGAATCACCATTGACCAACCTTCAACACAGCGCATACGATAGATACGCTCCTCCATTGGAGCCAACTTTAATAGTGCATCGATATCCAAAGTCACTGGCTTTTTAACTAAGCCTTCAATCGTGACAGTCCAGGGCCGGGTTTGTAAACTTTCAGCATAAACAGCAGGATCCGACTTATCGGTTCCGAACTCATAGAAATTGTTATAGCTAGTGACATACTTGTAACTAGTCGATTCGTCTTTCGGTACAAAATTGGGATTCGGTGTGGAAATTAACTTTTGAGGATTATTTGCCAAAGCATCGCGTGAAAACCAAGGCGCAAGTGCTAGACCAAAAGCGCCAGCTGCGGCACCCTTGATTAAGTCACGACGTCCCTCAAAAACCGCTTTAGGGGTAATTTCCTGAGAAAGTTGCTGCTGATCATTGAGGAACATATCTATCTCTTTTGTGATTAGTTACTTGTGCTTAGTTACTTGTGAGCATTTACTTGCATGACATCAACACCTTATTCTCCTATGCTTAGGAATTTATTGCAGTAGTCCTGCACAAGTCATCACATTTAATCCCATTTTTTGAACCAAAGCGGGGTTTAGTCCGGTTTTTAGAGCACAGGAAGCTCAATTGACGACAACCAAAACAAAGGCAAACCCCAGGGTTTGCCTTTGAATGTTTTACCTGATTACTTAAACCAGCCCAACTAACTTAAGTGACTGATGCTGCATTCAGGATGTGATTGAGTGAGGTACTTGGACACATCACTGCCTTGAGCTTGGCCGCATCAGGCATAAAGTAACCACCAATATTGACTGGCTTTCCTTGTACCGCCTTAAATTCAGCAACAATCTTCTGCTCGTTATCAGCTAAGGTTTTTGCAATCGGCGCAAAGTGGGCCTGGAGTTCCTTGTCATCAGTTTGAGCAGCCAAAGCTTGAGCCCAGTACATCGCCAAGTAAAACTGACTACCACGGTTATCTAACTCGCCAGTTCGTGGTGATGGTGACTTATTGTTATCTAATAAAGTGCCAGTTGCCTCGTCTAAAGTTCTAGCCAAGATTTTCACTTTTGGATTGTGGGTTTTATCACCAATATCTTCCAGAGAGACAGCTAGGGCCAAGAACTCACCTAAGGAATCCCAACGCAAATGGTTCTCTTCAATTAATTGTTGGACGTGCTTGGGCGCTGATCCGCCAGCACCAGTTTCAAAAAGGCCGCCGCCTGCCATCAAAGGCACGATAGACAGCATCTTAGCGCTGGTACCGAGCTCCATAATGGGAAATAAATCAGTGAGATAGTCACGCAAAATATTACCCGTCACAGAAATCGTATCCTTGCCACGAATAATGCGTTCGAGCGTGTAACGCATTGCCCGCGTCTGAGACATGATCTGAATATCAACACCCGTCAAATCGTAGTCCTTAAGATAAGCTTGCACTTTCTTAATTAATTCAGCTTCATGAGGACGGTATTCATCCAACCAAAATACTGCGGGTGTATGAGAAAGACGTGCACGGTTCACGGCTAATTTCACCCAATCTCGAATAGGTGCATCTTTCACTTGGCACATACGCCAGATATCACCCTCTTCTACGTGCTGCTCTAGCAACACCGTACCGTCATCGGCAACAATGCGAGCGACACCAGCCTCAGTAATTTCAAAAGTTTTGTCATGTGAGCCATACTCTTCTGCCTGCTGAGCCATCAATCCTACATTGGGTACAGTACCCATCGTTTTAGGATCAAAGTTGCCGTGCGTTTTGCAAAAGTTAATGATCTCTTGATAGATGCGAGCAAAGGTACTTTCTGGAATGACCGCCTTGGTATCGTGCAAACGACCATCAGCACCCCACATCTTGCCGCCAACACGAATCATGGCTGGCATGGAAGCATCCACAATCACATCGCTTGGTGAGTGCAGGTTGGTAATTCCTTTAGCAGAGTCCACCATTGCTAATGCTGGGCGGTGCTCATGACAAGCATGCAAGTCGTGGATGATTTCTTCGCGCTTAGACTCTGGCAAAGTTTTGATCTTATCGTAGAGATTACTCATACCGTTGTTAGGATTTACGCCCAACTCTTCAAACAACTTGCCATGCTTTTCAAATGCATCTTTGTAGAAAATCTTGACAGCATGACCAAACACGATTGGGTGTGATACTTTCATCATGGTGGCCTTCACATGCAAAGACAGCATCATGCCAGTCTTGTAGGCATCTTCAATTTCTTTTTCATAGAAGTCGCAGAGCGCTTTTTTGCTCATATACATGCTGTCAATAATTTCACCCGCAATCAAGGTTACTTTTGGCTTAAGGACAATCGTCTTGCCACTCTTGGTTACCAGATCCATCTTCACATCACATGCTTTAGTGATGGTCATTGACTTTTCACCTGCATAGAAGTCACCACCATGCATATGGGATACGTGTGTACGGGAGGCTTGGCTCCACTCACCCATCGAGTGCGGGTTCTTGCGGGCATAACGCTTCACAGCATTTGGTGCGCGACGATCAGAGTTACCCTCACGCAATACGGGGTTTACAGCACTACCTAAACATTTGGAATAACGCGTACGAATAGCTTTTTCAGCATCATTTTTAGGATCATCTGGAAAATCAGGTAGTTTGTAACCCTTAGCTTGCAATTCTTGAATGGCTGCGAGTAGCTGTGGAACTGAAGCGCTGATATTCGGCAACTTAATGATGTTGGTATCCGGCAATAAGGTCATACGACCGAGTTCAGCCAAATTATCGGGGACCTTCTGCTCAGCAGTTAAGCAATCAGAGAACTCTGACAAGATACGGGCTGCAACAGAAATGTTGCTCTCTACAACCTCGACTCCAGCTGGCGCTGTAAACATACGAATAATTGGCAAAAATGCACAAGTCGCCAATAACGGCGCTTCATCTGTCAGGGTGTAGATGATCTTTGATTTCTCTGAAGCCATGGATGTTTCCTTAATATGGGTAAATATTAGGGCTCAGTCTTATACCAAGCCGCTCTCGTAATCCGTACGCAACACTTCAGGCGCTTTTGACAATCTTTGGTGCAATTTCACGCACTGGACCGAGACTGCTATTTTAAATCATCGATCCGGCAATTTTGGGGATTTGGCTAGCAAAGTGGTCGAAGTGATCAATTTATAGAAATCCACCAAGCTCACCTCCTCTAGTTAGGTCGTAAACTGAGGCGCATGACTCAAAAACCCCCTTTTCTAAATAAGAACCTTGTGCTGCTGATTCTCTGCCAGGGCTTATTTTTGACCAATAATGTGACCTTTATCGCTATTAATGGCTTAGTTGGGCTCAGCCTGAGTCCTGTTGCTTGGATGGCCACTTTGCCAGTCATGGGCTATGTTGTTGGTGGCGCCCTCTCAACCTCGATCGTAGCTAAAACCCAAAATGTCTTTGGCCGGAAGATCTCTTTTCAGCTTGGGCTCTTGGTTGCCGTCTTTTCGGCGCTGATATGTGCTTACGCTGCCGCCTCCAAGAACTTCTGGCTCTTGGTCCTGGGAACTTTCATAGCAGGCTATTACAGTGCTAATGGGCAGCTTTATCGCTTTGCGGCAGCTGAGCTCACCATTACCAGCCAAAGGGATAAGGCGGTCTCCTGGGTGTTAGCTGGTGGAATTTTAGGCGCTGTGATCGGACCCAATCTGGCCTCTTGGACGAGGGATGTATTTGATACCCCGTTTCTAGGAGCCTATCTCGCCCTCTCAATAGCCGGCTTTATCGGCATCATCGTGATGCAGTTTATTTATTTTCCAGAAGAATTTAAAACTCAGCACTCACTTTCTGCTGGTAGAGATCTCAAAACAATTCTTCGGCAACCCGTTTTTATGGTTGCCGTCATTGGTGCCTCGCTAGGTTATGGTGTGATGAACTTACTGATGGCAGCCACCCCACTGGCCATGCAAATCTGTGGGCTCCCTTTTTCAGATACGGCACTGGTGTTGGAGTGGCACGTTATTGGCATGTTTGCACCCGGGTTTTTTACTGGCTCACTCATACAGCGCTTCGGGGTGTTAAAAATAATGGGGATTGGAGTCTTACTCAACTTCATCTGTATCGCAATTGCTCTAACCGGAACCGACTTACATCAATTCTTCATCGCCTTATTTTTATTGGGTGTTGGTTGGAACTTTTTATTTACTGGTTCGACATCCTTGGCGATGACTGCTTATCGACCTGAAGAGCGAGATAAAGCCCAGGCAGCAATTAATTTCTTTGTGTTTGGCACGATGGCTTTTACCTCCTTCGGCTCTGGGGCGCTGATTACCTCACAGGGCTGGAATATTCTGAACTTCGGATCACTACTACCCGTTGCGATCACAGCAGGCGCTCTGATTTGGCTCAGCACAAATCTCAAGAGTTCAAAAGCATCTTCAGCGTCTTCAGCTTCTTCAGCCCCTTAGGATGCTTTAGCTAAGGGCAAGTTAAAGAGTAGGTTTTGCGGTTTAAGTTTCAGCAGTTTTTCATCATTCATAGCAATGCCCATATATACCGGCTTGCCAGCCTGGGCTTGTGTAATTGCGGCCTCATCGATGAAATCTAAACGGAATAAGCAGATGACATTCTTAAGCTCATCGGCATCTACCGGTTCTTTGTTGTAGAGCTTATTCAAGATATCCGTCGCAGCCGCATCTAGACCAACATGCCAAGACCATTTGGGATCCGTGATTTGTTGCATGGGGGTAATGCGCACTTGGGCACCCAAAAAGTGTTGTATCCATTTTTCAAGAACACGGCAAAAATGATTGATGGGTGGCTGGCCGAAGTTTAATTGAACAGCAAAATCATGATCTTCACTCTTGTCCCAATAGAGTTCAGCATTCTCCTCATGCAATACATCTAAGTCAATCGAGCGCATAGTCATCGATTTACCCTTGAGAAGATCCAGAATGTTGCCAGTCTCCCCCGCTTGAGCATTGCGGGAAACTACTTCATCATCCGCCCCCATCACGATGCCATCTTCTAGCACAGTAATCTTTTGAGTTCTAAAGAAGAGTTCGCCCATACGCGCCTCCAAAGGATGGCACTCTTCCCCCAAAATATGCCTGACGAATATTTGGGCAAGTCCAGCAATAAATAATGGTGGCACATCTACCCCGTCACCTTTAAATAGACTCATATAAAAGTTCTCTAGGGAGCTAGCGGCTAATAACTTAGCTCTATATCTGAGCCAAACTTGATAGTTCACCTGAATATCCGGATCTGCCATTGCAGTAATTTCTTGATCAGCAATCACAGCGCGGGGATTGTCAGTTAAGCGCTGATGTAAGGCGCGCTCCAGATCGCAAGATTCGGGAACTAAATTCAGCTCAGGACGCAATAAGTAGGTACGTAAAAAATCATCAGTAACGAGTAATTGCTTATCCGCACCTAGGGCAAGCGTTTTATAAGCTGAGTGAGGCCAGAAGTCTGTCATATGGGTTTGTCTGAACAAAAAGATTAAGCTCAGAATATACTAGCTCTTCATTTTCAGCCAAAGAGGAAGATAAACGTGAGCGAACTTCAAAAAATAGATACAGTGGTAGGTGACGGCAAAGAGGCTATCGCCGGCTGTTATGTGGACGTACATTACACCGGATGGTTGTTTGACGATAAAGCCCCTGATCATAAAGGGCAAAAATTTGATAGCTCCTTAGATCGCGGTCAACTCTTTAGTTTCACCTTAGGCTCAGGCAATGTCATTCAAGGGTGGGATCAAGGTGTACAGGGCATGAAGATTGGCGGAAAGCGTACCCTCGTTATTCCCTCTGAAATGGGTTACGGCGCGCGTGGTGCTGGTGGCGTGATTCCCCCAAATGCAACGCTGGTATTTGATGTGGAGCTGCACGGAGTCAATTAACTCAATATCTACATCCCCACAAGTCATAAGGCCACTCAACAGAGTGGCCTTTATTTTTTTGAGCAAGGCAACCGATCTTACGAGCGTATGTCTTTGCCGTTCAGGGTAAATTTATTCTTCGTTGCTGGCTGACACAAGGCAATCAAACGATTTCTTTCAGCCATGACTTTGTCTGTATAACCGCCATCATTTTCTGCATTCGCAGCGCCTACATAGTATTTCAAACCATTTTGCAATGAGCCAGTAGTAGCAATAAGATATTTCAAAATATACGCGCCCACACGAATATTCACTTCAGGCTTGACGGCATCAGCTGCCCCGCCATACAAAGCATACTTATCTTTGTGTATCACCGTCATCACTTGCATCAAACCTTCAGCACCAGCGTGACTTTTAATCAGTGGGTTGAAATTAGACTCCACTGAAATGACAGCAAGCAATAAAACCGGATCGATATTGACTTCTTTCGCAATCAACACGGTATTGGAAACATATTCCTCGATCTTCGACCGATCGAGTCTGTACTTCTTCTCAAAAAAATCGGCAACGGCACGCTGGTTTTCTAGCGATACCATCAGCTTTGAATCGAGTGCCTGGGGATCTATTTTTGATACTGGTATGCGATCTGACAAATGGGAGATGGGCTTGACCTGGGCATGGGCTACTGAGGGCACGAGCAAGGCAACTGCTTGCTGTTTGCCATAGATCACATTGGCAATCTCTTGATTGGCATGTGCTTTGGGGGTCTCTTCCTGATACTGGTCGAGCATTCCAAAGCCATTTTGCCAAACCATCTGACGAGCCTCATCTGGAACCAAGATGCGAGCCAAGTCAAAGGCACCTGCCTGAGTTCCATTGCCAGAGAGCCAAAGTCCCACGATCATGAACACCGTGACAATCAACAAGCCATTAAGCACCCGATAGACGGGTGAAAAAGCGAGGGTCAATAATTCTTTCGCCCTCAGCATGAAAGACTGAGTCAGTTGAGAGAGGCTTGAGTTACTAGAAAAACTAATATTCATCTGAGAGTTTGCATCACCCAAAAAAGAACTGCGCTTTTATGTTGCAATGCAATATATAAAAAACATGTGCCATCCTAAGAAGGTTCTTATATCAAGTCAAGAATAAAGAAATCAATTTCAATAACTTATAGGTATAGAAATTAGTAAAACCCCTAATGCAACTCCTGAATTTTATATTTAATCCAATAATTTCAATAACTTACGTTAGTTAGTGAGGACTTATTTCATATAATAAAAAAGTGTCTTAAATCTGACTTTTTTACTGTTTTTCCACTTCGTGAGAATGATTGAAACCATACATCTAGTATTTTATTGGCACCCCTCTCCTACCGGTAGTGTTCTTCGCCTTCACAACAGCAGACGCCAAACACCTCATCATGAGCGCCTTGTTTTCAAAATAAAAACGGCTCAATAAAATTTAGGCTACTGTTTTTCCTAGCTCTAGGGCTAACTTTTATCAGCACTGGAGCCAGCTTCGGTTTTTTTCTACCGAGACTCATTACACTGGCAGGCAATGAAATTGCTAGCCCAATTCTTTCTCACAGTTACGCTCTGGCTGCCCTTAAGTGCCTCGGCCCTTTTTGATCAATGCAAAGAACTCTTTCCAGCTCAGCAAATCCCTAGCACTAATCAGGTGGGGCGTGACCTGTGTTTTGATGATTTTGCGATCTACTACTCCCCTTTAGATAAAAAGCCTATCTACACAGTTGAAAGGTTAAATAGCGAGCAACTTCAAGCCCCCCGCCCCCGTCGAACGAATCAGTTCTACGAAGAGGCTAGGCTCCCTTTGCATGAGCGCGCCCTATTAATAGACTATCGCGGCAGTGGCTATGATCGTGGTCATAACGTACCGGCTGGGGATATGGCTAGCGAACGAGGTATGGCGCAGTCATTCTCCCTTGCGAATATGATGCCCCAGGCTAGACAAAACAATCAGGGCATCTGGGCAAAGCGGGTTGAAGAGCCGACTCGCATGTACATCAAGCGCGCACAAGGCGATATCTTTATCTTTACTGGATCTGTTGGCCACGCTGGAAGCATTGGCAAAAGCAAGGTCACAGTTCCAAGTCATCTCTATAAGCTGGTCTTTGATCCCCATAAAAACTTGGCTTGGGCTTACTGGGTCGAAAATACCGATCAAGCCCAGATGAGCGCACCAATCTCCTATTCAGAGCTTATTCTGAAAACAGGGATCGACTTTCATCTACCCGTCGATAACCCTGAAAGTAAGCTTACCAAGCCGGTTGAAAAAGGCGTGGCAGACATTAGGCCAATTGTGGGGAGTTGGTATCCCGTATTTTTTGACCAGCACTCTCCAGAAAAAGTAGCCACGATCATTGCTAACGTTAAAGCAGGAAAAGTTGCTAGCATCCAGATTCAATATGACCGCAATGCAGACTTAGCCCAAAAGTTAGCCCAAGAGATTCGAGCCCAAAGCCAAATGCAGCTCACTCTGACTCAAAGTAGTCCACCAGACTCAAGCCAGGTGCATTACGAACGACAGCGTGTCATTGCCCTAGTACAAACCAAATAGAGCACTAGCGCTTAGAGGTGCTAGTAGATCCGGATAGGGGTGCCCGCACTCCATGGGCTTTCTGAATCGGCGCCAATAATCCGCGCAGACCGTTGTGATCGAGAGTGTGCATCAGCTCTAGCAACTCACCAAGCTCGCTCTGAGGAAATCCCTCACGCGCAAACCAAGCCAAATAATTACCTGGCAAATCAGCCAATACACGACCCGCATATTTGCCAAATGGCATCTTCATTGTGACCAGCTTCTCAAGGGCTTCTGAATTCATAGTTATGCATCTTACAAGCTCAGCAGTCTCCCAAAGCAAAACTCAACATTAAAACGAGCAGGGTCATTTAGTCAATTGAGAATTGTTCTCATTTACTGTATATTGAGAATCATTCTCATTAACTTTTAACCACCTACTCACAATGACCATCAAAATGACTATTAAAAGACTCATCACATTTAGCATCTTATTAGCCACTGCCCTGCATTTTTCATTCGCCTACGCCGGTGAAGGTGTATTTGGATGGATATACACCCTAGATCTTCAGCCCAAGGGAAAGCTCGAATTTGAGCAACGCTTACAGCTCAATAAACAGCAATCTGCTGGCAACTATGATGCTTGGACTGCCAGAACAGAGTTGGAGTACGGCCTCACAAATAATTTACAAATTGCTGGTTACATCAACTCCTACTACACCAGCGCAAGTCAAAATTACACCAATCCTGAGGCCTGTGGCGAAAGTGCTAGCTGTACTGGAGGCTATGGAGTGCCATCTAGCCACGATCCTGCTACGCCGTATCGAAAAAGCGGAATTGAAGGGGGCTCATTAGAAGCTATTTATCGACTGACGAATCCAGTGACATCACCAGTTGGAGTAGGTCTCTATCTTGAGCCTTCTTGGGGGAGAAATAAAGATGAAATTGAGGCGCGATTATTACTGCAATCCAACTTCATTGATGATCGTTTAGTGCTGGCGGGTAACGTAGTAGTAGCCAATGAACGCTTGAAATTTATTGAGAATGGCAATGTACCCGAATCTATGCTCGATTTTCTGGTGGGGGCAAGCTATCGATTTGCACCCAAGTGGTCTGCAGGTGTCGAAGCCCGTTTTCATAATGACTATTCAGAACTCAATTTACGAAATCAAGTACAACGCGCTACCTTCGTAGGGCCAAATATGCACTATGCCGCAAAAGATTGGTGGGTCACCGGTGCTTGGCGTTATCAACTGAAAGGGGGGACTTGCATGGGTGGAGGTGAAGCTGAGTGCTCCAATGCTCGAGTTTGGGATAGTCACTCCGTGAATGAGTTCATTGTCAAAGTAGGCTTCCCACTAAATTAAGAAAGTCATGATGGAAAAGCAAAATTTACTCGTAGCTGCCCTAATACACCTAGTTCAATTTCAGTCTACTCACTGCAACACCGCAAGAGAAAGGGCTTTGATGATTTTAGAAGCTCTTGCTCAGCTCAATGAGAACAATCAGGAACTTGATGAGCTCTGTTTTCAGGCTAATGCATTACTCAAGAATTAATTCATCAAGCAATTAATACAGATCACTTCACTAAACGAATAGATACCATGCATTGGAAACCCAATCCCTTACTAATCATGAGTCTAGCTGCAGCCAGCATACCGATAGTTGCCCATGCCAAGATTTATGTATCAGTCGAGCAAGCTCAAAAAGTACTCATCCCTAATCAGTCGCTGATAAAAAGCCCCGTCATCATTACCAATGAACTTCAGGAAAAAATGCGGGCTGCTTCTAGTATTCGACACCCTTTTCAAGGAGATCGAATTTGGAGAACAATGGATGGTGGCTGGTTCATCGTGGATGAGGTGGTTGGTAAGCATGAAATGATTACTTACGCCGTAGCACTAAACGCCGCTGGCGCAGTGATGGGTATTGAAATTTTGGAATACGTTGAATCCTATGGATACGAAGTTGCCGAAGCGCGGTGGCGAAAGCAATTTATTGGTAAGACAGCATCAGACCCCATCAAGCTCAATCAAGATATTCAAAATATTGGAGGAGCCACTCTGTCCTGCAAACATCTAACTGATGGAGTAAAGCGGGTAGCCGTCTTATATGAACTCAGTCTGAAAAATTATTCTCTTGCGTTAAAAGAAAAATGATCCGTTGCAAGCCTCTTTTAGGCACATTTGTTGAAATCATGACTGGAAATAAATCACAATCATCTCAAGCTCATGAGGCAGCTTTTTTTGCCATAGAGCAAGTTCAATCATTGATGAACTTTTATCATCCAGCTAGCGAGCTTTCTCAAATCAATGTGTGTGGGCATTTAAAAGAGTTACACCTTCATCCCTGGACTGCGCAAGTTCTGCGGATTGCACAGGAGATTCATCTTCAGTCCCAAGGAGTATTTAATTGCGGTATTGGGGATCGCTTAGTAGAGGCAGGTCTACTACCCAATGCTGGAGATTCAATTAATGGCTTATTTGGAGGAATTGAAGATCTTGAATTTCTTGAGCCAACTCGAGTTCGCTCACGCCTCCCACTTTGCCTTGACCTCGGCGGCATCGCCAAAGGCTTTGCAGTAGACAAGGCAGTGCAAGCTCTACAAGCACATGACATTCCTTTTGGTTCGGTTAATGCAGGGGGTGATATCCGCGTATTTGGAGATCGTTTTCAAGATATTCATATCCGAAATCCCGCTAAGCCCCATGAACTCATTCAGATCGGCGCTATCAAGGCAGGTGCAATTGCTACTAGCAGTCTCTACTTTGCGAAACGTAATGCCATCAAAACCGGTTTTATAGTCAATCCCCATAATCGAGAGCATCTTGAGTTTTCACAGTCTTACTCGGTAATGGCAAATGAATGCGTCTATGCAGATGCCCTGACTAAGGTGGTTTGCATTTCTGGCAATACTAAGCATCCTTGCTTGGACTATTTTTCTGCCCAAGCCATCGCTATTCCCAACACCCTCACCGTATGAAATCTTCGAGTCGCCTTGGCAAGATGCCAGTATGGCAAAAATACTTTGTTCTGTTCAGTATGTTGATTTGCTCCCTCACTGGTACAGCCTATTTACTGGGTCATGAGTTTCTAATTGCACGCAAGATACTGGGCACGCACTCCGTACTCGCATGGCACGGGGTTGCTGCTGTCATTGCCACAATGGCACTAGGATCAGTCATGCCCTTTCACCTAAAGGCAGGCCTTCAATCCAAAAGGAAGTTGTGGAGCGGTGTCAGCCAATTGATATTTTTAGCTACGGTAATAGTGTCAGGCACATTGCTGTACTACGGTCCGGCAGATATTCGCGATACAGTCATTGCAGCTCATTGGATGCTTGGTCTTACTTTTTTTACTATCTTTGTAGTTCATGTGGTGTACGCTAAAAAAGTGGCTACTCCAAATAGAGCAAAGGCGTATTGAGTAACTCGATCTCAATACGCCCTGATTCCATCACAGCAAATCTCAATACGCTAAATCACATCAAGCGTCTTTACTAGAGGATGTCCCGCAGGAATTGATTCCCAACAAAGGGTAGGCTGGGCAAAAGCGAAAAATGCCGGTAGCCAAAGGGATTAATCCGAGCCATCCCCACCAGCCCACAATGCCATTAGCCGCAAGTGCAACCAACACAATGCCTACTGAGATTCTTAAGATACGATCGATACTGCCGACGTTACATTTCATATTGAACTCCTTTTAAAAACGTTTGAATGATGAGGCGCTATCACTTTTTGCAGAACAGCTTATAGAGCAAGCCCATCACAGATACTGCGACCTGACTTGAGAGGGAATAATAAATTTGCTTTCCCTCTCTCCGTGTTTTAACCAACTTCTCCTTACGGAGCACAGTCAGCTGCTGCGAGAGGGTTGGCTGATGTAAATCCAGCGCAGCCTCTAACTCACCTACACATTTTTCTGCTTGAGCAATTTCACATAAAAGCATCATGCGATCTCTATTAGAGAGTACTTTCATAAGTTTGCATGCCTCATCAGCTGATGATTGCATCTTTTTTAACTCTGCTTTGGAGATCGGTATGTTCATCGTCATTCTCTTATCAGAGGGCGTTTAAAGGAATTTTTAAATAAGCAATACCATTAGCATCTGGCTCAGGGAAATGACCAGCTCGAATATTGACTTGAATAGACGGCAGAATTAAAACTGGCATTTCTAATGTGTTGTCGCGCTCGGTGCGCATTTGGACAAACTGCTCTTCAGTCACGCCATCATGAATATGGATATTGCTTTTCTTTTCATCGGCAACCGTTGTCATACCCATTACAGCCCGATTGTTTGGCGGGTAGTCATGACACATATACAGCCGGGTATCACCTGGGTACGATAATATTTTTTGTATCGAGCGATAGAGCATCTTGGCATCGCCCCCCGGAAAATCACAGCGGGCTGTGCCAACATCTGGCATAAATAAGGTGTCGCCCACAAAAATGACATCACCGATTTGATAAGCCATGCAAGCAGGAGTATGTCCAGGTACGAAAAGTGCTTTTAAGGACAGCTTGCCGAAATGAAGTGACTCGTCCTCTTTCAGCAAGGTGTCGAATTGGGAGCCATCTACCTTAAAACGGTCATCTAAATTGAATACCCCTTTGAATACCGTTTGTACATTCGTTATGTGATCGCCGATCACTAACTTGCCTCCTAAGTGTTCCTGTAAATAGGGAGCAGCTGTCAAATGATCTGCATGGGCATGGGTCTCTAAAATCCAGCTTACTGTTAAGTGGTGTGACTTCACAAAGGCAATCACCTCATCAGCGGATTTAGTACTGGTTCTGCCCGATTTAGGGTCAAAGTTCAAGACCGAGTCGATGATGGCGCAGGGGCTTTCGTCGCCCTCATAAACCACATAGGTGTAAGTCCAAGTTTCTGGATCAAAAAAGTCCTTTATCTGCGGAGTATGTGATTTAGCTTGTGCAGTCATGATATTTCCCTAAAGTAAATATTATATATATTTATATACTATATTAATCTACAATAAATTGCAATGGATCATTCAACCCTCATCACCCCAACACTGGGAATACTAGTAGGCATCCTCATGGGTCTCACTGGCGCTGGAGGTGGAATTTTGTCGGTACCGCTCTTGGTATTTTTCTTGGGACTACCGATTGCAGAGGCAGCTCCAATTGCACTCTGCGCCGTAGCGCTTGCCTCTGGCATTGGGGCAATTCTGGGCCTGAGAGACAAGATCTTGCGTTACAAGGCAGCTAGTTTTATGGCGGTCTTTGGCTTAGCGCTATCGCCAATAGGTCTCTGGCTTGCTCCGCAGATTCCCAATAGTCCTTTACAAATTATATTTAGCCTTATTTTGGTATACGTAGCTCTTCGCCTATTGAAACAAGCAAGCAATGCGATCAAAGGCATTCCTGAAGAAAATAGAAAGCCGCCACCTTGCCTCATTAATCCCGCCGTTGGCAAACTTCAATGGACTTTACCCTGCGCCCGCGCTTTGATGGCTGCTGGTAGCATTGCCGGTTTCTTATCGGGCTTATTGGGTGTTGGTGGTGGTTTTATCATCGTGCCAGCACTCAAGCGCTTTACTGATTTACCTTTGACATCGATAGTCGCCACCTCACTTGGGGTACTTGCCATCATTACCGGGGGCGGGGCAATTTTTTCAGCGGCAAGTGGTAGTCTCAATATTTCGGTGGCTGCGCCATTTGCTTTGGCCGCATTAGGCGGGCTATTAATTGGACTACTCTTAGGTAAAAAGTTGAGTGGTCCACATACTCAACTTATCTTCTCGATCTTCACCTTGCTTATTGGCATTAGCCTTTTGATAAAAGGTGTGCTGACTTGGAGTCTTTAAAACACCCACTTTTCAATTTCTATTGGGTTTTGTACTAGCCCTTGGGAGTGGAGTCGGGAGTGGAGTCTCTTGATAAATATTTCCGAGCCTGAGCTTGGAGGCTTGGCCAGAAAAGATTGACGATCAAACCGGTAATGACCAGGCCAGCGGCCATCAGCTTCCAGTCTGGTAAAGATTCCCCGAGAAAGAAAGCAGAAGCCCCCATTCCAAAAATTGGGACCAGTAAGGGGGCCGGGGCTACTAAGGCTGCCGGATGCTTTGATAGAAGCCAGCTCCAAGCGGCATAGCCAAATAATGTATTGGCCCAAGCTTGCCATAAGACCCCCAGCCACGCTCCTGCGGGTGCTGATAAGGCCACACTCCAAAGATGGCTTGCACTGCCCTCGAACATGAGTGACATAAGCAATAGAGGCGGGATGGAGAATGCACTAGCCCAAACTACATAAGACAACATATTGATAGCGCCAGCCCTACGGCTCACGGTATTGGCAATACCCCATGAGAGACCGGCAAATACAACCAATGCCAGGCCTAGGAAAGTAGTTGTTGCGTCAGTATGCAAAGCAATGATGGCTAAGCCTGCCATGGCTAAGGCTAAAGCTACAGCTTGATAGAGTCTCAAGCCCTCTTTAGCGAAGAACATTGCAAAGCCAATGGTAAAAAATACCTGCGTCTGAATAACTAAAGAGGCTAAGCCTGGAGAAATACGTCCATCAATTGCAAAGAACATGACGCCAAACTGCCCCACACCAGTTGCCAAACCATAGACACAGACATTGCCCCAAGAAACTTTGGGTTTAGGCATAAAAAATACTAATGGTAATAAGGCAAAAATGTAGCGTAGGGCAGCAAATAAAAATGGGGGGAAGCTCTCAAGAGAAATCTTAATGATGACAAAGTTGGTTCCCCAGACAGCAACAATGGCAAGTGCTAATAACAAGTGGCTTGTAGGAAGCCTGGTATGCATTTGGGAACCTTCTTGGGCTTGTGACTTACTCACCAGTGAGCAATTCAACAGCGCGTTGCGCAATCATCATGGTGGGGGCTGCGGTATTACCAGAAGTAATCGTCGGCATTGCAGAGGCATCAACCACTCTCAAATGATGAATACCTCTCACGCGTAATTGAGAGTCAAGTACTGCCATTGGATCATCATCACGCCCCATCTTACAAGTGCCTACTGGATGAAAAATCGTTGTCCCAATATCACCTGCTGCTGTAATTAATTCCTCATCGCTTTGATATTGCTTACCAGGCTTGTACTCATCTGGTGTGTAAGGCTTGAGCGCAGAGCTTGCCACAATCTTGCGTGTGAGGCGCAATGCCTCTACTGCAACCTTGCGGTCTTCCTCGGTCGATAAATAATTGGGTGCAATTACTGGGGGTGCTGCTGGATCGATCGAACTAATATGCACGCTACCCCGAGATGTTGGACGCAAGTTACAAACACTGGCAGTAATGGCATTAAAAGAATGCAAGTCTTCGCCAAACTTTTCTAGCGAAAGAGGTTGCACGTGATACTCCAGATTTGCAGAGGGCAGATCTGGTGAGCTGTATGCAAAAGCCCCTAGCTGGGATGGCGCCATTGACATTGGGCCGGAGCGTTTAAACAAGTACTCCAGAGCGATCATCAATTTACCCAGCAATGAGCTTGCTTTGGTATTGAGCGTCTGAATACCGCTCACTTGATAGACCATGCGTAATTGCAAGTGATCTTGCAAGTTCTCTCCTACACCGGGTAAATCCGTAATCACGGGTATACCTAAGGAATTGAGATGCGCTGCAGAGCCAACACCCGAGCGCTCCAGGATCTGCACACTACCAATAGCACCCGCACTCAGAATCACTTCGCCTTGATGAGCGCACTGCACATCGATTGTTTTGCCATCTTTAATATATTGCACGCCGTAGCAATTCTTTGAGCTTGGATCAATGAGTAGCTTATTGACCAAAGCCTCAGTAACTATCGTGAGATTAGAACGCTTTGCAGCATCGCGTAAAAATGCTTTAGAGGTATTGAGGCGCCAACCTTTACGCTGACTCACATCAAAGTAACCCACCCCAAAGTTATCGCCTTGATTAAAGTCATCCGTTGCAGGAATACCTGTCTCTACTGCAGCCTCTTTGAAGATATCCATGATGGGCCAACGCAAGCGTTGTTTAGAAACCGTCCACTCACCATCTTTTCCATGCCACTGATTAGCAGCCCCGTGATAATCCTCGAATGATTTGTACCGACGCAATGCGTTTTGCCAAGACCAAGAGTCGTCACCCGTTGCCTTGACCCAAGAGGCGTAATCACCCTCCTGCCCGCGCATATAAATCATGCCGTTAATAGATGAGGAACCACCCAACACCTTGCCACGCGGATAGAGCAATGAGCGTCCGTTAAGACCTTTTTCAGCAGCAGTCTTAAAGCGCCAATCGGCCCTTGGGTTATCGATGCAATACAAGTAGCCAACTGGCACATGTATCCAAATGTAGTTGTCGTGCTTACCAGCCTCAATTAAGAGCACGCGTTTAGCGGGATTCTCAGTCAGACGCTTTGCCAACATGCAGCCCGCACTACCGGCGCCGATGATGATGTAATCGTAGGTGTTTTCTGAAGAGGCTGCGTCCATGTCTCTGTTTTATGAGTCTATTTTCTTAAGCCCTATTATTTACCAAATTTCTCTTGATCAAGAAATTGGTGAAATAGCCTTGATTGGCACAATACCCGTCTAAAATAGCACCATGCATGTTAATGAGAAGAACCGCACCCCCAAGAAAGTCGATCTTGATGAGGGTCCTAGCAAGTCAGAGCTAAAGCGCCTGATGACCGAGCGCCAGAAGCTGGCTGAGGTTCTAGCAGCCCTCAGTAGCGATGCTTTGAAGACGATTCCTATGGATGAGGCTATTAAAGCTGCTATTGCGGAAACAAACAAAATCAAAAGTTTTGAGGCAATTCGGCGCCACAAGCAATACCTTGGCAAACTCATGCGCTTTTTAGATGAAGCAGAACTGGATGCCATTCAAAAACGTTTAGATGCCATTCAGGGGGTAAGTAAAGCAGAGACTGCCAAACTCCATCATCTTGAGTCATACCGCGACCGCCTGATTGCAAATGATGAAACCTTTACAAAGATGATTGAGCAATATCCTGACATGGATATTCAGAATATGCGTACACTGATTCGTAATGCACGCAAAGAAAAAGAAACCAACAAACCCCCCAAGGCTTATCGTGAAATCTTTCGCGTCTTAAAGGATATGGATATCTAATTTTTTACTTTAAATCTTTAGCTTAGCTGACGGAATCTCCACCCAACGATACATATAGTTGGCGGTAATAGCGCTGCAAATGATCACCCCCAACATCAAGCCCATTGCAATCAAACCACTCTCTTGCATGTGAAGTCCAAGGGCAATATACAGCGTGTTTGCCAGCAAGATAAAGGCAAAGTGAATTAAGAACGCACAGTAAGAGCGGGGACTGGCCCAAGCAATCGAGCGCAAGATCAATATTTTTATTTTTGAGTTTGCAGGTGTTAAGTTTGGATAGCTCGCATTACCCCATACCAATAACAATAAGGCTACAAACCATGCCAAATAGTTACGCAACCAAACTTGTTGCCATGTTGATATGGCAATAATCAACCCAATAGCGATGAGCATTAATTTAGCTAGGCCTTTTATTTTCTTATCGGTAAAGTTTTTAGCTAAATAAGCCAACACACCAAGACTGTATGAGCCTATGAAATAAATAAAGTAGGCCTCGTATTGGGAAGAGCGATTGAAATACAGCAGAGAACTTACTGCAACAATGCTGACAAACCAAATCAGTGCCTGATAAGAAGAAAAAGAGACCAGCAAGATAGCCAGCACTGAATACAGCTGCCAATCAATTGCTATATACCAAGCGCCAGCAGAAATAGAATCTAGCCCCAAGATGCCTTGTAAGAAAAATAGGTGGGCTAAAAATTGTCCCAGCGTTTCTTGTTCACCAACGAATTCATCGTTAACCCAAAAGCGCGCAATCCAAGCACAGAGCATAGTAAAAACTAAGGCAGCAATATAAGGCGCAAACAAACGTAAGTAGCGATTAATAATCACCCGTAACAAGTTTTGGCCACTCAATGGTGCATTCGTAAATCGCGTAAGTGACTGAGCTGCTAAGTAGCCCGCCATCACCAAAAAGATTTGAACTGCATAACGCCCATACTCAAACAACCAGTTCATCAAGCCCGGTACTACAGCACGCGCATCAATGGCCATCTGGCCATAGTTGGACAAGTGATGAAGAATAATCAGGAGAGCTGCAAAGACCTTGAGAAGGTCAATTAAGAATAATGAATTAGCTTGCTTCAACAGTTTTGGCGCTGATAGCGGTTACTTAGATTTTGTCTTACCCATTAAAGAGGTGAGCATGGGATTACTACTCGCAAGCTCCTTCTTTGTTTTGGCAATATCCTCTGCCGCCCCTGGCTTTGGTGTCTTAGCAGCATTTTTCATACGCTGTGCAGTTGTCAGGGCGAGGTTTTTATAGAGATCGGTTTTTTTCATTGACATGGGGCAATACTCACTTAAGTTTGTTTCCTACAGAGCGTTATCGACTGTATCAATAAAGTCACGAATAGTACGATTAAATACTTCTGGCTGTTCGATGTTAGATAGGTGTGCTGCATCTTCCAATATCACTAACTTTGAACTATCAATCATCCGATTGAGCACAATGGCTTGATCTACTGTACAGGCTGGGTCTTGGCGCCCGGTCAAAATCAGTGTCGGGACTTTAATTTTCAACAGCATCGTGGTTTGTGCCATGTCTCTTACCGCACTGGCACACCCCAAATAACCCTCAACGCCAGTACCTAAAATCATTTCACGGACTTTGGCAATATCTTGAGGGGCACGGGCAATAAATGGGGCTGTAAACCAGCGCTTAATGGTGCCATCTACCAAGCCAGCAATGCCTTCTTTGCGAGCAAGCTCAAAGCGCTCTTCCCACAAACTACGTGGAGGCATTTCACTGGCAGTGTCACAAAGGGATAAAGAATAGACACGCTCAGGATAACGAGCACCTAATTGCTGCCCAATCATGCCGCCCATCGAGAGTCCAATGAAATGCACCTTATCAATGTTCAGGGCATCCAAAAGCGCAACCGTATCATCCGCCAATTGAGGTATGGTGTAAGGTGCTGGAGTCGTTTCTGAGCCACCATGTCCACGCTTATCGAAACGCAACACACGATAGCGGTCAGCTAAGGCCGGTACATTCCAGTCCCACATGCTGCAATCAGACATCAGACTATTCGCCATCATCACCACATGGCCATCGCTAGGGCCATCAAAACGATAGGCTATCTCTATTCCATTGACCTGAATAGTCTGTTTCTCTAGTTTTTGACTCATTTATCTGCACTTTCCAGCTGAAATAGTAATTTTTTATTTTTACCATCTTGATCATGGCGATCTTAGATGGAGCATGGTAGATTATCCAACGAAATCATAAAAATACTTAGGAGACATGATGCAAAAGACACTGCAATTCCCCCGTTTGCTCAAGAACAATTACTTATTGAGCCTATTCATTGGCTTGGGCTTGAGCCTCAACCTTATGTCCACGGCTGCCAACGCTCAGAGCTATCCTAATAGAACCGTGAAAATGATCGTACCGTTGACTCCAGGATCTGGGGCAGATATCGCCGGCCGAATTGTTGCCAAAAGCCTTTCGGAGACCTGGAAGCAGTCCGTCATTATTGAAAATCGTCCCGGTGCTGGGGGCCTCATCGGTACTGGCGCAGTTGTAAGCTCTGAAGCTGATGGCTACACCCTCTTGGTGCAATCTGCTTCTTATGCAGCTAATCCAGCGATCTATAAAAAATTACCGTACGACCCACTTAAGAGCCTAGTTGATGTCGACATCCTGGGACAGACGCCTTATGTCCTCATCACTTCATCAGATGGTCCTTATCAATCCATTAGAGATCTAGTCATTGCAGCTAAATCCAAACCAGGTGAGATTACCTTCGCATCGGCTGGCGTCGGAAGCTCTACTCACCTTGCCGCTGAATACTTTAATCAAATGATGGGTATCAAGCTTATTCACGTTCCTTACAAAGGCTCTCCAGAAGCGATCGCAGATACGATGGCTGGTAGAACTGCCTTTTATATGGCGCCACTCGATACCGCCATCGGGCAACTCAAGGGCGGCAAAGTACGAGCGCTGGGAGTGACTAGTAAAGCACGTAATGCTGCCGTACCTGATATTCCGAGTATTGCTGAATTAGGTTATGGCAACTTTGAGATCGGTCTCTGGTTTGGTGTGTGGGCACCTGCTGGCACACCAGCAGCGATTGTGAAAAAGATTAATCAAGATATTAATTTAGCAATGCAAAGCCCTGAAGTGAAAGCTGCCTATGAAGCCAAAGGCATTAGAGCAACCCCGATGAGCCCAGAAGAGTTTGGAAAATTTGTGCGCGAAGAAATGGCTAAGTATCAGAAGATTGCTAAAGACGCCAATATTGAACCGCAGTAACCGAACTGTATTAACCAAAATCTCGTAACTTGAACGTAACAAACACTGCGCCACTCTGCCAAGCCCCAGATTCTGAAATTCGATCGCCAAAGATGGAGTTTCCTACTGGGGCAGTAGATTGCCATGCCCATATATGTGGGCCAGCTCTGGAATTTCCTTATGCCAAGGAGCGCATCTACACACCGCCCGATGCCACACTCAGTCAATATCAATCTCTATTGAATATGCTAGGTGTTGATCGTGCTGTCTTGGTGCAGCCCAGCGTGTATGGAACAGACAATCGAGCCATGCTCGTCGCGCTCTCCTCCAATCCTCAAAAGTTTCGTGGGGTTGCAGTCGTCGACAGCAACATTACCGATGCTGAGCTTGAGAAACTTCATCAAGCTGGGGTACGTGGCGTTCGCTGCAATATCGTTGATGTAACTGATAAATCACAGGGCTTACCGATTATCCAATTAACTGCACTAGCCAAACGCATTCAACCCCTTGGCTGGCATTTAGAGTTACTTGTCCATGTTAATGAATACCCCGATCTCGCCAAAACATTTGCAGACTTTCCGGTGGACTTGGTCTTTGGTCACTTTGGCTACTCCCACGCAAAATATGGTGTCAATGACAAAGGATTTCAGGGGCTACTGGAATTACTCAAAAATAACAAAGCTTGGGTAAAAATGACTGGTCCTTATCGCATTAGTGATGGGGACTTTCCCTATACCGATATGCGAGTATTTAATGATGCAGTAATTAAGGCCAATAGTAAGAGACTAGTCTGGGGTAGTGATTGGCCTCACGTGATGGTCAAAAAGCAAATGCCGCATGATGCTGATCTCTTTGATCTTTTCGGGTCTTGGGTAGTAGATCCAAGCCTCAGAAAAGCGATTCTCTCAGATAATCCCTGTATGCTCTATGACTTCCCTGCCTTTACTGGCAATTATTAGATATCAATAAGACATCAGCAAGAAAGAACACAGGCCCTATGGATAACACGCTTACTATTATTCTCGGCATTGTTGCCATGCTACTTCCACTAGTGTTGGGTCGCCTAGTATGGAAGCGCTTTGATCAATACTTTGGTCGTAATGATGCAGCTTATATGGATACGCTGGAGTACTTCCTCAAGAAACTCGGTTTCACTATTTTAATTGCCTTCGTGATCTTGTGGATCGGCATGAGTCTCGTATTTAGTGGTAGTGCCAATCCCTAAATATCTCACTAACAAAGGCTGCCTCCCATGAATGATCAATTCAAAACGCTTTTCAATAAAGCGAAACTGAACTTTGCGGTACTTGCCAGCATATTGATGCTGGCAGTCCTAGGAAAGATGACCAACCCTGAGCTCACCAATCAAATTTTTCAAACTGCGGATCAATTGGTTTCAGATCTGATTTTGTTATTTGTGGCCATCACGCTTGGTGCTTTTATCCCCAACTTCAAACTAGTAGTCTTCGGAGCTATTGCAGCCTTTATTGCGGCAGCGGTAGCCATTCAGACCGACAACTTTACATACCTCACCTTAGAGTATCTTTTTGCTGTTCTGATTGTTGTCTTAGGCTTTGCATCAATTGCCAATCTGTATCGGCATTACAGAGAAGTTCAGTTCTAAGCTTTTACTTGTCTTTGAGGTAGCCCAAGACATGGTTGATTTCAGGCAAGTCTTCTTTAAGGAATTGATTGACCTCCTCATCTGATATCAGCTTGAGGTCAGCCGACCCAACCCTAACCTGCTTATCAGCTCGTAGCTTCAAATCTTCTAAGTTTTGCCAAAGAAGCGCTTTGGGTGTGGAGATTTTCATTACAGCCATACACCTCTCCAGCAAACCCTCTTTAGTCAATATGCGATCTATAGATTTATTTAAGCTGACAAAAATACTATCGCCATAAGCTTCTCGTGATTTTTCAACTGCTTGATGTAATTCTTTTGTGGACACCCTCATCATCGCTAAATCAATGACATCTCGGCTAAAGGTACTGTCATCGTTCCATCGATCTACATTTGCTAAAAGCTTGCTGGAAATTAAATCTAAGCGCGATAAGGTAGTAATACCCTGTATTTGATCTTTGCTCTTAGGTGCCTCAAATACAATACGCCCTTCTGAAATAATTTCGAGCTTGATATTGGTATCACCCACTCGGATCATCGTTCGAATACCGTATTGATCAGCGCGAATCTCACGGGCTAGGACTAACTCTCTTCCACTTAACGTAAGAGACGCAATTCCATCTGACCCAGTAAGCCATTCACGTAGAGATCTATATTTATGTATATCTGAGACCAAGAAATCAATATCGACTGATTCTCGATATTCGCCATTCATCAGAGCAATTGCAGTACCCCCGCCAAAATAGCATTCATGGTCTTTCAGGACTTGAGGATTAAGTCTTTGCAGTACCTCAGAAATTTTTTGATGATGCTCACGTTCAAACAAATAGATTCTCCATGTTTATTTCTAAAATTAGCCTTTGCATTAAAGCTCGCTCATAAGTGTTCAATTTTTCAATTTCTAAAAAACGTTTATTACGTTCATAAATACCCCGCACCTCTTCGTCAGTAAGCAGTGCATTGACATCTAATTGCCATGCTAAGGTACTTAACTGGGGGTAGTCGCCAATACGAATATGTGGGCCATCAGGCAACAATTGATTATTTAATTGTTGCTTGGTTGACCTCATTTGCTGTTCGCCAGACAGTATTTCCAAGTGGAGCCCCAGCGCCCTGCATACCTCCAAATAAGCCCCCAAGCTAACTGAGGTCTCACCCTTTTCAATGCGGTGCAAAGTAACCCGTGAAAT
>JBBAQC010000010.1:55517-58130 GCA_040400535.1 Polynucleobacter sp. | reverse complement strand
TGGCCGTACAGTTGGCGCCGGTGTGGTTGCGAAGATTTTGGCTTAAGTAGTAAAAAGATTCAGGTAGTAGAAGTAAATAATATTTAGCGGTTTGCTAACCGGTGACGTCTGTGCTGCAGATGTCACCGTGCTCTTTAGAAATATAACGCGGCAGCACCGCAACGCTCTTTGGAATTTATATGCAAAACCAAAAAATTCGTATTCGTCTTAAAGCATTTGATTACCGTTTGATCGACCAGTCTGCTGCTGAAATCGTTGATACAGCTAAGCGTACTGGTGCAGTTGTTAAGGGTCCAGTACCTTTACCAACCCGTATTGAGCGTTTTGATATCTTGCGTTCACCACACGTAAATAAGACTTCACGTGACCAGTTAGAGATTCGTACCCATCTGCGTTTGATGGATATCGTTGATCCTACAGAGAAAACTGTGGATGCCTTGATGAAATTAGACCTCCCAGCAGGTGTGGACGTCGAAATTAAGTTGCAGTAATCTGGTATTTCCGGTCTTTGCGCTTGCCAAGACGGGACTTTCGGGATAGAATCTAAGTCTTCGCTCCTTTATTTGGGCGAATATTCAGGTCTTATCAGCATTAAAAACGTTGTAACTTATTGATTTAGAAGTACTTTTACTTGTAAATCACTTAAATTAATTTTGCCGACCAATCGCAGTCGGCGTGGAGCATGAATATGAGCTTAGGCTTAATCGGTCGCAAGATCGGCATGACCCGTCTATTTACGGACGAAGGGGAAGCAATTCCTGTTACCGTAATTGACGTGAGCGACAACAGAATCGCTCAAATCAAGACCCAGGCAACTGATGGCTATGATGCTATTCAGTTAGCGCATGGCACACGTAGAGCTACTCGCGTTACCAAAGCAATGGCTGGTCACTTCGCTAAAGCAGGGGTGATGGCTGGTAACGGTCTCAACGAATTCCAATTAGATGCAGCAAAAATCGCGGAAATGACACCGGGACAAGTAATCCCCGCTGACACTGCATTTGCTGCTGGCCAAAAAGTGGATGTACAAGGTGTAACGATTGGTAAAGGCTATGCCGGTACCATCAAGCGCCATCACTTCGCTTCCGGTCGCGCGTCACACGGTAACTCACGTTCACATAACGTGCCAGGTTCTATCGGTATGGCGCAAGATCCAGGACGTGTTTTCCCGGGTAAGCGCATGACTGGCCACCTTGGTGACGAAACACGTACTGTGCAAAATTTAGTCATCGCACGCATTGATGCAGAACGTAATCTCATCATGGTTAAAGGCGCTATTCCAGGTGCCCCAGGCGGTAAAGTAATTGTTACTCCAGCGGTGAAGACACCGTTGAAGAAGAAATAAGGAGAGCGAATATGGAACTTAAGCTTCTCCAAGATAACGGAACTTTAGGCGCAGGCATTCAAGCCTCACCAGAAGTTTTCGAGCGCGAATATAACGAAGCATTGGTACACCAAGTTGTAGTGGCTTATCAAGCAAATGCACGTAGCGGTAACCGTGCACAAAAAGACCGTGAGCAAGTTAAGCACACAACCAAAAAACCTTGGCGTCAAAAAGGTACTGGTCGTGCACGTGCTGGTATGAGCTCTTCCCCGCTTTGGCGTGGAGGTGGTCGTATATTCCCGAATTCACCTGAAGAAAATTTCAGCCAAAAAGTAAACAAGAAAATGTACCGCGCTGGTATGAGATCTATTTTGTCTCAGTTAGCTCGCGAAGGTCGTTTAAATGTTGTTGACCAATTTACTCTTGATGCACCAAAGACTAAAGTTTTAGCTGACAAAGTTAAAGCAATGGGCTTGGATTCAGTCTTGATCATCGTTGATCAGGTTAGCGAGAATTTGTACTTAGCATCACGCAACTTGCATAAGGTTGCAGTATGCGAGCCGCAGCACGCTGATCCATTAGCTTTGGTTCAATACAAAAAAGTATTGGTAAGCAAAGCAGCGATCGCAAAAATTGAGGAGTTGCTGAAATGAGCCAAGTCCGTAAAAACGATCACAGCTTGATGAAGGTTCTGCTTGGACCGGTGATCTCTGAAAAAGCCACAATGGTTGCAGAGAAAAACGAACAAGTGGTATTTCAAGTTACACGCGACGCCAATAAGAGCGATGTGAAACAAGCAGTTGAATTGCTCTTCAAAGTGCAAGTTGACTCTGTTCAAATCGTGAATCAAAAAGGTAAGCCAAAGCGCTATGGCCGTTTTGAAGGTCGTCGTGACCATACTAAGAAGGCCTACGTAAGCTTGAAGCCAGGTCAAGAAATTAACTTTGAAGCGGAGGCGAATTAATCATGCCTTTGATGAAGACAAAACCGACCTCACCAGGTCGTCGCTCAATGGTCAAGGTGGTCAATCCTGACCTGCATAAAGGTAAACCTTTTGCAGCGTTAGTAGAGCCACAGTTCCAAAAAGCAGGTCGTAACAACAATGGTCACATTACTACCCGTCATAAAGGTGGTGGTCATAAGCATCACTATCGCGTTGTGGATTTTAAACGCAACGATAAAGATGGTATTCCAGCAAAAGTAGAACGTTTAGAATACGATCCAAACCGCAGTGCAAATATTGCATTGATCGTGTTTGTTGATGGTGAGCGTCGCTATATTCTTGCTGC
>JBBAQC010000010.1:42816-55417 GCA_040400535.1 Polynucleobacter sp. | reverse complement strand
GCCACTATTGGTGAAGTTGGTAATGAAGAGCACAGCTTGCGCGTTATCGGTAAAGCTGGTGCAAATCGCTGGCGTGGTATTCGCCCAACCGTTCGCGGTGTGGCAATGAACCCAGTAGATCACCCACACGGTGGTGGTGAAGGTAGAACTGGCGAAGGCCGTGTACCTGTCTCCCCATGGGGCACACCAACCAAAGGTTATCGTACACGTCGCAATAAGCGTACAACTTCGATGATCGTTCAACGTCGTCAAAAACGTTAAGCGATAAGGATAAATAGATATGACACGTTCAGCTAAAAAAGGCCCATTTTGCGAAGCCAGCTTAGTAAATAAAGTTGAAGTCGCTCAAGCCAACAAAGACAAAAAGCCGATTAAAACTTGGTCACGCCGTTCAACAATCCTCCCAGACTTTATTGGTCTGACGATTGCTGTACACAACGGTCGTCAACACGTTCCGGTATATGTATCAGAAAACATGGTGGGTCATAAGTTAGGCGAATTTGCCTTGACCCGTACTTTCAAAGGTCACGCTGCTGACAAGAAAGTAACGAAGAAGTAAGGGGATGATGATGGAAGTTAAAGCTATTCACAAAGGCGCCCGCATTTCTGCGCAAAAAACACGTTTGGTCGCAGATCAAATTCGTGGTTTGCCGATTGCACGCGCAATGAACATTTTGAATTTCAGCCCCAAGAAAGCTGCCTTCATTGTGAAGAAAGTAGTTGAGTCTGCAATGGCCAACGCTGAACACAATAAGGGTGCTGATATTGATGAGCTCAAGGTTTCAACAATTATTGTTGATAAGGGTACTTCCTTGAAGCGCTTCACAGCACGCGCTAAGGGTCGTGGGAATCAAATTGAAAAACAAACATGTCACATTACCGTGACCTTGAGTAACTAAGGAAAGATATGGGACAAAAGATAAACCCAACCGGATTCCGACTCTCGGTAACGAAGAACTGGACATCTAAATGGTATGCAAACAATACTGATTTTGCAAAGATGCTCAAAGAGGACGTTGATGTCCGCATCTATTTGAAAAAGAAATTAAAGAATGCATCTGTTAGCAAGGTAATCATCGAGCGTCCTGCAAAGAACGCACGTATTACTATCTATAGCTCACGTCCAGGTGTTGTGATCGGTAAAAAAGGCGAAGATATTGAAGTTCTCCGCCGTGAACTCCAAAAGCGTATGGGCGTTCCAGTCCACGTGAATATCGAAGAAATTCGTAAGCCTGAAGTAGATGCTCAATTAATTGCTGATTCTATTACTCAGCAGCTAGAGAAGCGCATCATGTTCCGTCGTGCAATGAAACGTGCAATGCAAAATGCAATGCGCCTTGGTGCACAAGGTATCAAGATCATGTCTTCTGGTCGTTTGAATGGTGCAGAAATTGCACGTCGCGAATGGTATCGTGAAGGCCGCGTTCCACTTCATACATTGAAGGCTGATATTGACTACGCAACTTCAGAGGCAGAAACAACCTACGGCATTATTGGGGTAAAAGTTTGGGTATACAAAGGCGATACGTTAGGTCGCGGTGCTGATGCTCCAGCAGTAATAGTAGAGCCAGTAGCCGATGAGAAAAAGCCACGTCGTGCACCATCCAAAACAACCACACGTAAACCAGCAGCTGATAGCAAACCATTGGTTGTTGCTAAGCCAACGGTAAAGCGTGCACCAAAAGTCGTAGAAGCCACAAGTGCTGATACGCAGAAGTCAGGAGAGTAAGCATGCTACAACCAAAGCGTCGTAAGTATCGCAAGGAACAAAAGGGACGTAACACTGGCGTGGCAACACGAGGTAGCTCAGTAGCCTTTGGTGATTTTGGATTGAAAGCTATTGGCCGTGGTCGTTTGACAGCGCGTCAAATTGAATCAGCCCGTCGTGCAATGACTCGTCATATTAAGCGTGGTGGTCGGATCTGGATTCGTATTTTCCCAGATAAGCCAATTTCACAAAAGCCAGCTGAAGTACGTATGGGTAACGGTAAAGGTAATCCAGAGTACTACGTAGCAGAAATTCAGCCAGGCAAGATTTTGTACGAGATGGATGGAGTGGATGAAACATTGGCGCGCGAAGCTTTCAAGCTTGCTGCTGCTAAGTTGCCATTGCAAACCACTTTCGTGATTCGCCACTTAGGTTGATCGGGATAGAGATTATGAAAAAGACAGAATTAGCATCCAAAGACCTGGTTGCCTTGAACGCAGAATTAACAGAGCTCTTGAAGACAAGTTTCAAGCTCCGTATGCAAAAAGGTACTCAGCAACTCACCAATACCAGCCAATTGGGTAAAACTAAGCGCGAAATTGCTCGCGTGAAGACTTTTATTACCCAAAAAACTGCACAGAAATAAGGAAAAAGGGATATGACAGAACTATCTAAACCCTTGCGCCGTACCCTTGTGGGTCGTGTCGTTAGTGACAAAATGCAAAAAACGGTGACTGTGCTAGTTGAGCGCCAAGTAAAACATGCGCTTTACGGTAAATATGTTGGACAGTCAAAAAAATACCATGCTCATGACGAAGCTGGCCAATATAAGATGGGTGACACTGTTGAGATTGCTGAATCCAGACCAATTTCACGTACTAAATCTTGGGTTGTGACCCGTTTGGTAGAAGCTTCAAAAGGTATTTAAAGAAATATTAGGGGTTTTGGCGAGATTTCTTGCCATATCCCTGTTTTACGTAGTAAGATAGCAGGCTTCTCTAGTTTTATTGGGAGAAGCAGTGTTTTTTCATTAATTCCGGGTTTTAGCTTTCGTTAAAGCCCCTAGACGGAACCAAGACTGTTTGCCAATTGGCTAACAAGTTGGGGATTAGAAAATGATTCAGACCGAAAGTAGATTACAGGTTGCCGACAATACAGGCGCCAGTGAAGTTTTGTGCATCAAAGTACTGGGAGGCTCTAAGCGCCGTTATGCCAGCATTGGTGATGTCATTAAAGTGACTGTAAAGTCAGCTGCTCCACGTGGCCGTGTAAAAAAAGGTGATATTTACAATGCCGTAGTAGTGAGAACTGCAAAAGGTGTTCGTCGTCCAGACGGTTCATTGATTAAGTTCGATAGTAACGCTGCGGTGCTGCTCAACGCTAAGTTAGAGCCAATTGGCACACGTATCTTTGGACCAGTGACGCGCGAGTTGCGTACGGAGAAGTTCATGAAGATCGTTTCTCTTGCCCCCGAAGTAATTTAAGAGGCTGATATGAAAAAGATTCGTAAAGGTGATTCAGTAGTTCTATTGACTGGCCGCGACAAGGGCAAAAAAGGAACTGTTACCGCCGTTCTCGAGAACAAACTCGTGATCGAAGGTGTAAATATGTACAAAAAGAGCGTTAAGCCAAATCCAGCAGCCGGTGTTACTGGCGGCATGATTGACAAGACGATGCCTGTTCACATTTCTAATGTGGCTGTGGTTGACGGTAACGGCAAACCATCACGTGTTGGTATCAAACTCGTGGATGGTAAAAAGCAACGTTTCCTTAAAACCACTGGCGCAACTTTAAGCGCATAAGGGGCAGAGACTAATTATGAGCACACGTTTTCAAGAGCACTACCAAGCTAAAGTTGTGGCTGATTTAATGGCTAAGTTTGGTTATAAATCTGTCATGGAAGTTCCACGCATCACTAAGGTAACCCTGAATATGGGTCTGGGCGATGCAGTGAACGACAAGAAAATTATCGAAAATGCAGTTGGTGATTTGACTAAAGTAGCAGGTCAAAAGCCAGTTGTAACTAAAGCGAAAAAAGCGATTGCTGGTTTCAAAATTCGTCAAGGCTACCCAATCGGTGCCATGGTGACATTACGCGGTCAGCGCATGTATGAATTTTTAGATCGTTTCGTGACTGTTGCTTTACCACGCGTACGTGACTTCCGCGGAATTTCCGGCAAGGCATTTGACGGCCGTGGTAACTACAACATTGGCGTCAAAGAGCAAATCATTTTCCCTGAGATCGAATACGACAAGATTGATGCCCTCCGTGGTCTCAATATTAGTATTACGACGACCGCTAAAACTGACGAAGAAGCTAAAGCTTTGTTGGCAGCGTTCAAATTCCCTTTCCGCAATTAAGAGGCTAACGTGGCAAAACTATCCCTAATTGAGCGCGAAAATAAGCGCGCTAAAACTGTAGAGAAGTACGCTGTAAAGCGTGCTGAACTTAAAGCAATCATCGCCGATCAATCACGCAGCGATGAAGAGCGTTACGAAGCTCGTTTAAAGCTACAGGCACTTCCACGTAACGCAAGTCCAATTCGTCAAAGAAACCGTTGTTCATTAACCGGTCGTCCGCGCGGTGTATTTAGCAAGTTTGGTTTAGCGCGTAGCAAAATTCGTGAAATCGCCTTTCGTGGCGAAATCCCCGGTATAACCAAGGCCAGCTGGTAAGCGGCGAAAGAATTAGGAGAACTCATGAGTATCAGCGATCCAATCGCCGACATGTTGACAAGGATCCGCAATGCGCAAGCAGTGCAGAAACCCGTAGTCTTGATGCCGTCGTCAAAAGTTAAAGTAGCTATTGCAAAAGTCTTGCAGGATGAAGGTTATATCGATAGTTTTGAAATCAAAGGTGAAGCGGCTAAGCCAGTGCTACACATTGAACTCAAATACTATGCAGGTCGCCCTGTTATTGAGCGTATTGACCGTGTTTCAACACCAAGTCTACGTATCTACAAAGGCCGCCACGACATTCCCGAAGTCATGAATGGCCTAGGCATTGCAATTATTTCAACCCCACAAGGCGTAATGACAGACCGCAAAGCACGTGCAAACGGCGTTGGTGGCGAAGTTATTTGCTACGTCGCGTAAGGAGAGAAATATGTCCCGCGTTGGTAAATCACCTATTCCAGTACCTAAGGGCGCTGAAATCAATATCAATGGTGCAAACATCACTGTTAAGGGCCCACTAGGCACTTTGACACACAGCTTGCATCCTTCGGTTGGTTTGAAACAAGAAGATGGCGTATTGACAGTTGTTTTAAATAACAACTCACCAGAAGCTGGTGCCCAGTCAGGTACAGCCCGTGCTTTAGTAAACAATATGGTTGTTGGCGTAACTACTGGTTTTGAGCGCAAGCTCAGCTTGGTTGGCGTTGGTTACCGTGCCGCTGCTCAAGGTGAATCCTTGAAGTTGCAGTTAGGTTTCTCACATGACATTATTTACAACCTGCCAAAGGGTGTAAAAGCTGAGACCCCATCTCAGACTGAAATCATTATTAAAGGTTCCAACAAGCAACAAGTTGGCCAGGTTGCAGCTGAAGTTCGCGCATACCGTTCACCAGAGCCATACAAAGGCAAAGGTGTTCGCTACGTGGATGAGGTTGTACATCTGAAAGAAACTAAGAAGAAGTAAGCGAGATTAAAAAATGAATAAAGACGAATCCAGACAAAGACGTGCACGGCAGACTCGTATTCGCATTGCCGAAGCACTGGCAAACCGCTTAACAGTCATCCGTAGCAATACACACATTTCTGCACAGGTATATAGCCCATGCGGAACCAAAGTTGTAGCAGCTGCTTCAACAATGGAAAAAGATTTACGCCAAGCGATCAAAAACGGCGGTAACGCTGAAGCTGCAAAACAAATCGGCAAGTTAGTTGCTGAGCGTGCTGTTAAGGCAGGCATTGTTGATGTCGCGTTTGATCGTTCCGGACATCGTTATCACGGCCGTATTAAGGCCTTAGCTGAAGCTGCGCGTGAAGCCGGCCTGAAGTTCTAATAGGGTTTAGGAAAAAACATGGCAAAAATGCAAACCAAGATGCAAAACGAAGAGCGTGATGATGGTCTTCGCGAGAAGATGATTGCTGTTAATCGTGTAACCAAAGTGGTTAAGGGTGGTCGTATTCTCGGCTTCGCTGCACTCACTGTAGTTGGCGATGGCGATGGTCGTATCGGCATGGGCAAAGGCAAATCAAAAGAAGTTCCAGTTGCTGTTCAAAAGGCAATGGACGAAGCACGTCGCAAGATGATCAAAGTGTCCTTACGTAAAGGTACTTTGCAACATACCGTTACTGGACAACATGGTGCATCACGTGTTTTGATTTCTCCAGCTAAAGACGGTACAGGCATCATTGCCGGTGGTCCAATGCGCGCAATTTTCGATGTAATGGGCGTAACTAATGTAGTAGCTAAGTCACTTGGCTCTACCAACCCCTACAACTTGGTTCGTGCAACGATTAATGGTTTGAGCAAGATGAGTACTCCTGCTGAGATTGCCGCTAAGCGTGGTAAGTCAGTTGAAGAGATTCTCGGCTAAGACCAAAAGATTAGGAATCTATAAATGACAACAACTAACTCAAAAGTCAAACTGCAATTAGTACGCAGCTTGATTGGCACACGCGAAAGCCATCGTGCAACTGTTCGCGGCTTAGGCCTGCGTCGCATTAATTCTGTTTCAGAATTAGAAGACACACCAGCTGTTCGCGGAATGATTAATAAAGTTTCTTATCTAGTTAAAGTCGTTGGCTAATAACTAGCAAGCAAATAGGCAAAGAATATGCAACTCAATACACTCAAACCTGCAGCAGGTTCCAATAAAAATCGTCGTCGCGTAGGTCGCGGCATCGGTTCTGGTCTTGGAAAGACAGCTGGTCGTGGTCACAAAGGTCAAAAGTCACGTTCCGGTGGTTTCCATAAAGTCGGATTCGAGGGCGGACAGATGCCGATGTATCGTCGTTTACCAAAACGCGGCTTCGTATCTTTGACACGTCGTCACGTTGGTCAGATTACTTTGAATGACTTAGCAAAAATCAATTTGCCAGAAGTGGACTTATTGGTTTTGAGAGCCCACGGTTTTGCTGGTGAGCAGATCAATTCAGTTAAAGTTATCAAGACTGGTGAATTGTCAATTGCTGTAACTCTCAAGGGTATTACGGCAACTGCAGGCGCAAAAGCAGCTATTGAAGCAGCTGGCGGCAAATTGGTTGACTTAGTCTAATTAGATTTAGTAAACGATGGCACTCGCACCTATCAACACGGCAAATACTGCCCAATCAGGAAATAAGTTTGGTGAACTACGCCAGCGCTTAATTTTCCTGGTTTTGGCATTGCTTGTGTTCCGTTTAGGCGCACATATTCCTGTGCCAGGTATTGATCCAGACCAACTGGCTCAATTATTTGCGGAACAAAAAGACGGTATTTTGGGAATGTTCAACCTGTTTTCAGGTGGTGCCTTATCTCGGTTTACAGTGTTTGCTTTGGGAATCATGCCCTACATTTCTGCATCGATCATCATGCAGTTAATGACTATTGTGGTTCCTACATTAGAGGCATTAAAAAAAGAAGGCCAAGCAGGGCAGCGCAAGATTACGCAGTACACACGTTATGGCACAGTGTTCCTGGCAACATTTCAGGCGTTAGGTATCTCAGTTGCGCTACAAGCTCAACCAGGTTTAGTTATTAATCCAGGCTTGATGTTTGAACTCAATACAGTGGTAACTTTAGTTACTGGCACGATGTTCCTAATGTGGCTCGGTGAGCAGATTACTGAGCGTGGTCTTGGTAATGGCATCTCGATTATTATTTTCGGCGGTATTGTTTCTGGTTTGCCCTCTGCTATTGGTAGCTTGCTTGAATTAGTTCGCACTGGCTCCATGAATATCCTATCTGCATTGCTGATCGTGGTGATTTGTATTGCTGTGACCTATTTTGTTGTTTTTGTTGAGCGTGGTCAGCGCCGTATTTTGGTGAACTACGCAAAGCGTCAAGTTGGCAATAAGGTGTATGGCGGTCAGTCCTCATACTTCCCATTGAAATTAAATATGGCCGGTGTTATTCCTCCAATTTTTGCTTCATCGATTATTTTGTTTCCTGCAACGATTGCTGGCTGGTTTACATCAGGCGAGCCAACGAATATGTTCAGCAGAATTATTAAAGATTTAGCGGCAACATTAGCACCAGGTCAACCTGTTTACACAATCTTTTATGCCGCAGCAATTATTTTCTTCTGTTTTTTTTACACAGCTTTGGTATTTAACAGCCGTGACACTTCAGAAAATTTAAAAAAGAGTGGTGCCTTTGTTCCAGGCATTCGTCCTGGAGATCAGACCGGTCGTTATATCGATAAGATTTTGGTACGCCTCACTCTAGCTGGTGCAATTTATATGGTTTTGGTTTGCTTATTGCCAGAATTTTTGGTCTTGAAGTACAACGTGCCATTCTATTTTGGCGGTACTTCATTGTTGATTATTGTCGTTGTTGCAATGGATTTTATGGCTCAAGTTCAGTCATATGTAATGCAACAACAGTATGGTTCTTTAATGAAAAAAGCTAACTTTAAGATGGGCGCTTAACTGAATGTCTAAAGACGATGTAATTCAGATGGCGGGAGAAATTATTGAGAATTTGCCGAACGCAATGTTTCGCGTGAAGCTAGAGAATGGACATGTGGTTCTAGGGCACATTTCTGGAAAGATGAGGATGCATTACATCCGCATATTGCCAGGAGATAAGGTGACGGTGGAGATGACTCCTTACGACCTAACGCGTGCCAGGATCATTTTCCGAGCGAAGTAAAAATTTAGTTGTACCTATTTTTTTAGAGGTGAGTTATGAAAGTTTTGGCATCCGTTAAGTGTATTTGCAGAAATTGCAAGATCATTAAGCGTAAACGCGTTGTGCGCGTGATCTGTTCTTCAGACGCACGTCATAAGCAGCGTCAAGGCTGATCTGGTTAATTAAGAGGAAATCTCATGGCACGTATCGCTGGGGTAAATATCCCAAATCATCAACATACTGTTATCGGTTTAACAGCAATTTTTGGCATTGGCACAACTCGTGCGCGCAAAATTTGCCAGACCACAGGTGTTGCTATCGACAAAAAAGTTAAAGATCTTACTGATGGTGACTTGGAAAAGTTGCGTGACGAGGTAGGTAAATTCATTACTGAAGGTGACCTGCGTCGTGAAGTAACGATGAGCATCAAGCGTTTGATGGACTTAGGCTGCTACCGCGGCGTTCGTCATCGTAAAGGCTTGCCCGTGCGTGGTCAGCGTACTAAGACTAATGCGCGTACCCGTAAGGGCCCACGTAAGTCTGGCGTGCAACTCAAGAAATAATCAAGAAAGTTTATTGACATGGCAAAACAACAATCCGCATCCGCAGCTTCACAGCGCGCACGCAAAAAGGTTAAAAAGAACGTTGCTGACGGTATTGCACACGTACACGCTTCGTTTAATAACACCATTATTACGATCACTGATCGCCAAGGTAACGCGCTTTCATGGGCTACATCTGGTGGACAGGGTTTTAAAGGTTCACGCAAATCAACACCTTTTGCTGCTCAGGTAGCTGCTGAAGTTGCAGGAAAAGCGGCCGTTGAATGCGGTATTAAGAATTTGGAAGTTCAGATCAAGGGTCCAGGCCCAGGTCGTGAATCAGCAGTTCGTGCATTGAATTCTTTGGGCATCAAGATCACCGAGATTCAAGACGTAACTCCAGTTCCACATAATGGTTGCCGTCCTCCTAAGCGTCGTCGTATCTAAGTTAGGAAGTTGGTAGTTCAAGTTTTAGTAGTTTTTTATTAAAGCCCACTGTTCATCTGAATTAAAAGGTGAACTCACCGCGGGTCGTAAGACTGCGGCAAAGAAAGGAAAGCATCGTGGCACGTTACTTAGGGCCTAAGGCCAAATTAGCACGTCGGGAAGGTACCGACTTATTTTTAAAGAGCGCACGTCGCGCCCTGTCAGACAAGTGCAAGTTAGATACTAAGCCTGGTCAACACGGCCGTACATCTGGCTCAAGAACATCTGATTACGGTAATCAATTGCGTGAAAAGCAAAAGGTTAAGCGTATGTATGGAATTTTAGAGCGTCAGTTCCGTCGTTACTTCGCAGAAGCTGAGCGTCGTAAGGGCAATACTGGTTCAACATTGCTCCAGTTGTTGGAATCACGCCTTGATAACGTTGTTTATCGCATGGGCTTTGGTTCTACTCGTGCTGAAGCGCGTCAGTTGGTTTCTCATTGCGCAGTCATGCTCAATGGTAGCGCTGTAAATATCCCATCTATTCAGGTTAAGCCTGGTGATGTTATTGCAATTCGTGAAAAAGCGAAGAAGCAAACGCGTATTACTGAATCATTGAATTTAGTTGGGCAAATGACCCCTGTAACTTGGGTGTCAGTTGATGCAGCTAAGCTCGAAGGAACATTTAAGCAAGTGCCTGACCGTGAAGACATTAGCGGCGAAATTAATGAAAGTTTGATCGTTGAATTGTATTCACGCTAATTAGGCACTCTCAAGGAAAAAATATGCAAACAAATTTGCTCAAGCCAAAAATTATTTCTGTTGAAGCGCTTACTGCCAACCAAGCAAAGGTTGTTATGGAGCCGTTCGAGCGTGGCTATGGCCACACACTCGGCAACGCATTACGTCGTGTATTGTTGTCCTCGATGGTTGGTTATGCGCCAACTGAAGTTGCAATCGCTGGTGTTGTTCATGAGTACTCCACATTAGATGGCGTTCAAGAGGATGTAGTAAACCTTTTGTTGAACCTCAAAGGCATCGTATTTAAGTTGCAGTCACGTGATGAAGTTACTATCAATTTGCGCAAAGAAGGCCCAGGCCTTGTTACCGCTAAAGATATCGACTTGCCACATGATGTTGAAATCATCAATCCTGATCATGTCATCGCACATTTGTCCGCTGGCGGCAAATTAGATATGCAGATTAAGGTTGAAAAAGGCCGTGGCTATGTACCAGGCAATATGCGTCAATACCATGACGAGGCTACCAAGATCATTGGTCGCATCGTATTGGATGCCTCATTTAGCCCAGTAAGCCGTGTTAGCTATGCTGTAGAGTCCGCTCGTGTTGAGCAACGTACTGACCTCGATCGTCTCGTAATGACAATCGAAACAAATGGTGTGTTATCTCCTGAAGAAGCGATTCGTCAAGCTGCTACTATTTTGGTTGATCAGTTGGTTGTATTCGCGGCCCTCGAAAGCAGCGAAGTTTCTGGTGATCTCGCGCCAAGCCGCTCTTCAATGGTCGATCCAATGTTGATGCGTCCGGTTGATGATCTTGAACTTACAGTGCGCTCTGCGAACTGCTTGAAGGCTGAGAACATTTACTACATCGGTGACTTAATTCAACGTACAGAGAATGAATTGTTGAAGACGCCTAATTTAGGACGTAAGTCTTTGAACGAAATCAAAGATGTATTGGCGGCTCGTGGCTTAAGTCTTGGCATGAAACTCGAAAGCTGGCCTCCAGCTAACCTCGAGAAATAATTAGAAAGGAAGCATCATGCGTCACGGAAACGGCTTACGCAAACTAAACAGAACATCATCACATCGCTTAGCGATGCTGCGCAACATGTCCAATTCTCTTTTGGAGCATGAGGTCATTAAAACGACTTTGCCAAAAGCAAAAGAATTGCGCATGGTTGTTGAGCCTTTGATTACCTTGGGTAAAAAAGATAACTTAGCAAACCGTCGCTTAGCATTCAATCGCACACGTGATCGCGATATCGTGACCAAACTCTTCACAGAGCTCGGCCCACGTTACGCAACTCGTCCAGGCGGCTACCTTCGTATTTTGAAGTTTGGTTTCCGCCATGGCGATAATGCGCCAATGGCATTGGTCGAGCTGCTTGATCGTCCAGAGCTAGATGAAACAGCAGTAGTGCAAGAGGCTTAAGTCTCTCGGCAAGATTAAAAGCCAGGCTTCGGTCTGGCTTTTTTCATTTATATTGTTTTAAATAGATCATGACCATTGAAAAAGCTACTGGATTGCTGATTGTTGTCACCAGCTTTGCATCTTTAGAAGATGCAAAGAAAATGGCTCGTGAGCTGATTGAAGGTCGCCTAGCAGCCTGCGTACAAATTCTAGAGGGTGTGCATTCGATCTATCGGTGGGATGGCAAGATTTGCGAAGGAAATGAAGTGCTGTTATCAGCAAAAACAGTTGCCGATCAGTGGGTAGATATTTCTAATTTCATTCAAAGTCATCATCCTTACGATTTACCCGAGGTGATTGCCTATGCTCCTGAGAAATATGAGGCGCAGTATGGCAAATGGATTGAAGCCGAGGTAAAGTGAGCTCCATGAGATTGACAAATAAATTCATGTCCGTTTTTGCTGCGCTGCTATTGACTATTGGGAATGCATTTGCCGCGCCAGAATTTCTTCCTCCAGAGAAAGCATTTCAGGTACAAGCAAGCTGGGCAGTAAATACCAATGATATTGAGTTAAAAGTTTTGCCGGCCAAGGGTTATTACATTTATCAAGAATCCCTTCGTTTCCAGATGGGCTCCCAAGCCAATAAATTAGCGGCTGTAAGCGCAAAACTACCGATTGGCATTGAAAAGTTTGATGAAACTTTTCAAAAGAAAATGCAGGTTTATAAGGAAGTTTTTTTTCTTACGCTCGATAAAAAAGCAGAAATAGGAAAGCCAGTTTATCTAGATCTTGAATTACAGGGTTGTGCAGAGGCGGGTATCTGCTATCCCCCGATGACTCTCAAATTTTTACTTTCAGGACCAGGAGTAAAAGCCGCACCGATACCCGAGATATTAGATGGGGTTGATGACAGGAATAAATCAAAAAAAGAATTTAGCTTGATGGATGTGTGGCGTGATCGGGACGATGTCAATGCCATTAGTCGATTT
>JBBAQC010000010.1:0-42716 GCA_040400535.1 Polynucleobacter sp. | reverse complement strand
TTGGCCTTATCAGGTAGTTTGTTTGGTCTTTATGAGCTCAGAATGCCTAGCTCCTGGCAGCAAAAAATTGATCAATTAGCAGGGCGTCACAAAGGCGGTAGTGCCTTTGGCGCTTTTACTTTGGGCGGTATATCAACTCTAGTAGCAAGTCCGTGTATTACCGCCCCCTTAGCGGGAGTACTGACATTTATTGCCCAAACGGGTTCAATGAGTTTGGGTGCAGGACTCCTCTTTGTGATGGCCCTTGGCATGGGTTTACCGCTACTCTTAATTGCTATTGAGGCGCGTATCTTGATTCCCTCAACCGGTATCTGGATGGTTTGGCTACAAAGGACATTAGGCGTTTTATTAGTAGCAACTGCCGCCTGGATCGCTTCTCCATTAATGCAAAGTAGTAGCGGCAAAAATAGTAGCAAGGTCATGTCAAATGGTCAGCGCCTACATCAAGTTGGCAGTGCAAAGTTCTTTGTGATTGAATCAAGTGCACAGCTGGATCAATTTTTAATCCAAGCTAAGACAGAAAAGAAATTACTCCTCCTTGATTTTTATGCAGACTGGTGCATCTCTTGTAAGGAGATGGAGCTGAACACCTTTGCAAATATAGAAGTAAATACAGAACTACAAAAGTTCATTTTGCTTCAGGCGGATGTCACCAAAAATAGCCCTGATAATCAAGCGTTATTAAAACGGTTTGGGCTATTTGGGCCTCCCGGAATTTTGATCTTTGATCTCAATTCTGAAGAGCAAAAAGATCAACGCGTGATTGGCTATATGCCGCCACAACGTTTTGTCGAACGCTTAAAAAAAGCGCTTACAAACTAATTATTTGCTGGATTTTAAAAGACGTGCAGCTTCAAGTGCAAAGTAAGTCAAGATACCATCAGCACCTGCGCGTTTAAATGCAAGTAAAGATTCCATCATGACAGCATCATGATCAAGCCAACCATTTTGTGCGGCAGCTTTTAGCATGGCGTATTCTCCGCTCACTTGATAGGCGTAAGTGGGGTAATTAAATTCATCCCGTACTCTGCGCACAATGTCTAGGTATGGCATACCAGGTTTGACCATTACCATATCAGCCCCTTCACTAATATCTAGGGCAACCTCCCGCAAAGCCTCATCAGTATTGGCGCAATCCATTTGATAGGTTTTTTTATCGGCCTTACCTAAATTCTTTGCTGAACCCACGGCATCGCGAAATGGCCCATAAAAAGCAGAGGCATACTTAGCAGAATAGGCCATGATGCGGGTGTGAATGAGCTTCTTCTGTTCAAGGGCTTCACGAATTTTTCCAATCCGACCATCCATCATGTCTGATGGTGCAACAATATCTACACCAGCGTCAGCCTGCGCAATAGCCTGCTGAACTAAAACGGCGGTAGTCTCATCATTCAGAATGCGACCTTGATCATCTAAGATACCATCTTGTCCGTGGCTGGTGTAGGGATCAAGAGCAACATCTGTCATGATTCCTAAATTAGGAAAATGTTTCTTTAATTCGCGGACTGCATTTGGGATTAACCCTGTTGGATTGAATGCCTCTTTGCCATCCAGTGTTTTTAAACTTGTATCGATGACAGGGAAAAGCGCCAGAACAGGAATTCCTAAATCTACGCACTCTTGTGCAACTGAAAGCAGTAAATCTAAAGTAAGGCGATTTATGCCAGGCATTGAAGCAACTGCTTCTGATTTACCCTGTCCTTCTAACAAAAAGACAGGGTAGATCAGGTCGCTGGCGCTTAGTTGATTTTCTTGCATGAGGCGACGTGACCAATCATCACGTCGCATGCGACGAGGGCGATGAGCTGGAAAGTTCAATAAAGAGTTAGCTTGTGATTTCATCTTTTGGAGTCTCTGCCTCAAATAACCATCTAATAACAATATTGTCAGCCTCTTCAAGGCCAATTCGTTTAGTGCTAGAAAATAATTGTGCCGTAAGTTTATTTGAATCACCATTACCACCTGGCAATGCTGGATCATATTGTTGTAGTTGCTTACGAACAGCCTCTAAAGCATGCTTACATTCACTGTTATTGAGCTTATCGCACTTACTAAGCAAAATATGGATTGGTTTGCCGGTTGGCACAAACCATTGAATCATTTGCTCATCCAGATCGGTGATTCCGCGTCTGGAGTCCACAATCAGCACCATTCCCACCAGTTGCTCTCGCTCTTGAAGGTAGTCGCTTAAAAGGGCATTCCAGTGGTATTTGGTCTCACGATTGACGGCAGCATAGCCATATCCTGGTAAATCCACTAAATAGGCCAAAAGATCGTCTTTTGCAAAAAGGCCGAAATAATTGATGTGTTGGGTTCGCCCCGGCGTTTTACTTGCGAAAGCTAGGCGTTTTTGATTACAAAGCACGTTAATTGCACTTGATTTTCCTGCATTTGAGCGTCCTGCAAAGGCTACCTCCCGAAGTGGGGTAGCGGGTAGGCAATGGGTGTCATTGACTGTGGTTGCGAATCGAGCTTGAAAGAGTTTAGACATGTCCTGAAGCTAGCGTAAAATCTTGGGAAATATTAAAATATCTCAAGTTGTTGGGCAAAAAGATGTAAAAGTTAGGCCCAAACACTTTTAAGAATTTTTGCCAAGGTAAACATAATGCGTCAAACTTCTCAAATCTCCAAATTAACCTACCTAAGCGCAAGCTTGGCTACAGGCTTCTTTCTGGGATTAGCCAGCCTCTCCAGTGCGGCCAATGCTGCTAACCCTGCGCCAGCCGCAGCCCCTATGGCAGATGCTAAGCCAGCAGTCCCTGGTAAAGCAAAAGCCGATCCTGCCGTTGGTGAGACCCTCTACTCCAATGGTGATCCTAGCCGCGGCGTTCCAGCCTGCCTAACGTGCCATGGCCCTAAAGGTCAAAGTGCAATGCCTGCATGGCCTAAGTTGGCGGGACAACATGCTGCCTATATTAGCAAGCAGTTAAGAAACTACAAAGATGGAACCCGCGCCAACGCAATCATGCAAGGCATGTCGGCAGCTTTAACTGAGCAAGATATGAATAACATCTCAGCATACTTGGTCATGCAGCCAGCATCTCAGGGACTTGCTGAAAACAAAGAGACCTTGAATTTGGGTCAAAGTATTTATCGTGGTGGTATCGCAGCTAAGGGCGTACCGGCATGTGCTGGATGCCATAGTCCAAACGGTGCCGGTATTCCTGCTCAGTATCCGCGTATGGGTGGTCAATGGGCCGAGTACAACACAGCTCAGTTAATGGCTTTCCGTGAAGGCACTCGTAAAAATAGTAATCAGATGACAACGATCGCCACAAAGCTTTCTGATCAAGAAATGAAGGCAGTTGCTGATTACATGGCAGGTTTGTATTAATCCTTTTTGATACTCAAAAATAAACCCCGCTGAGTTAAACATAAGCGGGGTTTTTTCTTATCTGAAAAAAGTTCAGGCCAAACAGATTTAATGCAATTTAGTTCGGCAAGATTGTTTCACTGGCGAAAAGATCGGTGACACTTTCACGTGCTCGAATGACAAAGGTATTCTTGCCATCAACCATAATTTCAGCAGGCTTGGGTCTAGTGTTGTAGTTAGAGGCCATTACAAAACCATAAGCGCCCGCAGACAGAATAGCCAGCAAATCACCCTCTTCAACTGCTAATTTACGATCTCTACCAAGCCAGTCACCAGACTCGCATACGGGACCCACGATGTCATAGAGGGTACTAGCAATTTGTTTAGTTTGGACGGGAACAATAGCGTGGTAAGCCTCGTAGAGCGCGGGACGCATTAATTCTGTCATGGCTGCATCTACGATGCAAAAGTTTTTCTCAGCACCAGGTTTAAGGTATTCCACTTGAGTCACCAGCACGCCGGCATTGCCAACTAAGGATCTGCCTGGCTCCAATACGATGTCAAGATGACCGAAGCCACATTCTGCAACGCGATTGAGTAAGGTATTAGTAAACTCGGTAATGTCTGGCGGATTATCCTCACCATAAGAAATACCAAGACCACCACCTAAATCGAGATGATGAATCTCGATACCTTCTTTTTTTAATTGAGCAACTAACTCAAGCACTTTATCGAGGGCATCTAAATATGGGGCTGTAGTGGTAATTTGAGAGCCGATATGGCAATCAATTCCAATCACATCAATTTGTGAAAGTAAGGCAGCCTCACGATAAGTTTTTAGAACCTCGTGATAAGCGATTCCAAATTTATTACCCTTTAATCCAGTAGAAATATAAGGATGAGTTTGTGCATCGACATCGGGATTCACACGCAAAGAAATTGGGGCGCGGCAATTTAGCTTAGTGGCAACTCGATTAATTTGATGAAGCTCTGCAATCGATTCAACATTAATACATTTAACGCCTGCTTGTAATGCTTGAGTGATTTCATGAGCAGACTTACCAACGCCTGCAAACACCAAGCTTTTTGGATCTGCGCCAATGGCCAGTGCACGAGCTAACTCTCCACCACTGACTAAGTCAAAGCCAGAGCCTAATTTTTTAAAGCAATCAATCACTGCTAAGTTACTGTTTGCCTTCATGGCGTAGTGAACGCGCGCACGTCTTCTACCAGTGGAATCTACGCAAGCTTTGTCATAGGCTTGGTAAGCCTGAGTTAATGCTTTTTTGCTATAGACATACAGCGGCGTACCAAATTCTTTTGCTAAGTCTGCCAAGGGAACTTCTTCCGCATACCAAGCGCCATTGCGTTCGCTAAATCCAGCTAAGTCGGGGAGTGGGATTGTTTTACTTGTCATTACTTGGCCGATGGTGGTTTAGTCGGAGTAGGGCTTTGGGGTGGATAAAGCTGACCCTTGGGCTCTGGCTCAGAGGGAGGGTTGGGTACAGGTGGCACATTAGGCAAATATAAGGGCCCTCTAACCCCACACCCAACAAGGGATATTAGAAGGCAAATGCCGAGAGTTCTTTTAAGAATCGCTATCATGAATGTCTCTAAAACGAATGATTGAATATAGCATGCAGGACTCTAATATGAAGCCAGGCAATTTAACTGTGGAAACCATTGACGATAAGCAGTTCCACCTGTTGGGCAGCAATTTATTGCAGTCGATTGAGGTGGCTTTGGAAGCTGCAGACGATGCACTAGACCTAGATCTGGATGTGGAGCGCCAAGGCGGAAACGTCATCAATATTCGGTTTAGGGACCGCAGTGTGATTGTGGTCAATACGCAGCCACCTTTACATGAAATCTGGGTGGCGGCTAAATCGGGCGGTTATCACTATCGTTGGGCTGGTACCTTAAGCTCCCCCCTGTGGTTAGACACCAAAACTGGGCGCGAATTACTCAGCGATCTTTCTGAATTTGCTAGTGCTCAAGCAGGTCAAGCTATCTCAATTCAGCTTATTGGGTAATAAGACCCGAGTAGAACTGAGAACTACACTGCTCCAGTGGCAGTTAAAGTTTCAATAACTTGAGCATCCGGTACGCTCTGAATTTGGGCTTTACCAATCTTTTCTAAAACAACATAACGAATCTGACCGCCTTCAGTCTTCTTATCTACTTGCATTAACTCCAGATAGCGCTGCGCGCCAAACTTGGGTGGCGTAATTGGCAGATTCATGGATTGAATAATCTTGGTTAAACGATCAAGCTCAGCTTGGGTAATGAAGTTCAGGCGTCGTGACAGGTCTGCGCCCATCACCATGCCACAGCCAACGGCTTCCCCATGTAACCACTCTCCGTAACCCATACCGGCTTCAATCGCATGACCAAAGGTATGCCCGAAATTGAGTGTGGCACGGATGCCTCCCTCTCTTTCGTCAGCCGATACAACTGCTGATTTAATTTCGCAAGAGCGCAATACTGCATGAGACATTGCTGCGGTGTCGCAAGCTAGCAGCGCCACTGCATTTGCTTCGATCCAATCCAAAAACTGAGCATCCGCAATTGCGCCATGCTTCACTACTTCAGCGAGGCCCGCAGAGAGTTCACGTGCAGGTAATGTTTTCAAGGTGTTCAGATCAGCAATCACCGCCAATGGCTGATGAAATGCCCCAATCATGTTCTTTCCGAGCGGATGGTTAATCCCCGTCTTACCACCAACAGAAGAGTCCACTTGAGCTAGTAAGGTGGTGGGTACCTGGATAAAGCGAACACCACGCATAAAGCTGGCGGCTGCAAAGCCAGTCATATCTCCGATCACGCCGCCACCTAAGGCCACCAACATGGTTTGACGATCAGCGCCAAACTTGAGGAGATCATCAAAAATGAGCTGAAGATTTTTCCAGTCTTTATAAGACTCCCCATCGGGTAAGGTAATTGTTCTAACGGGTTTACCCAGCTTCTGTAAAGTTTGAGTAAGACGTCCTGCGTACAAAGGGGCCACTGTTGTATTGGTGACAATGTAAATGGAGGTGGCTTTTTCACAAGCGCTAAACAATCTTGGCTGATCGATTAAATCTGTACCAATATGAATAGGATAACTGCGCTGCCCTAGATCAACTTCTAATGTTTTCATAGATAAACTTATGCGGAGAGTTCGAGTTGCATGATTAAGGTATTGACTAGTTGATTGACACTGGGCTTTCCGGTCTCAATAACATAGTCAGCTATTTCGCGATACAAAGGATCACGGATAGCGTACAAGTTTTCTAAAATCTTTTTTGCATCACCATTTTTAAGGAGTGGTCTGCTCTCGCTACCTTTAGTGCGATGCCAAAGCTCCATCGGATTAGCATGGAGGTAAATCACAGTACCTCTTTCGCTGAGGAATTTGCGATTGTCGGGTAGTAGCACCGCGCCACCACCGGTTGCCAAAATGATATCTTGTTCTGCAGTAATGTCTTTAATGGTCTGAGCCTCGCGCTTACGAAACCCATCTTCACCCTCCATTTCAAAGATCACGGGGATCTTAACGCCGCAACGTTCTTCAATGACATGGTCAGCATCTAAAAAACGACGATCTAATTTTTTGGCCAGCATTTTTCCGACTGTCGACTTTCCAGCGCCCATCAGGCCGATCAGAAATATATTGTTAGATGCAGAGTTCACTCTCTGATTTTATTAGGGTTTATCTAATACGGTAGGGGTTAGGAAGACTAATAGTTCAGTTTTATCGGCTAATGTAGATTTATGGCGAAATAAATGCCCAATTAATGGAATATCACCCAGTAAGGGAACTTTCACTTCGTCATCGCGCTCAGTAGTTTGAAAGATCCCCCCAATGATGGCCGTGCCGCCATTTTCAACTGTCACTTCAGAGCTAAGATTTTTGGTATCGATCGCATAGCCCTGCTCAGTTTTCATACCAATAGTGTCTTTATTGATACTTACCAACATCGAGATCTTCCCATCCGGATGTATTTTTGGCAAAACCTCTAAACGCAAATTGGCTTTGCGAAACTGTAATTTACTGCCACTTTGAGAGCTGATTTGGTAGGGAAGCTCAGTGCCTTGTTCAATTGTGGCTTTAACCTGATCGCCAGTCATGATGCGGGGGTTAGACAGAATCTTGCCTTGGCCATCAGATTCCAGTGCTGAAAGCTCCATTTGCAATAATCGGGCAGCATTCTTGGAAACCAGGGTGGCGGCTAAGGTGGCGGGGTTAAAGCCAGCTAGGCCAGCTCCCGCGAGATCTAGGTTTGTGCTTGCACTTTGGCCTGAATTATTGCCAATACCATTGGCCTGATAGCCCAATTTGACACCCAGTTCACGGGCAAAGCGTTGGTCGGCTTCAACGATACGAGCTTCTATGAGGATTTGGCGAGGGCTATTAATGTGGTCGCCCCCAAAAGGCAGGGCGGCATCTTCCCGTCGAAATTTTTGGAAACTTTGAATTTCTGCATGAGAGCCAATCCAGTAAATATCACCGTTGCGGACAAGTCGTAAGCCGCGGCTGGCTAGAATGGAATGGAGGGCAGTTTGCCAAGGGGTGTCCATAAGGTCAACCGAGATCTTGCCCTGAATGGATTCACTGAGGAGAAAATTGGTGTTCCCCATTTTGGCTAAGATTTGTAAAAGCTCGGTCATTTCAATTTGGCTAAATTGCAGGCTAATGCGACTCTCTTTGGGAGTCACTGATGAAATTACTTCGGGGTGACTTGCTAAGACTGAATTAAGTAAAAAAACCAGAATTAAGGGGGCTATGGCGGAGAAGGTTTTTTGTAAGATCTTCAATGGAGTCACTCTGCTGGGATCGATTTAAATGCAATGGATTTACCTTTGGGATGGGTCAAGGTTGCCAGCTCTTTTTTGGCTTGAGTTAGGCGCCATTCCCCCAAAACTAAATCTTCTTTGGCGATCATCAGCGTAGATTTGCCCGTGTGAAAAAAGGCATGTTCAATTGCCCCCATGCGGGTGATACCCAGGTATCGCCAGCGGCGAAGTTCAGCCTCATGCGGGATGGCGGCAGGCTTGCTTTGAGTAATCTGAATTATTGGCTTTGTTTCTAATGTGTGAATACTTACTTCTATTTCATCCATTGCTTCATATAGATCCTCTCGTTCGGATGCCCAGCCCTCTTGAGAGATCTCCATTTCTTTTTTGAGCGCCAAGAGTTGACTCTGCAGGCCGCTTATTTCTAGTTCAGATCCAGATTGATTGGATTCAAAATAGAAAAAGAGGCTCCCTCCGCAGAGCAATAAAGTGGCGCTAAAGACTAGAGCAGGTGTCAAGTTAAGTCCTTGAGGTATCCAATTTTTAGTCGAAAGAGTCTGCTTTGGGTTCTGGGCTTGGGTTGGTGGATCAACCCTAGGGGGAGCGGTTGTTTTGCGAATTCCATGGGGGTCTGGAATAGCAGGGTCATCTCCCAACTCACGCAGAATGTCATCAAAAGTTTGGGGGGAGATATGGCGTGGAGGCATGCCCCATTATTCATATCAAGTAAGCGAAAAACGATCAGTAGTGACAGAATTCAGTGTCAGAAAAGCGCTATGAGAGCATCCTAAAGAGATGTTTTGATCCTAGAGGGAGAATTACGCAAGCACCCTATAATTTGATCTATGGCTCTATCCCCAAAAGACAAACCGCCTTTAAACCGGCGATTTAATCGTCAGCCTAACAGGCGTCCTGGCCAGTCAAGAGCAGAAAGCTTCTCGCCCAGCAAATCTGGAGGAAACCCCCTGATAAAAGCGATGCTGATAATCAGTATGGTTCTTGCTGTGGTCCTTACTTTATTGCTCGGCTACGCTTTCTTAATAGCCAAGCCAAACTTGCCAAAGATTTCAGCATTAGTTGACTACAACCCCAAAACACCTTTACGGATCTACACGGCTGATAAAGTTTTGATTGGGGAGTTTGGTGAAGAGCGCCGCAAGGTGATCCCATTAAGCGAAATCCCCATCAATATGCGCAATGCTGTTATTGCCATTGAGGATGATCGTTTTTATTCTCATGGCGGCGTTGATTACGTGGGTATTTTAAGAGCAGCGCTCACTAATTTACGGGGTAATGCAACCCAAGGTGCGTCAACTATTACGATGCAGGTAGCTCGAAACTTTTTTCTGAGTAATGAGAAAACCTTTAGTCGTAAGATTTACGAGGTTCTTCTGTCTTGGGAAATCGAGTCCCAACTAAGTAAAGATAAGATTCTTGAAATTTATATGAATCAAATTTTCTTGGGTCAAAGGGCGTATGGATTTTCAAGTGCAGCGCAGATCTACTTTGGCAAAGATTTGAAAGACATCTCGGTTGCAGAGTCAGCAATGTTAGCGGGTTTGCCAAAGGCGCCATCAGCTTACAACCCCGTCAGTAATTTCCGGCGGGCTAAGATTCGCCAAGAATACATCTTGCAACGTATGCGGGATTTATCCTACATTACGCCTGAGCAATATCAGATTGCAATGGCAGAAGAATTACAAATCCGCGGACTTGGAAATGAGTTTAGTACCCGCGCAGATTTTCCAGCAGAGATGGTTCGCCAGCTTCTATTCACGCAATATGGTGATGCTATTTACTCTCAGGGTCTCGAGGTTTACACCACGATTTTAAAAGCAGATCAAGATGCCGCTTACAAAGCAGTGCGTCGCGGTATTTTTGAGTACGACCTGCGACATGCTTATCGAGGGCCAGAAGGATTCATTAATTTGCCAGAAGATGCAGTAATGCGTCAACGAGCAATTGATGAAGCGCTACTAGCCTATCCGCAATTGGATGATTTGCAGTCAGGCGTGGTACTGGATATCAAGCCAAAAGAAATGCAAGTCATGATTTCTACTGGGGATTTGATTACGTTAAAAGGCGAAGGAATGAAGCTTGCCACTGCCTCCCTAACGGATAGTACTCAACCAAAAAAACGTTTGCGCCCCGGAGCGATAGTGAGGCTACTCTCAGATGGCGGTATTTGGAAATTGGCGCAACTACCACAAGTCGAAGCAGCTTTTGTTTCCATGAATACTGAGACTGGCGCAATACTATCTCTGGTGGGAGGCTTCGACTTTCGGCGCAATCAATTTAATCATGTCACTCAAGCGCAGCGCCAACCGGGATCTTCATTTAAGCCATTCATTTACGCCGCTGCAATAGAAAAAGGCTACTCTCCGGGCATGATGGTAAATGATGCACCCTTATCTATTGGTAGCCTAGAAACAGGTAGCCAAGCTTGGGAACCAAAGAACTACGATGGAAAGTACGAAGGCATGATGCGTTTACGCACCGCCTTGGCAAAATCAAAAAATTTAGTATCTGTAAGATTGATACGCGCCATCGGACCTTCTTACGCCCAAGAATATATTCAGCGCTTTGGTTTTGAAGCAGAAAAGCATCCACCTTATTTAACGATGGCTCTGGGGGCGGGTTCTGTAACACCTTTGCAAATGGCATCTGCTTACAGCGTCTTTGCTAATGGGGGTTATCGAGTTGATCCCTACTTGATTAATAAGATGACCGATGCCAAAGGTACTGTGATGTTTGAGGCTAAACCAACGCATGCAGGTGAAGATGCGCCGCGCGTTCTAGATGCGCGCACAGCGTTTGTGATGGATAGTATGTTGCAAGAAGTGACTAAGAGCGGAACTGCTGCGAGCGCTCGTGCTAAGTTGGGCCGCAATGATCTCGCCGGTAAAACTGGTACTACCAACGATTCACATGATGCTTGGTTTGCAGGATATAACCCGAAAGTTGCGGCGGTTGCGTGGATTGGTTTTGATAAGCCTGCAAGCTTAGGTGATCGTGAAACTGGTGGTGGCCTAGCTCTACCAATGTGGATCTCTTACATGAGTACTGCTCTAAAGAATGAGCCGCAACAAGGCCGCGAAGTACCGGTTGGAGTGAATCAAGTTGATGGCGATTGGGTCATTCCAGGATTTTCAAGTAGTAGTGGTAGTCGCGATTTACAGTAGTTCTATCTAACCATGGCAAGGAAGGCTCGTACTATTATTCCTGGCCAAGCGATGCATGTCATGGTTCGCGGAAATAATCGAGAAACCCTTTTTTTCAATGATGTTGACCGCCGCATCTATTTAGATTGGCTTCGAGAGGCAGCAAAACAATTTGCAAGTGCTGTCCATGCATTTGCTTTAATGCCAAACCATGTTCATCTCTTAACTACGCCCCAGCATGCAGACTCGCTTGCGAAGACCATGCAGTCTTTGGGCAGACGTTATGCCCAGTACTTTAATCAACAGCACCAGCGTTCGGGAACTATTTGGGAAGGGCGCTATCGATCTTCGCTCATAGACCCCGATTATTTTTTGCGTTGCCAGCGATATATCGAGTTAAACCCCGTGAGAGCAGGTTTTGAATCTAACCCCCAAGATTCAAGTTGGACTAGTTTTGCCTGTCATATCGGAGGAAACGCGGAACCATGGCTGATAGATCATCAACACTTTTGGAAGTTAGGTAATACCCCCTTTGAGAGACAAATGACCTGGGCAAACTTTGTGAAGGAGGGCGCGCCCCAGTGGGAGGACCGCCAAATTACTGAGGCACTTACTCGATCCAAGCCTTGGGTGAGCGATCATTACGCCAAAAAACTATTTAAAGATAATCCAGATGAGGTATTAATTCGTCATCGTGGCCGACCTAAGAAAATAAATCAATGAATTTAGTGGCTTAGAGATAATTCTCCTGGGTCATGAGTGAAATTAGGGGGAGTGCTTTTCCCACTCTGTCCCCATATTATCGATAGCAATAAGAAGAGATCATTATTAATTGGGACAGAGTCATTTAATTTCTGTTGCATCAGCGTGGGTATTCCCCTATATTTGATCCTCTAAAAGTAATTAGCCCTTGATGGCACACGGAAACACCATGACTACACAAATGAATACTCATCATCGTCCAATCGCTCACGGTCTTTACGACCCCCGTAATGAGCATGATGCATGCGGCGTAGGATTCGTCGCCCACATCAAGGGCAAGAAGTCGCATGAAATCGTTGCTCAAGGATTGCAAATTCTTGAGAACTTAGATCACAGAGGCGCTGTTGGTGCTGATCCATTAATGGGTGATGGTGCTGGAATCTTGATTCAAGTTCCGGATACCCTTTATCGCGAAGAAATGGCAAAGCAGGGTATTGAGTTGCCACCATTCGGCGAGTACGGCGTGGGAATGATTTTCTTGCCAAAGGAGCAAGCATCCCGCTTAGCATGCGAGCAAGAATTAGAGCGCACTGTGCGCTTAGAGGGTCAAGTAGTTTTGGGATGGAGGGATGTACCTATCGATGTGAAGCTGCCGATGTCTCCAACCGTTCGAATGACTGAACCGTTTATTCGCCAAGTTTTCATTGGGCGAGGCCGTGACATCATGACAACGGATGCGCTAGAGCGTAAGTTGTATGTCATTCGCAAAACAGCAAGCCACGCGATTCAAGATTTACATTTAAAGCATGGCAAAGAATATTTTGTCGCATCGATGTCAGCTCGCACCATTGTTTACAAAGGCTTGCTCTTAGCAAACCAAGTTGGCGCGTACTACAAAGATTTGCAAGATCCACGTGCTGTTTCTGCATTGGCATTAGTGCACCAACGATTCTCCACGAATACTTTCCCAGCTTGGGAATTGGCACATCCGTATCGCATGATTGCGCACAACGGCGAGATTAATACCGTTAAAGGCAACGTCAATTGGGTCAATGCACGAGAAGGTGCAATTAGCTCCCCAGTGTTGGGTGATGACCTTCAAAAATTATGGCCGTTAATTTATCCAGGTCAATCTGATACTGCTTGTTTTGATAACTGCTTAGAGTTATTGGTTATGGCTGGCTACCCATTAGCGCAGGCCATGATGATGATGATTCCAGAGGCCTGGGAACAGCATACTTTGATGGACGAGAACCGCCGAGCTTTCTATGAGTACCACGCTGCAATGATGGAGCCATGGGATGGCCCAGCAGCAATGGCGTTTACAGACGGTCGTCAAATCGGCGCGACTTTAGATCGCAATGGTTTGCGTCCAGCACGCTATTACGTAACCGATGATGACTTAGTCATTATGGGATCTGAGGCTGGAGTGTTGCCAATTCCGGAGAGCAAGATTGTTCAAAAGTGGCGCTTGCAACCAGGCAAGATGTTCATGATTGATATGGAGCAAGGGCGCATCATTGATGACGTCGAATTGAAGGATGCTGTTTCAAAAGCTAAGCCATACAAGAGCTGGATCGATGCAGTACGTGTCAAGCTCGATGAAGTCGATGCCAGTAAGGCAGATTTAGTGGATGAGAAAAATACTATTCGACCTGCTGCAAAATTACTAGATCGTCAACAAGCCTTCGGTTACACCCAAGAGGATATCAAGTACCTCATGGCACCAATGGCCATGAATGGCGAAGAGGCAATTGGCTCAATGGGTAACGATAGTCCATTGGCCGTGCTCTCTAGCAAGAACAAGCCACTCTATAACTATTTCAAACAGTTGTTTGCGCAGGTAACCAACCCTCCGATTGACTCCATTCGTGAAAACATGGTGATGTCTTTGGTCTCATTCATTGGACCAAAGCCGAATTTGCTGGATACCAACAATATCAATCCACCAATGCGCTTAGAAGTGAGTCAGCCGATTTTAGATTTTGACGATATGACCAAGATTCGTCACATCGGGCACTATACGAACGGTAAATTCCGCTCATACGAATTAGATATTTGTTATCCAGCTTCTTGGGGTAAAGAAGGTATTGAAGCTCGCCTCGCTTCTTTATGTGCAGAGGCTGCTGATGCCGTACGTTCTAACTTTAATATTTTGATCGTGAGCGATCGTCAAGTCGATGAAAATCATGTGGCGATACCTGCCCTCTTGGCAACATCAGCTATTCATCAGCACTTGGTTGAAAAAGGTTTGCGTACTAGTGTTGGTCTGGTGGTTGAGTCTGGTAGTGCGCGGGAAACACATCACTTTGCACTCTTGGCTGGTTATGGCGCTGAAGCAGTGCACCCCTACTTGGCAATGGAAACCTTGGCTGAAATGGCTAAAGGTTTATCGGGTGATCTATCAGCAGAAAAAGCTGTGAAGAATTTTGTGAAGGCAGTCGGTAAAGGCTTGCAAAAAGTGATGTCCAAGATGGGTATCTCTACTTACATGTCCTATACGGGCTCACAGATTTTTGAGGCCATTGGTTTAAACAAAGAGGTTATTGATCATTACTTCAAGGGTACGCCATCTAACGTTGGTGGCATTGGCGTGTTTGAAGTTGCTGAAGAAGCAATGCGTATGCATCAGTCTGCATTTAGTAATGATCCAGTTTTAACAAATATGTTGGACGCCGGTGGTGAATATGCTTTCCGTATTCGTGGTGAGGATCACATGTGGACTCCGGATACGATTGCGAAGTTACAGCACTCTACCCGTATTGGTATCGATAAAGGTTATCAAACCTATAAAGAGTACGCCAATCTAGTCAACGATCAAACAAAGCGTCAGATGACCTTACGTGGCTTATTTGAATTTAAGATTGATCCAGTTAAAGCTATTCCATTAGATGAGGTCGAATCAGCTAAAGAGATCGTAAAACGTTTTGCAACAGGCGCAATGTCCTTAGGTTCTATTTCTACTGAAGCGCACGCTACTTTAGCAATTGCCATGAACCGGATTGGCGGTAAGTCCAATACGGGTGAGGGTGGCGAAGATCCAAACCGTTATGTGAATGAACTCAAAGGCATTCCAATTAAGAAGGGTGAAACCCTAGCCAGTATTTTGGGCGATGATGTTGTTGAAGCTAACATTCCATTGCTGGATGGCGATTCATTGCGTTCCAAAATTAAGCAGGTTGCATCAGGTCGTTTTGGAGTGACTACTGAATATCTCCGCTCTGCTGATCAGATTCAGATCAAAATGGCCCAAGGTGCTAAGCCTGGTGAAGGGGGTCAATTGCCTGGCGGCAAGGTTTCTGACTACATTGGTAAGTTGCGCTTCTCCGTGCCAGGTGTTGGTTTGATTTCTCCACCTCCACATCATGATATTTACTCTATTGAAGATATTGCTCAGTTAATTCATGATCTGAAGAACGTGAACCCAGCGGCTGACGTGTCTGTGAAGTTGGTTTCTGAAGTCGGTGTTGGTACGATTGCTGCTGGTGTTGCTAAAGCGAAAGCCGATCACGTCGTGATCGCTGGACATGATGGCGGTACAGGTGCATCGCCACTGTCCTCCATTAAGCATGCTGGTTCCCCATGGGAATTGGGCTTGGCTGAAACTCAACAAACATTAGTACTCAATGGCTTACGTAGTCGTATTCGTGTGCAGGCTGATGGTCAAATGAAAACGGGTCGTGACGTGGTGATCGGTGCTTTGTTAGGCGCGGACGAGTTTGGTTTTGCCACTGCACCTTTGGTAGTCGAAGGCTGCATCATGATGCGCAAGTGTCATTTGAATACCTGCCCAGTTGGCGTTGCTACCCAAGATCCTGAGTTGCGTAAAAAGTTTTCCGGCAAGCCGGAGCACGTTGTGAACTTCTTCTTCTTTATTGCAGAGGAAGTGCGCGAGATCATGGCTCAACTTGGTATTCGTAAGTTTGATGATTTGATTGGTCGTGTTGATCTCTTGGATACTCGCAAAGGTATTGAGAACTGGAAAGTCCATGGCTTGGATTTCAGTAAGATTTTTGCTGAGCCTAATGTTCCTAAAGATACTCCCCGCTACCAGATTTTGACTCAAGAGCATGGCTTAGGTAGTGCGTTGGATAATATTCTGATCGAAAAGAGTGGGCCCGCATTACAAAGTGGCGAGAAAGTATCTTTCATTGTTCCGGTGAAGAACGTGAACCGTACTGTTGGCGCAATGCTCTCTGGAGAAATTGCTCAGCGTTATGGCCATGCTGGTTTGCCTGATGACACTATTCATATTCAACTGAATGGCACTGCTGGACAAAGTTTTGCTGCCTTCTTGGCACGCGGCGTCACCTTAGATTTGGTTGGTGATGGTAATGACTACGTTGGTAAGGGCTTATCCGGTGGACGTGTGATTGTGCGTGCGCCACATGAGTTCCGTGGCGATACAGCCAAGAACATCATTGTTGGAAATACTGTGCTGTACGGCGCAATCAGTGGTGAAGCATTCTTTAATGGTGTGGCTGGTGAGCGTTTTGCAGTTCGTAACTCTGGTGCGACCACTGTGGTTGAGGGTACTGGTGATCACGGATGCGAATACATGACTGGCGGTACTGTAGTGGTGTTGGGTGCAACTGGCCGTAACTTTGCAGCCGGTATGAGTGGCGGCATTGCATATGTTTATGACGAAGATGGCTTCTTTGAAAAGCGTTGCAATACCAGCATGGCGACTTTGGAGAAAGTCCTGCCTTCTGCTGAACAGATCGCCAAGATGCCTCAGTCTGCGTGGCATGCTCCTATTGATGTGAAAGATGGTGGTGAGCGTATGACCGATGAGCAGATTTTGAAGAACCTGATTGAACGTCATTTCCGCCACACTGGTTCAGAGCGCGCTAAAGCACTGTTGGCTGATTGGGAGAATGCCCGCGGTCGTTTTGTGAAGGTATTGCCTACTGAGTACAAACGCGCGTTGGGTGAGTTGTGGGAAAAAGCGCAAACCAAAACCGTTGCAGCTTAATCAATCAAGACATTTAGAAAAGATACTAAGGATTCGATATGGGTAAAGTCACTGGATTTATGGAGTTTGAGCGCGTAGATGAAACTTACGAAGCTCCTGTTAAGCGCCTCCATCACTACAAAGAGTTTGTTGCTGCATTGACAGATGATGAGGCTAAAGTGCAAGGTGCACGTTGTATGGATTGCGGTATTCCGTTTTGCAATAGCGGTTGCCCAGTAAATAACATCATTCCTGACTTCAATGATTTAGTATTTCACGATGATTGGAAGAATGCATTAGATGTTTTGCAATCTACCAATAACTTTCCTGAGTTCACCGGCCGTATTTGTCCTGCACCTTGTGAGGCTGCCTGCACCTTAGGTATTAATAGTGAGGCGGTTGGCATTAAGTCTATCGAACACGCCATTATTGATAAGGGCTGGGAAAATGGCTGGGTTAAGCCGCAACCATCTAAAACCAAGACCGGTAAAAAAGTAGCCGTGGTTGGCGGTGGACCTGCTGGGATGGCGACAGCTCAGCAATTAGCGCGTGTTGGTCATGACGTTACTGTCTTTGAAAAGAATGATCGTGTTGGCGGTTTGTTGCGCTACGGTATTCCTGATTTCAAAATGGAAAAATGGCTGATTGATCGTCGTGTTGAGCAAATGCAAGCTGAAGGTGTGAAGTTTGAAACTGGTGTATTTGTGGGTAAGGAAGCCATTGGCGCTGAAGTAAAAAACTATTCCACGAAAACAGTTTCACCTGATCAGCTGATGAAAGATTTTGACGCTGTAGTGATTAGCGGGGGCTCTGAGCAACCACGTGATCTGCCAGTGCCTGGTCGTGAGCTGAAGGGTGTTCACTATGCTTTGGAATTCTTGATTCCGCAGAATAAAGAAAATGCAGGCGATTTCAAAAATGAGATTGCTGCAGCGGGTAAGAATGTAGTGGTGATTGGTGGTGGTGATACAGGTTCTGATTGCGTTGGAACCTCCAATCGTCATGGCGCTGCTAAGGTTACTCAGTTTGAGTTGATGTCGCAGCCACCAGAAGTCGAGAATAAGCCTTTGGTATGGCCTTACTGGCCAACGAAGTTGCGTACATCTTCTTCGCATGAAGAAGGTTGTGAGCGTGATTGGTCGGTTGCGACTAAGCGCTTTGAAGGCAAAGACGGCAAACTGGAGAAGCTGATCTGTGTGCGTTTGGAGTGGAAAGACGGCAAGATGACAGAAATGCCAAACTCTGAATTTGAGATTAAGGCGGATTTAGTATTTTTGGCAATGGGCTTTGTATCTCCTGCAGCCCAAGTGCTCAATGCCTTCGGCGTTGAAAAAGATGCTCGCGGTAATGCAAAAGCCACTGTTGATGGCCAAAATGCCTATCAAACCAACGTTCCTAAGGTATTTGCTGCAGGCGATATGCGTCGTGGCCAATCTTTAGTAGTTTGGGCGATTCGTGAAGGTCGTCAAGCCGCTCAGGCAGTAGACGAGTATTTAATGGGGACTTCCGTTCTTCCCCGATAATATCGAGGATATGAACAGTAGCCACTCAAGCTTGGTAGAAGTAAAGCAAAAAATCCCTAGTGGTGGCCATGGCGAAGTTGTCGTTGAAATTAAAGATGTCAACTTTTCCTACGCCCTAGGCGAGCGGCAAATCCTATCCGGTCTCAATATGGAGTTCCGTCGCGGTCAAGTTGTTGCGGTGATGGGTGGCTCTGGTTGCGGCAAGACTACTATTTTGAGACTCATTGGTGGCCAATTTACTGCTCAGTCTGGCCAAGTCTTATTTGAAGGCCATGATATTGGCAAGATGAATGGCGCTGAATTAATGGCCACCCGTCGTCGTATGGGAATGCTTTTTCAATTTGGTGCGCTATTCACTGATCTCAGTGTTTTTGAAAACGTTGCCTTTCCTCTGCGTGAGCACACCAATTTAAGTGAAGAGTTATTACGCTCCTTGGTGCTGATGAAACTTAATGCAGTGGGTTTACGGGGTGCACGAGATTTAATGCCGGCACAGATTTCTGGTGGTATGGCACGCCGCGTTGCTTTAGCTAGAGCGATTGCGCTTGATCCGCCATTGATTATGTATGACGAGCCCTTTGCTGGCTTGGATCCGATTTCACTTGGTATTACTGCTCGTCTGATCCGCGATTTGAATCAAGCTCTGGGTGCAACCAGTCTTTTGGTTACGCATGATGTTGAGGAAACATTTGAAATTGCGGACTATGTTTATTTCATTGCCAATGGTCGGATTGGTGCGCAAGGTACTCCAGCAGAGTTAAGCCGTTCAAGTGATCCTTTTGTGCGTCAGTTCTTAGATGCTTCACCTGATGGTCCTGTGCCATTTCATTATCCAGGTCAGAGCCTTGCAGAAGATTTTGGGGTGAGCTTGAAATGAATCTGCTTCATAAGACCTTAGATCTTTTTGGCGATCTCGGCTTTTTTATTCGTCGTAACTTAACTAGTCTTGGTCTTGCTGCGCGCATGTTTGCTGCTGTGATCTGGCGCTCAGGTTTTTTATTAAAAAGACCTCGCTTAGTTTCTGATCAAATTCTTTTTGTCGGCAATCATTCTTTTGTAATCATTGCAGTATCCGGTTTATTTGTTGGTTTTGTTTTGGGTTTGCAGGGCTACTACACATTGAATCGCTATGGCTCTGAACAGGCTTTGGGTTTATTAGTTGCTTTATCACTCACCCGTGAATTAGGCCCAGTGATTACTGCTCTCTTATTTGCGGGTCGGGCTGGTACATCGCTTACCGCTGAGATTGGTCTAATGAAAGCCGGTGAACAACTCAGCGCAATGGAAATGATGGCGGTGGATCCCCTAAGTCGTGTGATTGCTCCACGTCTTTGGGCCGGAATTATTGCCATGCCGATTTTGGCGACGATCTTTACTGCTGTTGGTGTCATGGGCGGCTATTTTGTTGGCGTGCCATTAATTGGCGTCGACTCTGGTGCTTTTTGGTCACAGATGCAGGGCGGGGTGGATCTTTTCTCAGATATTGGTAATGGCTTGATTAAAAGCCTGGTATTTGGTGTGGCAGTGACCTTTATCGCCCTCTATCAGGGTTATGAGGCAAAGCCTACTCCTGAGGGGGTATCGCAAGCCACCACTAGAACCGTGGTGATTTCTTCTTTATCGGTTTTAGCATTAGATTTCTTGCTCACCGCGCTGATGTTCTCGAATTAGAAAGATTAAACTGGAACTCTTATGAGAAAAAGTGCTATTGATATTTGGGTCGGAATTTTTGTCGCCATGGGCTTGCTGGCTGCTTTGTTTCTCGCATTGAAAGTTGGCAATATGAATGCCGTTTCTTTTGCGCCAACTTACAAAATTTCTGCACGTTTTGACAATATTGGTGGACTCAAGCCGCGTGCGCCCGTCAAAAGTGCGGGTGTAGTCGTTGGGCGTATAGCGAATATTTCTTTCGATGACAAGACCTATCAAGCCACTGTCACCATGACTATTGAAGATGTCTATAAGTTTCCTAAAGATTCTTCTGCCAAGATTTTAACTTCAGGTTTGTTGGGTGAGCAATATATTGGTTTAGAGGCTGGTGGCTCAGATGATATGTTGGCTGTTGGCGACAAGATTACGCAAACCCAGTCTGCCGTAGTGCTTGAAAACCTCATCAGTCAGTTTTTATATAACAAGGCCGCAGATAGTGGCCAAGATAAAGGTGCTTCAAAATAATGTTGTTGTTGGTAAAGATCAAGCGCCTAGTATTGCTGGGTTTAGTGGGCGTCATGGTAGGTTGTGCCTCTATTCCCGCTGGAGTTGCACCTTCTCCACATGATCCTTGGGAACCCTTTAATCGCTCCGTTTTTGAATTCAATGAAGGTCTAGATACTTATTTACTGAAACCAGTGGTAGCCGGATATCGCTTTGTATTGCCGGAGTTTGTGCGAGATGGGATCTATAACTTTTTCAGTAACTACAGCGACATCTATACCGCTTTGCAGAACTTATTACAGGGCAAGCCCGACTATGCCTTTAGTGATTTGATGAGGGTGGTAGTCAACACTACCTTTGGTTTGGGTGGTCTGATCGATATGGCCACACCGGGTGGCTTGCCTAAACATAAGGAAGATTGGGGTCAAACCTTTGGTGTTTGGGGTATCCCTTCTGGCCCATATGTGGTGCTGCCATTTTTTGGCCCGAGTAATGTGAGAGATACTTTTGGTACGGCGGCTGATTTGGAGTCTGACTACTTATTTAGACTGCTGCCAGATGTCGCTTTGCGAAACAGCTTGACTGGCTTGCGTGTCGTCAATGCTCGCAATACTTATTACGAGGCTGGCGATTTATTGGATGGCGCAGCTCTCGATAAATACAGCTTCGTACGAGATGCCTATATCCAGAGGCGACAATACCAAATTAATGAGGGGCGCGATGACGAGGAGCCTCTGATGCCGGTTTACGAGAACCCCTACCAATAAAACGTGTGAGCCCTACTGGATTTGCTTAAAGGGCTAAAATCAGCCCCAATGATTAGTGTTGATCGAGAACCCATGAAAAGCTATAAAACTATTCAAGCCTACTTAGTAGCCCTCCTATCAAGCTTTTTTTTAGCTGTTGGTGGCGCAAGCGCCCAAGTAGTTGATCAGTCCACACCAGATGGCCTGATTAAGACTGTAGTCTCGGATGTCATGGCATCTGTCAAGTCTGATCCTGAGATTCAGAAGGGAAATATTCCGCGTATTGTCGATTTAGTAGAGAAGAAAATTGTTCCCTATACCGATATGCGTCGCACTACTGAAATGGCCATGGGCCCCAATTGGAAAAAAGCGACCCCAGAACAACAGGCTCAATTAGTTTCTGAGTTTAAGAATTTACTGATCCGAACATACTCTGGCGCATTAAGTCAGCTCCGTGATCAAACCATTCAATTTAAGCCTTTGCGTGCGGCCCCTGATGATAAAGAGGTGGTTGTGAAAACAGTCGTGATTGGCCGTGGTGATCCAGTGCCACTCGACTATCGCCTAGAGAAAACCGCCAATGGCTGGAGAGTTTATGACATGAACATCATGGGTGTTTGGTTGGTTGAAGCCTATCGCAATCAGTTTGCAAATCAGATTGGTCAGAATGGTGTTGAGGGTCTCGTGAAATTCTTGCAGGATCGCAATAAACAACTAGCTGCTGCCAAGCCGGCAAACTAAAAAACTGCACAAGACCAAGTCAAGATTAGTAGAAGATGCCATTTTTATTACCAGCCTCTGTGACGCAAGACAATGTCATGCAATTAGAGAAAGATGGCTTACTCAACTTGACCGTACTAAAAATCGTAGATTGCAGCAATCTACGAGACTTTGATTCAACAGTGCTAACAGTTTTATTAGCATGGCAGAAAAAACTGCAAGCTGATGGCCAGCAGATTTCTGTGCAAAATGCACCTGAAAAATTAATCGTATTAGCCAGTGTTTATGGTGTGTCCGCATTACTGGATTTGTCGTAGCATGCATCCTGCAATTTCGATTAAAAATATATCCAAAAATTATGGCGTTCTTCAGGCTCTTGACGATGTTTCTTTGTCAATCGAGCAGGGCGAGTTCTTTGGCTTGCTAGGCCCTAATGGCGCTGGTAAGACAACGCTGATTTCCATATTGGCTGGTTTAGTTACTGCAGATGGCGGTCACGCTGCAATCATGGGAGCTGATGTTCAAAGTCAATTCCGAGATGCTCGTCGGATGCTCGGAGTAGTGCCTCAAGAATTAGTATTTGACCCTTTCTTTACCGTCAGAGAGACCCTGCAATTTCAGTCAGGTTATTTCGGCATTCGTAATAACGATGCTTGGATTGAAGAGATTATGGCGAACTTAGATCTCACCGGAAAAGCAGATAGCAATATGCGATCTTTATCTGGTGGTATGAAACGTCGAGTTTTGGTAGCGCAGGCTTTGGTTCACAGACCACCGGTCATTATTTTGGATGAACCAACAGCCGGTGTGGACGTAGAGCTTCGTCAATCCCTTTGGCAATTCATTAGTCGTCTAAATCAAGATGGGCACACAATTGTTTTAACAACCCACTATCTGGAAGAGGCTGAGGCACTGTGTCAGCGTATCGCTATGCTCAAGCATGGAAAGATCGTCGCCCTAGACACCACAGCTAATTTATTGAGTCAGTATGGCTCGATTAAAAAAGATGGTGAAGGTAAGACAGATCTCGAAGATGTGTTTGTCAACATCATGTCGGGCGCTACTCGATGAAGCCTATTCTCAAGCAGCCATCGATATCCTATGGGAGCGGCTTTCCAACATTACTTCGTAAAGAAGTTAAGCGCTTTTATAAAGTAGCATTCCAGACAGTTGCTGCCCCAGTGCTGACTGCCGTCCTGTATTTAATGATCTTTGGTCACGTGCTGGAGGGTAAAGAAGTCTATGGCCGTCTAAATTACACCGCCTTTTTAATTCCAGGCTTAGTCATGATGAGTATTTTGCAGAATGCTTTTGCCAACACATCTTCTTCACTGATTCAATCTAAAGTGACTGGTAACTTGGTGTTTGTGTTGTTGGCACCTTTCAGTCACTTAGAGTTTTATGCAGCCTATGTCTTGGCTGCGGTGTTTCGTGGCATCGTTGTGGGCGCTGGAGTGTTACTGATTACCGCTTGGTTCGCCATGCCATCATTTGAATATCCTCTGTGGATCATAGTATTTGCGCTCTTGGGCGCGGCTATTCTCGGTAGTATGGGTTTAATTGCGGGCATCTGGGCTGATAAGTATGATCAGCTAGCCGCTTTCCAGAACTTCATTATCATGCCGGCTACGATGTTATCAGGCGTGTTCTACTCTATCCACTCTTTGCCGGCAGCATGGCAAGTCGTTTCTCATTTCAATCCATTCTTTTATATGATTGATGGATTTCGTTATGGCTTTTTTGGAGTATCAGATATTTCTCCTTGGCATAGTTTTGCGATTGTGGCCTGCTTCTTTGTCGCAGTGTCAGCGATTGCCTTACGTTTGCTGCAAAAAGGTTATAAGTTAAGAAACTAGTCGTTTATTTAGAATCAGGAGATCATCATGTTCCCAACCCCAGAACAAATTGAGGGCTATATCCAGCAGGGTATTACCTGTACCCACATTCAAGTTGAGGGCGATGGACAGCATTTTTATGCCACGATTGTGAGTCCAGAGTTTGAAGGCAAGCGTTTAATTCAGCGTCATCAACTGGTATACAGCGCCATGGGTGATCGCATGAAAGCAGAAGTGCACGCTTTATCAATCAAAGCATTTACTCCCGATGAGTTTACAAATCGCCTTAATAACACCACAACTTAATAGTATTCGCTTTTTACTGGAATAGATTCATGGACAAATTACGAATGGTTGGCGGTACTCCTCTTAAGGGAGAGGTGCTGATTGCTGGTGCGAAGAATGCGGCGCTACCAATTTTGTGTGCTTGTTTGCTAACGGATCAGCCCATCACCTTGCGCAATGTGCCTGACTTGCAAGATGTGCGTACCATGCTCAAGCTTCTCCAAGAAATTGGTGTAACCGTCACTTTTCCAGATGCGAGTAATCGAAATCATGTGGTGCTGAATGCAGCCAATATTAAAAGCTCTGAAGCAACTTATGAGATGGTGAAAACCATGCGCGCTTCCATTCTGGTGCTTGGCCCCTTGCTCGCCAGAATGCATAGCGCTAAGGTTTCCTTGCCAGGAGGTTGTGCTATTGGTGCACGTCCAGTCGACCAGCACATCAAAGGTTTAAAAGCCATGGGTGCCGCTATCAAAATTAAGAGCGGTTACATTCAGGCAGAAACTAAATCTGCTAATGGTCGCCTGCAAGGTGCCTCTATTTTGACCGACATGATTACCGTGACTGGTACAGAGAATTTACTAATGGCTGCTACCTTGGCTTCAGGCACAACCATTTTGGAGAATGCAGCGCGCGAGCCTGAAGTAGGGGACTTGGCTGAGTTACTCGTCAAAATGGGTGCCAAGATTACCGGTATCGGTAGCGATCGCTTAGTGATCGAAGGTGTTGAAAAGCTGCATAGTGCAGAGCATGCTGTGATCGCTGACCGGATTGAGGCTGGTACATTCTTATGCGCAGTGGCTGCTGCAGGCGGGGAAATTCTAGTAAAGCACTGCCGTCCAGATACATTAGATGCAGTGATCGTCAAACTCAAAGAAGCTGGTTTAGAGATAGAAGTGGGTCCCGATTGGATTAAGGCCTCCATGAAAGGGCGTCCTAAGGCTGTCAGCTTCCGTACCTCTGAATACCCTGCCTTTCCAACCGATATGCAGGCGCAACTCATGGCGGTCAATGCGATTGCACAGGGCAATGCCACCATTACTGAAACCATCTTTGAGAACCGCTTTATGCACGTTCAAGAGATGAATCGCCTCGGGGCTGATATCGTGATTGAGGGTAATACTGCAATTGCTCAGGGCGTAGAAAAGCTTTCTGGGGCGATTGTGATGGCCACCGATTTACGTGCCTCCGCCAGTCTAGTGATTGCTGGCTTGGCCGCCCAAGGGGAAACCCAGGTAGATCGGATTTATCACTTAGATCGTGGATATGACCGCATGGAGCAAAAGTTGACCCTCTTAGGGGCCAACATTCAGCGCATCAAGTAAGCCTGATGGATAATTAGTCCATGAAGTTAACTTTAGCTCTCTCCAAAGGGCGCATTTTCGAAGAAACCGCTGAGATCTTATCTAAGATTGGCATTCGACCGCTTGAGGATCCTGAAAAGTCACGCAAACTCATTATTGAGACTTCTAATCCAGGAGTGCGCCTGATTATTGTGCGTGCCTCAGATGTGCCGACCTACGTCCAGTTTGGTGGCGCCGATTTTGGAGTGGCCGGTTTAGACGTCTTAATGGAAAACGGTAGCGATGGATTGTATGTTCCTTTTGATTTGAACATCGCTAAATGCCGTATGTCCGTTGCCGTAAAAGAAGGCTTTGATTACGCTGCTGCAGTGAAGCAGGGCTCTCGCTTAAAAGTCGCAACCAAGTATGTCAATTGCGCACGTGAGCACTTTGCCAATAAAGGTGTTCACATTGATACGATTCATTTATATGGCTCGATGGAACTGGCTCCATTGGTTGGTTTAGCGGATGCGATTGTAGATTTAGTATCCACGGGCAATACTTTGCGTGCGAATGGCTTAGTTGAGGTTGAACCCATTGCAGATATCAGTGCACGCTTAGTAGTGAATCAAGCCTCGTATAAACGTAAGCGCACACAGCTTCAGCCATTCTTTGAGCTGTTGAAGTAAAAGAAAAATTCTCATGTCAGCAGAAGTTAAAGTCAAACGCCTTAATAGTAAAGATGCCGGGTTTAAAGATACCCTGCTCTCTAGCCTTTCTTTGCCAATGGCAGATGATGAGGCAATTGATGCTGCGGTACTAAACATTCTTGCGAAAGTTAAAAGCGAGGGTGATGCTGCAGTGCTCGCCTTTACAAAGCAGTTTGATCGCTTAAATGTTGCTAGCGTTACCGAGTTAGAAATCTCTCAAGCAGAATTAAAAAAAGCCTACGAGGGATTACCAGCTGAGCAAAAAAATGCTTTAGATATTGCTGCGCAACGAGTGCGCGCGTATCACGAGCATCAAAAGGTTGAGGCGGGCTGTCACTCTTGGGAATATGAAGAGTCCGATGGTACGCGCTTAGGTCAAAAGGTCACGGCCTTAGATCGCGTCGGAATTTATGTGCCTGGGGGCAAAGCGGCCTATCCATCTTCTGTGCTGATGAATGCAATTCCGGCAAAAGTTGCTGGTGTCAAAGAAGTCATCATGGTGGTGCCCACTCCTGATGGCGCTCGCAATTCTTTGGTCTTAGCAGCTGCCTATCTATCTGGTGTTAATCGTGTCTTTACGATTGGTGGTGCGCAAGCGGTTGGCGCTTTGGCTTATGGTACGCAAACGATTCCGCCGGTAGACAAAATTGTTGGCCCTGGTAATGCTTATGTTGCGGCTGCTAAGCGTCGAGTCTTTGGAACGGTTGGCATTGATATGATTGCTGGCCCATCAGAAATCTTGGTTCTCTGTGATGGCTCTAGTAATCCCGATTGGATTGCAATGGATTTGTTCTCGCAAGCCGAGCACGATGAATTAGCGCAATCTATTTTGCTTTGCCCAGATGAGCAATTTATCGAGCAAGTGCAAAATAGTATCAATAAGTTACTGCCAGAGATGTCCAGAAAGAAAGTGATTGAAACATCGCTTGCTAATCGCGCTTTGTTGATTCAGGTAAAAGATATGGCTGAAGCTTGCGAGATTGCCAATGACATCGCTGCAGAGCATTTAGAGATTTGTGCTGCCGAGCCTCGCAAGTGGGCTGACCTCATTCGTCATGCTGGCGCGATCTTTATGGGCAACTACACCAGTGAGTCTCTGGGAGATTATTGCGCAGGCCCCAACCATGTTTTACCAACAGCCCGTACTGCGCGCTTTTCTTCCCCGCTCGGTGTGTATGACTTTGTCAAGCGCTCAAGCATGATTGAAGTAAGTGAGGCAGGCGCTCAAACCTTAGGTGCTGTGGCTAGTACGCTCGCACATGGCGAAGGTTTAACTGCTCATGCACGTGCTGCTGAGATGCGCCTGAAGAAATAGATTACCCCAGCTTGCCTTAGGCCCATGACATTTTGGGTTGCTCGTCTCCTAATAATATGATATCTTAAAGATATCTAAAAAGGAGATGTTTATGCCTTCAAAAGCTTTATCCATGCAAATCCCATTTCGCTATCGAAATTTTGACAGTCCTACGGGGGTAACTCGAAATACTGCCAAATTGCTCGCTGAGAAGCTGGGTGTCGATGAGACGCAGGCTTTACATATTGCATTGCATGAATTAGCTGTAAGAATTCTTCCGCAGTATGAGCCTGATGATGGCCCCTTAAGTGCCGCCCAGATTCGCCAAATTAAAAAAATTGCCTTAGTCCCTGAAAAGAAAAAATCTGTGCGCTCTAGCTTGTTTCTCAATAAGGCTGCTTAATGGTCCGTTGGTGGCCAGAGCCTACAGCAGGCGATATCGTGTGGTGCCATTTTCCCGACCAAATAAACCCTCGTCCGAAGCCAAGACCAGCATTGGTCTTAAGTGTTTTCGATGATGAAGCGCCTCAATTTGAGGTGAAAGTAGCCTATGGAACTAGTCAAAAAACTAGAGCTTTACATAGAGGTGAATTTGCCATTTACCGTCAAATAAACTCAGCGGCATATGAGGCTGCTAATTTAAGTTTCGATACTAAATTTAACTTAAGGCAACTTATTAATTTACCGTTTTCAACGGAGTGGTTTTCAGTGCCCCCCTTAGCCCCAAATGGTCAAATACCTAAATTAGGTATGCTGCATCCATCAATGGTTCGAGTGGTGGAGGCTGCCTATGTTGCCTCACAGGATGAGTGATCCCTGTACCTGGATATTTTTAGTGAGCAAGCACTATTTCTTTTAAGGCAGTAATTAATTCATTTGTTTGTTCATCGGTGCCGATGGTGATGCGCAGAAATTCTTCAATACGTGACGACTTGAAGTGACGCACAATAATTCCACGATCTCGTAAGGCTTGATATAGCTTTATGCCTGTATGTTGCGGATGACGCGTAAAAATAAAGTTGGCTGTTGACGGCAAGGTATCAAAACCCAGCGACGCTAATGCAGAAATTGTGCGCTCGCGAGTGCTTATTACTTTTGCTGAAGAAGCTTCTAGGTGCGCTTGATCTTGTATTGCAGCAATTGCCCCAGCTTGCGCTAAGCGGCCTAGTGGGTAGGAATTAAAACTATTTTTAACACGCTCAAGACCTTCAATCAGTGCTGGATGCCCCACTGCAAATCCAACCCGTAAGCCAGCTAGGGCGCGTGATTTGGAGAGGGTGTGAACGACTAAAAGATTTTCTGGGCATGCACTTCCGCGAAGGAGGGGAATACAAGACTCGGTTCCATAATCCACATAAGCTTCATCGATTACCAATACAGACTCGGTATTTTTGCTAAGCAGGGATTCAATATCTGAGCGAGGAATGGCGCGTCCAGTTGGAGCATTCGGATTGGGGAAAATAATCCCGCCATTAGGGATTTTGAAGTCTTGGGTTTGGATTTCAAAATTAGGCCCCAAGGGGATAGTCTGATACTCAATCCCAAATAGCTTGCAATAGACTGGGTAAAAGCTGTAAGTAATGTCCGGGAACTGGACAGGCTTAGCCTGTTTGAGGAGACCTAGAAATACGTGAGCCAGTACCTCGTCGGAGCCATTTCCTACAAACACCTGTTTTGGGTCCAGGCCGTGTAGATCAGCGATAGCCTTTTTGAGGGCCGCTCCTTCGGGGTCTGGATAGAGCCTTAAATCATCGGTATTTTGCTGATTGATAGCAGCTAGAGCCTTGGGGGATGGACCATAAGGACTCTCATTTGTGTTGAGCTTAACTAAGCGCTGCATTTGCGGCTGTTCCCCAGGGGTATAGGGGGTCAGGGTCTGAACAACGGGGCTCCAAAAGCGGCTCATGAGGGACTCTAGTTAAAAATCAGCAAAAGTAAATAAACGCTAGCAATCAAAAAATCGGCATTTATATCTGTATCAGGAATGATATTATGAGGCTTCAATCAACACTTCGCCTCGCGGCGCACTGAAGCATGCGGCAAGCCGACGTTACCCGAAACACTTCGGAAACCAAAATTCAAATTGTCATCAATTTAGATGGCACAGGTAAAGCCGAGCTAGCCTCTGGCGTACCCTTCCTAGACCACATGTTGGATCAAATCGCCCGTCACGGCATGATCGACCTGAAAGTAGTGGCAAATGGAGATACCCATATTGACGATCACCATACTGTTGAGGATGTAGGCATTACTCTGGGCCAAGCCTTTGCTAAGGCAGTTGGCGATAAGGCGGGCATTACCCGTTATGGCCATTCCTACGTACCTTTGGATGAAACCCTTTCCCGGGTGGTTATCGACTTTTCTGGCCGTCCAGGGCTGGAGTTTAACGTCCCATTTACCCGTGCGCGGGTGGGCGATTTTGACGTCGATCTCAGTATTGAGTTCTTTCGTGGCTTTGTAAACCACGCTGGAGTAACTTTGCATATCGATAACCTGCGGGGTATCAATGCTCACCACCAGATTGAAACCGTATTCAAAGCCTTTGGTCGTGCATTACGCATGGCTGTAGAGTTGGATCCACGGGCTTCCGGTGTTGTTCCCTCAACTAAGGGCAGTCTCTAATCTAGACAATTTCTAGCATTGAGTAGAAGACTGTCAAAAAACTACAGAACATAGGCTGACAATTGGCGCAAACCATTGCGATCGTTGACTACGGAATGGGTAATCTACGCTCCGTATATCAAGCCTTTCATCATGTGGCACCAGATGCCAATGTGCTCATTGCGCACACCCCAGAAGAAATCATCTCCGCAGAGCGAGTAGTGCTACCAGGGCAGGGCGCCATGCCCGATTGCATGAAACATCTCGAGGAGTCTGGCCTATTGGAGGCATTGGTAGATGCCGCCAAAAATAAACCCTTATTAGGCGTTTGTGTAGGCGAGCAGATGTTGTTTGATCAAAGCGCTGAAGTACGGGCAAACTCCAATTCAGTTTGGACACCTTGCTTGGGATTAATTTCAGGCGAAGTGAGGCGTTTTGAGTTGGCTGGAAAATTCCAGCCAGATGGTTCTGCTTATAAAGTCCCTCATATGGGCTGGAATCAGGTTCGTCAGGATCGCCAGCATCCACTTTGGGACGGTATTCCGGATCTGACCAGTTTTTATTTTGTGCATAGCTACTATGTTGTACCGCAGCGCAATGAAGACACTGCTGGCTCGACTGAATATGGTGATTGGTTTACTTCTGCCGTTGCAAGGGATAATATTTTTGCGACACAATTTCATCCAGAAAAAAGTGCAGAATACGGATTAAAGCTTTATAAAAATTTTGTTTCTTGGCAACCTTAATACTTTTCTAATCTAACGCTATGCTGCTCATTCCCGCGATTGACCTAAAAGACGGCCACTGTGTTCGACTCGAACAAGGTGACATGGATAAGGCCACCGTGTTTTCTGAAGATCCCGGAGCCATGGCTGCGCATTGGATTAGCAAGGGAGCACGTCGTTTACACCTCGTAGATTTGAATGGTGCTTTTGCAGGTAAGCTTAAAAATGAGTCTGCTATCAAATCTATTTTGAAGGCAGTGGGTGATGAAATCCCCGTTCAACTCGGTGGCGGCATTCGAGATCTTGAAACCATCGAGCGCTTGTTAGATGATGGTATTAGCACGGTGATTATTGGTACGGCTGCCGTGAAGAGCCCTGGCTTTGTGCAAGATGCTTGCACTGCTTTCCCTGGTCACATCATGGTGGGTCTAGATGCCCGTGATGGCAAAGTGGCAACGGATGGCTGGAGCAAAATTACGGGTCATGAAGTCATCGACCTTGCCAAGAAGTTTGAAGATTACGGTGTTGAAGCAATCATCTATACCGATATTGGTCGTGATGGCATGATGAAGGGCATCAATATGGATGCCACGATTAAATTGGCACAAGCGATTCGAATTCCGGTGATTGCGAGTGGCGGTTTATCTAGTAACCAAGATATTGAAGCACTGTGCGAAGCTGAATTTGAAGGGGTAATGGGTGTAATTGCAGGTCGCTCAATTTACGCTGGTGATTTGGATTTAACTGCTGCACAAAAGTATGCCGACGAGTTAACCCTGAAGTTCGCTAAGAAAATTACCTAGAGTGCTGATCAGTGCTAACTAAAAGAATTATTCCCTGTCTTGATGTCACGGCAGGGCGCGTAGTGAAAGGTGTGAACTTTGTAGGTCTGCGAGATGCGGGCGATCCTGTAGAGATTGCCAAGCGCTACAACACCCAAGGTGCTGATGAGCTCACTTTCTTGGATATCACCGCTACTTCTGATGGACGCGATCTAATACTACACATCATTGAAGATGTTGCCTCCCAGGTGTTTATTCCCTTGACGGTTGGTGGTGGTGTACGTGCAGTAGCGGATGTACGTCGCCTACTGAATGCTGGTGCTGACAAGGTCAGCATGAACTCTTCTGCAGTGGCAAATCCAGATTTAGTTTCGGATGCGGCTGCTTACTATGGTTCTCAGTGCATTGTTGTTGCGATTGATGCCAAGAAGACTGAGGCGGGTAATTGGGAAGTATTTACTCATGGTGGCAGAACGGCAACTGGTATGGATGTAGTGACCTGGGCAACTGAAGTTGCTAAGCGTGGCGCTGGAGAAATTTTGCTCACCAGCATGAATCGCGATGGCAGTAAAGATGGTTTTGATCTGGAGCTTACTGCAGCAGTGAGCGATGCAGTAAGTGTCCCGGTGATTGCTTCTGGTGGTGTGGGCAATCTGCAGCATTTAGTGGATGGCATTACCAAAGGCCGTGCAGATGCTGTCCTTGCGGCTAGTATTTTTCACTATGGTGAATACACAGTTGGTCAGGCAAAAGAATATATGGCAAGTCAGGGTGTTGCGGTAAGGCTCTGATTGTTGGGTTGCTAACCCCTATTATTTAAATAACGAATATATTATAATAAGTGGTTTTTATCTAACTTATACGTTATATAATACTAAAAATGAAGCCTAAAACAATACCACCCAGAATGGCGCGTTCCCTAGTAAAGCTTGGCGAAGACATTGATATTGCTAGGAAAAAGCGGCAATTAACTATGGCAGCCTTGTGTGAGCGAGCGGGTATCTCAATTCCGCTATATCACCGGCTAGTTGCTGGCTCACCAGGGACTTCAGTGGGTGCTTATGCGATGGTTTTTTTTGCTTTGGGCTTAGGCACTCCTTTTGATGAGCTTTGTGATGTCAGTAAGGACGACACAGGTCTTTTGTTGGATGAGCAACGTTTACCGAAGCGGATTCGTAGTTCCCGCAATCAAACGGGAGCCCTATGAAAAAAAGCATCTCTGTTTTTTTAGGAGACGTTCCTACTGAGGTGGGAGTCCTAAGCTATGAGATCAGGGGGGCGAGGCGCTCCACCTCTTTTTGTTACTCACAAGACTGGTTACAGAATCCAAAACATTTTCCTCTGTCGCCAGACTTACCACTTGTGCCTGGACATCAGTTTCATCCCAATAAAGACCACAATCAATCGGCTTTTTTCACTTGCTTTGCAGATGCCGAGCCAGACGGGTGGGGTCAAATGGTTATCAAGCGAGATTATGCAAGGCAAAGAAAAAAGCTTGATAGCGATCTGACCGCAATGGGCTTACTAGATGACTTTGACTACCTTCTGTGGATAAACGACTACAGCCGGCTTGGAGCCATTCGTTTTCGTGATGAGCGAGGGGCATTTCTTCGGCCCGATGACGGGGAGGGGCAGACCCCACTATTAATTGATTTACCCAATTTATTATCCGCATCAAAAGCAGTGGAGCAGAATAAGGAAACTGCCAGAGATCTCGAATATCTTCGTGGGAATGGCACATCCCTTGGCGGTTTAAGGCCTAAATGCAGCATTATTGATGAGGATGGATCACTAGCTATTGGAAAATTTCCCAGCATCAGTGATACGCGATCAATTGTTCATGGAGAGGTATTGGCGCTCACACTAGCAAAGTCTGCTGGCATAAACGCTGCAAGTGCTCGTGTCATTGAAACTAAGTCGGTGCCGGTAGCCTTAATTAATAGGTTTGATCGATGCAATGGGCAAAGATTAATGTATTTATCTGCAAGATCCTTAATGCAAGCTAGACCAAACCAGCAATACACCTACGTAGATATTGCAAATTCTATTCGAGAAAATGGAAGTCAAGTAAGCAATGACCTAGAGGAGTTGTGGCGTAGGATGGTCTTTAATATTCTCATTAATAACGTAGATGACCATCTTAATAACCATGGCTTTTTACACCAAGCTAATAATCAATGGCGACTAGCTCCAGCATTTGATCTGAATCCATTTCCCGATAAGCAGCGCCTCCTTAAAACTTGGATATCTGAAGAGTCTGGTGATAATTCTTCAATTGCCGATGCTGTTGCATCGGCTGCCCTTTTTGAGTTGTCAGAAAAAACAAGTAGCAAAATCCTCCAAGAAGTTAAGGGGGCCGTTTTAGGTTGGAAAAAAATTGCCAATCAGATTGGTATGAGCTCCCAAGATATTCAAAATTATGAACCAGCTTTTGAACATCCGGAGTACTAGCTTTATTATTGGCAATTCTGTCGCAGGTCAGTAATTTTTGTAGGATCAAAAAAGATTGGGCAATCCAACCTAAGTCCAAAGAATCAAGCTGTTCTTGATCTTTTAATAAGGTCTTACGAAGTTATTAGAAGTTTTTCTTATAAACTAATTTAATAAACCAGTAAGGTAGTCTATGAAGTCAGCTCCCATTAGCATTGATGTTTTCGAAGTAAAAGTCCGTCTAGCAGAACTGCTCAGAAAAGTAAGTGATGGCCAGGTAGTTCGGATTACGCGACGTGGTAAACCAATTGCAGATTTGGCGCCAATTACAAACGATAAAGTGGAGTCAATAGCTATAGCCGCTAAAAAAATGCTGACGCTGATGAAAGGTGCGTCAGCACAGACTGAGATTGACATCAGGCCCCTCATTAATGCTGGTAGAGATACCTGAATTTTTGATTTTTACAGGGCGGGCAACCAGATTGCACACTATATCTAGTAGCTTGAGAGAATAGCGAAGATTTATCAGCATAAATTACGGGCTAAAAGGCCATTATTTCTGTCAAAATGAGGCAAATGTCAGATAAAACAATGAATTCAAATACAAATCCAGAAGACGCAGCCCTATTGGACGCTGTAACTTGGAATGAGCAGGGATTGGTTCCAGTGATCGCCCAAGAGGCCGTCAGCAAAGATGTTTTGATGATGGCCTGGATGAACCGTGATGCACTTTTGGAAACCTTGCGTCTAGGCGAAGCCGTATATTGGACTCGCTCACGTCAAAAGCTCTGGCATAAGGGTGAAGAATCTGGTCACACCCAAAAAGTGAAGGAAATTCGCCTCGATTGCGATGGGGATACGATCCTCTTATTAGTTGAGCAAAAAGATCGTATCGCATGCCATACAGGCGCTCATAGTTGCTTTTTTAGAGTAATGAATAAGCCTAAACTGACTTGGGATGACTTTTTTGAGGCGACTAAGGATTTAAAGCCAGAGGATTTAGAAGATTTTCTAAGTCCAAAAGATCGTTATCCGGGCGCATAAAAAATGAAGTTGACTATTAAATGAATATTTCAAAAGTAGATTTAGCACACCTGGCTGACATAGTAGATGAGCGACGTGATGGATTTAAAGCCGGCCAGGTTGATCCCAAGACCTCCTATACAGCCTTACTCTTTTCCAAGGGCGATGACGGTATTTTGAAGAAAATTGGTGAAGAGGCCACCGAGGCGGTAATGGCCGCCAAGGATGCCCGTAATGCCAATCTAGCCCCAGAGCAGCAAAAGCTCCTAGTGGGTGAGATGGCAGATCTTTGGTTCCACTGCCTGATTGCTTTGTCCCAGTTTGGGCTACGTCCAGAAGACGTGATTGCTGAGCTAGAGCGACGTCTCGGTACCTCAGGCATTGAAGAAAAAGCCGCCAGAAAAGCGGCCAATAAGGAGTAATTGATGTCGCATGACCCAAATTGCCTGTTTTGCAAGATTTCCCAGGGATTAATCCCATCTCAGAAGGTCTATGAAGATGAGGAAATCTATGCTTTTAAGGATATCAACCCAGCTGCGCCCGTCCATTTTTTGATGATTCCAAAGAAACATATACCCATGTTGGAGTCAGCAGAAGCCATCGATGCGCCATTGCTAGGTAGAATGATGGAATTAGCTTCACGCCTTGCCAAAGAACAAGGTTGCCGTCCCGGAAAAGACGGTGGCTTTCGCTTAATGGTGAACAATGGGGCAGATGGTGGGCAGGAGGTTTATCACCTGCATTTGCATGTGATGGGCGGACCGCGCCCCTGGAAAAAATAGTCCGAGGAGATTAAAAATGGGTTCATTTAGCATTTGGCATTGGTTAATTGTTTTGGTGATTGTGATGTTGGTTTTCGGGACCAAGAAATTGCGCAACATGGGCTCCGATTTAGGTGGTGCTGTTAAGGGATTTAAGGATGGCATGAAGACTCCTGAATCTGGCGAAGAGCCTAAAGAGCAAATTGTTCAAACTGCATCGACAGCTACAGATAAAACAGTTGATGTGCACGCCAAAGACGTCAACAAGTAATCAGCCTTGAATAATGCGCGTCTTCAATGATTGATCTTGGAGTTTCAAAACTTGCGCTGATTGCAGTCGTTGCATTAGTGGTAATTGGACCTGAGCGCTTACCTAAGGTTGCCCGTATGGCGGGTAATTTATTTGGACGTGCTCAACGCTATATGGCTGAAGTCAAATCCGAAGTCAGCCGGCAGATGGATGTTGAAGAGTTTAAGAAAATACGCGAAGACAGTGTTGCTGCTTTTAAGGATGTTGAAAACTCAATTCAATCTACTGTCCAAGAGGCTAGTGCTAATCTCAGTGATCAAGCGGATATCCATGAAAATAATTTCACTAGACTATCTCTTAATGAAAAAGAAGTATTACAAAAATCAATTCGTCAAGGTCGCCAAAGCTGGGGTGTCAGGCGTGCAGCGCGGCCAGTGTGGTTTAAACGCTCTACCGGTATGCGCACGAGAGTGCAATCTGGGGCTGCTCGCATGAAGCGCTTTCATCACAGTGCCATTAAATAAATCAGCCCACAGAAAAGTAAATATTTTTACTAATGACTCAAAATAACTCATCAGAAGCTTCGGGCTTACAAGAATCTTTTCTATCGCATTTGTATGAGTTGCGTGATCGCATTATTAAATCGGCTTTAGCCATCATTGTGGTTTTTGTTTCTCTGGTGTACTGGGCGCCGGATATTTTTCATTTGTTCTCGCAGCCTCTGTTAAATGCCTTGCCCTCTGGCGGCAAGATGATCGTGACTGACGTTACAGGTTCATTCTTCGTGCCGATGAAGGTCACCATGTTGGTAGCTTTCATCATTGCACTGCCCATAGTGATGTATCAATTGTGGGCTTTCATTGCTCCGGGGCTGTATCAGCATGAGCGCAAACTAATTGTGCCTTTGGTGGTGAGTAGTTACAGTCTTTTTATCTTTGGCATGGCATTTGCCTACTTCTTAGTATTTCCGACAGTGTTTGAGTTTATGGCTAGCTATAACGCCCCCTTGGGCGCGGAGATGTCAACGGATATTGATAAGTATCTTGGCTTTGCCATGAACACCTTTCTAGCTTTTGGGCTTACTTTCGAAGTGCCCGTTGTGGTTGTGGTTTTAGTGCGTATGGGTATGGTCCCTCTAGAAAAGCTCAGAGAGATTCGCCCTTATGTGATTGTTGGCGCTTTTGTGATTTCGGCAATTGTGACGCCACCAGATGTGCTTTCTCAATTACTACTGGCGATTCCAATGACTCTGCTTTATGAGCTCGGACTTTTGATTGCCCGCTTTTATGTGCCAAAGCCGTCAGACGATGATGTTGACGCAACTACTAAGCCAGATACTCAAGCTACGACTTGATCTTGTCCGAAGGTGTTAGCAAGCCACTCCGTTACCCGATCAAATCGATAGCGCCTTTGTCTTAAATTTCCCTCTAAGTCTGCATTACTACTTGCAAACACTTTTCCTGCTGCAAGTAATGAGCGGCGCTGCTGAGTAGTATCAATCTGAATTAATCGAGGCAGTATCTTTGGCAACTCATGGCGAATATCGACAACGACACAATGTTCATGTTGTAGTTGACCGACTTCACACAGTAACAACTCTGCCTTGCTCAAGTTAAATTGATTGGCAACAATGAGTCGGTGACATAGCAAGATCCACTCTTCCTCCAATTGATGTTCTGCATGGCGGTTCAAGGCTTTTTCTGCATGTACAGCCAAGTGATGCCAATCGTTGTTTTTGGGGCTAGAAACATTCTCAAGAATTTTGCTGAGTAATTCTTTTGCTTCGGGTACACCTTGCTGGTGAGCTTGCCAAATCCAATAGGAAGCCTGAAGTCCGCGCACCTTCTCTTCCACTTTTTCACGTTTGCGCCAGAGGTTTGCGCCTCTTCTAAATTGAGCTACAGGATGACCTAAATCCGCTGCGCGATCAAAACACCGATCACTTTCACTAGCGTTGTATCCAGAGAACTGTGGGCGACGATAAATCTCGCCAAGTGCAAACCAGGCATCTCGATCACCATCTTTAGCAGCAAGCCCTAACCAGTAAGCTGCTTTCTTAAGAGAGGCATTCGATTTAACGCCGCCAATCCCAATCGAATCTTTCGTATCAGAACCCACTTCATTCAATTGAGCAAGACGCAAACCCAAGGTGAGTTTTGCAATCGTCAGGCCAAGTTCTGCCGCCTGTACTAGTGCACCCTCATTCTTTTCTGAAAGCCAAGCACTCCACAGAGAAGATAGCGCTTCGTCTTTAGGCTGAAGCTTAATCAGAAGCTCTTTAGCTGAATTGGTGAAGGGTGTTTCTGATTCCGCCAGTCGAAGAAGAAATTCTTTAGCGGTTTTTTGGAGAGCGGGGAGGTCGAGATTGCCTTCCTGCTTTGAGAGCCATTCAGCAAGTTCCCCATGAAACACTTTTTTATTTGGATCGAGCAGTAGTTCAGCGAGTTGCCATTGCACGGCATAGCTGACATCGATGTTTGCCTTGGCTAGCTTCCAGAATGATTCCCAGCCAAAAGAAAAGGCTGGCGAATTAAAGGTGAGCCCTAGCGGAACTAGGGAAATTTGCTTCAAAATGCCCAGCATTTCTGGGGAGAGCGTATCTAGTTCAAGAAATTCAGTTGCACCTGCGCTGGAATCGTTAACTGCTTGATTTTTAATGGATAAATAGGATTTCTCTAGCCAAATCAATGCATTAGCCGGCTGAATTGGCGTTTTCAAAGCTCCAGTTAAATAAGCAGAGGCTAAGTTTTGTTGTGCGGATACGTCACCTAATCGAGCAGATTGTAGGATTTTTAGGAATTCACGGCTTGCCATATGACAATTTTGGCATCTAAGGCCCTAAAAAGACAGGAAACAAAGCCCTTGTTGCCCTGATACAACGAAGAAAGCCAAAAAACTGCCTTTCCACAAGCAAAAACAGCCTCTAAATGCCCTTACCCCCAACCTAGGAGGGCAAAACAAGCAAAATTCATAAGTCCCGAACTTATTTGGGCATTACTTTCAATTTATGGAGATTTAAAGAATGAAAAAATCGCTATTAGCAGTTGCAGCAATCGGCGCATTTGCGTCAGCAGCTCAAGCTCAGTCATCAGTGACTGTTTACGGTATTTTGGATACTGGTTTCCAGGGCGTTACAACACGTGCTGGTAGTGCAAAGACTAACATAACTCGTTTTACTGGCGAAGGTTCAGAAACAACATCTCGCTTGGGTTTCCGTGGTACCGAAGATTTAGGTAGTGGTACTTCTGCATTTTTCACTGTTGAATTTGCACTAAACCCAACTAATTCAATGGTTTCTGGCGATACTAACAGCGGCTTATTCAATCGCCAATCATTCGTTGGTTTGAAGAAGAACGGCATCGGTTCTGCAGCTGTTGGTACTCAGTACACTCCAGTTCACCTAGCAGTTAGTCGTACTGACCCAGGTCAGCAAAACAATATGTTGGGTAACGTGATCTATGCAACTTCTTCAGCACAGGGTTCTGGCCAAACAACAGTTGCTTACACAGTTCGCTACAACAATGCCTTGACATTGCAGACTGAGCGTATGGCAGGCTTCCAGGCTTACGGTATTTACAACAACAACAATTCAAATGCTAACAATCCATCTACCACCCAAACTGTAACTAATAATGAAGCTTTGGGTTTAGGCATCAACTATGTATTTCAAAAGTTGAATGTGGATGTTGCTCTTAACTCATCGAAGCAGCAATCAATTTCAGGCACAGCTAACTTATCAGCATCCATGCCGGTAACTGCTGCTATCGGTACAATTCCTAACCAGTTGGGTACCTCTATTGGCACTCAAACCACTTATGCAGGTGCAACTTACGACTTTGGCATCTTGAAAGCTTATGCTCAGTACATCAATACTAAGTACACATCTAATTTAGATTCAAATACTTACTTAAGACGTTCTGGCCAGCAGTTAGGTGTGCGTTCATTTGTGACGCCTACAATTGAGGCATGGGCTTCAATAGGTCAAGGAAAATATCAGGGTCCAAACAGTGCCACTGTTAGCGCTGTTGTAACTTCAGCTAACTTCAACGGTTATCAGTTGGGTACGAACTACTTGTTGAGCAAGCGTACAAACTTATACGCAATTTTTGGTTCAACAGTATCTTCAACCAACGGTGCAATTGCAGCTGAAGGTGGTTCAAGCTACGGTGTTGGCGTACGTCACACTTTCTAATTTAATGCTAGCGTAAGCTAGTTTAAATTAGAGCTGTATTAGATTAACCCACTGTGACAACACAGTGGGTTTTTTCTTTTAATTATGTAGATTTTTTACAATCTAACTGGGCTGGAAATATTGGCTGGGATTGCGGATATTTTTAGTTGATATGGTCTGGTTGTAATCCAGCTAGATGCCTCGAATATATCTTGATATATGCAGCTTCAAGATTCTTAGTAAAGTATGGAGTATTAAATAACGGAGTACTTAGGCGATTATTGGCTAACTTTGATTTGATGGCTGCAAGTTTTTTGGGGTTAATGGCTAGCTCAATGGCTAATGCTTCATATTCAGTTTTGGAATTGGTAATCAGCTCAGGCAATTTAATTGCATTCAATAGACTTGCTGCAACTCTGCTGGCAAAAGAGTTTCCTTTTAAAGTCAGAACTGGCAACCCAGACCACAGTGCATCACTAGCAGTAGTATGAGCGTTATAGGGCCAGGTATCAAGAAATAAATCCGCTTGATGATGACGTGATAAGTGCTTAGGTAGTGGCATTTGCTCAGCAAAAATAAGTCTGCTCGTACAAATTCCACAATTTTGAGCCTCTCTTTTAAGGTTCTCGGCTGCCCAAGGGTTATCTTGAAAAAGCCATAGGACACTACCTTCAACTGCATGCAGTATTTTCATCCAAGAGGCGAAGGTATCTGGCAGTATTTTGTAATTATTATTAAAGCAACAAAAGACAAAGCCCCGGTCTGGTAATTCCAACTCCTGCCTTGTAAATTCGTGATTCGAAATAATCCGCTTTCGGTCATTTACTTGATAACTAGCAGGCAGATACACTACTTTTTCTGAGTAGGAGTTTTGTAACTCAGTGGGAATTGTAGTTCCATCGGCAATGATATAGTCAATGTATTCTGTGCCCATAGTCCCAGGATAACCAAGATAGCTTACCTGAATTGGCGCCGCTTGATAAGAAAAAACACCAGTGCGAGCATCTTGGGTAAATCCTTTCAAATCAATAGCTACATCGATATTCAAGTCTCTACTTAATTGAGCTATTTCAATATCTAGTTTGTCGCCAACTTCAAGAAACTGGTTAAAGGAGTTTGTGAGTCGATGGCGCATAGCATCATTCGCTAAATGCCCAAATGAAAAGCCAATTAATTCAAATTGGCTTTTGTCATGCAGCTCAAAAAGCTCAGCCATTAAATAACCGGTAGCGTGATTATGAAAATCTGCTGAAAAATAACCCAATTTAATTTTATGATTTTTTGGGCGATTAATAGGGCCTAGTACAGGGTTTAATGGAAATGTGGACTGAACGTAGATTTCAGAAGATCTTTTATGTAGTAGGGTATCGTCATTTAAAGCAAGTAGCAAAAAAGGATTTGCAACTCTCTCACATGCCAACACTTTCGTGGATATGCTGCTTAGAGATTCTGCTAGATCTGACCAGGAGCATATCTTCATCCTTGTGTGAATTAGATGTCCAGGTAGCCAATCAATATCAGGCTTTAAGCTCAGGGCCTTTTCAAAATGAGCAATAGCCTCGTCGTATCTCTTAAGCTCATTCAAGACATTACCTTTGTTAGACCAGGCTTCAGCATAGCCAGGCTTTAAGCTCAGAGCCTTTTCAAAATGAGCAATAGCCTCGTCGTATCTCTTAAGCTCATTCAAAATATTACCTTTGTTGTGCCAAGCTTCAGCATAGTCAGGCTTTAATCTGAGAGCATGATCACATGCGTGGGAGGCCTCCAGGAACCGTTTTAATTTATTTAGAGGCACACTAATATTCGACCATGCCTCATGGTAGCCGGGGTTAAGCTTAATTGCCTCGCGATAAGCACTGATAGACTCTTGGCATAAATTCAAATGATTCAGTGAGATTCCTAAATTAGACCAAGTCTCTGGAATATCCACCCTAATTTGTATTGCTTGTTCCAAGACTTCATGGGCTAAGGAGAATTTTTTAATGTCATTGCAAGATGAGCCCTTATTAATGAGAGCTTCAACAAAGTCAGGCTGAATGTTGAGGGCTGAATCATAGGCCTCTATTGCCAAAAGGTGATTACCTTGTAAAGAATGAATGAGACCTAAGTTGTATGCAATCCTTGCATCAGCCTTTTTATAAATCTGCAAAAAGTAAAATATGGTTAATGCCACCGTAAATTTATTTGACTTTGCATAAGCTATGCCTAACTCAAAAAAAATATCGGCACTACTGATGTCGTCCTGTAATGCACTTTTTAAGATTGACTCGGCGAGATCAGAATTGCAATCCTCGAAAGCTTTTATAGCTTTTTGGACTATTAATTGCAGTGAAGGGCTTAAAGTTCCCATTTCTTCAGATTTTGACTACTTTTTTAAATACAGATTCGAGTGGGTGTAAGTTTTTAAAAAAGCGATATCAGATTATTTTTTTAAACTATCCCGAATTTCTCTCAACAAAGCAACATCTTCTGGTGTTGGTGGTGAGGGTGGCTCATCAATTGCACGAACCCTGTTGA
>JBBAQC010000009.1:59694-71235 GCA_040400535.1 Polynucleobacter sp. | reverse complement strand
CCCATTGTCCAAAATTCCCCACTGCTGCCTCCCGTAGGAGTCTGGGCCGTGTCTCAGTCCCAGTGTGGCTGATCGTCCTCTCAGACCAGCTACTGATCGTCGCCTTGGTGGGCTTTTACCCCACCAACAAGCTAATCAGGCATCGGCCGCTCTAATCGCGCGAGGTCTTTCGATCCCCCGCTTTCCCCCTCAGGGCGTATGCGGTATTAGCACAGCTTTCGCTGCGTTATCCCCCACGATAAGGTACGTTCCGATGTATTACTCACCCGTTCGCCACTCGCCACCAGGTGCAAGCACCCGTGCTGCCGTTCGACTTGCATGTGTAAGGCATGCCGCCAGCGTTCAATCTGAGCCAGGATCAAACTCTTCAGTTTAATTCCTGTGATCCTTGCGGATCGTCGCACTCATTCAAGAAATTGACTTGGTAATAAAACCAAATCTTTTTACTGTCTATGAGTACTATTTATTTACATCTGTCCCGAAGGACTTGATGCTTTCACTTAGTACCCACAATTATCGGTTGACTAATTTTTAAAGAGGGGCTGACTTGTTAGTTATTACTAAAAACATTCAGCAGAGAGATGAGACTTTATCCTACCTATTTGGGTCTGTCAACACCTTTTGTAGTCTTTTTCTACAAAAGACTAGGGTTTTTTCTGATAGAAGAAATTATCCCATTAAAAACAATAGCTTATATATCAGAAAAAAATCAAGATCTTTAAAAAATAGTCGCTAACGCTGCCAATCTTCGAGCAAAAAAGTGCGTATTCGCTAAGCTCTGGCGCTGTTCTTGGCACCTACTTATTGGCCAAAACTAAATATTAGGGAAAACCCTGAATTTTTACCCCCTTACTGTTAAGATGATGCAATGCACAATAAATCATCAACAGCTCGCTTAATCGCCAAGCCATATTCGGCTGGCTTGGCAGTGCCCGTGCGCGAATTGCATGTCGGCCACAGGAGTGAAATTCTGCGTCATCTTTTGCTCTTAAATGAAGAGGATCGTCGCCTACGCTTTGGAACCCAAACGCCGGATGAAGTCATTCATCATTATGTTGAAGGCCTAGACTTCAGTAAAGACGCCCTTTTCGGTAGTTTTGATAGTCAATTGAATCTGGTCGGCATGGCTCACTTAGCGTATCTGCCTGAAAGCGAAAAGCAGGTGCCAGCGGCTGAATTTGGAGTATCTGTGCTTACCTCCGGCAGAGGCCAGGGCATTGGTACCGCTTTATTGGCGCGCGCTTCTGTTCACTCGCGTAATACTCGCATCGAAAAGTTATTAGTGCATTGCTTAACTCACAATAGGGCGATGATGCATTTAGCCCACAAGGTGGGCATGCAAGTTGAATACGCTTATGGAGATGCTGATGCATACCTCCGACTCAGGCCGGCTAATGCTGGAACATTAGTAGAGGAGGCCAGTAATGAGCAATGGGCAGATTTTGACTATGCCATTAAGAAAAACTTCAAGCGTACAAATGATGCGTTATTTTGGTTGCTTGGCAAACGTATAGCTCGCCCAACTTAATTCGCGCTGGGCGCTCCGCGCAAAATCCAGCTTGTGAGTAAAGACACATCAGCATCACTCAGCCTCGCATTACCCGGCATTGGTACAACACCCCATGATCCAGAGCCACCCTTAAGAATTTTATTTTTCAAAAACCCATTTGCATTAGGGTCATTTGCATATTTTTTTGCAACGGCTTGAAAGCTCGGACCCACAATTTTTTTGTCTACAGCATGGCATCCCAAACAGGCACTCTGTTTTGCAAGGGCAACTGCTTTTGTATCATCACTTGATGCATGAACGGCCAAAGGATAAAGTGCACAAAGTATTACTAGTAAGGTCAGCCTCAGATGCTGTCTTGAAAACTTCATGATTCAGATTTGATTAAGTCAGGTAACTACTTTGGCGTAGAGTCAGGCTGTGATTCGTCTGCTTTGCCCAGTTTTTCTAAGCGCGCTTTTTCTGCTTCAGAAATAATATCAAAGTAAACATAAACATCCTTGACCCCACTGGTAGTGCTTGCAACTTTCTTTGCAATCGCTGCCTCGTTCTGCGTCAGGACACCCATCAAATAAACGCTGCTACCTTCAGCAACGATCGCCATCGAGTTCGATGGTAATTTATCCGTAAATATCATTTGTGTTTTGATTTTTGATTCGAGATAAGAGTCATTTGCGCGGGTAGTGAACGTACTATTTGGCCCAATGATGAGCTCATTAAAAACAGAACGTACATTCTTATTCGCTTTCGCATATGCACCAGCCTGCTCTTTGATGCCTGCATCCTTGGCCTCTCCAGTCAGAAGCACTTTTTGATTAAAAGACGTTACATTAATGTGCGCGCTATCCCCAAACTTCTTTTCTAGAGCATTTTCGACTTCTAGCCCTATGCCCTTATCTATGGCCTGCACTGCAGGTGCTCGTCGATCAGCCATCACGCTTGCGCCAGCCGCTACGCCACCTACTGCAACCACTGCACACGAAGATAAAAAGGGGGTAAGAATAAATAGGGCTAATAACTTGCTAATAATATGAGTGCGCATATGGAATGCCTTCTTAAATAAAAAAATTAATCGAGCAAAAGATGATCAACACCATCACATAGTGAATGCAGCAATACTAAATGTGTTTCTTGAATACGGGCAGTACGAGTAGAGGGGACACATAAATGAACATCATGTTCATCTAATAGCGTTGCAATTTTTCCTCCGCCATTGCCAGTGAGGGCAATAATTTTGATACCTAATTTTTTTGCAGCCTCGATTGCCATCACTACATTTTTTGAATTTCCTGAAGTAGATATGCCAATCAAAATATCGTCTTTTTTCCCAAGGCCGCGTACTTGCTTACTAAAAACTTCGTCATATCCGTAATCATTTCCAATCGCCGTTAAGATTGAAGTGTCGGTAGTTAATGCAATTGCAGCCAACTCTTGGCGCTCCCTTTCGAAACGACCAATGAGCTCAGCAGCAAAATGTTGAGCGTCAGCGGCAGAACCGCCATTGCCACAAGCCATTACTTTTCCGCCGGTGCGTAAGCAATCCATCATTGCAACGACGCCCCGAGCCACCTGCTGAGGAAGTATTTTTTCAGCAGCTTGTTTTACAGCGATGCTGTCTAAAAAATGTTGAGATGCGCGAGCGCGCAAACGTTCGAGGATATCTTTATTCATGACATTATTATGCGCCAAAGTGTGAGCTAAATGGTTGCGCTGCCCCACAATTGAAAACCCACGTATCCTCTTACTTATTAACATCTCTTTTGCCAAAGACTGTCCCTATGGAATTAAGCTCCTTCGACTTTTTAAAACAACAGGATCTGCCTGCTGGGGCCTTGTATATGGTGGCTACCCCAATTGGCAATATGGGAGACATCACCTTACGAGCGCTGTATGTGCTTAATTCTGTAGATGGCATAGCCTGTGAGGACACTCGTCATAGCGCACCTCTACTTCAGCACTTTGGTATTCATAAGAAATGCCTCGCATTACATGAGCACAATGAAATTACTGGTGCACAAACCATCATTCAGCACCTATCCCAAAATGAGCGCTGGGCCTATATCTCAGATGCCGGCACCCCAGGCATTTCTGACCCGGGGGCGCGACTAGTAAATGCTGTACAAAAAGCAGGCTTTAGAATCATTCCCATTCCAGGCTCTAGCGCGGTATCTTCCGCCATCTCTGCTAGCGGCTCTGTCATGTTGTCATCTGAAGGGCGCTTTCAATTTCTCGGTTTTTGGCCCAATAAAGCTAAAGAGCGCAGCGCGTTGCTGGAAGATATTCGAAACAACTCAAAAACAAGTATTTTTTTTGAATCGCCACATCAGATCCGAGATACTCTGACAACGCTCAGTGGGCATTTGGAGCCAGGGCGACAAGTGATGGTCGGCAGGGAGCTTACTAAAAAGTTTGAGCAGCTGGTAACGCTCAGCGCGGCTGACATTCCAACTTGGCTTGAAAATGCAGAAAGCCTCAAAGGAGAATTTATTATTTTGGTGGCTGGTCGCCAAGCTTGTGAAGATGAGGCTCCACAACATACAGAGTTGTTGCGATGGGCTAATGTGCTAAGCCCTTATTTAGGCAGCAAGGAAATTGCTGCTGTACTTGCGCAAGTTCTGGGAATCAGTAAAAAAGAGGCCTATCAGGTCGCATTAAGCGCAAAAGAACACAGCAATTTAGAGTAAAAAGGGCGGGCCTACCGACTTTTTAAAATTACCTCAATTTTATTTGGCTGCGGAAGCCGATTCTTTTGAATCTGAGGCAGCGTTGACATCTTTGAAGTTTACTTGCGCAACTGGCTTTATCAATTGCTCTGCGGAAGCAGCAGCATCTGTGCGCTTACCATTGTTTACAAACACCAAAAGTAACAAGATGATAATTAACGGTATAAAAAACGTGGCGAATACGGTAATGATCAGTTGTTTAGTGGACTTAATTAGGCTGCCGTGTGCTTCGCTCATAGGACTTTTATCGTTTGATGGGGTTTCAGGGTAACGCTGCCAAGATTATAGCGAGACCCCGAGGTATTAAGGCACTTACAATAGCGTAAATAGCGATTTTCCTGCTGGCGCCCGTAGCTCAGTGGATAGAGTATTGGCCTCCGAAGCCAAGGGTCGCAGGTTCGATTCCTGCCGGGCGCACCAAAACTGAGGGGTTTTTGATCTGCATCATGCGTTAATTCGTGAAAAAGGCTATCATTTATTACTAACTTATTGATTCATATCATGTCAAATCATTTAAATCCTGCACTTTCTGAGCCATCCTTGTCCAATCCTTTGGCTCCCGATCTCCCATTGCCGCACCGAAAAGTGATTCGTAGCTGGCTAATTCCAATGGCTCAGGGAGAAACAATTAAGGCTATTTCTTTATTAGTGCTTGACGCTATTTTGTGGCTCGGATGTATTGCTGGCACCATTTTTATCGAGAGCTTGTTGCTCAAGATTGTTTTGGGTCTTATCGCTGGATTTGTGACTGGTCGCATCTTTATTTTGGGCCATGATGCCTGCCACCAGAGTTTTACAGCACACCGCGAACTCAATAAAGTCTTGGGTCGCATTGCGTTCTTACCATCCTTAACCCCATACAGCTTATGGGACGTAGGTCATAACGTGGTTCACCATGGCCAAACCAATCTCAAGGGCTTTGACTTTGTTTGGGCCCCGCTTTCTAAGGCGGAATTTGATGCATTGCCTTCATGGCGTAAATCCCTAGAGCGCCTCTACAGAAGCGGTTGGGGGCCAGTTTTTTACTACCTGATTGAAATCTGGTGGAGACGTGAGTACTTTCCAAATGCTAAAAACAAACCAGGTGATCGCCCCATCTTTCTGAAAGACAACCTACTGGTAACTGGTTTTGCCATCATCTGGATTGGTTGCCTCATTGCTGGCGCCCTTGCCACTGGTCAATCGGTGTGGCTAGGTTTAATCACTGGATTTGTTGTGCCATTTTTATTTTGGAATGGAATGATCGGTTTCGTGGTCTACGTGCACCACACCCACACCTCAGTATCTTGGTATGACAAAAAATCAGAGTGGTTGCGGGCGCAGCCTTTTGTCTCCACTACCGTCCATTTAACCTTTAACTGGATTTGGGGCTCTTTAATGCACCACATCATGGAGCATACCGCCCATCATGTGGACATGAGCGTACCCTTGTATCGCCTCCAGGAAGCTCAAAATACCTTAGAAACTATCCTTCCGGAGCGTATTTTCATCCAAAAGTTCTCTTGGGCCTGGTATTTTGAAACAGCTCGCATGTGCAAGCTTTATGACTTCGAAAACAAAGCATGGCTTGATTTTGATGGCAACAAGACAGCTGAGTCGGTTCGGGTTGTGCTTAGCCCAGCCCCAGCGGGACAAAACGGGTAAAATAGAGACTCTGTAAAAGATTTGGCTTACCCGGATTGCCCATGACTACCTCGACTCCAGCTGCTACCCAAGAAACCTCTCAGAGCCTTAAGTTTTGCTCCTCTTGCAGTCGAGAGAAGCGTCTTGAGGGCGGCACTTGGATTCCTACAAGCAATCGTAAGCAACGTTGGATTTGCGCTAGCTGCTTGTACAACCGTACTCACCGTACTGGTTCAGCAAAAACCTGATTTTTCTCTAAGCTCCACCTTAAATTGAATTTATCGGCAAGATTGGGATTGGTCTCTTGCTCTTCGTAAGCTTCGGCCCAGTCTATGCCAGTGAACAAGCTACACATCACCGACTAGCGGCCATCACTTTAACTTAATGGTGCCAACCCTAATTCAATAAGCACAAAAGAAATACTTAAGCTAATTGCCCACCAATAGATGACAAAGACGTAAAAGTAAAAACGATGGGATACCTAATGAAAACTCACGACACATTTAAATTTGCAGAAACGCATGAGTGGGCCAGCATCGAAGATGATGACTTAGTGTGGGTTGGTATCAGCAATCATGCCCAAGAATCCTTGGGTGATGTGATGTTTTTTAAAGCCCCTGAAATTGGGCAGCAAGTGAAGCAGGGTGAAGCTATCGCTGTAATTGAGTCTGTCAAAGCTGCGAGTGATATTCATGCGCCCATTAGTGGCGAGATCGTTGCCCTTAATGAAGAGATGGATGCCAGTCCAGAGATAGTGAATGAAAAACCTTATGCAGTTTGGCTGCTTAAGATTAAACCAAGCTCATCAGAATCTCTGAATGTTGATCTAGAAGCTTTGATGCCGCTTGCGCAATATGAATCTGGTCCAGGCGCTTAAATATTAATCGGATCTCGTTCTACTAGCCAACGAATACGAGTTGCTTTACTGATTCTTCCAGTGGAATCTTGACGTAATTCTTGATCAATCATTTCAAGCGCTTCCTGTAGCGCCTTGCGATTTTCTGATTCAATTAATAATTGGGCGCGCTCTGAACCAGCAACTTTCATGACGGGCTTGGGCACAGGGTCATACATCTTCAGCTCTTTTGTAATCATGCTCCTGCTTTTCATGCGCGCCTTGAGCTCGCTTAAGAACTGAATCGCCTTGTCAAGGGTTTTGCCTTCAGCATGAATGAGCGCCTGATAAGAGTAGGGCGGCAATTTTGCTTCTTCGCGCTCGCTAGCAGTAAATGCCAAAAATCCATCTACATCATGTTTCAATAAAAACTGAAATACGGGTGACTCTGGATACTGGGTCTCAATATAGATATCACCACCTCGCTCGCCACTGGTGCCGGATCTTCCGGCGCGTCCAGCCACTTGCACTAGCTGAGCAAACAATCTTTCTGCAGCCCTAAAGTCCGCCGAATACAGCCGACTATCTGCATCTAATACGGCAACCAATCCAATATTTTGATAATCATGTCCTTTGGCAATCATTTGAGTACCAATCACAACATCTACATCACCATGATGTATTTCCTGAAAGAGCGCCTCTGCACCTTTACTTTTACGACTGGAGTCGGTATCTATCCTAAGCACTCTCGCTTGTGGCCACATTTCTTCAATAGCATCTTCTAATTTTTGAGTTCCATGACCAAGCGTTTTTAAATCTGCATTTCCGCAATCAGGGCAAAACTGTGGAATAGACTTTGCTAGTCCGCAGTGATGGCAACTTAATACCGATCTTTTTCCTAATGCGCCAGCTTTATGCATCACTGTATATGCTGAGCATTGAGTACATTTTGATAACCAATTGCATGCAGAGCAACTGAGTACTGGAGCATAACCACGCCGATTAAGCAAAATTAAACTTTGTTTTTTTTCGGCGAGTGACTTGCTTATGGCAGTTGCAAGCGTCTTTGTTATGAGACTTTTTTGTTTAGGCTTATCGGCATCGCCAGGGCTAAATTGATTTTGAGAGTCGCGTGTATTGATTAAATGCACATTCGGCAAGCTGGCACCTTGCGCGCGTTGATCTAGTCGAATGTATTCATAGCGACCAGATTGTGCCGCAAGCCATGTTTCTAAAGATGGTGTAGCCGACGAAAGCACAATAGGAATTTTTTGATCGTGTGCTCGCCATATTGCCAAATCTCTTGCGGAGTAACGTATACCATCTTGCTGTTTATAGGAGGGGTCATGCTCCTCATCAACAACTATTGCGCGTAGATTTGGCATAGGGGTTAAAGCTGCTAACCGTGTCCCCAAAATAATCCGGGCTTTGCCTGTCATTGCCTCATGCCATGCAATCCCCCTTTTTTTCTCGCTCACTCCGCTATGCAACACTGCCATTTTTTTATCTGGAAAGTAAGCGCTGACACGCCTCTCAAGTTGTGGCGTTAAATTGATTTCTGGCACCAGCAAAAGAATTTGTGCCTTATCTTCATTCAGGACGCTTGCAAGCCAATTCAGAAATACGGCAGTCTTACCGCTACCGGTTTGTCCCTGCAATAAGATTGCTCTAAATTTATTTTCTTTTTTTGCATTGGCTAATAATTCTTGTAAGGCATGTTTTTGTTCGTCATTTAATTGATCAAGCGTGATTAGCCCCTCTTGAAGGACATCTGACTTTTTTTTACCCTTCTTTTCTGCTGATGCAATTTTTTCTGGGATCTTTTCCCAGTCATCCACTTTTTTCCACATTTGGGGAATAACAGGCAGTATGGTTTCACCCAGCGCATGGATGTAATACTGGCTCGCAAAACCCATTAGTCGTAATAGCGCGGAGTCCAAAATTGGCAGTGGAGCCAAGCGCTCTACAGATTTGAGTTTTTCAATCTCATAATCAGAGTGATCGCTAACTTTTACTACCAGACCAACAAGCCGTGATCTAGCAAAAGAAACCTCTACTATTTGTCCAATTTCAGGCAACTTGCCTAGTTTTTGAGCGTCCCACAGATAGTCAAAACCTTGAGCAAGTGGCTTATCTATCACTACTTGCACAATGATGGGGTTTGGCTTCATTTACTAGAGTTTTCTATCTTAGCCTGTGGATAAGTCTGTGGATATCATTTGTTATTGATAGTTTCTGCAATGATTTTATACAAGTGCTATTAAGCGCAGAAAAACAGGGTTTTATTTAATTCTATATAAATCAGTAAGTTATATCGATTACTGAATGTGGATTTTGATAATTCTCATGAATCTCACTGTATTTATTATTTTGCACATTTCTGTGCATAACTTTTCGCCTAAATGTGAGCTAAAGTTAGCAATTACTTAGGGTTATTACTTTATCCGCAAAGCTTTTGACTTAGAAATGACGGTCTCAGAAAGTGCTGACACACTTTCGGGCGGGGTAAATTGATTAATGCCATGGCCCAAGTTAAAGATATGCCCATCAAGCGAATGCAGACCGGGCTTTAACGCTGGGGCCTGAGCCAAGTCCATCAAAAGAGCTTCGGCTGCACTGGCTACTTGTTGGGGCTCAGAAAATAAAATAAGTGGGTCTAAATTACCCTGCAAAGCCAAAGGCTGATTGATTTCTAGGAGTTGTTTGCGGGCCCGGCTTAATCGCATAGTCCAATCGACCGCAATGACATCTGCCCCAACTTGCGCCATATCATTTAACCAAATACCGCCACCTTTTGTAAACATAATGATTGGGATCTTACGCCCCTCATGCTCACGCGGTAGTAATGCAATCACTTTTTGCATGGCAGCTAAGGACATGCGCTGATACCAACCGTCGGGAAGTAAACCTCCCCATGTATCAAAAATCATTAGTGCCTGCGCGCCTGCCTTAACCTGCTCAATTAAATAGGCAGCCACCGACTGCACATTAATCTCCAGAATATGCTCGAGCAAATCTGGGCGACTAAACATCATGGTCTTGGCATGACGGAAATCATCAGAGCCTGAACCATCAATCATGTAGCAAGCTAATGTCCATGGGCTACCAGAAAAACCAATTAGCGGAACGCGCTGCTTACCATCTTGAACCAATGCTTTGCGAATTTCTGATACGGCATCAAATACATATTTGAGCTGATCCATATCTGCAACACGTAATTTCTTTACCGCTTCTTCTGTTCGTAGTGGGTGCTCAAAGCTAGGGCCTTCGCCTGCAGTAAATTTGAGTCCCAATCCCATTGCATCTGGAATAGTTAAGATATCAGAAAATAAAATTGCAGCATCTAGCGGGTAACGATCCAAGGGTTGGAGCGTTACTTCCGTTGCGTAATGAGGATTTTTTGCAAGACCCAAGAAACTGCCGGCCCTTGCTCGTGTTGCGTTGTACTCTGGGAGATAACGTCCCGCCTGACGCATGAGCCAAAGCGGCGTTTGGTCAACAGCCTCACCAAAGCAAGCCTTTAGAAACCGATCATTTAATAGCAAGGGAATGCCCGACTTTTATTTTTTACGACGAAAACGGGCAATTGCCGCAAGCTGAGCAGCGGCCATTGCAAACTCTGACTGAGCCAATGCTAAGTCAAACTCAGTACCACGATTTTGCATTGCCTCTTCGGCGCGCTTCTTAGCTTCGTTTGCTTTAGCTTCATCAAGATCATGGCCACGAATGGCAGTATCTGCCAAAACAGTAACGTGATCAGGCTGAACTTCTAAATAACCGCCCGCAACGAATACGAACTCTTCATCGCCATCTGCTTTTTCAATACGAACTGAACCTGGACGAATGCGTGTAATCAAAGGAGTGTGGCCGCGCAAAATACCAAGCTCACCATTCTCACCAGGAAGCGCAACAAACTTGGCTTCACCACTAAAAATAGACCGCTCTGCACTTACAACATCGACGCGTATGGTTGACATGATTTCCCTAGATGAGTTCGATTAAAGCTTCTTAGCTTTCTCAATGGCTTCATCAATTGAACCCACCATATAAAACGCTTGCTCTGGTAAGTGATCCAATTCGCCGCTACAGATCATTTTGAAGCCACGGATGGTCTCTTTCAATGAAACATATTTTCCTGGTGAACCAGTAAACACTTCCGCTACGTGGAACGGCTGGGACAAGAAACGCTGAATCTTACGTGCACGTGACACAGCTAATTTATCTTCTGGTGACAACTCATCCATGCCCAAAATAGCAATAATGTCGCGCAACTCTTTATAGCGCTGTAATGTCATCTGCACTTCACGAGCTACGTCATAGTGCTCCTGACCAACTACTTGTGGATCAAGCTGACGGCTGGTCGAATCCAAGGGATCAACCGCTGGGTAAATACCTAAAGCAGCAATATCACGTGACAACACAACCGTGGAGTCTAAGTGCAAGAAGGTTGTCGCTGGTGATGGATCGGTCAAGTCATCCGCAGGAACGTACACGGCCTGAATCGAAGTAACGGAACCAGTCTTAGTTGAAGTAATACGCTCTTGCAATTTACCCATCTCTTCAGCCAATGTAGGCTGGTAACCCACAGCAGACGGCATACGACCGAGCAACGCTGATACTTCAGTACCGGCGAGTGTGTAACGATAAATGTTATCAACAAAGAACAAAATGTCACGGCCTTCGTCACGGAAAGCTTCAGCCATTGTCAAACCAGTCAACGCAACACGTAAACGGTTACCAGGAGGCTCGTTCATTTGACCAAATACCATAGCCACTTTGTCAACAACGTTGGATTCTTTCATCTCGTGATAAAAGTCATTACCTTCACGAGTGCGCTCACCAACACCAGCAAA
>JBBAQC010000009.1:0-59594 GCA_040400535.1 Polynucleobacter sp. | reverse complement strand
TCAACTAATGTCAAGGCATCATAAATGTTTGGCATGTTGTCACGTGGGAACTGAATGTCCACCACTGGACCGATACACTGCACGATATTTCCGTTACTCATCGCATTTCTCCGCTTTTAATTCCTGAATTCTTTCGTAATCCTAAACGCTGACCGCTTAAACCGCAGCCGCTCCGCCAACAATCTCTGACAGCTCTTTAGTAATAGCAGCCTGTCGTGTTTTGTTGTATTCCAATTGCAATTCGCCAATGACATTCTTCGCATTATCTGAGGCGGCCTTCATTGAAACCATCCGCGCAGATTGTTCTGAAGCCATATTTTCAGCAACCGCTTGATAAATCATTGCCTCTACATAACGCTTGAGCAAGCCGTTCAAGATGGACTCTGCGTCTGGCTCGTAGATGTAATCCCAAGAATTTCCTGTCTTCTCTTCTGGAGTTAATGCTGCTGGCTCCAAAGGTAAGAGCTTCTCTAAAACAGGCTCTTGTTTCATTGCATTTACAAAGCGGGTATAGGCTAAATAAACAGCATCAATTTCACCGCGCTCAAACGCTTCCAACTGGGCAGTAATTGCGCCAATCAAGACATCCATATGTGGCGTGTCGCCAATCTGGATTGTTTGAGAAATCAATTTTGCTTTTGAGCGATTTAAAAACTGCAGGCCCTTTGAGCCAATTGCTGTGTATTCAATGCCAACGTTGACGCCCTGCATATCGCGAACTTGGTTTGCAATCAGACGCAATACATTGGTATTCAAACCACCGCATAAACCTTTGTCTGTTGTGACCAAGATCGTGCCAATTTTTTTCACATCACGAGTTGCCATGTAGGCAGGGCGGAACTCTGGATTAGCTTTAGAAAGATTAGCAACAATCTCACGAATTTTTTCAGCATAAGGACGTGCATTACGCATGCGCTCTTGGGCGCGCCGCATCTTAGATGCAGCGACCATTTCCATCGCCTTCGTGATCTTGCGCGTGTTTTGCACGCTCTTGATCTTAGATCGTATCTCTTTTGTGCTTGCCATGATTTATGCGAACCCTCTTAGAAAGAGGCTGAACGCTTGTAATCCTCAATGGCAGCACGCAAAGCGGCTTCGTCATCTTTGCTCAAATCTTTAGTCTCTTCAATACGGCCAACTAAATCAGCGTATTTAGATTTCAAATGATCTTGCAAACCTTTTTCGAATGCCAATACATGCTTCACTTCAAGATCATCGAAATAACCGTTATTCATTGCATAAAGTGAGGCACCCATTTCCCAAACCTGCAAAGGCTTGTACTGGGCTTGCTTGCAAAGCTCTGTTACGCGCTTACCGCGCTCGAGCTGCTTACGCGTTGCATCATCAAGGTCAGAAGCAAACTGCGCAAAGGCTGCTAATTCACGATACTGCGCTAAGTCGGTACGAATGCCGCCAGATAATTTCTTGATCACTTTAGTTTGAGCTGCACCACCAACGCGTGACACAGAGATACCGGCGTTAATCGCAGGGCGGACGCCAGCGTTAAACAAGTCAGTTTCCAAGAAGATTTGGCCGTCAGTAATCGAAATCACGTTGGTTGGAACGAATGCAGAAACGTCACCAGCTTGAGTCTCAATAATTGGCAGTGCAGTCAAAGAGCCTGTCTTACCTTTTACTGAACCATTTGTAAATTTCTCTACGTATTCAGCGCTTACACGCGCAGCACGCTCAAGCAAACGAGAGTGGAGATAGAACACATCACCAGGGTAAGCTTCACGGCCCGGTGGGCGACGCAAAAGTAAGGAAATTTGACGGTATGCAACAGCTTGCTTTGTTAAGTCGTCATACACGATCAATGCATCTTCACCGCGGTCGCGGAAGTATTCACCCATAGTGCAACCAGCATAGGCTGAGAGGTATTGCATTGCTGCAGACTCAGAAGCACTTGCTGCCACAACAACGGTGTATTCCATTGCTCCCAGCTCTGTGAGCTTGCGAACTACGTTAGCAATCGTAGAGGCTTTTTGGCCAATCGCCACATAAACGCAATAAACGCCTTTACCTTTTTGGTTGATGATCGCATCAACCGCAACTGCTGTCTTACCTGTTTGACGATCACCAATAATCAACTCGCGCTGACCACGGCCAATTGGAACCATCGCATCAATCGCCTTCAAACCAGTTTGAAGTGGCTGACTAACAGACTGACGGGCAATAACGCCTGGAGCAACTTTTTCAATAAAGTCCGTTAGCTTGGTATTGACTGGGCCTTTGCCATCAATTGGCTGACCGAGTGCGTTTACAACACGGCCGAGCAACTCTGGACCCACTGGAACTTCCAAAATGCGGCCCGTACACTTAACTGGATCGCCTTCTTTAATGTGGGTGTACTCACCCAACACCACTGCGCCCACTGAATCACGCTCAAGGTTCAAGGCGAGGCCGATAGTGTTGTTAGGAAACTCCAACATTTCGCCCTGCATAACTCCAGACAAGCCATGTACGCGGCAAATACCGTCGGTAACTGAAATTACAGTACCTTCGTTGCGAAGTTGGGAATCGACACCCATTTCGCTAATTCGGCTTTTAATCAGTTCACTGATCTCGGAAGGGTTGAGTTGCATTACTTACTCCTGGGTCTTATTTCGTATGTTCTTAATAGGGATAACTTATGCGCCAAGACTTGCTTGCATTTGAGCTAACTGTGCTTTAACTGAACTATCCAACACCTCATCACCAACCTGAATGCGAACTCCACCAATCAATGCAGGATCTACTTGAATAGTTGGGCGCAATTCTTTACCCCCAAAGCGCTTCTTCAAACTTGACAACAAATCTTTTAGCGCAGAACCCTCTAATGGGAATGCGCTAGTAATCATTACTTCTGCTGCACCTTCGCTCTGATTCTTCATCGCTTCAAATTGACTAGCAATTTCAGGAATGGCTGATAAACGGTGGTTTTGATTTACTAAACTCAAAAAGCTTGCGACCTTGCCATCCAACTTAGTTTTCACCATGCCAGAAAGTAATTTACTTAAATCGTCTGCCGATACTTTTGGATTGTTTGATAAAGCAGCAACTTCTGGCAATGCAGCAAGCTGCGCCAGTTCATTTAATTGCTCCAAACTAGTGGCCAGTTCAGCAGGCTTAGTACTTTGAAAAAGCGCTTCGGCGTAAGGGCGAGCAATGGTGGCTAATTCAGCCATATCAGAGTTCTGCCTTAAGTTGATCAAGCAATGTGCCATGCACCTTTGCGTCTACTTCACGACGCAAAATTTGCTCAGCACCTTTAACGGCCAATACTGCAACTTCAGCTCGCAGTACTTCACGGGCACGAGTTACTTGTTGATCTGCATCTTGCCTAGCTTGAGAAATAATACGGGCTGCCTCTGCTTGTGCATTGGCGCGAATTTCTTCAGCCGACATTTGTGCACGTTTTTCAGCTTCTGCAACACGTTGCACACCTTCTTGGCGTGCTTTAGATAATTCTTGCTCAGCTTCATTGCTGGCTAGTGCTAGCGCTTCTTTACCACGCTCGGCAGCAGCTAAACCATCAGCAATTTTGCTTGACCGCTCATCTAAGGCCTTAACTAATGGTGGCCACACAAAGCGTGCGACAACCCACCAGAGGACGAAGAAGACGATCATTTGCGCGAATAGGGTCGCGTTCAGATTCACGATATTCCTTTCAGTATTGTTGAGAACGGTTGGATAACCTGGTGGTCATCCACGCCAAAACAATTACTTAATAACTGCGAGCAGTGGGTTTGCGAACGCAAACAACATTGCGACACCAACGCCGATCAAGAACGCAGCATCGATCAAACCAGCCAAGAGGAACATCTTAGTTTGGAGTGGCTCCATCAATTCTGGTTGACGTGCACAAGCTTCGATGTACTTGCCGCCCATCAATGCAATGCCTAAACAAGCACCAATCGCGCCCAGGCCAATGATGATACCGATAGCGATTGCTGTGTAACCTTGAATATTTGCGAGAAATTGTTGCATGTTGCTGACTCCTGAAGTTAAAGAGATAAGTTAAAAATAAAAATCTTAGTGATGGCTATGCGCTTGCCCAATGTAGACCAGAGTCAACATCATGAAAATGAAGGCTTGCAATAAAATAACCAAAATGTGGAAGATGGCCCAAGCTGATCCAGCAATAACGTGGCCCACCAATCCGAACAGGGATAAATCCAAATTAAATGTCCACACGCTTCCTAGCAATGCAATTAATAGGAAAACTAGCTCGCCAGCATACATATTGCCGAACAGTCGCATTCCCAAGGAGACCCCTTTAGCAAGATACTCAATGATGTTCAGGGCGAGGTTGAACGGGGCTAGGTACCACTTTGCACCAAATGGAGCGGAAATCAGCTCATGCAAAAAGCCGCCAAAACCTTTGACCTTAAAGCTGTAGAAGAAAACTAAAACTAAAACGGAAAGAGACATGCCCATGGTGGCATTGAGATCGGTTGTGGGGACCAATTTGTGATGGGGCACATGCACGCCAAAACTCTCAATGAAATGATTCACGCCCAAAACCCAATCCACTGGAATTAAGTCTAAAGTATTGAGAAGGATGATCCAGAAGAAAACAAACAAGGCGAGCGGTGCAATATAAGAACGGTCGCCATGGACGATGCTCTTGGATTGACTCTCAGCCATTTCCACCATCATTTCTACAAAACATTGAAACCGGCCTGGTACGCCTGGTGTTGCACGACGCGCGGCAATTAACAAAATAAATACTGTCAGCAAACCCATCAAGGAAGCCCAGAAAATAGTATCTAAATTGATGATGCTGAAATCGATGATGGAAGCTTGGGCGCCACCTGTATTTGTGAGATTCTGTAAATGCTCGGAAATGTACGCTGTTGGCGTCATTTGCTCAGCTGCCCCTTGGGCTTGGTTTACTTCGCTAGACATCTCTTAACTAGTCCTTTGTTTGAATCTCATTTGTTACTCTCAGCGCCACAGCCACGCCAACCAAACACACTTCAAAGCAAGCAGGTAAGTCACCAGCAAAGGGACCCAGAGCACGCTAGGGAAGGAATAAGCAACCCCTATAAACAACATCAGCGTCACGACGATTTTGATAAATTCGCCAGAAACCAATGCCGCCAAAAATCTACCTGGGTTTAATATTTGCGATTTTTTTGCCATTTCCAATCTTGCTAGAAACAAGGCTGAAGGCAAGACGCTAATTAAACCACCTAAAAAGGCCGACTGAGTATAAACGCTTACCCCTACCGGCTCCCCAAAAAATGACCAAACCACCATGCTTACTACTGTTACCAGCACTTGGGCCAATATGATTTTCCAAGGGGATAGAGCGGGGTACTTTTTTGCGTTGCTTTGCTGCAGGGCAACTATCTCCGCTTTGGTCAGAACCCGATACACCTCTTCTTTGGGCTCATCCCAGTCATCTAACTCGGAAAATTGATTTTTTTGAGGAATCAATTTAGCCCCGAAAGTTTAATGTGTGCAGTGCAATATGTCAAAGGATTTGGGGACATTTTTTGAGTATTTTTAGATTTCAATGCCCAACTTTTTTAATAAGGAATCCAGCTCATCAAACTGGCTAAAGCGAATTCTGATCTCCCCGCCCTTGCCTTTGAACTTAAATTCCGTGCTGAGGCCGATCAAATCAGCGATTTCTTGAGTTAAGCGGCGTGTATCAGGGTCAAGGCTAACTTCGCTAGCCTGAGCTTGAGTTTTGACTTTTTTGTCGCCAATTTGGCCGCCCGCAAGAGCAAGGGTAGCAGACATTCTTTCGGCCTCGCGGACAGATAAGCCTTGCGCAGCTATTCTTTGCGCCAAAGCAACCTGGCTTGCGCCGGGCAAAGGCAAAAGTGCACGGGCATGGCCCATATCAATATCGCCAGCCAAAAGCATTACTTGCACTGGTTTTGCCAGTTGATTTAAGCGCAATAAATTGGTCACAGCGCTACGAGACTTGCCCACTGCTTTTGCTGCTTGCTCATGCGTAAATCCAAACTCCTCAATCAGCCTAACGAGGCCCTGCGACTCTTCCAGCGGATTCAAGTCTTCGCGCTGCATATTCTCAATCAAAGCCATTGCAGCAGCAGCTTGATCGTTGGCGCCAGAAACCAATACCGGCACCTCTTTTAATCCAGCCAAAGTTGCCGCTCGAAAGCGGCGCTCGCCCGCAATAATTTCGTATTTACCGGGGCCAATTAAGCGAACCAGTAATGGTTGCATCACACCTTGTTCACGAATACTTTCAGCCAGCTCCTGTAGTGGACCTGCCTCCATTTTTTGACGTGGTTGATATTTACCAGCCTGTAAAGCTGTCAACGGCAGACGATTGATTTCTGAGCCTGTTTCTTTTTGCGCCTTGTCACCAAGCAGCGCATCCAAGCCACGACCCAAACCTTTTTTCTTGATTACAGCCATGATGTTTTTAATCCTCGGTTTTACATTTGTTTAATACGTTCAATCATCTCAGCACCAAACTCTAAATAGGCTTTGGCGCCGCGCGACGTCTTATCGAACGCTACCCCCGGAAGCCCGTATGACGGGGCTTCAGCCAAGCGAACGTTGCGGGGAATGATGCTTTTAAATACTTTATCGCCAAAGTGTTCGAGCAGTTGATCAGAGACTTGCTGTTGAAGCGACATGCGCGAATCAAACATTACTCGTAACAGGCCAATGATGACTAAGTCAGGATTTAAATTTGCGTGCACCTGTTTGATGGTGTTCACCAAATCTGACAACCCCTCTAATGCAAAATACTCACACTGCATTGGTACGATCACACCATTCGCTGCACATAATCCATTTAAGGTTAATAAAGATAGTGCGGGAGGGCAGTCAATCAGAATAAAGTCGTAATCATTGGTAACGACAGCAAGCGCATCTTTTAATCTTTGCTCGCGAGAATCTAAGTCCACCAACTCAATTTCCGCGCCCGCTAAATCACGATTTGCTGGCAGAACGTCATAGCCGGAGCTTTCACAAGGCACAACTGATTCACCAACCGTTGAGAGGCCAATAAGTACTTGATAGACCGTGCTGGCAAGGTTCGCCTTTTCGATTCCAGACCCCATCGTGGCATTTCCTTGTGGATCTAAATCCACCAACAAAACGCGTTGACGATGCCCCGCTAAACCGGCAGCCAAATTAACAGCCGTGGTTGTTTTTCCAACACCGCCTTTTTGATTTGCAATACAAAATATTTTTGCCATAATTTTTCTTAAAGATGTTGCGTTTTTTAAAGCTTATTTATTCACTGGGGCAAGAACCAAAAGTCGCCGCTCCACCGCTAAATTTGGGATTTGCAGAGCTGCGTCTGCCAAAAGTCTCCAGCTGTCCATACAAACATCCCGCAGCTCCTCATCTGCTCGCTTAGCCTTCATCGCAAACACGAGGCCATCAGGCTTTAGTAGGGGGAGAGAAAGCTCTAGAAAGTGGGTAAGGCTGGTAAACGCCCTAGAAATTACCGCATCAAACTGTCCTGGCTGAGATTGCGCAACCGCCTCGGCACGCTCACTCAAGACGTCGACATTATTCAGGCTAAGCCGACCGCGTACATGTTGTAGGAATGCTGTTTTTTTTCGAATGGCTTCGATTAGCGTCAGGTGCCAGCTTGGCTGCAGAATAGCAATAGGGATTGCAGGCAAGCCACCCCCCGATCCAAGATCGGCAATTTTGGGGCTCTGTATATTTAAAAACTGCCGCATTACTGGTAAAACTGTAATAGAATCAATAAGATGCAGACGAACTGAGTTAGTCCCACCCTCAATTGCGGTCAAATTATGCACCTGATTCCAGCGGCCCATTTCCTGTAAAAAGAGCTCTAAGTGTGCAATATTGTCAGGGCTGAGATTGAGGCCTAAGTCTTGAATTCCCAAGGAAATCAAATCATTGTTCATGGGCTTCTTCTTGGGTGCGGCCTAGGCCTTTTTTTAAGTGCACCAATAATAAAGACAGGGCCGCAGGAGTAACGCCAGAAATTCTGCCGGCCTGACCAAGAGTTCCAGGCTTATGCAAATTTAGCTTTTGTTGCACCTCTTTGGATAGGCCAAGGACTTGGTTGTAATCTAAAGCCTCAGATAGAGGGAAATTTTCGTTATGCTCTTGCCGAGCAATCTCGACTGCCTGTCTATCTATATACCCTTGATATTTGATAGAAATCTCCACCTGGTCACTAATTTGCTGTGCCAAACCCAGATCATCATCTAGAGCTCCGGGAGACCATAGCTCATTTGCGATATGGGTAACCGCTTCATAAGTAACGCCTGGGCGCCTTAAAAGGTCGGCCAAACTACATTCATGAGACAAATCTTGGCCTAAAAGCTCAGAAACGGCACTCGCTGAGGTGTGTTTTGGCCCAATCCAAATTTCTTGCAAGCGCGATGTTTCACGTGAAACAGCATCTTGTTTTCTACAAAACGTATTCCAACGGTAGTCGTTAACCAAACCCAGCTCGCGACCAATTGTGGTTAATCGCAGGTCTGCATTGTCCTCGCGCAAGCTGAGGCGATATTCGGCTCTGCTAGTAAACATGCGATAGGGCTCTTGGACACCTAGGGTAATGAGATCGTCCACTAAAACGCCAATATAAGACTCGCTGCGCTTTGGTAGCCAAGGCTCTTTGCCTTTTGCAGCTAAGCCAGCATTGATACCAGCAAGCATTCCCTGTGCAGCAGCTTCCTCGTACCCAGTGGTGCCGTTGATCTGGCCCGCAAAATACAGGCCAGCAATGGCTTTTGTTTCCAAGCTATGGCGCAAATAGCGCGGATCAAAAAAGTCGTACTCAATAGCATAACCAGGGCGAACAATTACAGCCGACTCTAGCCCACGGATACTTCTCACCAAACTCCACTGAACATCAAAAGGCAGGCTTGTGGAGATGCCGTTGGGGTAAAACTCGTTAGTCGTTAAGCCCTCGGGCTCCAAAAAGATCTGGTGGCTATTTCTAGAGGCAAAGCGGTGAATCTTGTCTTCAATCGAGGGGCAATAGCGGGGGCCAACCCCCTCAATAAGGCCCGTATACATTGGGGAGCGGTCCAGGCCGCCCCGAATAATGTCGTGTGTTTGCTCATTTGTATGGGTAATCCAACAGGGAACTTGTTTGGGGTGCTGTTCAGGTCGGCCTAAGTAGGAAAAAACAGGCACAGGATCCAAATCGCCGGGCTGCTCCAGCATTACCGAAAAATCAATAGTCCGCCCATCAATCCGTGGCGGGGTACCGGTCTTTAGTCTTCCCTGTGGAAGTTTGAGCTCTTTAAGTCTGGCCGAAAGAGAGGCTGCAGCTGGATCACCAGCTCTTCCGCCAGCAAAGTTATTTAAACCAACATGAATCTTCCCATCCAAAAAGGTGCCTGCTGTTAGCACTACCTTCTTAGCCATAAATTTCAAGCCCATTTGCGTGATTACGCCTTGGACCTCGTCTCCCTGCACCAATAAATCATCCACCGCACCCTGGAAGAGGGTCAGATTTTCTTGGTTTTCGAGACGACGACGAATTGCCGCCTTATATAAAACTCGATCGCCTTGTGCGCGGGTAGCACGGACGGCAGGACCCTTGCTGGAGTTCAGAATCCTGAACTGAATGCCTGCCTCGTCAGTAGCAGCGGCCATGGCCCCTCCCATGGCGTCAATCTCTTTAACCAAATGGCCTTTACCAATGCCGCCAATAGAGGGGTTACAGCTCATGGCACCCAAACTCTCAATGCTATGAGTTATCAATAGCGTATCGCATCCCATGCGCGCAGCTGCTAGGGCGGCCTCAGTCCCAGCATGACCACCACCAACCACAATGACATCGAAATTTTTTGTATACCGCATGATTTGCCTTATATAGGGCGATGATCATAGCATTTTGTAGGTTTCACGTGAAACAAATGTGAGCCATAAACTCACAATAGTCTTGCTAAGATGTAAGTTATTGATTTGATTATAAAATTTTCACCAAAAGTAATTGCTAGCTTAAAAGCCGGACGGTTTTTAAACAAAACGCCGAAATATTGGCCATCGGCAGCTGCAAAAATGCGGGGGCTTAAATCGTCCCGAAAACTCCACATCACAGCCGTTACAATAAAAAGATGGACTTCACTTTAACGCCCAAGCTGGAAGGGTTGAGGGATAGAACGCGACTATTTATACGCGATCAAATCATTCCGTTCGAAAAAGATCCGCGACAAAACGCACATGGGCCATCGGATGAATTACGTGCCGAACTGATTGCTCTGGCACGCCAAGCTGGCTTATTGACACCCCATGCCTCGATAGAGATGGGGGGGCTTGGTTTGAGTCACACTGAAAAAGCAATTGTTTTTGAAGAGGCTGGGTACTCCTCTTTAGGCCCAACGGCCATGAACATTCACGCGCCCGATGAGGGCAACATTCATTTATTAGAAGCGGTTGCAAGTCCAGAACAAAAAAGGCGCTGGCTTAAGCCCTTGGTAGCTGGGGATATTCGCTCCTGCTTTGCGATGACTGAACCGTCGCCAGGAGCAGGATCAGACCCATCCATGCTCATGACAACCGCCAAAAAAGATAAGAATGACTATCTTATTAATGGACAAAAATGGTTTATTACTGGGGCTGATGGGGCTAATTTTGCAATCATCATGGCGCGAATAGAAGATGGTACTGCAACCATGTTTCTTGCCGACATGAATACGCCGGGCATTGAACTAGTGCGCAATATGGATGCAATGGATAGCTGTTTTACTGGCGGTCACGGGGTGCTTCACTTTACTAACTTACGAGTGCCTGCAGACCAAGTATTGGGTGAGCCTGGAAAAGGCTTTAAGAATGCACAAGTTCGGCTAGCACCCGCACGACTGACACATTGCATGCGCTGGCTTGGCCAGGCGAGACGCGCACAAGATATTGCAATTGCCTACGCAAAAAAACGCGAAGCTTTCGGAAAAATGTTAGGTGAGCACGAAGGTGTGGGGTTTATGTTGGCTGACAACGATATGGACCTACAAACTTCGCGTTTAAATATTTTGCATACTGCGTGGTTGCTTGATCAAGGCCAGCGTTGCAATTTTGAATCTAGCCGTACAAAAGTAATTTGTTCTGAAGCTGAATGGCGAGTAATAGATCGTTGCGTACAAATTTTGGGGGGGCAAGGCATTACTGGCGAAACTGCACTAATGAAAATATTTCAGGATATGCGGGGCTTTCGGATCTATGACGGCCCTAGTGAAGTACACCGCTGGAGCATGGCGCGCAAACTTATTGACGGCAAAGAATCTAGTTAATAAATATGAGTGAGTTGTTTCGATTGGAAAACAAAACAGTCCTTATAACTGGGGCTTCTAGCGGAATTGGCAAACACTGCGCCATATTTTTAGCTCAATCAGGAGCCAGGGTTGCCATAGCTTCGCGTCGCAAAAAACAACTGCAAACCATTGTTGATGACATCATGCAAATGGGCGGTCAAGCCAAGGCATTTGAATTAGACGTCACAAACAAGGAGAGCGTAACAAGATGTTTTGATGAGCTTGCACAATGGTCTTTGCCCACAGTCGTTATTAATAATGCTGGCACTAGCATCAATCGTAAATTGCTCGAACAAACCGAGGTTGATTGGGATACCGTAATTGATACAAATCTAAAGGGCTGTTGGTTGGTTGCCACCGAAGCGGCTAGGCGCCTAACGGCCGCGAATAAGCCCGGCAATATTGTGAACGTTGCCTCCATTTTGGGAGAGCGGGTCATCGGTGGAGTAGCGCCATATGTCATCTCAAAAGCGGGAGTAATTCAACTCACAAAAGTAATGGCCCTAGAACTAGCACGACACCAAATACGCATGAACGCATTACTGCCGGGCTATGTGATTACCGATCTCAACCGTGACTTTCTGCTGAGTGAAGCAGGACAAAAAATTCTGGCCCGCATACCCACAAGACGCTTCAATAATTTGGAAGATTTAAATGGGCCACTATTGCTATTAGCTTCTGATGCAAGCAAAGCCATGACCGGGTCAATAGTTGCTGTCGATGGCGGGCATCTTGTTAGCGGCCTGTAAATAAGTCAATCAATGAATGCCCCTTCTTTTCATGAGCCGCTGAGCCGTTATTTAAAAGACCTTGGTATTACTGGGGGGCCGATTGAGTTAAGCCAGCTCACGGGCGGTCAGTCAAACCCCACTTACAAAATTAGTGACGGCAAGGTGCATTACGTGCTCAGAAAAAAACCGAGCGGAGTTTTATTGCCGTCAGCACATGCGGTTGATCGAGAGTATCGCGTCATGAAAGCACTAGCCAGCACAGATGTCCCCGTACCCCAAATGTTGGCTTATTGTGAAGATGAAAGCATTATTGGAACGGCCTTTTTCATCATGGAGTATTTAGACGGCCGGGTCTTTGTAGACCAGTCTTTACCAGGCCTTATGCCTAGTGAGCGTCAGCGAGTTTACGAACAAATGAATCGCACTATTTCTGCTATTCATCGCCTAAATTATGTGAATCTTGGATTAGAAACTTTTGGTAAACCTGGAAATTATTTTGCGCGGCAAATTACACGCTGGTCTCGACAGGTGCGCGAGGCAAAGATTCCAATCCCCGCCTCTCTTAATAGGCTTATGGATTGGTTACCAGAGCATATTCCACCCGAAGATGAAACCTCGCTGATCCATGGCGACTTTCGTATGGACAATCTCATCTTTGACAAAACCGACTTACGCATCATCGGTGTTTTAGATTGGGAGCTTTCCACCTTAGGCAATCCGCTTGCTGATTTTGCATATCAATGCATGGCCTGGAGAATCGCACCCACCCTTTGGCGCGGAATACAGGGGCTAGATTTGGCCGCCCTCGGAATTCCGAGTGAAGCGCAATATATTGCACTCTATGAGAAACAGCTTAATAGGCCGGTTGCTGAACATTGGCGATTTTTAATGGTCTATAACTTATTTAGAATATCGGCGATCTTGCATGGCATCACCAAGAGAGCATTAGACGGGAATGCTAATGCGAGCGATGCCTCTGAAAATGGCAAGAAGGCGGGCGCGCTTGCTGATCTTGGTTGGGCTTGCGCTCAACAATAAATTGCCAGCACACCATAAACAGGGGGGTTTAGCATAGGGTTAGCACTATACGTATTTGACTGTATTTGGGCTATGCTTTTTATCTAATGTCATTTTGAAAGTCTCAGTAGCTTGGCCAAAGAAAACATCATCCTCAAAACGGAAGATCTCACAAAGTCATTTAATGGCTTTATTGCGGTAAATAAAGTGAACTTAGCTGTCGAGCGTGGTGCTATACACGCGCTTATTGGTCCTAACGGAGCCGGCAAAACAACTTGTTTTAATTTGCTGACAAAATTTTTAGAGCCGAGTTCTGGAAAAATTCTTTTTAATGGCATGGATATTACTGCCGAAAAGCCCTCACAGATTGCACGCAAAGGCATCATTCGCTCTTTTCAAATATCGGCGGTATTCCCCCATATGACAGTACTTGAAAATGTGCGCTTTGGAATTCAGCGTTCCTTAGGTAGCTCATTTTATTTTTGGAGAAATATAAATTCTCTAGACGTACTAAATGCGCGCGCGATGGAGGCGCTTAACCAAGTAGATCTGAGTGAATTTGCCGATGAGCTAGCAGTAAATCTGCCCTATGGAAGAAAGCGTGCGCTCGAAATTGCAGCCACTATTGCCATGGATCCTGAGCTTATGTTGCTCGATGAGCCAACCCAAGGCATGGGCCACGAGGATGTCGAGCTTATCACTGAACTAATAAAAAAAGTATCCAAAGGTAAGACCGTTTTGATGGTGGAGCACAATATGAAAGTGATAGCAAATATTGCAACTACCATCTCTGTTTTACAGCGGGGCGAAGTCATTGCTGAGGGCTCCTATGAGCAGGTTTCGAAAAATACTCAAGTGATGGAAGCGTACATGGGCACCGCAGACACCGAACTAGAGGGCAGCTAATCAGAGCATGAGCACTCTAGCTTTAGAAATCCAAAATCTTAATGCCTGGTACGGTGAATCCCACGTGTTACATGGGATAAATTTGTCAGTAAACAAGGGTGAGGTTGTCTGCTTGTTGGGTCGCAATGGAGCAGGGCGAACGACAACCCTAAGGGCTATATTAGGTTTGGTTTCTAGCAGAACTGGATCGATCAAAGTCAGCGGTCTTGATGTAATGAGTATGCCAACCCATCAAGTTGCCAAGTTAGGAATTGGTTATTGTCCCGAGGAGCGGGGTATTTTTACAAGCCTAAGCTGCGAACAAAATTTAATGTTGCCGCCTAAGGTTGGCGAAGGCTTGGCGATGGAAGTAAGTGAAATTTATGAAATGTTTCCGAACCTATACGAGCGACGCTCTAGCCCCGGCGGAAAGCTTTCAGGTGGAGAGCAGCAAATGTTATCTATTGCACGGATTTTGCGAACAGGTGCAAATATCTTATTACTCGATGAGATTACAGAGGGATTGGCACCAGTAATCGTACAAAAACTTTCTGAAGTTGTTCGTACACTAAAAGAGCGTGGATTTACTATTATTTTGGTAGAACAAAACTTTAGATTTGCCTCAAAACTTGCCGATAGGAACTATGTCATAGAGCACGGGCAGGTTGTAAAGGTAGTTGAGAAAGGTGAGCTTAAGGCTAACGAAGAGCGGCTTAAGGTTCTACTAGGAGTGTAATTAAAAAATGAAACGAGTTAATAAGGAGATGTTCAAATGAAAAAGTCTGTCATTGCAACAATAGTTGCAACCAGTTTTATAACAACTACGATCCCCGCTCACGCACAAACAATTTCGGATAACGAAATTAGGATTGGGGTGCTTACTGACCTGTCCGGAATTTATTCGGCGATTGAAGGTCCTGGCGCAGTATTGGCAGCACAGATGGCCGCCAAAGATTTTGGTGGGCAAGTGCTAGGCAAAAAAATTGTCATTACCTCTGCTGATACACAGTCGAAAGCAGACCTCTCCAGCTCTAAAGCACGCGAGATGTTTGAGAAAGACAAAGTTGACATGATTGTAGGTAATGTGTCGACCGCATCTGCTCTGGCTGCCATGGAAGTAGCGGAACAATTCAAGCGAGTCTCAATTGTGAATGGCGCGGCATCTTTGCAAATTACCAATGAGAAGTGCACCCCATACAGCATTCACTATGTCTACGATACCTATGCTCTCTCACGCGGGACCGGCAAGGCAGTGGTCGACTCTGGCAAGAAGACTTGGTTCTTTGTCACGGCAGATTATGCGTTCGGTCATACCCTCGAGCGCGATACCACCGAAGTGGTTGTAGCTAATGGCGGAAAAGTATTAGGGGGTGTTAAGCATCCAATTAATACTACTGACTTCTCCTCATTTATGGCACAAGCTCAAGCGTCGAAAGCCGAGGTCATTGGCTTGGCAAATGCGGGTGGAGACACTATTGGATCGGTCAAACAAGCTGCTGAGCTTGGCATTATGGGATCGAAACAAACAGTTGTGCCCTTGCTAATGTTTACAAGCGACATTCAAGCCCTTGGTTTAAAACAAACGGCTGGTATGACATTTACTGAGGGTTGGTATTGGGACTTTAATGATGCAAATCGTAAATTTGCTGAGCGCTTCATGAAGGATTTCAAAGGAAAGGCACCAACCTCGGTTCAAGCTGGTGTTTATTCTGCAACGATGCAGTATTTGAAGGCCGTAGAGGCAACAAAAACGGATAACTCGGATGCCGTAATGAAGCAGCTGAAATCAGTTGAAATTAATGATGGTCTCTTTAAGGGGAAGATTCGCGCGGATGGCAAGTTCGAGCATGATATGTACTTGCTTGAAGTCAAGAGCCCTAGTGAATCCAAGGGGCCTAATGACGTCGCTAAAGTTGCCAAGATAATTGCGGCAAAAGATGCCACATTGCCTTTATCGCAATCAAAATGCAAGTTAGTTACTAATTAATCAGGGCCATAACTAATCCATGTTTGAGCTGCTCGGAATTACCCCGCAGGCCTTGGTCTCTCAGCTTTTAATTGGGCTGATTAATGGCTCCTTTTATGCGCTCTTGAGCCTGGGTCTGGCGGTAATTTTTGGCTTATTAAATGTCATTAACTTCACCCATGGCGCCCAATATATGTTGGGTGCCATGGTGGCATGGCTTGGATTAACACAAATTGGGGACTGGATTGGAGTGCCAGATTTTCAATTAAATTATTTTGTAGCCCTCATTTTGGCTCCACTACTCGTAGGGCTTTTTAGCATGTTGATTGAAAAAACGATGCTAAAACGTCTTTATCATTTAGATCATTTATATGGTCTGTTGTTAACCTTCGGCCTAGCCTTGGTCATAGAGGGCATGTTTCGTCATTGGTTTGGCGCACTAGGTAATAGTTATCCGGTGCCCGAGCTTTTGCAAGGCGGCTTACGTGTTGGTGAATTATTCTTGCCTTATTACAGGCTTTGGGTTGTCTTCTTGGCCCTCATTGTTTGTTTTGCCACCTGGTATTTCATTGAGCGCACCAGCTTAGGAAGTTTGTTAAGGGCCGGCACCGAGAATCCACGTTTACTGCAAGCCTTGGGGATTAATGTGCCTCTGATAGTTACTCTTACCTATGGTGCTGGCTGTGCTTTAGCTGCTTTTGCTGGAGTAATGGCAGCACCGATTTACCAGGTAACGGCTGTTATGGGCTCTAATTTAATTATCGTGGTGTTTGCGGTTGTCGTCATTGGTGGTATGGGATCAATTGCTGGCGCTATTGTGACGGGATTGGGTTTAGGGGTGATTGAGGGGCTAACAAAAGTGTTTTACCCCCAAGCATCATCAGTCTCTATCTTCATTATTATGATTATTGTGCTTTTAATAAAGCCGGCTGGCTTATTTGGAAAGGCCCAATAGTGATGAAGCTCTCTAATGTAAATAAAGTCTCTATAGTCATCATGTCTTTGTTGGTGATTGTTCCCTTCCAGGGCTTCGTTTACGACCTTTTCATGATGAAGGTATTTTGTTTTGCTATCTTGGCCGCCTCGTTAAATCTCTTATTAGGCTTTGCTGGACTTCTTTCCTTTGGCCATGCTGCATTTTTTGGTACAGGTGCATACATTACCGCCCACGTTATGAAGGAGTGGGGCATAACCCCGGAGCTTGGCTTGCTTTGTGGAGTACTCTGCGCAACGATATTGGGTTATGTCTTTGGCAGCCTAGCAATTCGACGGCAAGGCATTTACTTTGCGATGATTACCCTGGCCTTAGCTCAGGTTGTTTTTTTTGCCGCAACTCAATTGCCGTTTACAAACGGCGAGGATGGCATTCAAGGTGTTCCTCGGGGCATGTTCCTGGGCTTCATTGATCTAACAAAATCCACCAATATGTATTACTTTTCCTTGGTTGTTTTTGTTTTGGCATTTTTTGTAATTAAACGTATTGTGAGCTCACCATTTGGTCAAGTAATGAAAGCAATACGTGAAAATGAGCCGCGCGCCATTTCTTTAGGTTACGACGTTAACCGTTACAAATTAGTTGCATTTACTTTATCTGCGGGGTTGGCGGGCCTGGGTGGGGGCTTAAAAAGCTTAGTTTTACAATTAGCATCTCTTTCGGACGTGTTTTGGCACACATCTGGGGAAGCAGTATTGATGACAATCTTGGGTGGTATTGGTACCCTCTGGGGGCCGATAGTGGGAGCCGCGATTGTTATTAACTTACAGAACTACCTTGCTAACTTAGGTGGCTGGAGCACCATTATTACCGGCGCTATTTTTGTAGTTTGCGTACTTGCATTTAGGCGCGGGGTTGTTGGTGAAATTATTGCCCTGTACCAGAAATATCAGCACAAAAACTAATTCATTCTTTGGGGCTTGAGGCTGCAGTGTGATAGCGCCCTATCGCAGCCCTACCGATATCATCCAAAACATCTAGTGGAATTCTTTGGGAGCCCTGAATAATCATTAATGCGTAGGGTTTCGCAAGGGCGGCCGCCTCTGGACACAAATGAAGCTCCTCACCCAACGCCGGGGATTGGCTGCGCCAGTAGTTAATTGCCGCCTCTAACTCTTGAATACTGACAAACACCATTTTTAAAAATTACTTACTGTCGAGAGAAAGCATTGTGCCGCGGCATTTTTTTGCACCACAGCGACACTCGTAGTCTTTCTTCATTTGTTTTGTAATGCGACCTTCAACCCCAAGGGAGTAGTCATAAAAAAGCTCCTCGCCAACTTTCAGGTCTCTTTTTGCATAGATAAAAACACGAGGCTCGCCGCCAAAACCATCTTCCTGGGTTTCACAAATTGGCTTGCAAGAGTGGTTGATCCAGCGAGCCGCGTTTCCACCGTATTTAGCATCAATGCAGCGGCCATCTTCTAGAGAGAAATAAAAGGTGTGGTTTGGGTCTTTTGGATCGTGGGGGTGACGCTTTTCTGCCAACTTCCAACTGATGCGCTCCCCTTTGTATTCAATAATGGCGTCGCCTTTTTTAATTGGCTTCGCAACAAAAACGCCTTTGCCATGAATGGGGGATGATTTCACAACAATACGAGATCGATCAATTTTTGGTGCCACTAACTTCTTTTTACTCATTTAATCAAACGTCCAAGTTGCGAGCAATTAGCGCATTCTTCTCAATAAAAGCGCGCCGCGGCTCTACCTCATCACCCATTAGGGTAGTGAAAACCTGATCTGCGGCAATAGCATCTTCAATTTTTACCTGAAGCAAGGTACGTGAAGCTGTGTCCATGGTTGTTTCCCACAATTGCGAGGGATTCATTTCACCCAGACCCTTGTAGCGCTGACGACTGAGAACGCGTTCAGCCTCTGAAAGGAGCCAAGCAAAGGCGGCTCTAAAGTCCTGGACCGCTTGTTCTTTTTGATTTTTGTCTGGATCGCCACGGCGCACTTTTGAGCCCGGCAACACCTTCCCAGACAAGACAGCAGCAGCATTGGCTAGGCTTTGATAATCATCGCCATGAACAAAGTCTGAGTTAATTGCGGACAGTTTCAGATTGCCATGGATGCGGCGGGAAAGTAATAACTTAAACCGCTCGGTGCGCTCTTCTTTTTGCACAATAATTTCCGGTGGCAGCGCCAAAGAATTTAACGAGGCTGTGAGGGCGACACGCAATCGCTCCGCAGACTCATGCGCAGCGCTTTCGGTATCAAGATTTAATTGGGTGCCAGAAGCAATGGCACGCAAGGCATCCTCATCAATGGTGCGAGATAAGCGATCGACAACCGACTGAATCACCTGGTAATGTTTGGCAAGCTCAATTAAAGCAGGGCCCTCAATAATTTCACCTGAAGGTGTTTGCAATGACGCTGACTCAAGTGCAATTTTTAAGAGGAGTTGATTGAGCTCAGCATCATCCTTAATATATTGCTCATTTTTACCAAACTTCACTTTATATAGCGGCGGCTGGGCAATGTAAATGTGACCTCTCTCTATTAGCTCGGGCATTTGTCTATAAAAGAAGGTGAGTAAGAGAGTGCGAATATGGCTTCCATCCACGTCCGCGTCAGTCATAATGATGATGCGGTGATATCGAAGTTTGTCAGCTTTATATTCTTCAACACCAATCCCCGTGCCGAGCACGGTAATTAAAGTCACCACCTCTTGGCTTGCGAGCATTTTGTCGAAGCGCGCTTTTTCAACATTAAGGATTTTTCCCTTAAGCGGCAAGATTGCCTGGAAACGACGATCACGTCCCTGCTTCGCAGAGCCCCCCGCGGAGTCGCCCTCAACAATAAACAGTTCTGATTTAGTTGGATCTTTTTCTTGGCAATCCGCTAACTTTCCCGGGAGGCCCAGTCCATCCAAAACGCCTTTGCGCCGCGTCATGTCGCGTGCTTTGCGGGCCGCCTCTCGTGCCCGAGCAGCGTCGACAATTTTTCCGCACAAAATCTTTGCGTCTGCTGGGCGTTCCTGTAAATAGGCGCTTAGGGCTTCGGCAACAATTTCTTCTACCGGTCCACGAACCTCACTAGACACTAGCTTGTCTTTTGTTTGGCTTGAAAACTTTGGTTCAGGAACCTTGACTGACAACACACAGGCAAGCCCTTCGCGCATATCGTCACCAGAAATTTCAACCTTTGCCTTTTTGGCGACCTCATGCTCGTCAATGTACTTATTGATAACACGTGTCATCGCTGCGCGTAAGCCAGTGAGATGGGTACCACCGTCACGCTGTGGAATGTTGTTGGTAAAGCAGAGTACTTGCTCGCTAAAACTATCGTTCCATTGCATCGATACTTCAGCGGTAATATTGCCACCTAGGTCTGATGGGCGAATGCCTTCTGCATAGAAAATGTTGGGGTGAAGAACATTTTTGGTTTGGTTAATATACTCAACAAAGCCTTTAACACCGCCTGAAAACGCAAAATCTTCTTCTTGACCGGAGCGCTGATCAATTAATTTAATGTGAACGCCGTTATTTAGAAACGATAGTTCGCGTATGCGCTTAACCAGGATTTCATAGTGGAATGTTACGTTTCCAAAAATACCTTCGTCCGCTAAAAAATGTACTTCGGTACCTGATAAGTTGGTGTCTCCCGTAATCGTAATCGGTGATGTGGCTACGCCGTTCTCATCTTGGATATTACGGTTTTGAATTACGCCGCGAGCAAACTCCATGTAGTGCGCTTTGCCATCACGCCGAATTGTCAGCTTTAGCCACTTAGATAGGGCGTTAACACAACTAACACCAACACCGTGCAGGCCACCAGAAACCTTATAGCTGTTTTGATCGAATTTTCCACCCGCGTGCAACTCCGTCATCACAATTTCAGCGGCACTTCTTTTAGGTTCGTGTTTATCGTCGTATTTAATACCTGTTGGAACACCGCGGCCATTGTCGACAATAGATATAGAGTTATCAGTTTGGATAACCACCGTAATTTCCGAACAATATCCTGCCAGCGCCTCATCAATAGAGTTATCTAAAACTTCAAAAACTAGGTGGTGTAAGCCTGTGCCATCGGAGGTGTCGCCAATGTACATGCCAGGGCGCTTTCGAACAGCTTCGAGGCCCTCTAATATCTGAATTGATGATGCGCCGTATTGTTCTACTACTTTATTTTCTTCAGTCATTTTCTTCTAAATTAAATGCGCATTGGCATCACAACGTACTTAAAGTCTTCAGATCCAGGCAGTGTAATGACAGCGCTACTGTTGGCATCACCTAAGCTGATTTGAACTTTTTCATTCTTTAAGTTTGATAAAACATCTAACAAGTAGCTAACATTGAAACCAATTTCTACACTGTCTCCGCTGTACTCAGTTTCAATTTCCTCTTGTGCCTCTTCTTGCTCAGCATTCGTGGATTGAATTGTGATTCGGTTTGGTGATAGAGAAAAGCGTACACCCTTGAATTTGTCTGTTGTTAAGATTGCGGCGCGCTGAAGAGCAGATTGCAGCACTTCGCGCCCGACAACGAGGGAGTTTTTGTGCCCCTTTGGAATAACGCGCTGGAAATCAGGAAATTTACCCTCCACTAGTTTTGAGATGAGCTCAATATCACCAAAAGTAAATTTAACTTGGTTTGAGGTAAGCGACATCTCTAAAAGCTCATCAGAATCCTCTAGAAGGTGTTGACACTCAAGAATGGTTTTGCGAGGGATAATAATTTCTTGTTTTTGACCAGAACCAGTTGGAGCCTCTAGCAGGTCTACTTGTGAATAGGCCAATCGATGACCATCGGTAGCAACTGCAATAAGCTGTTTGCCCTCAACCACCAACAGCATGCCGTTGAGATAGTAGCGAATGTCTTGCTGGGCCATCGCAAAGTGCACCTGGCTTACCAATTGTCGAAAACTTTTTTGAGTCATCTTCCAGTTAGCAGTAACTTCGCTAACGCTTTGCATTACCGGAAACTCTGCGGCAGACAAGGTTTGCAACGAAAAGCGGCTTTTGCCACTTTGCACAACCATCTTATTGTCTTTTAAGTTTAGAGCTACCGGCCCCTCTGGAAGAGCGCGCAAAATATCCAACAACTTTCTAGCAGCAACGGTTGTAGTAACTTCCTCTGCACCAACACCAAAGCTTGCATTCGTTGTGATTTGTATTTCTATATCTGTTGATATAAAAGAAACTTTATCGCCATGCTTTTTAAACAGCAGGTTTGCAAGGATGGGTAAAGTGTGTCGTCGTTCAACAATCCCACTTACAACCTGTAGTGGTTTTAACAAACTATCACGCGAAGTATTTACAAGTTGCATTGTTTTTTAAACCTTTGTATATATCTAATTAGTAGTAGTAATAAGGCTCGCTATTTCAGTGGATAACTCAAAAAACCCATATAAAACAAACTACTACAACCATAAAAACCTGTGGAAAACTTTTGTATAAGCACTTAGTAAAAAGTGGATAAACAATGGCTACCTTGCTATTTTTGCATGAAGCGCAACTTTTCCACAATTTATCCACATACCATCCACAAACTTATACCCTAGCCTATCCACAGACTTATCCACAACCAAAAGATTAAGATTTTAGGGTCTGCTCAATAACGTGAATTTCATGGTTTAGCTGACTATCATAGGCACGCTCACCCCCAACTTTCCTAACAGCATGTAAAACAGTAGTGTGGTCGCGCCCACCAAACAACTCACCAATCTCAGGGAGGCTCTTTTGGGTTAATTCCTTGGCCATAAACATTGCAATCTGGCGTGGGCGGGCAATGTTGGCTGGTCGTTTTTTAGAATACATATCAGCGACCTTAATACTGTAAAAATCGGCCACCGCCTTTTGGATATTCTCCACTGAAATTTGGCGGTTTTGGATCGACAGCAAATCTTTCAATGCCACACGAGCAACATCAATCGTGACCTCTTTACCATGAAAGCGAACATAAGCCAAGATTTTCCTCAAAGCACCCTCTAACTCTCGAACGTTGGATCTAAGGTGTTTGGCAACAAAAAAGGCCACATCTTCACTCATGGGAATGCCTTCGCTTAAGGCCTTTTTCATTAATATAGCCACCCGCATTTCTAATTCTGGTGGCTCAATCGCAACTGTTAACCCAGAATCAAAGCGGGAGATAAGGCGGTCATCAATACCAGCCATTTCTTTTGGGTAAGTATCACTAGTGATAATGACTTGCGCCTTGTTGCCTAGGAGCGCCTCAAAGGCGTAAAAAAACTCCTCCTGAGTCCTGGATTTACCACTAAAAAATTGAATGTCGTCAATTAGCAAGAGATCAAGTGAGTGGTAGTAACGCTTAAAGCGGTCAAAAGCTTTTTGTTGATAGGCCCTCACCACATCCGACACATACTGTTCGGCATGGATGTAGCGGATGCGTGCGTTTGGTTTTTCCTTTAGGAGATGATTGCCAATTGCATGTATTAAATGTGTTTTACCTAGACCCACCCCCCCATATAAAAACATAGGGTTGTAAGAGGCGCCAGGATTGTGGGCGACCTGAATAGAGGCTGCGCGAGCTAGCTGATTTGCCTTACCCGTAACAAAGGTTTCAAAAGTGAGGTTCGGATTTAACTTTGAATGATCTTCTATCTCAAAAGCCTGCTCCTCGGTGGAGATGGAATCAGGGGTATTTAGAGGCTCCAAGATTGCAGGTTTTTCGGCGGGCAAGCCCGCTTCAACAACCTGCATCTCTGCAAGACCGGTACTTAAAATAAAATTTAAACCTATTGGGCGGCTAAAATAGAGGTCTGCCATCTCTTGGAAGCGGTCAGAAAAAGTCTTTTTGGTCCAGTCTAATTTGAATCGATTTGGGGCTCCTATTGTGAGTAATTGATCACTTTCATCGAAAGATATCAATCGCAAAGGCAATATCCAGGTTTTATATTGCTGTGGGGATAGCTCTTGAGCCAAGATATTAAGGGCGCCATCCCAAAACCCAAGGGGATTAGGTAAATTCAAGTTGGGGGGATTCTGTAGGTTGCTCATATTTAAGGAAGATCCATTGTAGCGATCTCATAAAGTTATCCACAAGCTAGAAAATCGTGGAAAAACTGTGGATAACTTGTGTATAAAACGATTAAAGCCATATAAAACAGACTATTAGCGATAGGGCATCAAAAAAATAGAGAAAAATACTTATATATTCTTCGGCAACAGTTGACCTTTTGCTTCGCAACGGGGAAAATGTTGGGTTTTGCAGGATGAATCATGAAAAGAACATACCAACCCTCAGTAACCCGTCGTAAACGCACCCACGGATTTCGTATTCGCATGAAAACCAAGAGTGGCCGCGCAGTATTGAATGCTCGCCGTGCCAAGGGTCGCAAACGCCTAGCGGTTTAATTTAGCAGTTGAATAGCACTAGGATTTCTGAATTACTAAAAACACGCCCCAAGACAACTTTGTATTGGGGTTTGTATTTGGCATCTTCTGTCGCGGGGTCAAAACCAGATTTAGGCATTGCAGTAGCCAAAAAATTAGCTAAACGCGCGGTTGATCGTAATCGATTAAAGCGCATGATTCGCGAGCTAGTAAGAGGCGCCCAAAGCAAAAGCCTTAAAAATGACGTGGTTGTTAAGCTAAAAAAACCTATTGGTTGCGAAACTCAGGGCAGGCTTAGGTGCAAAGAAAAGCAGATGTTGCGAACTCAAATTACGGGGCTGATTTAAAGTGGATTTATTTAATAAAGCCGCCATTAGCCTTGTAAAGATTTACCAAATCTCACTTAGCCCTTTTATTGGGGCGCATTGCAAGTTTGAGCCTTCATGCTCCCAGTATGCGTGCGATTGTTTTTCCAGTTACAGCTTTTTCAAAGCCTTTAGACTAATGGTGTGGCGTGTTCTGCGCTGCAACCCGTGGTCGCAAGGTGGATATGACCCTGCCGTAAAAACAACTCATCATTAAGTGATTTCAAATGGACATTAAAAAAACAATTCTTTGGATGGTCTTTTCCATGTCAAGCCTCTTGTTGTACAACAACTGGCAGGTTTACGAAGGAAAGCCATCGATGTTTGGTGGAAGTTTGACGGGTAATGCCACCAACCCTGATCAAACTACCGCCGCAAAAAGCGATATTCCGGCGCCCTTACAAACTGCTCCCACTCAGTCAAATATACAAACACCAGTCATTAGCTCGAGCGCTATTGATACCGCAGAAAAATTTGTTTTGCAGAATGATGTTTTGGTATTAGAGATTAGTGCGAACGGTGCCAATGTCATTGACGCTAAATTACCCAAGCAATTAACACCAGAAAAAACCCCAGTTGAGTTATTCCAATACAAGACGGGTCACAAATACTTTGCGCGCTCTGGCCTTATTGCCCTTGGTAATAACGACCTCCCCAACCACACCAGCATATTTAAATTAACACAATCCGGCAAAGATAGTTCTGGCAAAGCATTCATTACCTTACTCAGTGAGCGCAATGGCGTAAAACTAGAAAAGACCTTTACTCTCAGTCCGGGTAGTTACATTGTTGATGTTGCACATCGCGTTACCCAAAACAATACAAACGCAGCGCCACTAGTCTTGTATACGGAAATCGTTCGCGATGCTACTCAAGAACAAAAAATTGGCCCTTTTGATGGCGCATTTTCAGCAAGTACATTTACCGGTCCAGCAGCCTACACCGAAAAAGAGAAATTCAATAAGCTGGAATTTACGGAAATTGAAAAAAACAAAATTACTATACCTACACAGGTACCCGCTGGAGATCCTGCTTGGATAGCAATGATTCAACACTACTTTGCTAGCGCCTGGATTCCGGACGACAAGGTGAAGCGTGATATTTACGCGGGGAAAATTGATAACAACCTCTACCGCATTGGAATGCAAATACCCTTGGGCGCCTTAACTCCAGGAGTGGCTGTGGTTGAAAAAGCCAGGCTATTTGTGGGCCCACAAGAAGAAAGCCTTTTAGAAACGATCGCTCCCGGCTTTGCCTTGTTAAAGGACTATGGTTACCTCACTATCCTAGCAAAACCTATTTTTTGGTTGTTGGAAAATATTCACACTTATGTAAATAACTGGGGTTGGGCAATTATTCTTCTGACAGTTTTGATCAAGCTAGTGTTTTTCCCGCTATCCGCGGCAAGCTACAAGTCTATGGCGCGCATGAAAGAAGTGCAGCCACGTCTGATGGTGATGAAAGAGCAATTCAAGGGTGAGCCGCAAAAATTAAATCAAGCAATGATGGAGATGTATCGCAAGGAAAAAATCAACCCTCTGGGCGGATGTTTGCCTGTCGTAATTCAGATTCCAGTATTTATTTCTTTGTATTGGGTCTTGCTGTCTTCAGTAGAGATGCGCAATGCACCTTGGATTGGTTGGATTCAAGACTTATCCGTGCCTGATCCGTATTATATTTTGCCAGTTATTATGGCTGTCTCTATGTTTGTGCAAACCAAACTGAATCCGACGCCGCCTGACCCAGTTCAAGCAAAGATAATGATGTATATGCCGTTGGTATTTTCGGTCATGTTCTTCTTCTTCCCTGCGGGCTTGGTTTTGTATTGGGTAGTTAATAACCTGTTATCGATTGCACAACAATGGCAGATCAACCAGATGTTTGCAAAGAAGCCTGCTAAATAAAAATTTAGCAGGAAAAATGAGCAAGGAGTGCCTGCAATGATGACTAGGAAACTCCCCATCATTGCCCTTGCTACCGGACCGGGTAAAGCTGGCATTGGTGTCATTCGTATCAGCGGACCTCAGCTTTTGCCTATGGCGCAGGCCCTATTTCAAAGAGCGCTCACCCCCCGACAAGCCAATCTATTAACGCTGCGAGATGCGCAGGGCGAGTCGATCGATCAACTCATTGCCATTTACTTTGCTGCTCCCGCCTCTTTTACCGGGGAGGATGTTTTAGAGCTCCAATGTCATGGAGGACCACAACTTTTACAGTTGGTCATGAAGCGTTGCTTGGAGTTGGGTAAGGCTCAAGGTTTGGTAATGGCAGAGCCGGGAGAGTTTTCTCTACGGGCCTATCTGAACAATAAAATTGACCTAGCCCAAGCAGAGGCAATCGCAGATTTAATCGATGCTCAAAGCGAGGCTGCAGTTCGTGGCGCAGCACGCTCATTACAAGGCGCCTTCTCAAATGATATTCACAGCTTAATTGAAGAAATAACGCAATTACGAATCTTGGTGGAGTCCACCCTGGACTTCCCAGAAGAAGAAATTGAGTTTTTAGAAAATGCACAGGCTCGCAATCGTTTGAGTACAGTGATGCAAAAGTTACAAGCACTGAGAGAGGGCGCTAAACAGGGAAAGATTTTGCGTGACGGTGTTCAGCTTGTATTGGCTGGAGCCCCCAACGTTGGAAAGAGCTCGCTTCTGAATCGTTTGGCCGGCGAGGAGGTAGCCATAGTTACACCCATCGCAGGAACCACTAGAGATCGCGTCAAGGAGAGCGTCACTATCAATGGCGTGCCGATACACATTATTGATACTGCCGGGCTACGAGAGACCACAGACCTAGTTGAGGCAAAGGGTATCGAAAGATCCTGGGAGGCTATAGGGGCTGCCGACCTAGTCATCTTTTTAAAAGACTCAAGTGAATTAGATGGGGATAGCGGCTTAGAGGGCTCGGAGCTTAAGGCGCAAATACTAAAAATATTGCCGCCCAAATGCCCTGTTTTGCAAGTCAATAACAAGGCTGATTTGCTCATTGACTCAACATATAACATAGACGAAAGTCAGACCCTACGCATTTCAGCAAAAACAGGCGAAGGCATTGAGGCCTTAAAGCAAAAGATTCTTGAGTTGGTTGGTTGGGGCGGCTCGCAAGAGGGCGCCATAGTCGCGCGTAGGCGGCATTTAGATTGCTTGGATAGGGCAGCCATTCACTTAGAAAAGTCCCAAGAATTCGCTGCGAATGGGAATAGCTCGCTAGAGTTATTCGCGGAAGAACTTCGTTTGGCACAGGAACAACTAGGGCACATTACCGGCAGGCTACTGCCAGATGAGCTTTTGGGCAAGATATTCAGTCAATTTTGTATCGGCAAATAAAGAATTTTCCTGGGGATATAGCCCCAAAAAAATGCGCTCAAAATGTTAAAATAGTGCGATCAAAAATATTATATTTCACAGGACTTTTATGAATACCAACGCTAGCGTACCTGAGTACGTAAAAAATCAAAAACTGATTCAATGGGTTGCAGAGATGGCCGCCCTAACCAAGCCAGATGCCATTCGATGGTGTGATGGTTCGCAATCAGAATATGAAGAGTTTTGTGAGCTTTTAGTGAAGGCTGGAGTATTTAAGCGCCTAAATCCAGCAAAGAGAAAAAACTCGTTTTTAGCTTTGTCCGACCCTGACGATGTCGCACGGGTTGAAGATCGCACCTTTATCTGTTCTGCAAAAAAGGATGATGCTGGGCCAACTAACAACTGGCTAGATCCAAATGAAATGCGTGCCACACTTAATCCCCTTTTTGATGGTTGTATGCGCGGTAGAACAATGTATGTGGTGCCATTCTCTATGGGCCCAATTGGCTCCCCAATCGCACACATTGGTGTTGAGCTATCCGACAGCCCTTATGTCGCCATTAATATGCGCCTAATGACTCGGATGGGTAAAGCGGTAATCGATCAGCTTGGTGCCAATGGAGAATTTGTTCCTTGCATGCATACCGTTGGCAAGCCCTTGGCTGCCGGCGAAAAAGATATGGCTTGGCCAAACAATAAAACTAAATATATTGTTCACTATCCAGAAACACGAGAGATCTGGTCTTTCGGATCGGGTTACGGAGGCAATGCTTTATTAGGTAAAAAATGCTTTGCTTTGCGTATCGCATCTAACATGGGGCGTGATCAAGGTTGGTTAGCTGAGCACATGTTGATCTTGGGGGTAAGCTCTCCCGAGGGCAAGAAATATCACATCGCCGCCGCATTCCCATCTGCTTGCGGCAAAACCAATTTTTCCATGATGATTCCCCCAAAAGGATTTGAGGGTTGGAAGGTCACCACTGTTGGTGATGACATTGCATGGATTAAACCGCGCAAAGATGCCGTTACGGGCAAAACCCGTTTGTTTGCGATTAACCCAGAGTCTGGTTACTTTGGCGTTGCTCCAGGAACAAATCGTCAAACCAATCCAAACTGCCTGGACTCCTTAAACCAAGACGTCATCTTTACTAACGTTGGCCTCACTGATGACGGTGATGTTTGGTGGGAAGGTTTGACCGAGACACCTCCCGCACATTTAATTGATTGGCAGGGTAAAGATTGGACTCCAGCTGATGGTGCAGCCGGTCGCAAAGCCGCTCACCCGAACTCACGTTTTACTGTAGCGGCTACAAACAACCCTGCGGTTGATCCCAACTGGGATGATCCCGAGGGTGTTGCGATTGATGCATTCTTGTTCGGTGGCCGTCGCTCAAACACTGTGCCATTGGTAAGCGAGGCTCGAGACTGGGTAGAGGGTGTTTACATGGCCGCAACAATGGGCTCAGAAACTACTGCAGCCATCACTGGCAAAGTTGGTGTGGTTCGTCGAGATCCATTCGCGATGATTGCATTTGCAGGCTACAACATGAGTGATTACTTTCAGCACTGGTTGAACATCGGTAGTAAGCTTGCAGCCGAGGGCGCGGTCTTGCCAAAGATCTATTGCGTCAACTGGTTCCGCAAAGATGAAAACGGTAAGTTTGTCTGGCCCGGTTTTGGTGAAAATATGCGCGTGCTTTCATGGATTTTAGGTCGTGCAGAAGGAACGGCCAAAGGGACAGAGACGCTTTTTGGTATTTGTCCAGAGCATGCCGATATGCATTGGGATGGCCTCGACTATTCTGCAGAAAAATTCGACAAAGCCATTACAGTAGCTGTTGATGAATGGACGAATGAGCTTAAATTACATTCCGAACTATTTGAACATTTGGGTGAGCGCCTACCCAAGGAGCTGATTGAGGCTCGCAGCAAAATTGAGAAGCGCTTAAATGCCTAGGTTTCGCCTGGAAATTTAAGCCGCCCTTTTAAAAAGTCTTCTGAATGACCTCACTCCAACACCATGACATCGTGGTGATTGGGGCGGGCATTGCGGGCGCTAGCATAGCTAGTGAACTGCTTGAGCGCGGTCAAAAGGTCTGCATTGTTGACTCTGCATCTCGTCCAGCATCGGCATGCTCTAGCCATGCTTATGCCATAGCTCACCCACATATTGGTCGTGGTGCTCCGCGTTTACTGCGCCTAACTCGCATTGCATTCTTGCTGGCTGAGGTACGCTGGGGCAAGCTCTGGAACCCACACGGTATTTTTCAACCCAGCAAAAAAGATAAGCCCTTTGATCGTGATGCTGTTACAAGCTATCTACAGTCGCTCGATCTTGATTCAGACATGGCGCAAGCCGTTTGTGCAAAAGAGGCAATTCAAGTTTGCGGAATTTATCAGGATGGTATCTGGCTTCCGCGGGGTGCATCTCTAGACTTATCAGAAGCAACAATAGATGCGTTAACTCCGCAAGCAAATCTCACTTGCTACTGGAATACCTCTGTAGCCCGATTAGAGCGAGCCGCTGACAACTGGAGATTGCTTGATCGCCATGATGGTGTGATCATGACTGCTAGAAAAGTGGTTATTGCCGCTGCCCTGGAGACCAAAAAATTAGCCGCCAGCATAGATGTGCGGCTACCTCTGCGACCGGTGCGCGGGCAGCTGAGTATTTTCTCTATCTCTCCAAATAGTCCATGGGTGGGGCAATTACCAAAAATTGCCATATCGGGTGACGGATACTGCTTACCAGCACAGCAATTACCAAACGGAAATTATCAGTGGATAGTGGGCTCTAGTTATGATGAGGGTGAGTCCGATCTTCAAGATTGGGTTTCAAGTGATCACTTCAATCGCGAGCAGGCGAAGAGTCTATTGAGATATCACACCGGCGATGTTTCCGACCTTCAAAAGGCGGGAAGTTATGTGGGCGTGCGTTGCGTTGCCGGCGACCGCCTGCCGATTATTGGTGCGCTGACGCAGCGACCAGGAATATTTTTAGCAACTGCACTCGGCTCAAGGGGCGCACTTTGGTCAGCTTTAGCTGCTAAGCTGATTACCGCTCAAGTGCTCGAGGATGATTTTGCTTTGCTAGCACGCTTGGGCTTTGCAGCAGATTTAGTGGCCGCACTCGCACCCGCACGTTTCTTTGCTGGAGTGCCTGTTGCAGCCCCTGCCTTGGGCGCCTTTGCTTCAAATTCAAAACCAATTTTGCCATCAGTGCCCAAGGCAAGATAAGCCTTGAAGCCACGACCCGTGCGGTTAGATTTGAAGTTAGTGAGCAAGTCTGTTTTGCCTTCAGTGAGTAATTTTTGAACTTGCTCCGCAGAAATTTCTTGTTGTAAAACGACCTTGCCTGTCTTGAAATCACATGACTTGTCTGGGCCGGTGTTTCTTTCGCACAAGTAGCGCATACCATCTTCATAAACAGCGCCAGAGCATTTCGGACAAACACCCAAAGCTTGGCGACCAGTAAAGTCGATTGCTTCGGATTCATCTTCCTGAGAGTTGCCAAAATCAAACTCAAGCTTAAAGCCTGCGTTTGGATAATCAGCATCGTCCTCAGGAATTTCGCTTAACTTAATGATCGCTGCAAATGGCCTACCTATTTTGCTGCGGAAGCCTTGCAAAGGACCAATGGTTTTTTCACGTAGCAATTCTTCGACTTCTGGATATTCAAACGCACGTCCACCCGGAGTTTTACTAATCGTAAAACCACATTTTTCACAGGCAAAGCGGCGATAGTTTTCTTTAACGGCGCCTTTGCAGTGTGGGCACGGCGTAGACATCGTGGCATAGTCGCCGGGAATGGTGTCACTGTCATATTCTTTTGCGCGTTTGACAATTCGTTGCGTCATCTGAGCAATTTCTTGCATGAAGGTATCGCGATTCATCTCGCCACGCTCAATTAAAGACAGTTTATTTTCCCAGTTACCCGTGAGATCAGGCCTGGTTAATTCTTCAACGTCTAAGCCGCGCAAGAGTGTCATTAGCTGGAATGCTTTTGCAGTAGGAATGAGTTCACGTGCCTCGCGCACCATATATCTCTCTGCCAGCAAGCCTTCAATAATGGCTGCACGGGTGGCAGGCGTGCCCAAACCTTTTTCTGCCATGGCTTCACGCATGTCATCATCATCAACCCACTTACCGGCACTCTCCATTGCTGACAACAATGTTGCCTCGGTATAGCGAGCAGGCGGCTTGGTTTTTAGTGGGACGGCAGCAATAGAGTCATTCTGGACGGTTTCGCCTTCTTGGACCGCCACCAACTCATCATCTGCTTGATTGGATCTGCCGTAGACAGTTAGCCAACCTGGGGTTACGAGCACACGACCTTCAGTTTTAAAGTGGTGTCCTGATGCTTCAGTAATACGGGTGGTTACCCGAAATTCAGCTGCAGGATAGAAGACTGCTAGGAAGCGACGTACCACTAAGTCATATAGTTTTTGTTCTGGCTCACTGAGAGTCTTTGGTGATTCCAAGGTCGGAATGATTGCAAAGTGATCGGATATTTTTGAGTTATCAAAGATGCGTTTATTAGGTTTGATCCAACCATAACCCACTTTCGCTTTTGGATCCTTAGGATCACCTTGTAAAATTTGCTTAGCGAATGGTCGATATTCTTGAGAATGCTCGGCCAAGTTCTCCATGGTTTGTTTCACGGTATCCAAATAGTCTTCAGGCAAGGCTTTCGCATCTGTACGTGGGTAAGTCAACACCTTGTGACGCTCGTAGAGTGCTTGGGCTAGTCCCAATGTATTTTTAGCAGAGAAACCAAACCGTGCATTTGCCTCGCGTTGCAAACTAGTTAGGTCAAACAGTTGTGGCGCTAGTTGGGTTGCGGGCTTAGCCTCTTCTTTAACGCTGGCTTTTTTATCGCGGCACGCAGCAACAATGCTTTGTGCTGCAGCTTCACTCCACAGGCGATTTTCTCGGGCATCTGGAGCCGCTGCATCTTTTTTAAACTTAGGATCAAACCATCGACCCTCGTATACGCCGGCTGCAGCGATAAACTCCGCTTTAACCTCCCAATAGTCTTTTGAAATAAATTTACGAATTAGCTCTTCACGTTCAACCACAATGGATAGCGTTGGTGTTTGTACTCTACCAACTGTTGTCAAAAAGAAGCCACCACTTTTGCTGTTAAATGCAGTCATGGCGCGGGTGCCATTAATACCGACCAACCAATCTGCTTCAGAACGACAGCGCGCTGCGTCTGCAAGAGGCTGCATATCGCTATCGCTGCGCAGGGAGGCGAAGCCATCTCGAATGGCTGCCGGAGTCATTGACTGTAGCCAGAGGCGCTTAATCGCCTGAGGTGCTTTTGCATGTTGTGCAATCAGGCGGAAAATGAGCTCACCTTCGCGACCCGCGTCACAGGCATTGATAATCTCATGAATATCTTTACGCTTAATCAGCTTTTGCAATACCTTCAAGCGTGCTTCAGTTTTAGCGATCGGGCGCAAGTCAAAATAGGGAGGCACTACTGGAAGGTTCGCAAACGACCATTTGCCGCGCTTGACATCAAACTCTTCGGGAGCGGCGATTTCTAATAAATGCCCTACTGCAGAGGAAACAACAAACTCATCGTTTTCAAAGTAATCCTCGTACTTGGTGAAGCCACCCAAAGCCTTGGCGATATCACTGGCAACGGAGGGCTTCTCCGCAATGATTAGCGCCTTAGGGTGATCAGTAGCTGAATTTTTTGAAATACTTTTTTTGGTAGATGCTTTAGTTGCCACGCGTTTTGCCTAAATTTGAGCTTGAAATGATGTTTTTAATGGGGAAGCGGTGGGTCAATTTAATCTAATTCTGAGTCTGTCCCACCCCGCAACCCTTTTTTATTATTAACCGATAAATTGAGAAAAGTCTAAAAACCTCATTATTTTGGCATTACTGAGGCCCTATTACAGGCTTTAATTTTGTCAAAATAGCGCTTTAATAGCCTTTAAATAGGGGTTTTGGGTATTTTGGCAGTTCATCGAGAATATCCTCAGGAGATAGGACTAGCTTGGCACCTTGCTGTATTAGTTGGTGACAGCCCCTGGAAAGTGGCTTATTAAGCGACCCTGGAATGGCGAAGATTTCACGGCCGAGCTCATTGCCTAGTCTAGCTGTGATCAGAGAGCCCGAGCGCTCAGCCGCCTCAATCACCAAGATCCCAAGCGAGAGTGCAGCAATAATGCGGTTTCTGCGCGGGAAGTGCCAAGCCTTTGGCCCTACTCCTGTGGCCAGCTCAGACACCAAGAGCCCGCAGCGAATGATTGCTTGTGCCAATTCCAAATGTTCGTGTGGATACACAATGTCTAGCCCAGTACCGCATACTGCCAGGGTTGGGCGATCTTGTTTTGCTCCAAGAGCCCCATGGTGGGCGGCACCATCGATACCCCGTGCCATTCCTGAAATAACCAGATAACCCTCGGCAGATAGAGCCCTGGCAAAAAAATGGGCACATTGGAGCCCCTCCTGAGTGGCGTTACGCGATCCCACGATGGCAATCATGGGTAAATTCAGAAGGTGGATATCCCCATATATATAGAGTGAGTTCGGTGGGTCGCACAAATCTAGCAGGCGAGCTGGATAGTTGGGCATATTTCGCTGTATTTGAGTGATCTGTGGATTTTTAAGGGTGTGCATAAATCAATTTTCAGCCCGGGGCTGTAAATAACTATCGGGACAGTCTGATTACTCTGTTGGATAATTCCTACATGGCCTTATTAACTGTCCTTTGTTATCCCGATCCACGCCTACACAAGGTTGCTAAACCGGTAGCGCAGGTAGATGCACGCATCAAAAAAATTGTGGCTGACATGGCTCAGACTATGTACGAAGCGCCCGGTGTTGGCTTGGCCGCAACCCAGGTGGATATTCATGAGCGGATTGTGGTGATTGATGTTTCGGAAGATCAAGATGCGCTCATGGTGTTCATCAACCCAGAGTTGATTTGGGTAAGCCCAGAAAAAAAATCGTGGCGGGAGGGCTGTCTCTCGGTGCCCGAGTATTACGATGAAGTTGATCGTCCAGCCGTCGTGCGTGTAAAGGCACTTGACATCAATGGCAAAGCATTTGAAGTGGAGGCGGATGGTTTGTTAGCGGTCTGCTTGCAACATGAGATGGATCATTTGCAGGGTAAAGTATTTGTTGAATATCTCTCAATGTTAAAACGCAACCGCATTTCTCTTAAAATGAAAAAGCGCGCAAAAGAATTAATAGGCGAGCGCTAAGCGCCCAATGAAAATTGTTTTTGCAGGCACCCCGGAGTTTGCTGCACAAGCAATGCGTGCAATCGAAAATGCCGGACATCAAATTGTTTTGGTACTTACGCAGCCCGATCGTCGTGCGGGACGTGGCATGCATCTTCAAGCGAGCCCTGTAAAAGTATTTGCACAATCAAAGAATATCCTTGTGTTGCAACCAGAAACACTGAGGCAAGACCATGCAGACCTCCAAAAGAGAGTCGCAGCACAAGCAAGCTATCAAAATTTATCCACCATTGATTTTGATGCAATGGTGGTGGTCGCTTACGGATTAATTCTTCCTCAAGAGATTCTGGATCTTGCCGCTCAGAGCGGGAGATATGGTTGCTTTAATATTCATGCTTCTTTGCTCCCAAGGTGGCGTGGTGCCGCACCCATACAGCGGGCTATTGAGAGCGGTGACGCCAGTACAGGCGTGAGCATCATGCAAATGAATGCGGGCTTAGATACTGGTGATACGGTTTTAATGGCGGATATACAAATTACATCTCATGAAACTAGCGCCTCACTTCATAACCGTTTAGCCACTTTAGGCGCTGCACTCATAGTCAAGACCCTGAATGATTTGGATGAAGGCATTGAGATCACTAAAACCCCACAGCCCGCGGCGGGAGTCACCTATGCAGAAAAAATACTCAAGAATGAGGCAGCAATTGATTGGCAGTTAAGTGCTGTTGAAATTGATAGGCGTATTCGGGCTTTTAATCCATTTCCTGGATCTACCACCTCGCTCAATGGTGAGCAACTGAAGCTTTGGAATTCTTGCTTGCCTAACAATATGATGAATGATCCAAATGCCAGCCCCGGACAAGTTTTGGGATTAGACGGAGATGGTGTGTATGTTCAGTGTGGCGAGGGAGTCATTGAAATTCTAGAAATACAAAAGCCGGGCGGGAAAAAGATTGCTGCTAGTTTATGTGTTGGCAGCAACCCAAACTTATTAATTAGGTTTGAAAAGCGCCCTAGTGAATTAGGAGATACAAATGTTTAATTTAGCGAAGACTGCTATTTTGATGGCAGCAATTACGGCACTATTCGTAGTGGCTGGAGGTATGCTAGGTGGCGAACAAGGAATGCTCCTAGCGCTATTGATAGCAGTCGGCATGAACTTTTTTAGCTATTGGTTCTCAGACACAATGGTATTAAAAATGACCAATGCGCAGCAGGTAGATGAGCGTAGTGCTCCACAACTGTATGCCTTGGTCAAAGAACTGGCTGACAAAGCTGGACTCCCTATGCCAAAAGTATTTTTGATTGATGAGGATGCCCCCAATGCTTTTGCGACGGGTCGAAATCCTGAGCATGCCTCCGTTGCAGCAACCACTGGCATTCTCAGAGTGTTATCAAGCCGTGAATTGCGCGGTGTCATGGCGCATGAGCTTGCCCACGTTAAGCATCGAGACATCTTAATTTCCACCATAGCAGCGACCATGGCGGGAGCCATTTCTGCTCTGGCGAATTTTGCGATGTTTGCTGGTGGCCGGAATTCAGATGGTCGACAAGGCAACCCCTTGGCATCGTTGTTGGTAATGATTTTGGCGCCGCTTGCGGCCAGCCTAATTCAGATGAGCATTTCGCGCGCTCGTGAGTATGAGGCGGATCGTGGCGGTGCGGAAATCAGCGCTGATCCTGAGGCGTTAGCACAGGCATTGCAGAAAATTCACGCCTATTCCCAAGGCACGCCATTTCAAGCGATTGAACGGCATCCAGAAACAGCGCAGATGATGATTATCAATCCTTTGACCGCTGGTGGACTGTCGCAACTTTTTTCTACTCATCCTCCAATGGAGGAGCGGGTAGCTCGTTTAATCAGCATGGCTAAAAACGGGGTTTACCCCGGAGCGGAATAATTTGACCGATCAAAAAATATCACGCAGTCTTCCACTATCAGAGGCGATTACCATTTCTGCGCAAGCAATCGGTGAAGTGATGTTAGGGAGATCACTTACAGAAGTATTAGATCAGCTAGATGCCCATGAGCGTCCCATTGTTCAGAGTCTCACGTTTGATGCTTTGCGTAAATGGGTAAGGTCTCAGGAGCTGATTAAGCAATTCATTCCGAAGACGCCACCGCCTGAGGTTGAGCACTTATTGAGTATTGCGATTGCACTTTTTTTACAGAATGGCAAAGATGGCAAAGGCTATGCAGCACACACTATTGTTGATCAGGCCGTAAAGGCCTGCAGTGAATATGAGCCTACGATGTATGCCAAGGGCATGGTAAATGCCGTCCTTCGCAAGGTGGGTCTCGCAGTTCAGGCTGAAAATGACAGGCCCTATCCACCAGACCCCATTCCAATGTTTTTCCCGCCTTGGTGGCGTGCTAACTTGAAGCGTAATTATTCGAAGGTGTGGCAAACCATGCTGGTTCAGCAGGCACAACGCGCGCCATTAGTGTTACGTGTGAACGCTCAGCAGCATACCCGCTCCCAATATCAAGCGCTACTTGAACAGGCCGGAATTGCAGCTGAACCTATTGATAGTGTTGCTGGGATTGCATTAAGTTCCGCCTTGCTCCTGCACGAAGCGGTGCCGGTATTAGATATACCGGGCTTTTATAGTGGCGCAGTTTCTGTGCAAGATGCTGGCGCTCAATTGGCTGCAGTATTGCTTGATCCACAACCAGGTGAGCGCGTATTAGATGCCTGCGCTGCACCAGGGGGGAAAACTGCTCATCTTTTAGAGTTGGCGCAATGCGAAATGATTGCTTTGGAATTAGATGGTGAGCGTCTTAAAAAAATTGGCGGCAACCTAGATCGCCTGCGCCTTCAGTCTGATGCTATTGAGGTATTGCGCGGGGACGCATCCAAGTCGGCTTGGTGGGATGGCAAGCCGTTTGACAAAATTCTACTGGATGCACCTTGCTCAGCATCTGGCATTGTTGCAAGACACCCCGATATCCCTTTTTTGCGGCGCGAAGCAGATCTTAAAGCACTGCAATTAAGACAGCGCGGTATTCTTGAGCAAGCCTGGAGAATGCTCAAGGTTGGCGGCACACTTTTGTATGTCACTTGCTCCGTATTTCCTGAGGAGGGCGAAGAACAGGCAGCCTGGTTTGCAGCAGAGCATGCTGATGCGTTACGATTGAGTGCTCCCGGACAAATTTTGCCTACGGAGTTACATGATGGTTTCTACTATGCCTTGTTTAAGAAAAAAGGGCCATGAGCCAAAGCATTAAACAACTTCTCCTTTGTGGTTTGATAGCACTGAGCCTATTTTCAACTACGGCGAGAGGCGAGGGAATCAAGTTAAAGTCTGCTGAGATAGAGCGTGTAGACAATGAATGGCTGCTCAATGCTACGTTTCAGATTGAGCTGACCCCGGGCTTAGAGGATGCAGTTCAAAAAGGCGTTGTCTTATATTTTCAGACGGAGTTCGAGTTAACGCGCTCTCGCTGGTACTGGTTTGATGAAAAGCCTGCGCTCGCGCAGCGATTGATACGCTTGTCCTATCAGCCAATGACTCAACAATATCGGATTGCTTCCGAGGGCTTTACTTTTTCTGCCAAGACCATGTTTGAAGCTTTGCAGGCAGTAGGCAGCATTGGCGGTTGGCGAGTCATTGATAACAATCAAATTGATTTCAGTAAGTCTTACACTGCAGCCTTGAGAATGACTTTAGACCTTAGTAGATTACCTAAGCCATTTCAAGTTAATGCCTTGAATAATCGCGACTGGAATGTCGCTAGTGAATGGCTGCGTTTTCCATTTTTACCAAATGGACTCAACCTAATTAAACGATGAAGATTTCATTTGACTTCATTGGCTCTAATGCATTTGAGAAAAATGTTTGGAAGAGGCGTGGTCTTCCCATAGCGATGGCGGTGATTGGGGCATTCGCTTTATTGCTGCTGGTACTGCTATCAGTCGCTACCTCAAATACCGAGTTTTTCGACAACTATTTTATTTGGCTGTATGCAGCTAATGTGATAACCGGAATTACCTTGACCTTGGTGATTTTGACTTTAGTGACTATTATTGCGATTCGCTGGCGTAAGGGGCGATTTGGTACGCGCTTAGTGGCAAAGCTAGCAATGATTTTTGCTCTGGTTGGGGTCGTCCCAGGCTTAATTTTGTACGGCGTCTCTTTGCAGTTCGTGTCACGTAGTATTGAAACTTGGTTTGATGTGCAAGTCGAGTCTGCACTGGAGTCTGGACTTGAGCTGGGGCGCGTTACTTTACGAGTTGCACAAGAAGAGATCTTATCTGAAGGAAACTACATCGCCGAGCAAATTGTGCAGGTTCCTTCAGGCACCAGCTCAGAGCAAGTCGGCGCAATGGTAATGAGGGCGCGTAATCAGTTTGGCATTCAGGAGGTCAGCCTCTTTAATATTCAGCGCAACTTAATTTTAAGCAGTGAAGCAAAACCAAAGAAATATTTTCCTGCACCGTCGCCCGAAGTAATTACAGAGGCCTTTAAAAATAAGGGGATCACCTTTATAGACCCGATAGAAGTTGAGGGTGAAGGGCGAGGATATCGAGTGCGTGCGATTGTACCGATTGTGCGGAAAAAAACTATTCAGGGCAAATCAGATTCCAGTAAAGATGTAGAGGATAAATATTTTCTACAACTAGTCCGCTTTATTCCAGCTCCCTTAGCTAAAAACATTGTTGCAGTTGAGTCTGCTTATAGTGACTATCAAGAGAAGTCACTGGGTAGAACAGGCTTAAGAAAAATGTTTGTGGGCACGCTCACATTAACGCTGTTCTTTGCGCTATTCGTGGCAGTGATATTAGCTTTAATTCTGGGTCGTCAATTGGCAAGGCCATTACTCATGTTGCTGAGGGGAACGCAGGCTGTAGCGCAAGGAGACTTATCCCCCAAGCCAGAATTAGATACCGGAGATGAGTTGGGGATGTTAACTCGCCAATTTAATGTCATGACTCGACAGCTGGCCGATACAAGAACTTCCCTTCAAGAATCTAAATCTTTCTTAGAGACCGTCTTGGGCAACTTAACTGCCGGTGTTTGTATTTTCGATAAAAATTTCAATATGGTTTCTAGTAATGCTGGTGCGGACCGCATTTTTGCACAAGATTTAACCAAAATGGATGGCCAACCCTTGAGTGACAGCCCGAGTCTGATTGAGTTTGATCAGGCTATTAAAGAGGGCTTTGCGACAATGAAGCTAGCCGTAGGGGCAGATAGTAGTGAGGCAGGTATAGCCATCAAAAAATCAGCACCAGTATGGCAAAAGCAGATTCAGCTTCACAGCAGCAATGAGTTTGAAAACGAGCTCGGCGTTACTTTATTTATCCGTGGCACTGAGTTGACTGCAGATCTACGGATGGTGGTATTTGACGACATTACTGATGTTGTGAGTGCTCAGCGCTCTATAGCTTGGAGTGAGGTGGCTCGCCGTCTAGCGCACGAGATCAAGAATCCGCTTACCCCAATACAGCTCTCAGCAGAGAGGTTGCAACATAAGCTAGCTGGCAAGTTGAGCCCCGAGCAAGAAGAGATGATGAATCGCAGTACAGAAACCATTATTGGTCAGGTACAGGCCATGAAGGCAATGGTGAATGACTTTAGGGATTTTGCAAAAACACCCAGTCCACAGCTGAAATCGGTTTCTATTAATGCATTGACGCAAGAGATCTTGGGTTTATATGAGGGAAGCCCCTTAAAGACTCAACTAGATACCCGCTGCCCAAACATCATGGGCGACTCAACACAACTTCGTCAAATTATTCATAATCTCTTACAAAACGCGCAAGATGCTACTCTTGAGGGTAAGCATCAATCTGCATCGGTTGAAGTAAAAACAGAACTTGCCCCTTACGGCGAGGTCGATGGTGTACTACAAAATGCAGTCCGTTTAACAATAAGTGATAGCGGTACGGGGTTTCCAGCTAAGATATTGGCAAGAGCGTTTGAGCCGTATGTCACAACCAAGAGCAAGGGTACCGGATTAGGTTTGGCGGTGGTAAAGAAGATCGTAGATGATCATGGTGCCAAAATTGAGATTCGGAACCGTATGCAGGGAGATGAAGTAATCGGTGCACAAGTATCAATTTTGTTTATGAATCTGGCAAAAGAGGCAGCGTAAGAATGGCAAGTATTTTGGTGGTTGACGATGAGATGGGCATTCGCGAGCTTCTTAACGAGATTCTGACGGATGAAGGCCACACTGTTTATGCGGCCGAGAGCGCTATGCAGGCTCGGACAATTCGTGAGCAGATGCGCCCAGACCTGGTTTTACTAGATATTTGGATGCCAGATGTCGATGGTATTACTTTGCTAAAAGAGTGGTCTAAAACGGGTCAGCTGACGATGCCAGTAGTAATGATGTCTGGACACGCGACGATTGATACGGCAGTGGAGGCTACACGCATTGGAGCCCTGAATTTTTTAGAAAAGCCAATCGCGCTCCAAAAGCTCCTGAAGACCGTGACGAAAGCCCTAGAGAGTTCTCCTAAGTATGTTGAGCCTATTGAGGAAAAACCCTCTGCGACGCCGTCATCCAATTCAGCCCCTAGGTCGGCAGTTAGTGAGCAGGCACCGCAAGCCCCCGAAGGCGAATACATTAGCGGGATCGCAAAGACCTATTTTGATTTGCCACTTCGCGAGGCAAGGGATCTTTTCGAAAAGGCCTATTTTGAGCACCAAATGATCATCATGGGCGGCAGTATGACAAAAATATCTGAATATACCGGCCTTGAGCGAACTCACCTCTATCGCAAGCTGAAAGCTTTAGGTATAGATACCTCGCGCAATAAGACCGAGCAATAACAGCGGTAAGCTAATTAGCCGGCATCCACTCGTTGTTTTAGGGCTCATTAAAGATATTGAAGCAGTGCAAACTATCGTCATTGCAACGGATAATGACGCTCACATCATTTCGGAATTATCTCCATGGAAATACAGGTTCACTTTCTCGATAAGCAGCGTCTGGAGGCTAAGTTCGATGACTTTACGGTGATTGCTGATCAACCTATCCGATACAAGGGTGATGGCTCAGCTCCGGGCCCCTTTGATTACTTTCTGGCTTCATCAGCATTATGTGCAGCTTATTTTGCAAAGTTGTATTGCGACACTCGCAACATCTCTACGGAACATATTCGTCTTTCACAAAACAATATTGTCGACCCAGAAAATCGGTATCAGCAGATTTTTAAGATTCAGGTTGAGTTACCGGAAGATATTTCTGCCGCTGATAGACAGGGTATTTTGCGCTCGATTGAGCGATGCTCTGTAAAAAAAGTCGTGCAAGCTGGGCCAGAGTTTGTTATTGAAGAGGTTAAGAGCTTAGATGCGGATGCTCAAACTCTGTTGAGCTTAAAGCCAGACTCAAACGCGAGTACTCGTATTGCGGGCAAGGATTTGCCCTTAGAGCAAACCATTGCCAACATGTCTGGTGTGTTAGCTGCATTAGGAATAAAGATAGAGATCGCCTCTTGGCGCAACCTGATTCCAAACGTATGGTCTCTGCATATTCGGGACGCACATTCACCGATGTGCTTTACCAATGGCAAAGGCTCTACTAAAGAGAGTGCCCTGGCATCTGCCTTGGGCGAGTATATCGAGCGACTTAGTAATAATCATTTTTATGCTGGCGCATTCTGGGGTGAAGAGATCGCCAATGCTAATTTTGTTCATTATCCGAATGAGCGATGGTTTAAGTCAGGCCCAAAAGATACGTTGCCTGCAGAAATTCTAGATCTGTATTGCTTGAATATTTTTAACCCGGATGGTGAGCTGCGAAGTTCGCATTTAACTGATACCAATTCTGGTAATGCCGAACGTGGAATTTGTTCCTTGCCATACATGCGTCGGTCGGATGGTGAGGTGGTGTACTTTCCGTCTAACCTGATTGAAAACTTGTACGTTAGTAATGGCATGAGTGCTGGTAACACGCTGGCCGAAGCTCAAGTGCAATGCTTATCTGAGATATTTGAGCGGGCAGTTAAGCGCGAAATTCTAGAAGGTGAAATCGCTTTGCCAGATGTGCCGCAGGCAGTACTCGCAAAGTACCCCGGCATCCTAGAGGGGATTCGTAGTCTAGAGGAGCAGGGCTTTCCAGTATTAGTAAAGGATGCCTCATTGGGCGGAGTCTATCCGGTCATGTGCGTTACTCTCATGAACCCGCGAACAGGAGGAGTGTTTGCCTCGTTTGGCGCCCACCCGAGCCTAGAGCTGGCACTGGAGCGGAGTTTGACAGAGCTACTTCAGGGAAGAAGTTTAGAAGGCTTAAATGATTTACCCCCGCCTACTTTTGCTAGTGAGGCAGTCACGGAGCCTAATAACTTTGTTGAGCATTTTATTGACTCCAGCGGCATTGTGTCGTGGCGTTTCTTCAGTGCAAAATCAGACTACGACTTTGTAGAATGGGATTTCTCTGGCAAAGGTAAAAACTCTAACGCCCAAGAAGCCGCCACTTTATTTGGAATTCTTGAATCCATTGGTAAAGAAGCTTATGTCGCGGTATATGACCAGCTAGGTGCAATCGCATGCCGAATCTTGGTGCCGGCTTATTCTGAGATCTACCCAATTGAGGATTTGATTTGGGACAACACGAATAAAGCTTTGTTATTCCGTGCGGATATTTTGAATCTAACTAATTTAGATAATGCAAGCTTAGGTGCACTGCTAGAGCGTTTAGAAAATAATGAACTAGATCAGTATGGCGATATCGCCACACTGATTGGTATCGAATTTGATGAGAACACGCCATGGGGGCAGCTCACAGTTCTGGAGCTGAAGTTGCTCATTCATCTTTCCTTGAAGCAATTTGACGAAGCCCATGAGCTCATTGGCGCATTCCTTCAATACAACGACAACACCATTGAGCGGCGCTTGTTTTATCAGGCTCTCAATGCGGCGCTAGAAATTGAGCTAGATGACGACCTAGAGCTCGATGACTACATAGACAATTTCCGCCGGATGTTTGGTAATGAGCGGATGGATGCGGTAATCGGCTCTGTGGATGGCAGCATGCGCTTTTACGGATTGACTCCCACTAGTATGAAGCTAGAGGGGCTCGATAGGCATCGCCGCTTGATGGACAGCTATCAGAAGCTACATGCTGCTAGAGCTAAGGGCTTTAGTTAACAATATCGATGCCACTGATTTTTGTAGAGCCCCATGACCGCTAATGTTGATAGTGCAGTAATCCAGAATATGAGAGAAGTTGCCATTATTGGGGATGGCTTTGCCGCGGCGGCCATGGCAATTCATCTCTTGCGTCGAGGCTTCGACCCTTCCAAGCTGGTTATCTTAGGTCTTGGGATGCCGGGTAAGGGAAACGCATATTCCTGCAGTAGCCCATTTTTCCGCCTCAATATACGCGAGGATTTGCCTTCCGTTTTCTCTGAAGATCCTTTGCATTTTGCGAGATGGGCAGAGGCCCATATTGATGATCCAGAAGCAAAAACGGATGCAGGCTTTTTTTATCGACGCTACGATTATGGCCGTTACATTGCCCAGCTTTTTACTGATGAGCATGGCTCGGATCTGATTGAGCACATTCAGAAAACAGTAAGCGATTTACATGAGGCAGATGGACTTTGGCATCTTGAAATAAATCATTGTGACAAGCTTGTAGCTAAGAGAGTCATACTCGCAACAGGTAATCCACCGCCCGTTTGGCCATGCTCTGTAAATAACAATCAATCTCCGGAGAGTTTCGCCCGCCTGATTGAGAGTCCATGGACAGGCCGCGACTTGGCTGCTATTAATACGCACGAAGAAATTCTTTTGCTCGGTGGCGGCTTAACTGCATTAGATGCCATTAATGCGCTTGTGGGCCAAGGGCATCGAGGACTTATCAAAGTGATAGGCCCAAGAGCAGTATTTCCACCAATGCAGGCAAGATGGCAGCGCCAAGGTCAACCTCATTGGCCGCAGAAATTAACGCCAGCAAAATTAGTTCGCTTCATGCGTAGCCAGCTTCCTTCTGCCCCAACAGCTAGTGCACAGTGGCAAAGCGCATGGGAGGAGCTAAGACCTAATCTGAACTCGATTTGGCAACAATTTTCTTTCCAGCAGCGCCGGACGCTATTTAGGCGACTGGGTTGGCTTTGGTCTCTGTATCGCTTCAGAGCATCTCCCCAAACCATTAAAGCCTATCAACAGCTCAAGGCAAATCACCAGATCCAGTTTATATTGGGGCGCGCTCAGCAAATTGATGCGGCACAAAAGGTAAAAGTTTTGTTGGGTGATGGTTCTATGGTTGAAGGTGATCGAATATTCAATTGCACTGGTGTCGGTCGAGACCGCTTACTCAATAAGCTGATTGCCAATCGAATTGCGGTGCCAGACGCTCTTGGGCAAGGGATTGCGGTAGATGCCCACTGTAGAGTCTTAAATTCAATCAATGAGCAATGGAATACCTTGTGGATGATTGGGCCGGCTACGATGGGTAGCCTGGGAGACGTTATTGCTGCCAGCGCAATTGCCAAACAGGCAGAGCAGCTGGCAATGCAAATGACAAGCGATCTGCAACACTAGTCATTCAGCAGTTGTAAAAAGGTAAATTTATAAGCAAATTTGCCCATGCAAGCCTAGATAGCCAGATTTAAATGGCTTACTTTCACTTTCATTTATAATTCCCAGTCTTGGCCTGGTAGCTCAGTCGGTAGAGCAGAGGATTGAAAATCCTTGTGTCGGTGGTTCGATTCCGCCCCGGGCCACCAAGAATCTAAATAGCCCACTTGTTGGGCTATTTTCTTTTGGTCGGGCGGATGAGATTCCGTTGATTAGTATGACGTTGCTATGTGGTATTGCTTAAGGGCTATTCCTGAAAAATAGCTACTAAAGTCTTCAAACGTTGTAGAGCTAGAGGGGTTGGCAGAACATTTTTCATTCTGTTATCAACCGGATCGATCCTAACTTGAATCAGACCTAGTTTAGCCAGAACTTTTGTAACAGCATGAAGCGTTGCCTGAGATCCAACTGTTTTTAATAAAATAATCTCTTGGATGTGGCAGACCTTATGGGAAAGATGTTTTTCACATATATAGTCCAAGATGAATGCTTGCCTATCGTTTATGCGATAGTTTTTATTGGTTGACCTTGCTTTATCGATGTTAGATAAATATTTGAGCATGATTGTTACCATAGCCTCTTTTTTCTAGAATAGATATCTTTATTATCACCAATGATTAAGGGCACTAAAAATCAACTTTTGTGAGCTCAATTCTTCGAATCAGGCATCCTCGGCCGTGGTTCGATTCCGCCCCGGGCCACCAAGAATCTCAATAGCCCACTTGTTGGGCTATTTTCTTTTATGGCTTGGCACAGCAAGACAACCTTTGTTCAATGACTTCGATTGGAGCGCCATCCAAATTAGGTATAGTTCATATTCCTATTCTCTACTTTGACTGAAATATGAATAAGCCACTTAGATCTTTCCTATTGGGGATGCTCTCCGCCTTTTATTTTGGGGGCGCTTATGCCGAACCTTCGGTACAGCCATTCTATGAGGCGCTTGGAAAAATAAACCCTGCTGGCAAATTAGGGCAGGTCATCAAACAAGAAACAATACCCACATCCATCAAGGGTGCCCAGGCTTGGCGCATGGCCTATATTTCATCGGATGTGAACGAGCGCCAAACAATTGCCACAGCCTTGGTAGTTGCTCCAATTGGTAAGACGCCAGCTGGAGGTAGACCGATTTTGGCTTGGGCGCATGGCACAACAGGTACTGCGCAAAATTGTGGACCGTCGCAAGTGACTAATCCTGCGGTCCCATTAAATCAGTATTTCTTGGTAGGGGGTAATTCGTGGACGGATTATGGCATCCCAAATCTAGAGGAGCTTATTAAGGAGGGCTATGTTGTTGTAGCAACCGACTACCAAGGTTTAGGCGGCGGCGGTAAGCATCAATATGCGGTGGCTGGAACCAACGGTCGCGATTTGATTAACTCAGCGCGCGCGGCAATTTCCATGAAAGATACTGGGGCCGGCAAGCGCACCATTTTCTATGGCTGGTCTCAGGGCGGCGGGGCAACGATCGCTGCTGCTAGCTTAGGGGATTACCTAAACAAGAAGGGCTCTGTAACCGATGATCTGCAGGTGCTGGGATTTGTTGCTATGGCTCCCGATGATGCTGCAGTGATGATCCAGAATGCCACTAAAGATCAGGCATCTGCCGATAAGGCCATAAACGGACTCATTCAGTTATTTTCCGACAATGTATTTAATTTCTCCCATTTTGCGATGACTATGTGGGGGACTCAAGCGGCCTATCCCAATTTAAAGCTCAGCGATATATTCACAGATCAAGGTTCCAAGGTGATCGATCAAGTGCTCTCTAACAAATGCATGCATGTGATTGCCGATACGTTCAATTACACCTATGGCAATCAGTTCAAAACACTCCTGCGTGATAAGCCTGTTAATACCATGGCTTGGGTTAAATCTTTGATCGGTGGCAGCGTTTTGCCCGTGAAGCCGGTTGCGCCGGTGGTGATCTACTGGGGTACGAAAGATACGGCGGTACCTCCGATCATGCACGAACTTTATCAAAAACAAATGTGTGCATTGGGTGGCAATATTGAGCGCATTCAATTGCCCGGAGAGCAAACGCATTTCTCCACGCCTGGGGTTTCTGCCCCGATGTACTTTGAATGGGTGAAGGACCGCATTGCTGGCAAGCCCACACTAAACGGCTGTCCTAAAGGGTAAAAGCAGGTTAGAAATTCTCGGCCCTAGGCCACCAAGAATCTCAATAACCCACTTGCCGAACTTTTTTCTTTTTTGGGCTAGGCAAGGGTAATGAAACTGCATAAAGAATATGATTTCTCAGAAGCTCGTAAAAATCCATATTTTTTTATTCTCAAGAAGCGCATATATCTAGCATCGATTAGTTTTATATTTAGATTAATTTCTAAAAAAGGAAAAAGTAATGACAGCGAAAAAAAAGACCGATCATTCAAGTCGTCGAAATGCAATTAAGTTAGGCTTAGGCGCGGCTTCTATTGCAACATTTACATCGGCATCAATAGTAGAGGCGTCGACTCCAAAAACCCCCTTTACCCTGGGTCAAATTTACATACCCATTGCCGATAGTTCTGAGCAATTTCCAGTAAGGCGGATTTATTGTATTGGGCGAAATTACGCGGCACATGCAATTGAAATGGGCTCCGATCCAACCCGAGAACCCCCTTTTTTCTTTCAAAAGCCAAGCGATGCAATTCAGTATGTGGCCCCAAATAAAATTGTGGAACACGCGTACCCCTCCTTGACGAAAAACTATCACTACGAAGTGGAGTTAGTGGCAGCTATAAAAATAGGCGGTAAAAATATTTCTCCAGAAAAAGCTTTAGACCATATATTCGGATATGCCTTAGGCTTAGATATGACACGTCGTGACTTACAGCGTTTTATGGGCGATCAGAAAAAGCCGTGGGAAATTGGAAAATCTTTTGATCATTCGGCTCCTATCGGGCCCCTTTTTCCTGTGGGGAGAATTGGACATCAAAAAAATGCCAATATTTCATTATCTGTTAATGGAGAGGCCAAACAGAAAGCGAATCTCAATCAGATGATTTGGTCAGTCGCAGAACAAATTGCTAAATTATCTGAGGCCAATGAGTTATTTCCCGGCGACATTATTTATTCAGGAACGCCTGAAAATGTCGGGCCGGTAGTGCGGGGCGATGTTATACGTTGCAAGTTGGATGGTTTTCCAGATGTAGTAATAAAGATCGTTTAGTAAGCTAGATTTTTGCAAGATAGCCCACCAGTTGGGCTATTTTTTATTCCACAGCATGTATAAATCTTGGGTACCATCAAAAACAAGAAATCGTGAATAATTTACTGATACCTGCCGATTTGCCTCGGTAATCTCAGTCTCATCAATTAGGCGCATGGAATTGCTGGTTTCGATACCTTTGGGGATTATTTTCTGAGGCAAACAAATACATCAGTTTTTTAAAGCAGCTTTTGTTAAGATATTTATATTGATTCCAAAATCGGAGAAGTCCGTATATGAATGTAAAAAATATCATTGGCTTAGTTGAAAAATTATTTCTGATCATCATTGCCATTTTTACGATTGTTGCAATGGGCCAAGAAATTATGTCCCTCATCAATAGTCGTCGTGTTGAGCTACAAGATCTCTTGCTGATGTTTATTTATGCAGAGGTATTGGGAATGCTTGCTGCGTTCTATTCTAGCCATCGCATTCCAATAACCATCCCCTTGTTTATTGCCATGACTGCATTGAGTAGATTGATCATCCTGCAGGGTAAGGATGGCGATCCCTCGATTTTGCTGTATGAAAGTGGGGCTATTATTTTGATTGCAGGCGCTTGCTGGATTATTAGTCGCGTTAATCTGAATTATGAGGAAGAGGAAGAAAGGCGCTAGGTAGATTACCTTGCCCTCATCATTAAATGAATATTTTTAACAGACTGTTTGCCCCACTATTTTTATTGTTAGCCAGCCTTTGCTTTGTCCAACAAGCAAAAGCAAGTTTGGTAAGTGATTTACAGGATGGGCAACATGTTTTATTGATGAGACATGCTGATGCTCCTGGTTATGGAGATCCTGCTGGATATGTCATCAGCCAGTGCGCCACTCAGAGAAACCTGGGCGCTTATGGAAAAAAACAGTCACAGTTGATAGGCGACTGGCTGAATAATCAAGGCATTAAAAATGCCCAAGTTTTTAGTAGCCCATGGTGCAGGTGTATAGATACTGCCCGATTAATTAATCTGGGCCCCGTGAAGCTTGAGCCGGCGCTGGGCTCCTTTTTTGATGATATGAGCTTGGAAAAAAGACAAACCAAAGAGCTAGAGGCGCTGATCAAGAGCGAATTGGCACAAAACCCTAAATCCCCCCTGATTTTCGTTACGCATCATGTCAATATTCAGGCATACACTGGAACGGTAGTAGGAGTTGGGGATATGGTTTTGGCTAAAGTAAATAAAAACGGGCAGCATCGATCCCATGTGGTTTACCCTAGTCCAAGATAGTAAGTTTTGCCTTGTTAAGGGCGGTGTGTCAGAGGCAATTAAGCAGTTTTCAAATAAACATAAGGGAGTCAAATGATGATTAAAAGTATTTCTCTATCAATCGGCGCTTTAGCAGTTTTAAGTCTCACTGCCTGCCAGTCCATGGAGCGCGGCACGGGGCAAAAAGCATCTGCAACTTTAGAATCACGCTCGGGGTCTAATACCAAGGGTACCGTCAATTTTGTATGGCAAGGACAGGATGTTCTAGTTACTGGAAACTTTTCTGGATTAAAGCCTAATGCAGAGCAAGGTTTCCATGTTCATGAAAAAGGCGATTGTTCTGCGCCTGACGCCACAAGTGCAGGCGGACATTTCAATCCAGATGGTAAGGCGCACGGAATGCCTGGAAGTGGTTCGAACCATGCAGGCGATATGCCAAACATCAAGTCGGACGCAAATGGTAATGCTGTTTATTCTGCCAAGCTCACTGGATTTGCGGTTAATAACGCGACAAATGGAATACTAGCTAAATCTGTAGTTGTTCATCGGGACCCAGATGATTACAAATCCCAGCCTGCCGGCAATTCCGGCCCAAGAATTGCCTGTGGACTCATTAAGTAAATCTGAATATTTCTAGGTTTCATTCATTTTTGCGTTACGCCACTTTCAAATACCAAAACCAGCGAGTGGTTTTGGTATTTGAAGTGCTAGGGTTATTACCCGTATGAAGCCAGTGACGAAGGGAACACACTGAATTGCGTTTCCATTAGCGTGCAAGGACATCAATGGGTCAGGTGAGTTTGGTTGATCAGAATCAATTGGTTGAGCTTAGCTATGTGAGTAGGGCAACTCAAGATATGGGTTTGTCGAGCCTAGTGCATTTATTTGATGTTTCTTTTAATTGGAACCAGAGCCACGATCTGACAGGGGTTTTATTTTATGAGAATGGGCATTTTGCACAAATCCTAGAGGGTAGGCGAGAGGATGTCATCCTCATCTGGGAAAAAATTCAAACAGATTATCGCCATCAAGTTCTTCACCGGATTGAATTAGAGGAGATCGATCAACGCCTTTTTCCTAGCTGGGCTCTCAGATTTTATGGCGGAGATCAAATTGCCAAAGATGTTCCCCATCTATTAGGTTTGCTTGATGGACTTCCAAGTCATGATGTAGAGCTGCTGAGAATTATGCGTTCAGTAGCCGGCGGTAGTTAAGGCCAAATTCGGTATGTATAAGTTGATAGCCTTTGATGCCTATGGAACATTGTTCGATGTGTATTCCATGGGGCAGCTGGCAGAAAAATTATTTCCAGGTCATGGGCAAGCCCTCGCCTTAATGTGGCGTGATCGTCAAATCGACTATACCCGCTTAGTGACGATGAGCGATCCTAGTCCGACTGGTAGCAAGCACTATCTGTCATTTTGGGATTTGACTGTTCGCTCTTTGCGATATGTCTGTCAGCGGATGAATCTGAATCTTACGCCCGCATACGAAAAACAATTAATGGATCAGTATGCCAAGCTCACTAGCTTTGAAGATAGCCTGTCTGTACTCAAGGCAATAAAGCTAAAAGGAATATCGACTGCAATTTTATCCAACGGTAGTAGGGAGATGCTAGCAACGGTGGTAGACAGCAATGGTCTAAGACCTTACTTGGATAAGGTAGTCACCATCGAAGAGGTGAAGTTATTTAAGACTGCTCCGCAAGCTTATGGACTCTTATTGCAGGAATTTCCGGTCAAGCCAGCAGAGATTTTATTTGTATCAAGCAATGCGTGGGATGCGTTAGCAGCAAAATGGTTTGGCTTTGATGTGTTTTGGGTCAATCGCCTTGGGCACCCTTTTGAAGAAATCGGAGAAAAGCCAGACTATCAAGGCAAATCCCTAAGTCAGGTTCTAAATTGTATTTAAGATAATTTAGGGCGCTCTAAAAAGACGGCCCAACAGTTCTCCTCTATTAGGCCTAAAATGACTAATGCTGTATTTCACATTGAGGCTATTTAGCGCCCTCCCCTTGGCCTTGCTTCAGTTGATTGGTGCGGGAGTAGGTTTGCTGGTGTATCTCAGCTCATCTCGATATCGCCTGCGTCTGAAGTGCAATCATGCAAGTGCTGCCGAATACTCAGGATTTAAATCCACCCCATGGAGGGTTGCGATAGAGTCTGGAATGATTTTTGCCGATACCTTATGGATCTGGCGACATCCTCAAGCTGCTATTCATAAATCAACTATCAATAATTTGGCTCAAATTGTTGAGTTATCAAAAAATGGTAAGGGCTTAATCGTCCTGGCTTCCCACTTGGGTGGATTTGAGATAGTGCCCCGAATTTTTGCTGAATATATGAAGGCTACTGTGATGTATCGACCTGCAAGAAAGCCTTGGGTGAATGGTTTGATGCTCAGGTCTCGTAAGCACCCCAAAATAGATTTTGTGGAAGCTAATCTAGGTGGCGTGCGGAAAATTAAGCGAGCACTCAGCCAGGGTCAGGTAATAGGGATCTTGGCCGATCAGGTGCCTAGTGTAGGAGATGGCGTGTGGGCCAAATTTTTTAATCAATACGCTTATACAACTTCATTTCCAATTAAGTTGGCGCGCCAAGCTAATGTGGCTACCGTGTTTGTGGCAGCTGAAAGATTAGGTTTGGGTCAGGGCTGGATAATCAAAACTCAGCTCATGGCTGAACCATATCCAACCGGCATGATGCAAGCATGCACACAAATGAATCAGCATTTTGAACAAATGATTATTTCTAAGCCGCGGCAATATATGTGGTCTTATAACCGCTATAAAAAACCGCATGGAGCAGTCATAGCGCCTATTGGGTAGAGTGCCTCGTGAACAGCGTAAAGTATCTATAAACGTGAGGGATTATGCCTACAACAACGCCTAGCACTGAAGAGTTGCGGACTCTAGAGACTCTGCGAGCCCATAGAAGAATGCATCGCCAAGGATTTCCTCATCAGATTTCAAGGCATGTTGAGAGCTATCTACCAGGGCTTACGACTGGTCAGAAAATTTCAGACATCGTTGCAAAAACAGTGGGCTCTTGGAAGTTCATCGTTATTCAGAGTGCCTGTATTTTTGTATGGATTGCCTACAATTCGCTCAACAACTCAAATGCATGGGATCCTTACCCATATATTTTGCTCAACCTGATGCTGTCTTTTCAGGCGGCATATACTGCTCCAGCAATAATGATGAGTCAGAACCGGCTCTCTGAAATAGACCGCCAACAAGCTAGCAATGATTTTGAGGTCAACGTGAAGGCTGAGTTAGAAATTGAATTGCTGCACCAAAAAATTGACCTGCTAAAAGAGCAGGAGCTAGCTGCTTTAACAAAAGCTGTCGAGGCTTTAAGTGAAAAGTTGGATGGGATAAAAAATAAGTAATTTGAAAAATCACTGCAACTAATAATATAAAACAGCCAGTCAACCTTATCCTTTAAGTATCCTTGGGTATTGCCTATGCGCAATAGGCCTATAAGTAAAATGTATCTAGTGAAGAGAAAGCAAAATTGATGATTAATCTCAGTCAGTTACCCAGTGATCTGCCGATTCCTCAGGACGATGGAGCTGCTCAGCACTTAAAAGGAATGCGAATTCCTGAAATATCTTTGCACGCAACTACGGGCAATAAATTAAACCCAGGTGATATTCAAGGCCGCCTAGTAATTTATTGCTACCCAATGACGGGTCAGCCCAATGTAGCTTTACCCGAGGGATGGGATCAGATTCCAGGAGCAAGAGGATGTACGCCGCAAAGCTGCTCCTACAGAGATCATTATCAGGAGCTCAGTTCTCTAGGTGTACAAGTGATGGGGCTGAGTGTGCAATCTCATCAATACCAGCAGGAGATGGTGGATAGATTGCATTTGCCATTTCCAGTCTTGAGTGATGAAAATTATCAATTTCAGCAGGCTTTGCACTTACCCACTTTTACTGCTGCAGGGATGACCCTGTTAAAACGCATTACTCTGATCGCGAATGATGGCGTAATTGAAGCCGTTCACTATCCCATCTTTCCAAGCGATAGCGATCCGGCCTGGGTGATTCATTATTTAAAAGCTAACGTCACCTGAATTCATGGAAATATTGCATTGCAGCATTATTTCCCTTGCAAAACGCCTAATTAGTAATTAATATGGTGCAATGCAACAATTAATCCATTTGAGGAAACGCCATGTTTAAAAACCAATTTACAGAAAATCAAGCTAAATCCGCAGAAAATGCTCGTGCCTTGGGTCAGACAGCGCTTGAAAATGCGCAAGAACTAGCTGAAATCAACTACCAGGCTGCCCAGCAAGCCGTAGCAAATGCGCAAGCCAAAGCAGCTGAGTTGATGAAGGGTAAAGATGCCAAAGCAGCGCTTGATCTACTCCAAAGCCCTGAAGTTCAGGAGGCTGTAGCTGAAGTGGCTGATTACCAGAAAAAAGTTGCGGCAGTATTGCGCCGTGGAAACCAGGAGCTAGTAGAAGCGGTTGAAGCTGCAATTGATCAGTCTCAGGACGATCTGAAGAGTTTTGTAGCTGCCGCCACTTCAAAGGCACCTGCTGGATCAGAGGCTTATGTAAGCGCCTTTACTTCCGCATTCAATACAGCAATGCAAAACTTTGATCAAGTTCGATCTACTACGCAAGACGCATTTGCAAACTTCGAAAAGAGTGTTGATGCTGCAATGAAGACTGCGCAGGGTCAATTTAATCAAAGTACAAAGGCTACAAAAAGCCGTACCAAGTAAGTAGGCTGTTGCAGTAACTAGTCCTAGAGCCCCGTTGATACGGGGCTTTTTTTAGCCGCAAAGAAATAAAAATTTACTAAAGCGGATATACTTATGACAAGCAGGAGAGAGAGGCCATAGGCCTCCACCGAAGGCGCAAACTCCCATGAACGCTCAGGTACCAAATAGGAAGATACTGCTTATCCTAAATAGCCGTCTGGAGAGTCACCATATTGATGGTGCACCGAAGGAGCAAGCACTAAGCTAGGTCTTAGTGTGAATCTCTCAGGTACCAAGGACAGGGGGAGCGGCAAGCGGGTGACGCATTGGTCGCGCACGCTAAAAATTAGGAGCTCTTCATGAATACTCTCCCAAGTTAGCAGTAAGTAGGCATTGATAGTTTCCCAAAAAAGATCCAATGTTTAATTACTGATAAGGTAAACACCATGAGCAATATTTATACTAAAGAAGCGCCGTATCATCCTGGCTATGAAGATGCTTCATTTAAACCAGAAATTTCCAAGAGCGTTTCAGAGTTAAGCGAACTAAGACGAGTAAATACACGCTATTTACAGTTTGCAGATGCTATTGTTGATCATTGCAAAGTACGACATGAGCAAATCAAACAAGCGGCAGCGGCATAAGCTGGATTGATTTCAGTAGTGAGAGCATTAATGGCCATCTTCGGATGGCTTTTTCAATTAAATTCTGAATAAGGCCATTACCATCCCCAGGGGAAGTGTATTGGGTTAAAGTATTTAAGACGAAAAGTGTTTCAACTATCCATAAGGAAAATAATGACCCATCATGAAAAATTAATTGCTGCTTTTGAAACCTATCAAGCAGAGAATGAAAAGTTCCACGGAAAAGGGGTTAAGGCTTCTGCAGCACGAGCGCGCAAGGCTTTGCAAGAAATTGCTGGTTCTTGTAAAGAGCGCCGTAAAGAAATTACTGCTGAGAAAGAATCGCTAGAAGGAAAGCCTAAGGGCGAGGGTATGTCACAAGATGCCGCACGTCATGCACACATCAGAAAGTAACTTTCTTATAAAAAGATCAAAGTCATCTTCGGATGACTTTTTTACTTAGAGATCTACGTTTTCTAGAGCGGCACCCCCAAGATGGCGAGTGTCTGCCCATCGTTCTACTACCCAGCCAAGATCTGGCGTATGAGTAAGCCAATTTAAAGAGGCGTTAGGTACGGAGACAATACGTTGGGTATCAAGGGCTTGCTTACTAGCAATGCGGTACATCATATCGAGTGTGCCGCCATGGCTAACAAGCAAAACGGTTTCCCCCTGATGCCGCTGTTGAATTCTATCTAAAATATTTTGCACGCGTAAGGCAAATTGCTGAATGCTTTCACCACCTTCTAGCTCATGATCAAGATCGCGGGAAATATGAGCCTGCCAAATATCAGGACGCAATAACGGGGCCTCGCTTATTGAAATACCTTGAAGGGCGCCAAAGTGCCGCTCTCGTAGAGCGCTATCCACACTTGCCACTACGCCAAATAATTTCACTAGTGCATTTGCCGTATCAGATGCCCTTTTCAGATCGCTGGTATACAAAACATCAAATGCAAGATCTGCATTTTTGAGCGCTTGTGCCATTTGGCGCGCCTGAACTTCACCTCGCGCATTGAGAGGAATATCAGTGTGACCTTGTAGGCGCCTTTCAGCATTCCAGGCAGTTTCACCATGGCGAATTAAGCAGAGTTTGGTTATGGACATCTTAGCTAAATCAGTTGAATGAATATTCTTGAGTAGTTCAGAAACGAAGGATATCACTTGGGGTGAGGCGACTGGATTCTCAGGCCTCTTTCGTTATGAAAGCATAGTACATAAAAAAGCCCCGGTAATTTCGGGGCTTGGTGCTTTAGGCTGCGACAGCTACCGCGGCTGGAGGGCGCTTATTCAGAGCCCTTTGAATCTTTGCCTTCTCTTTAGGCTTGGTGCTTGAGTCTAGCAACTTTGTTAATTGTGTGACATTGAGTGGGCCCAATTTAGCTTTACCAGTTTTGCTAACCATGGGGTCATTTTTTCTATTTCTTTGATTTTGGCCAACAGCCATATATTTTCCTAGAGTCTTGGAATGATGAACCTCTGAGATTGCTCAGCAGACTCCCCTATTTAGGGCGCGGAATAGTGATCACAAATCAGAATACCAGTTAAGTCACGAGGGCGCTATGATTTGTAAGTAGATCGCCTCTATATCGATGAATGGGCTCTTTACTGAGCACATTCCGGCGTTTACTTAATAAAAGGATTGTGATGAAGCAGCTAAATTATATTTTGTTGTTTGGCATTATTAGCTTGAGTGCCTGTGCCGCAGTGTATACCGATGCATCAGATTCAAATCATGTGACCTTCTTGGTAAGTGATGGCGAATCTGTTGCGTCTTTAACGCCAAAGGCTAATGCGTATTGTGCGCAATACGGCAAGACCGCCTCTTTTAGAAAGAGTGATACTCAGTTGCTAGCAGTATTTGACTGTCAATGGCCACAATTAAAACCACGCTAGATTTAGCCGGCGAGATTTGATTGGTAAATCAACCCTGCATGTTCTCTTAGAGCATGAAATTGAATAGATTCCCAGCGTTGCTGAGCAACATCTAATTCAGACTTGTGGCTTGCAAGAAATACCGAGGCGCCTACAACATCCTCCGCCATACGGTGAATATTTTCTTGTATGAATTTCTTGAGGGCCACAGGATCATCTGAGCTTACCCAGCGAGCCAGGTTATATCGCGCAGGTAATAAGCGTACCTCCGCGCCATATTCAGTTTGTAGACGATGACTTACTACTTCAAACTGGAGCTGTCCAAATGCTCCAAGCAACATGGTGCCACCGAGCATGGGGCGAAATACCTGAATCGCCCCTTCTTCGCCAAGTTGCATTAAGCCAGTGCGTAACTGTTTAGAGCGTAGTGGGTCGGCAGACTCCACCATGCGGAAGATTTCTGGAGCGAAAAAAGGTAGGCCCGTGAATTGCAATTGCTCACCTTCGGTAAGTGTGTCACCTAGTCTGAGTAGTCCATGATTGGGCAATCCAATAATATCGCCAGGAAAGGCCTCATCCAAAATATCACGTCGTTGCGACAAAAAGGATAGGGCATTGTTGGTGCGAACTTCTTTACCATTACGACAAATCTTCAGCTTCATGCCGCGCTGGAAGTGCCCCGAGCAAATACGTAAGAAGGCAACCCGATCTCGATGCGCTGGATCCATGTTTGCTTGAATCTTAAAGACCACAGCAGAAAATTTATTTTCAGCTGGACTGACTTCTCGTTGGAGTGCTTTACGTGAGCCAGGCGATGGTGCGAGCTCTACCAAGGTGTTCAGAATTTCACGCACACCAAAGTTATTAATGGCTGAGCCGAAAAAAACGGGTGACTGCCGACCCGCTAAAAAAGCCTCGCGATTAAATGCAGGCATCGCATTTTTAATTAGATCAACTTCGGTAAGTGCAATTTCAAGATCAGTGCCTAGGCGCTCTTTTAGCGCGGGATCGTTGATGTCAACAATCGCATGAGAATCTTCGGTGACGCGATCCTCGCCTGCCTTGAACATGCGCATTTGCGAGTGAGCAATATCAATTACTCCAGCAAATGACTTTCCCATACCAACCGGCCAAGTAAAAGGAACTACTTCAATACCAAGGGCGGTTTCAATCTCATCCATGAGCTCCATGGGCGGTTTTACTTCGCGATCCATTTTATTGATGAAGGTAACAATTGGCGTATTGCGTGCACGACAGACCTCAAGTAAGCGTAAGGTCTGTGACTCAACACCATTCGCCGCATCAATCACCATCAGCGCAGAATCTACCGCAGTTAATACGCGATAGGTATCTTCAGAGAAATCCTGGTGACCTGGCGTATCGAGAAGATTAATAATGCAGTCCCGATACTCCATTTGCATTACCGAGCTAGCCACTGAAATACCACGCTGTTTTTCAATCTCCATCCAGTCTGAAGTAGCATGACGACTGGCCTTGCGAGCCTTGACGCTACCTGCAATCTGAATTGCGCCTGCGTATAACAGGAGTTTTTCAGTAAGGGTGGTCTTGCCAGCATCTGGGTGAGAGATGATTGCAAAGCTACGGCGTCTTAAAACTTCTGCGCCGGGAGTGCTGGAGGTATTGGTATCGATGGTAATTCTGCGCCTAATCTAATAGACAGAATTATAAGCGGGTGCAGCTTTTTAGAATTGTTCTTCAGGTCGTACAAAGCGCCATTTTCCTGGGGGCAAGGCTCCCAAAGAAATTTTACCCATGCGAACACGCTTAAGACCTAAAACTCTCAGGCCAACGATTTCGCACATGCGACGAATTTGACGCTTACGGCCTTCCCGTAAAACAAAACGAAGTTGGTCCTCGTTTTGCCAGCTCACTTGGGCTGGCTTCAACACTACACCATCCAATTCAAGGCCATGTTTGAGGCGATCTAGATCAGCAAAAGAGAGCGCGCCCTCAACCCGGACCAAATACTCTTTCTCAACGGGGCTGTTTTCACCAATGAGCAGTTTTGCAATTCGGCCGTCTTGGGTGAGCACCAGCATGCCCGTGGAGTCAATGTCTAGGCGACCCGCAGGCGCAAGGCCGCGAGTATTAAAGCGGGGGTTACGGCCTTTATCAAGTGGGCTGGCAAAGTAGTTATCGGGAGTGATGAGTGAAGCCGCCGGTTGATATTCTTGCTCATCGTCAAAGTGGGAGATAAATCCGACGGGTTTATTGAGAATCACCGTAATGCGGGATGCTTGCTGTGCTTTGGCACCTGACTGGAGCTCAATTTTCTGATGACGAAAAGCCCGGGAGCCGAGCTCATTAACCACTTCACCATCGACGGTCACTAACCCTTGTTCAATATAAGAGTCTGCCTCACGACGGGAGCATAGGCCTAGCTCCGAGAGCAGCTTGGATACACGTATTTTTTCTTCCAT
>JBBAQC010000008.1:13477-92912 GCA_040400535.1 Polynucleobacter sp. | reverse complement strand
AACCGCTGACCTCTTGCATGCCATGCAAGCGCTCTCCCAGCTGAGCTATACCCCCGTAATCTCGCGAAAGAACTACAAGACACTCAAAACAATCCAAGATTTTATCCTATTTTTGTAGGAGTGAGCAAATTTGGCTTCAGACGACCTTGGAGAGCCTTGTCACCGCTTCGTCCTTGCCCAGAACTACCAAGACAGAGTCTATGGCTGGGGTCTGAGTCGTTGCAAATAAGGCATAACGCACGGGCATTGCCAGGGCTGGCATCTTGATCTGATGCTTGGCTAATACCTCTTTGAAAGCCGCCCCATAAGCCGTCTTACTATGCTCAGCATTTTTGATGAGCAAAATCAAATCTTGTATTGCAGGAACAATCTCTTGGGGGATATTGGCAGCAATATCTGCAGCCTGATGCATGGGGGCTGGCGAGTAAAACAGCTTAGCGCTCTCGGCAATTTCCACTAAGGTGTTAGCGCGGTCTTTGAGAAGCGCAACCACCTCTACAAAATCAGGACCTGTTTCAGTATCGATACCCAGCTCGTGGGCAAATGGTTTAGTTGCCTTCGCTAGAGCAACAGGATCTGCATTTTGAATGTATTGATGATTTAACCAAAGTAATTTTTCAGGATTATGTTGGGCGGGTGATCTACCCAAACTATGGAGATCAAACCAGTTAACAAATTGCTCTTTAGTAAAGACTTCCGCATCACCATGAGACCAACCCAATCTGGCGAGGTAGTTCAGAATGGCTTCTGGTAAGTACCCTGCTTTCTGATAGTCACGCACACTCATAGCGCCATTGCGCTTACTCATTTTTTCACCTAGCTCATTGAGAACCGTGGGTAAATGGGCATAAACTGGTGGCGTGCCACCAAGGGCTCTCATGATGTTGATTTGGCGGGGAGTATTGTTGACATGATCATCGCCACGAATCACGTGGGTAATGTTCATATCTAAATCATCCACCACTACACAAAAGTTATACGTAGGTGTGCCATTTGGGCGGGCGATGACTAAATCATCCAACTCATCATTGCTGATTTCGATTTGGCCTTTGACCGCGTCTTCCCAAATAACAGAACCGCCCAGCGGATTTTTAAAGCGGATGACTGGTAAGACACCCTCAGGTGTAGCGGGCAATGTTTTGCCGGGTTCTGGTCGCCATAAACCGTTGTAGCGTGGTTTCTCTTTATCGGCTATCTGCTGGTCACGCAAGGCATTGAGATCTTCTTCGCTCATATAACAGGGGTAGGCAAGGCCAGCATCGAGCATCTGCTTCACTACCGCACGATAACGATCTATCCGCTGCATTTGGTAAATCGGGCCTTCGTCTAAATCGAGGCCAAGCCAAGCCATACCTTCAATAATGACGTCGACCGCTTCCTGGGTGGAGCGCTCTACATCGGTATCTTCAATACGTAAAATGAAGTCACCTTGGTTATGACGGGCGAAAGCCCATGGATACAAAGCGCTGCGAAGGTTGCCCAAGTGAATGAAGCCCGTTGGACTGGGGGCGAAACGTGTACGTATATGCATAAATAACATTATCTCAGGTCAGCTTCAGCTTTTGCTATTAAGCACCCCCTATTCTGAAAAAAGTGGATACTTTGCCCTATGAATGAACTACTAGTATTTATGTGTGAAGGTGCGCCTGTCCGCGGGGAGATTGTTTCTATTAGCAGTGCCTGGCAGGCCGTTTTAGAGCGTCGCAAGGACCCCCCGGTAGTACGAAAAATACTGGGTGACTTTGTGGGTGCGGCTACCCTCTTAAGCGCCAGTCTCAAATTTGATGGCACCTTGATTATTCAGGCACAAAGTAAGGGCCCAATTGCGCTCCTGGTTGTGGAATGCAAATCTGACCTCACTATGCGAGCTACCGTCAAGTTATCGGTGGAGCCAGATCAGATTGACCCCAATGCCACCCTTGGCGAGTTATTGGATGCTGATAACACTGGTCGATTGGTCATTACTCTGGACCCCTCTGACCGCCAGCCCGGTCAAGCACCCTATCAGGGCATTGTGGCCCTGCAAGAACATCGTGGCACGGTGGTTAAGCCGGTTACCAGCGCCGCTGAAGCCATCGCTTTATATATGCAAAACTCGGAACAGTTAGATACCCGCATTTGGTTAAGCTCCAATGAGACTCATGTAGGCGGGCTGCTGTTACAGCGATTACCAGATTCTGGGGGACATGCCCACCTTGATCCACAGACTGCTGCTGAAGGCTGGACTCGGATTCAGACTCTTGGGGAGACGATTACCAATGAAGAGCTTTTGACCCTTTCTCCTGCCACTATTTTGCGCCGCCTATTTTTAGAGGAATCTACTGAGAGTGGTGTTCGCAGTTTTCCAGTACGTACGATTCGGTTTAGCTGCCGCTGCTCCCGCAATAAAGTTGCCGATATTCTTAAAATGCTGGGTGAGCAAGAAGTAGAAAGCATTCTTGCGGAGCAAGGGGTAGTTGAAACTGAATGTGATTTTTGCACCAAGGCCTACCGCTTTGATGCCGTCGATTGCAGACAAGTCTTTAAAACGGATTTGTTAACCGATGCGACAAGACCGCCATCTAGCGGTCATTAGGGTGCTTAAAAGTTAAGTAATTCTATTGTTTCGTTGTGGCTGGCTTGACACCGTCAGCAGCATTTGAAGCATTGGCAGCCGATTTATCCGTTGGCAAAATCTGGATAAAAAATTCTCCATCCTTAAGCATGCCATGTTCAGCACGAGCCCGTTCCTCAATTGCCCGAGTACCATCCTTTAAATCTTTTACATCACCAGCGAGCTTGGCATTGCGCAAGCTCAGTAAGCTATTTTTCGCCTGCTGTAGCTCCAACTGCTTCTCCATCTCATACACCTTCAGCCATCCACCCTTGCCCAACCAAAGTGGGTACTGTATTGCGATGAGCAATAAGAACATTGAGTAGATGACTAGGCGCATAGGCTATGACAACGAGATCGATTAGCGCTTGAGGTTATAAAACACAGACTTGCCTGGGTAGCTTGCTACATCACCGAGGTCTTCTTCAATACGCAATAACTGGTTGTACTTTGCAATACGATCAGAGCGTGACAAAGAACCTGTCTTAATCTGACCCGCATTGGTACCAACTGCTATATCGGCGATCGTACTATCTTCAGTTTCACCAGAACGATGAGAAATCACTGCAGTGTAATTAGCACGCTTAGCCATCTCAATTGCGGCGAAGGTCTCAGTCAAGGTACCGATTTGATTGATCTTAATTAGAATCGAGTTGGCTACACCCTTCTCGATACCTTCTTTCAGAATGCGAGTATTGGTCACAAACAGATCATCACCTACCAGCTGAATTTTCTTACCTAATTTTTGGGTAATATCAGCCCAACCATCCCAATCGCTCTCATGCATACCATCTTCAATTGACACAATCGGAAATTGATCCGCCAAATTGCCGAGATAGTCAGAGAACTCACTGGAGGTGAGTTGCAAGTCCTCCCCAGACAAGTGATACTTACCATCTTTATAAAACTCACTAGCAGCGCAATCGAGAGCTAATAGGACATCTTCGCCAGCTTGGTAGCCAGCACCCTCAATCGCCTTCATGATAGTCTGGAGGCACTCCTGATTGCTCTTAAAGTTTGGCGCAAAGCCCCCTTCGTCACCAACAGTGGTTGGCATACCTTGAGCGCCGAGAATCTTTTTCAATTCATGAAAAATCTCTGCGCCACAACGTAAGGCTTCACGAAAGCTTTCCGCTCCCACAGGCATGATCATAAATTCCTGAATATCTAAACTATTATTAGCATGGGCACCACCATTGACAATATTCATCATGGGGACTGGTAACTGCATGCCGCCAGAGCCGCCAAAGTAACGATACAAAGGTAGGCCAGCTTCTTCAGCAGCAGCACGTGCTACAGCCATGGAAACTGCCAGAGTTGCATTGGCGCCTAAGCGAGCTTTGTTATGCGTGCCGTCAAGCTCATTTAAGGTGTGATCAAGAAATGCCTGTTCACTAGCATCAAGACCTAAAATCGATTCCGCGATTTCGATATTGATATTTTGCACAGCCTTAAGAACGCCTTTGCCTAAATAACGCTCTTTATCGCCATCACGTAATTCAATTGCCTCGCGTGAGCCAGTCGATGCACCAGAGGGTACGGCTGCTCTACCCATCACACCAGACTCCAATAAAACATCGCACTCAACCGTTGGGTTGCCGCGGGAATCTAAAATTTCTCTACCGATAATGTCAACAATGGCGCTCATGCACCTTCTCCTAAATAAAATTACTTACAGCTAAAAAATAATGGCTACTTAAAACTATCTTCTAAGAATGAACCAGGCTTTTTGACAACCGAGTCAAGCGCAACTAATGACTCTAGGAGTTCTTTCATGCGATGCAGTGGAACGGCGTTGGGGCCATCTGAGAGCGCCTTGGCAGGATCCGGATGCGTCTCCATGAACAAACCGCTAATACCGACTGCAACTGAAGCGCGGGCAAGCACTGGCACGAATTCACGCTGTCCACCACTTGCATTGCCTTGACCACCAGGAAGTTGCACTGAATGAGTAGCATCAAAGACTACTGGCGCATTGGCTTCGCGCAAGATGGCCAGGCTACGCATATCCGAAACTAAGTTGTTATATCCAAAAGAAGCACCGCGCTCACACACCATAAACTGGTCAGGAAGATTCACTTCAGCCGCCGCCGCTCGCGCTTTATCAATCACGTTCAGCATTTCATGGGGAGATAGAAACTGGCCTTTTTTAAAATTTACTGGCTTACCACTTTGAGCACAAGCACGAATAAAATCGGTTTGCCTACACAAAAAGGCCGGTGTTTGAAGTACGTCTACTACTTTTGATACTGGTGCAATTTCACTAATGTCATGAATGTCTGTCAATACCGGCACACCAATCTCACGTTTGACACGAGCCAAAATTTCCAGGCCCTTCTCCATACCCAGACCACGAAAGGAAGTACCGGATGAACGATTGGCTTTATCGAATGAAGACTTGTAAATAAATGGGATTCCCAGTGAACTAGTCATTTCTTTAAGTTCACCAGCAATATCCAAGGCAGATTGCTCTGATTCAATGACGCAAGGCCCCGCAATCAAAAAGAAGCGCTGATCAAGGCCAATGTCAAAACCGCATAACTTAAATGCACTCATGACGATCTCCTAAGCTGCTTGCTCGTGAGAAACAGCTTGATGTATTAATGACGCTTTAATAAACGCAGAAAATAATGGGTGGCCATCACGTGGTGTCGAAGTGAATTCAGGATGGAACTGCACACCGAAGAACCAAGGATGCATGGCGCTAGGAAGCTCCATCATTTCAGGCAAGGACTCATTAGGGGTTCTAGCAGAAATAATCAGACCTGATTTCTCCAGTCGAGGTACGTAAATATTGTTGACTTCATAACGATGGCGATGACGTTCATTCACCTCAGCACCATAAATCTCATAAGCTAAAGTACCAGCTTTAACAGGGCAACGCTGAGAACCTAAGCGCATGGTGCCGCCCAGATCAGACTCATTGCTGCGTTTTTCTAAGCGCCCTTCTCGGTCAACCCATTCAGTAATCAAGGCCACTACTGGATTTTCTGTCTCTGGATTGAACTCAGTGCTGTTGGCCTGAGCAATATGAGCAACATGGCGGGCGAACTCAATTACTGCTAACTGCATTCCGAGGCAAATACCTAAATAGGGAATCTGATTTTCACGGGCATAACGAATGGCTGCAATTTTGCCTTCAGTGCCCCGCTTACCAAAACCACCTGGAACCAGGATCGCATCTAAGTTATGAAGACAGTCGATGCCATCTTTTTCAATCACTTCAGAGTCAATGTAATTGATGTTAACGCGCGTGTGATTGTGAATGCCGGCATGGCGCAAAGCTTCAATCAGTGATTTGTAGGATTCGGTTAATTCAACATATTTGCCCACCATACCAATGGTGACTTCGTGTTGTGGATTAGCCAGCTCATAAACTAAGTTTGCCCAAACAGACAAGTCTGCAGGCTGAGCTTCGATATCCAATTCTCGGCAAATCAAATCATCCATGCCTTGGGCTTGAAGCATTTCCGGAATTTTATAAATAGTGTCGACATCCCAGACTGAAATCACTGCCTCTTCTCGTACGTTCGAGAAAAGAGAAATCTTGGCACGCTCATCTTCTGGAATGGGTCGATCAGCACGACATAACAGTACGGTAGGCATGATGCCGATCTCACGCAACTTTTGAACTGAGTGCTGAGTCGGTTTTGTTTTCAACTCACCTGCACTGGCAATGTATGGAACCAGAGTGAGATGCACAAAGGCGCAGCTATGTTTTGGCAAGCGAATACTCATCTGGCGAGCCGCCTCTAGGAACGGCAATGATTCGATATCACCTACTGTTCCACCAATTTCACAAATGGCAATATCAGCCTGACCATCGTGGCTTGCTTTTGCACCACGCTCTACAAATGCCTGAATTTCATTGGTGATGTGGGGAATAACCTGAACTGTTTTACCAAGGTATTCGCCGCGCCGCTCTTTGCTGATGACCGATTCGTAAATCTGACCGGTAGTAAAGTTATTGCTCTTACGCATCTTTGCTGAAACAAAGCGCTCGTAATGTCCAAGATCAAGGTCAGTTTCTGCACCATCCTCAGTCACAAAGACCTCGCCATGTTGCAGCGGACTCATCGTGCCGGGGTCAACGTTGATGTAAGGGTCTAATTTTAGGAGGGTGACTTTCAGGCCGCGGGATTCGAGAATCGCGGCAAGCGAGGCAGCTGCAATTCCTTTCCCTAAGGAAGAAACCACACCACCAGTGACAAAAACGTATTTGGTCATCGCTTAAGCTCTGTTGGAAAAAGTAATTATAACGATAGCGACTGTGATTCGATCAATTCTTGAGCCCATTCATTTTTTATATTCAAGCATTTTGATGCTCACATTCCCTTGGCTCGCGTAGTTCCTGATGATTCTGCATAAGAACACCACCGCATTGCGATTTTTTCGGATCAATCTCTCTGTATCCGTATTAACCCTTATTTTTACTCTTTTTAGCCCTTTTTGAGAGTTTTGGGCATTTAAGTCTTATATAAGACATGAAATAGCAATTACAATGGAGTCAAATGGGAAATCCACCCTGCTCAGTCTTACTGTTGATAACTCTTACCCAATAGGAAACACGATGCTAGAAGCCTACAACGCCCAAGTTGCCGAACGCGCAGCCCTTGGAATTCCTGCCCTTCCCTTGACTAAAGATCAAACAGCGCAATTGGTGGATTTACTCAAAAATCCCCCTAAAGGCAGCGAAGCGGAATTACTAGAGCTCATTACCCACCGAGTGCCTGCCGGCGTAGATGAAGCGGCTAAAACTAAGGCAGAGTTTCTTGATGCCGTGGCCAAAGGTAGCGAAAAGTCTCCTGTAATAAGCCGTACCAAGGCAACCGAACTATTGGGCACCATGCTTGGTGGATACAACATCAAGCCTTTAGTTGAGTTGCTGTCCGATGCAGAGTGCGCAGCAACTGCCGCTGCTGCATTGAAAAAAACTTTATTAATGTTTGATTATTTCCATGATGTCCAAGAATTAGCGACTAAGGGCAATGCCCAGGCTAAGGGTGTCATGCAGAGCTGGGCGGATGCTGAGTGGTTTACTAGTCGTCCGGCGGTGCCTGAAAGTATGAAGCTCACTGTATTTAAAGTAACTGGTGAAACCAATACCGACGATCTATCCCCTGCCCCTGATGCTTGGAGCAGACCAGATATTCCATTGCACGCAACCATCATGCTCAAGAACCCACGTCCAGGCATCGAGCCTGATGAGACTGGTGTACGCGGACCCATGAAACAAATTGCCGCTCTCCAGAAAAAAGGCAATCAAATTGCTTATGTTGGTGATGTGGTGGGCACCGGATCCTCACGTAAATCGGCTACCAACTCAGTGTTGTGGTGGACCGGTCAAGACATTCCATTTGTACCAAACAAGCGCTTTGGCGGTGTTTGCCTAGGCGCAAAGATTGCCCCCATCTTCTTTAACACTATGGAAGATGCTGGTGCCCTGCCGGTGGAGCTCGATGTTTCTGATATGAACATGGGCGATGAAATTGAATTGCGCCCTTACGAAGGCAAAGCTTTTAAAAATGGTAAAGAAATCGCTTCTTTCTCTCTGAAGTCACCCGTCATTCTTGATGAAGTTCGTGCAGGTGGACGCATTCCCTTAATTGTTGGTCGTGGCCTGACCGCGAAAGCCCGCGCTGCGCTCGGCTTGCCAGCTTCAACTGAATTCCGTATTCCAGTAAGCCCGCCTAATAATAAAAAAGGTTTCAGTTTGGCCCAGAAGATGGTGGGTCGTGCTTGTGGTCTACCCGAAGGTCAAGGCGTGCGCCCAGGCACTTACTGTGAGCCACACATGACTACGGTGGGCTCGCAAGATACTACTGGTCCCATGACCCGTGATGAATTAAAAGACTTAGCTTGCTTGGGCTTTTCTGCAGATTTGGTAATGCAATCTTTCTGTCATACCTCTGCTTATCCGAAGCCTGTTGATATTCGTACTCACCACGAGTTACCAGCCTTTATGACTAACCGTGGCGGTGTTGCATTGCGCCCTGGTGATGGTGTGATTCACAGCTGGTTAAACCGCTTATTGCTTCCTGATACTTGCGGCACTGGTGGTGATAGTCATACCCGTTTCCCTATCGGCATTTCCTTCCCTGCTGGATCAGGTTTAGTTGCTTTTGCTGCTGCTACTGGCGTAATGCCCTTGGACATGCCGGAGTCAGTATTGATTCGCTTTAAGGGCAAGATGCAGCCTGGCATTACTTTGCGTGATATGGTCAACGCCATTCCCCTGTACGCTATCAAAAAAGGTTTGTTGACTGTTGCAAAACAAGGTAAGAAAAACATCTTCTCCGGCCGCATTTTAGAAATCGAAGGTTTACCTGATCTCAAGGTTGAGCAAGCATTTGAATTATCAGATGCATCAGCAGAACGTTCTGCTGGTGGTTGCGCAGTCCAACTGAGTCAAGAGCCAATCATCGAGTACATGCGCTCCAATATCACTTTGATGAAGTGGATGATTGCCAATGGTTATGAAGATAAGCGTACTTTAGGTCGTCGTATTAAAGCAATGGAAGCTTGGATTGCCAAACCAGAATTACTCAAAGCCGATGCTGACGCTGAATATGCCGAGATTATCGAAATTGATATGAATGACATTAAAGAGCCTATTTTGGCCTGCCCTAATGACCCAGATGATGTGAAGTTTTTATCTGAAGTGGCTGGCGAGAAAATCGATGAAGTATTTATTGGCTCTTGCATGACCAATATTGGTCACTTCCGTGCCGCTGGTAAAGTTCTTGAGGGCAAGACAGATATGCCTACCCGCTTGTGGATTGCGCCCCCAACCAAGATGGATCAAATGATTCTGACTGAAGAAGGCTATTACGGTATTTTAGGCCGTACTGGGGCTCGTATGGAGACTCCGGGTTGCTCCCTCTGCATGGGTAACCAAGCGCAGATCCGTAAAGGCTCTACGGCCGTTTCGACTTCGACCCGAAACTTTCCTAACCGTCTAGGTATTGATACTCGTGTGTACCTGGCATCTGCTGAGCTCTCAGCTGTTGCGGCACTCTTAGGTCGCCTGCCAACACCGCAGGAATATTTTGAACAAGTTAAATCCTTAAATGCCAATGCTGGTGAGGTTTATAAATATATGAACTTTGACAAAATTAAATCATTTAGTGATGTAGCTGATACTGTCACTGTCTAAGGTTTAAGACAATAAAAAAGGCGATCTGTTGATCGCCTTTTTTATATTCACACTGTGAGATGTGCAATCAATTAGATACAGCGCATATAAATACAGAGCATTTAAATATAGAGCCTGTACTCTTGATGAGCGTTTTCACGATTTAAACCCGCAGCCCAAGTATTGGTCGGCAATCCTGTTTTTTCCATAATTAACTTGGCACGTTGAGATACTTCTTTCCATTCCACGTCTAGCTGCGGTCCTTTAAAGGCCAGAGCTACAACATTGCAATCATGCGATTCCGGAAAAAGTAAGACTCGATTATCGAAGGCTTCGCAAATATGATTGAGGTTGAGCTGAAAACTACGATGGCGGGAGAATAGATTGACCGTTAACACTCCAGGTGATTTCAGAATGTCGTAACAGCCTTTATAAAAGTCTAGGGAGCTAGCGGCCGGACCATCGCAAATGGCGTCGTAGAGATCTACTTGAACTGCATCAAAGTGATTCTGATATTTGGCGCTCTTCACGAAGGCTTTTGCATCCATCTGCAGAGTTTCTAAACGACGATCATCAGATGGTGTAAAAAACATACTTCTAGCGGAAACAATCACAGCGGAATTGAGTTCAACCACGGTAGTTTTGACTGCGGGGCAATAGCGATGTGCAAACTTCGTGAGTGCACCCGTTCCAAGGCCTAATTGCGCGATCCGCATGCCGGGCTTGGTTTCTAAAAAGAGTAGCCAGGCCATCATTTGCTGGTTATATTCTAGATAAATCTCATCCGGATCCCGAATCCGCATTGCACCTTGGATTAACTCAGTACCAAAATGCAAATAACGCACACCGCCGCTCTCAGAGAACGTCACAGCTTCCATGGCCAACGATAAATCGGACATTAATTATTTAGTCCAAGCTCTGGCATTGCGGAACAAGCGCATCCATGGACTTGCGCCATCTGGCGTATTCAGCCATTGCTTTGGTGCCCAGCTCATCTGCACCGCTCTAAATACGCGCTCTGGGTGCGGCATCATGACTGTAAAGCGACCATCAGGAGTCGTCACCCCTGTTAAACCGCCCGGAGAGCCATTGGGATTCATGGGATAGGTTTGCGTTGGGTTGCCTTTATGATCCACAAAACGGATGGCGGCTAATCCTTGTTTTTGTAGCAAATCTAAATTACCTTGCTGACTAAAATCGGCAAAGCCTTCGCCATGCGCAATCGCAATTGGCAGCTGGCTACCCGTCATGCCTTGGGTGAAGATCGAAGGTGACGCCATCACTTCAGCCATTACCAGGCGAGCCTCATACTGCTCGGACTGATTGCGGGTAAATTTAGGCCATGCTTGCGCACCCGGAATAATGCCTGCAAGATTACTCATCATTTGGCAACCATTACAGATGCCCAAAGCAAAGCTGTCTTGACGGTGAAAGAATGCAGAGAACTGATCGCGTAGTTGCGTATTAAAAAGAATGGTTTTAGCCCAACCTTCACCGGCACCCAACACATCGCCGTAGCTAAAGCCGCCACAAGCGACTAGACCACGAAAATCCGCTAGCTTTGACTTACCAGAAAGAAGGTCCGACATATGCACGTCATAGCTATCAAAACCAGCCCAGTTCATGGCGTAAGCCATCTCGACATGGGAGTTAACGCCCTGCTCGCGCAAAATTGCTACTTTAGGTCGATTGTTGTGATTGATGAAGGGAGCTGAAATGTCCTCAGCAACATCAAAAGTGAGTTTAGCTGCCATGCCTATATCAGCCAGGTCGTCTAAGAGTGCAAACTCACTGTCAGCACAATCAGGATTGTCGCGCAAGCGTGCAATTTGATAGCTGGTATTAGTCCACATCTTTTGTAGTACTACACGAGGCTGTGCAAAGATGTTTTTGGCATCACGCCAAATTTCAATACGGCCATTGGTGTTGGGCTTAGCAATCACATGACTGTAAGCGCTTAGATTCAAGTTCCGCAGAACCGCAAATACGGCATCACGATCCGCTCTACGAATCTGGATCACTGCACCAAGCTCTTCATTGAACAAAGCACGCAGGGTTTGTTCGTGCCGCAGACCAGAAACTTGTTGTGCCCAATTTTTAGCATCACCCCAATCAGCTTCTTGCCCAACATCGACTGCAATCATGTCCACATTAATGGAGATGCCAGTATGAGAGGCGAAAGCCATCTCTGCAATACAGGCAAATACACCACCATCAGAGCGATCGTGATAAGCGAGTAATTGATCTGCCTTACGTAACTCAATAATGGCTGATGCCAAAGACTTGAGATCTTCTGGGTGATCGACATTAGGGGCTGACTTACCTGATTGATTGAGCACTTGCGTCAAAATACTGCCCGCCATACGATTCTTACCACGACCTAAATCAATCAGAATCAATTCAGTTTCTAAAGCAGCGCCAGACTCATCATGGAGTTGAAGCAAAGGTGTTGATGTTTTACGGACATCTTGAACTGGGGCAAAAGCAGAAATGATTAATGAAACAGGAGATACTACTTTCTTCGCTTGATTGCCGTCTTGCCATGCTGTAGCCATTGATAAGGAGTCTTTGCCAACTGGAATAGAAATTCCCAGGGCTGGACATAAATCCATACCAATTGCTTTTACAGAGTCATAAAGCTTCGCATCTTCGCCAGGCGCACCGCACGCAGCCATCCAGTTCGCGGAGAGTTTGACATCTTCAAGGCGACGAATATCAGCAGCCAGTAAATTGGTAATGGCCTCCCCTACGGCCATTTTGGCGGCAGCGGAAGCATCGACTACAGCCAGCGGCGTCCGCTCACCCATCGACATTGCTTCACCGTGATAGCCTTGGTAATCCATCAAAGTGACTGCGCAGTCGGCAACAGGAACTTGCCAAGGACCTACAAATGGATCACGAGCGTTAAGCCCACCAACAGTTCTATCGCCGATGGTGATTAAGAATGATTTGCTGGCTACGGTAGGCTGCTGTAGAACCCACGCAATACATTGATCTAGGTCGGCATCAGTGACATTTAACTCCTCGAATTCTTGAGCTACCCGCTTTACATCCCGATGCATTCTTGGCGGTTTACCAAGTAATACCTCCATCGGCATATTAATTGGCATAGCGGCATCGCTACCGGTGGCTTCCTGACTATCGCTTAACAGTAATTGACGTTCAGTAGTCGCCTCTCCAACCACTGCGAATGGGCAGCGCTCACGCTCGCAGAGTGACTGGAATAGCGCTAGATCATGAGCATCAATTGCTAAAACATAACGCTCCTGAGATTCATTACACCAAATCTCAGCAGGACTCATACCGCTTTCTTCAAGCGGTACTTTACGTAATTGAAATTGGGCACCTAAGCCAGCGCCATCAGCAAGCTCAGGGAATGCATTAGAGATGCCGCCAGCACCCACATCATGAATAGAGACAATTGGATTGGCTTGACCCATAGCAATACAAGCATTAATGACTTCTTGGGCACGACGTTCCATTTCTGGATTACCACGCTGTACAGAATCAAAATCTAAATCTGCAGTATTAGTGCCTGTTGCAACCGAGCTACCCGTCGCGCCACCCATACCAATGCGCATACCAGGACCACCTAACTGAATAAATAAGTGCCCTGCTTTAATTGGTTTCTTGGCTGTATGTATCGAATCAATACTACCGATACCGCCTGCAATCATGATGGGCTTATGATATCCGCGACGCACGCCCTCTAGAGTTTGTTCAAATACGCGGAAATAGCCACCTAAAATTGGACGACCGAATTCATTATTAAAGGCAGCGCCACCTAGTGGACCATCAATCATGATTTGGAGTGGTGTAGCAATACGCTCAGGCTTGCCGTACTTCTCAGTCTCCCAAGGCAAATCTGTGCCAGGAATATTGAGGTTAGATACCGAGAAACCAGTCAGGCCAGCCTTAGGGCGTCCACCAATACCGGTTGCACCTTCATCTCGAATCTCACCACCAGCACCAGTCGAAGCACCTGGAAATGGTGCAATCGCTGTTGGATGATTATGGGTTTCGACCTTCATCAAGGTATGAACAAGTCGAGTATCTTTTGTATAAAGATGATCTTTTCCCTGAGGCAACCAAGTCTCTGACTCAGCCCCCACCATTACTGCAGAATTATCAGAGTAGGCGACGATAGTGCCCTCAGGCTGCAACTGATGGGTATTACGAATCATTGCAAACAAGGATTTATCTTGATCATCACCGTCGATAGTCCAGCTCGAATTAAATATCTTATGACGGCAATGTTCACTATTGGCTTGCGCAAACATAATCAGTTCAACGTCGCTCGGATTACGCTCCAGACGAGTAAAGTTCTCAACCAGATAAATCACTTCATCTTCTGAGAGCGCAAGGCCTAATTCTTGGTTAGCTTGGTCAAGCGCAGCACGACCTTCAGTAAGAACAGGGATTCGTACAAAAGGTCTATCAGGTAAAGATTGATATAAGGCGCTGGCTTCATTGATCTGATTGATTACAGCCTCAGTCATCCGATCATGCAGAGCAGATAACACCATTTGTACTTGCTCTGGGTTCAGAGATTTTTTACTTTGCCACGCATATTGAACGCCACGCTCGATCCGCAATACTTGCAGACCGCATTGATGAGCAATATCAGTTGCTTTACTGGCCCATGAAGAAACTGTACCCAAACGCGGAATGGCAATAGCAGATTGTTGATCTGCAGCCTTACTAAACAAGGAGCCACCACTTTTCATTTGAGATACAAAAGCTTGACCGTAAGTCAGCAGACTCTCGAGTATCTCTTTATCTTTGGCATTGAGTTCAGACTCGGACCAAACGAAATGAAGGTATTGAGCCTCAATGGACTCAAGCTGAATTCCTTGAGCTGCAAGCGAGGCTAAAAGTCGCTGTTGGCGAAAGGCAGAAAGGGCATTTGCCCCGGGCAAGCAACAGAATATGGACATCCCAAGATTATAAGGTTTTGATTAAACCAGGCGCCCGCCTTGAAGGTTAAGTTGGCGCTGGCATCGAGCGGCCAAGGCCGGATCATGTGTGACTAAAACGAGGGTTGAAGAATTCTCTCGATTGAGATCAAAAAGGAGCTCAATCACCCTATTGCCACTAGCCTCATCTAGGCTACCAGTGGGCTCATCAGCAAAGAGGATGGCTGGCTTATTAATGAAGGCGCGTGCTAACGCTACGCGTTGCTGCTCACCGCCAGAGAGGGTTTTAGGGAAATGCTTTGCTCTGGGAGCAAGATCAACCTTTTCCAGCCACTCTAGGGCGGCCTCCCTAGCCAAAGATTGAGATATTCCAGCAATCTCCAATGGCAGCATGACGTTCTCTAAGGCCGTCAGGTGGGGCAACAATTGGAATGATTGAAAAACAAAGCCGACAAATTGACCTCGTAATTGGGCCCTGCCATCTTCGTCCATCAGATTAAGATTTTTCCCCATAAGATCAATCTGCCCTGAACTGGGAAGATCTAATCCGGCTAATAGACTTAAGAGAGTACTTTTTCCAGAGCCAGAGGCGCCTACAATGGCGACGCTCTCCCCCTGCCCAATTTGAAAGCTTATATCGTGCAAAATAGAGAGATCGCCGTCTGCTGTCTTTACAAGCTTAGCGACCCGATGGGCAACAATGGAATTAGACTGTGTATTCATGTGGAAATTTTAGAAATTGAAAATGCAAACTCAGCTTGTCATTGCCAATAAATTAATAACAGGCTTATTTTGCCTCTTTATGAGCGTTTGCTCATGGGCTCAAGTAAATCCAGTGATTTTGGTCTTAGGTGACAGCCTTTCTGCCGAATACGGACTGCCGCGAGGCACGGGCTGGGTCAGCCTTCTTGAAAACCAGCTAGTGAAGGATAAGAGTCCTTGGACAGTATTTAACGCTAGCATCAGTGGAGAGACTAGCTCTGGTGGCCTCACTCGCTTACCTGCCCTACTAAGTCAGAAAAAACCGGGCATTGTGATAATTGAATTGGGAGCAAATGATGCTTTGCGAGGCTTGCCTATTAACCAGACAGAAGGCAATCTCAGAAAAATGATTCAGATGAGCAAAAAGATGGGCGCCCAAGTGATGCTATTTGGAATCCAGATACCGTCGAACTATGGTCAAACCTACACCAAGCAATTTAAGAATCTGTATCCACAGCTCGCAAGTCAAGAAAGTACTGAATTGCTGCCGTTTTTCCTCGAGGGTGTCGCAACCAAACCTGAATATTTTCAAGCAGATCGATTGCACCCCAATGTTGAGGCGCAAAGCATTATGTTCAAAAATGTTTGGGGCTCAATGGCCCCATACAGCACTTTACTGAAAAAAATTCCCTAGGGCTTAGCTTCCAGCGCTCGAAGTATTGGTAGCTTTCAGTGGGTTGATGACTTGAACGCTAGCGCCATTCCGCCAATACGCCATAAAGCCCGCAAATTCTGATTGTGCAGCCAGCGCTTGAATTTGCTGTGCCTGGGCTTTTTGCACTTTGCTATCGAGTGCTGCAGGCTCACGAACCTGATCAATACGATAGATCGTTGTGCCTACTCCAGGATTAGCAACAGAAACTACAGCCGGCAATTTGCTCGCATCCACAGACATCACTTGATCCATTGAAGGCTCAATTAGATTGCCTGGTTTATTACGTGATATCCAGCTGGCACTACTAAATCCAGCAGTGCTTGCGGGATCTTTTTCGAGTGCAGAAAGCTTTTCCTTGGCAGCAGTCAGCGCCATTTTCTCAGCGGCAACTTGACTTACCTGACGCCGAACTTCAGCGGCAACTTCTGTGTAAGGGAGGATTTGGGCTGGATAGAAGGTGATAACACGGGCTGAGACAAAAACGCCAGGGGATATTTGTACCGCCTCGGTATTACGCTTATTTTTAAGGGGTTCATCGCTATAAAGTGATTGAATTACTTTGGGATTAGCTAGTGGGTGATCTCTCGACACACCAGGAGCGCCACCGCGAGTGACGCCCTTTTGCGATTGAATATTGAGTTTTAATTTATCTGCAGCCGGCTTCAAACTGTCAGACTGGTCATAAGTCATGTTGGCAAACTGATCCGCTTTTTCATTAAAAGCTTTTGGATCCTCTTTGGGATCAGCTTTCAGAACGATATATTCAACATCAAGGTATTCAGGACGCTCAAATAATCTAGCGTTAGATTCATAAAAAGCTTTTAGCTCATCAGCGCTTGGATTGACTTTGGACAAATAGTCCTTGGCATTGAACTGCAGAGTCTGAACTTGTCTTTCAGTAGCATACAAAGCAGACACGATTGCAGATAATTTTGGGCTGCCTAACTCAGTGCGCGCAACTGAATTGACTAACTGCGCAATTTTTAAATCAAAAGTCTGACCAGCATAAAACTGTTCTTCATTCATGCCATTACTAGCAAGCAACTGCTTAAAGCGTACATCATCAAAAGTACCATCCTGTCGATATAAGGAACGTATCTGAGGAATCTTTTGCAAACTATTTACTAGCTCTTGCTTGCCTACTTGCAGGCGAAGATCATTCACTGCAAAACCTAAAATGCGCTGTTGCAGTAATTCATTCAGGATGGCTTGACGAAAAGGAAGACTCTGAGCAATTTGAACATTGCCACCAACGCGCTCTGCTTGACGCTTTGCAGACATGTCGACTTCTTGGGTAGTAATGGGCTTTCCATCGACCTTGAGAATGTCGGTTTCTTTGTCCATAAATCCAGAATAGCTCGAAATGCCAAACAAAGCGAAGGATGGAACAATGAATAGCATCAAGACAAACTGCAGAATTCTTTGATGTTTACGTACAGAATCAAACATAGATTAATCGCTAAAAGAGGTAGTCAATAATATGAGTGTACTAGGCTGTGGATCTAGAGGTACTAGAAGGCCTAAAAGAAGAAAGGCAATGCCGGTTTGGGAAACTGGTGGGCGCTGACGGGATCGAACCGCCGACATTCTGCGTGTAAGGCAGACGCTCTACCATCTGAGCTAAGCGCCCCAAATTAAGACAAACAAGATTGTAACCCAGTGTACAAATTGCTGAGGGATTCTTTATCAATACAGGCTTTCGTGAACGGCCTGATTTAATTCAAAATCCCTCAAATTTGCACAAGCATCAATGCTTTAAGACCTCGCTAGAAGAGACTTTTTCATTTGCTTTACTAGCCTCTGATGCCTTTTTGGCAAGCTCTTCAGGCGTGGGGCCGGTTAAGGCTTCCGGCTTGCGCTCTAGGGCGAGTTCTAAAACTTTGTCAATCCAGCGTACCGGCACAATCTCAATTGCATTCTTGACGTTATCAGGAATATCAATCAAATCCTTCACGTTTTCTTCTGGAATTAAAGCTAGCTTGATGCCACCGCGATGCGCCGCCAGCAATTTCTCTTTTAAGCCGCCAATCGGTAGAACTTCACCGCGCAAAGTGATTTCACCAGTCATCGCGACATCCGAGCGAATCGGAATACCCGTAAACACGGATACTAAGGCTGTCGTGATTGCAATCCCGGCAGATGGGCCATCCTTCGGGGTGGCGCCATCTGGGAAGTGAATATGAATATCTTTCTTCTCAAAGGCTTCATCAGTGATGCCAAGCGCTCTCGCTCTGGACCGAACCACAGTCTTGGCTGCCTCAACTGACTCTTTCATCACATCACCAATCGAGCCTGTCCGAGTAATCACACCTTTACCAGGCATCACTGCGGCTTCAATAGTTAAGAGATCGCCACCCACTTCAGTCCAAGCTAAACCAGTCACTTGGCCAACTTGGTTTTCTTTGGCTGCTAGACCGAAGTCATACATTCGTACTGAGAGGAACTTCTCTAAATTATCTGCATTAACAGTAATTGGGGCAGCTTCTTTTTTCAGAAGCAACAACTTCACTACTTTGCGGCAAATCTTGCTGATTTCTCGCTCTAAAGAACGTACACCAGCTTCACGAGTGTAATAACGAATCATGCTGCGCACAGCAGATTCCTCGATCTTCAATTCATCTTTCTTCAAACCATTATTTTTAATCTGTTTAGGAATTAAATAATTGGTAGCAATGCTGGTTTTCTCATCCTCTGTATAGCCAGCAAGACGAATGATCTCCAAGCGATCTAATAATGGACCAGGAATATTTAAAGAATTCGAAGTGGCAACGAACATCACATCTGAGAGATCAAAGTCAACTTCAACATAGTGATCTTGGAATGTATGGTTTTGCTCTGGATCTAACACTTCCAGTAGTGCGCTCGCAGGATCACCACGGAAATCCATACCCATCTTGTCAACTTCGTCTAGCAGAAATAAAGGATTACGCACGCCCACTTTGGTTAGGCTAGACAGAATCTTGCCCGGCATAGAACCAATATATGTGCGACGATGACCCCGAATCTCAGATTCATCACGCACACCACCCAAAGCCATCCGAACAAACTTGCGGTTTGTGGCGCGGGCAATCGACTGTCCAAGAGAAGTTTTACCAACACCGGGGGGGCCAACTAAACACAGGATTGGAGCCTTGACACGATCAACTCGCTGTTGCACAGCAAGATATTCCAAGATGCGTTCTTTAACTTTATCCAGACCATAGTGATCTTGGTCCAAGACTTTTTCAGCATTAGTTAAATCATTATTAATCTTTGTTTTTTTCTTCCAAGGCAGATTCACCAAGGTATCAATAAAGTTCCGAATTACAGTCGCTTCAGCAGACATGGGCGACATGAGCTTGAGTTTTTTCAGTTCAGACTCAGCCTTTTTTAAGGCTTCCTTTGGCATACGAGCGGCTTTGATACGCTTTTCGAGTTCCTCGAGATCGGCACCCTCTTCGCCTTCGCCTAATTCTTTTTGAATCGCTTTTACTTGTTCGTTTAAGTAATACTCGCGCTGGCTCTTTTCCATCTGGCGCTTTACACGTCCACGAATTCGCTTTTCCACTTGCAAGATATCAATCTCGCTCTCGAGATCTGCTAACAGACTCTCTAAGCGCTGAACTACATCGATCATCTCTAGCAAGCGCTGTTTCTGCTCAAGCTTAACTGGCAAGTGCGCACAAATGGTATCAGCTAGACGACTCGGATCATCAATCCCGCCCAAGGAGGACAAAATCTCCTGTGGAACCTTCTTATTGAGTTTTACGTACTGATCAAACTGAGCCATGATGGCGCGACGCAATGCTTCGGTCTCATGCGCATCGAGAGTAGATGTGGATGTTGGAGTAGCCTCACAGCTGAAATAGCCCTGACTATCTTCTACTTGACTGACTTCAGCGCGTTGCACGCCCTCAACCAATACTTTGACAGTGCCATCAGGCAGTTTAAGCATTTGCAGGATATTGGCGATACAGCCGACATCATAAAGATCATCAAAGCCTGGCTCATCCTTGGCAGCCGCTTTTTGGGCCACTAACAAGACATTTTTGCCAGTTTCCATGGCAGCTTCTAGCGCTTTGATTGATTTAGGTCTTCCCACAAATAGTGGAATCACCATATGGGGAAATACCACGACATCCCTCAGTGGGAGTAATGGCAGTTGAATAGGTTCAGAGGGTAGTAATAAGTGGCCAGGCATGAGGCAATTCCTCCAAAGTAGTCGTTCCGTAAAAATCTCTAAAAATGTCGTACCACTACATACAGACATTCATTAAGAACAGGATACTACCTATATGGGTATTGCCAATTGAAAAACAAGGGGTAAATGTGCCAAAAGTGAGGAAAAAACAGCCAAAACTAGCAAAAAATAGTAAAAATTACGCTTTTTTACTCAATTCGGGAGTTTCTTCACCTTGTTTGTAAACCAAGATGGGTTTTCCACCCTCAGCAATGGTGCTTTCATCGATCACCACCTTTTGGACATTTTTCAAGGATGGCAAGTCATACATCACATCCATCAATGAGCCTTCAAGAATAGAGCGCAAGCCACGAGCACCCGTTTTACGGGCAATTGCCTTTTTAGCAATGGCAGACAAGGCAGCAGGACGAACCTCAAGCTCAGAGCCTTCCATGGTCAACAGTGCTTGATATTGCTTTACTAAGGCATTCTTAGGTTCGGTCAAGATTTGAATTAGGGCTGTCTCATCTAATTGCACCAGAGTCGCTACCACGGGTAAACGACCAATTAATTCAGGAATGAGGCCAAACTTGATCAAATCTTCTGGCTCTACCTCTATCAGGAGATCGCTAATGCCGCGGTCATCTTTGCCGGGAACGGTGGCGTTAAAGCCAATCCCCGTTTTTGCGGTGCGTTGCTGAATGACCTTCTCAAGTCCATCAAACGCGCCACCACAAATAAACAAGATGTTGGTAGTGTCGACCTGCAAAAAATCTTGATTGGGATGTTTGCGACCGCCTTGGGGCGGCACGGAGGCCATTGTGCCCTCAACGAGCTTGAGCAGTGCTTGTTGAACACCCTCACCAGATACATCGCGCGTGATTGAAGGGTTATCTGACTTACGAGAAATCTTGTCAATCTCGTCGATATAAACAATGCCACGCTGTGCTTTTTCTACGTTGTAGTCGCAAGCTTGCAATAACTTTTGAATAATATTTTCAACGTCCTCACCAACATAACCCGCTTCCGTTAAGGTCGTTGCATCGGCCATCACAAAAGGAACATCGAGCATGCGCGCTAAAGTCTGAGCTAATAAAGTTTTGCCGGATCCTGTGGGACCAATCAACAAAATATTACTCTTGGCTAATTCAACGCCATCGACCATTGCTTTGGCAGGAACTTTAGATTCTTTTTTATCGGCAGTCTTTTCTGCTGCCTCTACAGGCTTACCATCTTTATCAAGCTTCTCTTTTTTTGGCTTAGGTAAGTATTGCAGGCGTTTGTAATGGTTATAAACCGCAACCGCCAAAGTCTTCTTGGCATGATCTTGACCAATCACGTACTGATCTAGATTTGCGCGAATCTCATGCGGTGTTGGCAAAGATTCTTCACCATCTGTTTTTGGAAGCTTAGTAAGCTCCTCTTGAATAATATCGGTACAAAGATCAATACACTCGTCACAAATGAATACTGACGGTCCAGCAATCAGCTTTTTGACCTCATGCTGACTCTTGCCGCAAAAAGAGCAATACAGAATCTTGTCTGTGCTGTCGATCGTATTTTTTGTGCTCAAAATGAATGTCTAAGTAAGAATAAATAAATTAAGGACGCTTATCGATCACTTTATCGATCAAGCCATACTCTTGCGCTTGCTCAGCAGACATAAAGTTATCGCGATCCGTATCTTTTGCGATCGTCTCAATCGTCTGCCCTGTGCGGTCAGACAAAATCTTGTTTAAGCGCTCCCGCAAATATAGGATTTCACGAGCTTGAATTTCAATATCGGAGGCCTGGCCACGTGCTCCACCTAATGGCTGATGAATCATCACGCGGGAGTTTGGCAGTGCATAGCGCTTACCCTTTTCACCAGCGCATAATAGGAAGGCGCCCATACTTGCTGCCATACCCATACATAAGGTGCTGACATCAGGCTTAATAAATTGCATCGTGTCGTAAATCGCCAAACCAGCTGATACAGAACCACCAGGAGAGTTGATATACAAAGAAATCTCTTTGTCCGGATTTTCACTTTCAAGAAATAGCAACTGGGCAATCACTAAGTTAGCAGTTTGATCGTTGACCTCGCCTACCAAAAAGACCACCCGCTCTCGCAGTAAACGAGAATAAATGTCATAGGCTCTCTCACCTCGACCAGAGGTCTCAATCACCATAGGAACTAAACCCAAACCTTTGGGCTCTAAATTCTCTGACTGAAAATGATTCTGGTTCATGTGTTTAGACCTTTTTTAGTATGCTTAGTTATATAAACTGAATTAGTTAAGCTTGCTGAGTTCTTCAAAAGTAACTGCTTTATCGATAACCTTAGCTTGTGCTGTGAAATGTTTAATCACGTTATCTTCAAGCACGAGATTCTCGATATCTTTGAGACGACTTGGATTGCTGTAGAACCAACGTACTACTTCTTTTGGATCTTCATAAGTAGCCGCTTGCTCATCAATTTCTGCTTTGATTTGATCTGCAGTGGCTGCTAAATTGTGCTGCTTCACTAAATCACTCAAAATCAAACCAAGACGAACGCGCTTAAGTGCTTGCTCAGCAAACATCTCGGCAGGTATCGGCGCATCTTTTGCATTCGGAATGCCACGTTGCATCAAGTCTTGACGAGCAGATTCCACAAGGCGGTCTTGTTCTTGAGTCACCAGGGATTTAGGTGCATCGAATTCGCAAATGCTATTGAGCTTATCCATTACTTCGCCTTTTAATAGAGAAGTAATACGACGCTGAGTTTCACGAACCAGATTCTCTTTGACGTCATCACGCATCTTGGCAACACCACCTTCAGTTACGCCCATAGACAATGCAAAAGCATCATCAATTGCAGGAAGGTGTGCCCAGTTGACTGATTTCACAGTAATAGTGAAGTCAGCAGTTTTACCTGCAACATCTTTACCGTGGTAATCGGCTGGAAAGCTTAATGGAAAGGTTTTGCTCTCGCCTGCTTTAAGACCCATGCTGGCAGCCTCAAATTCTGGGAGCATGCGGCCTTCGCCTAAAACATATTCAAAGTTTTCAGCCTTACCACCCGCAAATTCAACACCATCAATCTTGCCGACAAAATCAATTACCAGCTGATCGCCAGCTTGTGCAGCTGTATTTGTGCCGCCATCGCCATGGGCGCCGGCCTCACCGCGGGGGTGGTAATGCACTTGCTGCTTACGCAGTACGTCTATGGCGCGATCAATCTCTGCATCAGAAATATCAGTGGTGTACTTAGTTACTTCAGTTTTACTGAAATCACCAATTTTCACTTCTGGTAATACTTCGAAGTAAGCATCAAACACAATCTTATCCGCATCTAACTCACTCTTTGGATCAAGGCGGGGTTGACTGGCTAATGAAACTTTTTCATTTTTGGCAAAGGCATAAAACAGCTCTGAAGCTTTGTCGAACTGGAGCTCAAAATCGACTTGCATGCCATGCTGCTTTTCAACCATATTCTTGGGCACTTTACCCGGACGAAAGCCTGGTGCCTTCATGGACTTACCCAATGTGGCTAAACGGGCTTCTCTGGCCTTAGCCAAATCGGTACGAGCGAACTCTAGGGTCACTTTGCGGTCTAACTGACCTAAATTTTCTATCTGCAATGCCATTCTCGTCTCTTAATTGAAAATCAGAATATGTGAAGCCCAAGCCAAGTAGCTATCTTGTGGTGCGAGGAGGGGGACTCGAACCCCCACACCATTACTGGCGTCAGGACCTAAACCTGGTGCGTCTACCAATTTCGCCATCCTCGCGCGAATTCCGCAAACGCTACCGAGCTTAAACTTCACTCTAAAGAGCGTAATTCTACAATGCTTGGCGGTTTTGGAGGATATCTACGTCTTATAGAGCAAAGCAACAGCATGAACAGCAATGCCCTCACCCCTCCCCAGATACCCGAGAGATTCATTTGTTTTGGCTTTGAGATTGACATGGCTTGCTGTAACAGCGAGATCTGCCGCGATATTGCGGACCATATCAGGTAAAAAGGCTGCTAATTTAGGCTTTTGGCAAATGATCGTCGCATCGACATTGCCAACCTGAAAGCCTGCGGCCTGTACCTTTTGCAAGGCTGCTCTAAGCAAAATACGGCTATCCATATCCTTAAATTGAGGATCGGTATCCGGGAACAGCTGGCCAATATCATTTAAACCAGCAGCACCCAGCAATGCATCTGTCAGCGCATGCAGCAAGGCATCTGCATCAGAATGCCCCAAGAGGCCTTTTTCAAATGGCACATGAACGCCACCCAAGATGAGCTTGCGATCGGCCACTAGAGCATGAACGTCATAGCCCTGGCCAATACGAAATTGAGGAATATGGGGGGCATTTACGGTCATGGGTTTGTTATTTTTAGGTTTTGAGGACTTATTGCTTTTGCATATCAACAGCACGCAGGATAGTTTGCATTAAATCCCAGTCAGCCGGATGGGTAACCTTAAAGTTTGCAGTGGCGCCCTCTATTAGTAATGGACTTGAGCCAGCGAGCTCCATTGCACTGGCCTCATCAGTAATGTCCGCCTCTTGACGAATACCATCCTCAATGGCATCGTGCAAGCGCTTTAAGCCAAACATTTGCGGTGTTTGAGCTTGCCAGAGGTGATCTCTGGAAATTGTCTTGTGGGCTCGATTGGGATTACCGGCTATCGCGGAGTGAGCATCAGCCATTTTTAAAGTGTCGGCTAAAGGCATCGCTAAAAGACCGCCCTCGCCTGTAAGGCTGACGGCATGAATCAGTTTTTGAATGAGTTCGGGTGTAATTCCGGGACGGGCGGCATCATGCACCAAGACCCAGTCACTCTCGGGCACGCCTGCATTGAGCATAGCCGCCAAGGTATTTTTAACAGTCTCTTGACGAGTAGCGCCGCCACTCGGTAGAAATTGGATATGAGAGGATGCGCTAGCTAACAAGCTCAATAGTGGATGATCAATAAAGCCAGGGCTAACACCCACCCAAATAGTGGCAATCTCAGGGGTGTTCCTAAAAGCATCTAGAGCGTAGGCCAACATGGGCCTGCCCGCCAACTCCTGAAACTGCTTTGGTAAAGCCCCACCAAGCCTTGATCCTGTGCCGGCCGTTGGTAATAAGGCATGACATTGCGGTGAAGACTGTGAAGATTGAATTCCAGAGTGCATACCTGATTCTATAATGAGTGCAGATGTCTGATGTATTAAAACTAGCACCCCCTATACCCGCACCCCGGGCTGGGCAGCGCTTTACCTTTTCAGGCCTAGTCGGCTCTGCCGATGCTGCATTAATCGCCCAAGCCGCCCTGCGCTACCGCTCTGAATTCTCGGTCATGGTGATTTTCTGCGCACAGGCACAGGAAGCACAGCGTCTCTTAGAAGAGATTCCTGCCTTTGCTCCACAACTCAAAACGCGTCTCTTGCCCGATTGGGAAATTCTGCCGTATGACCATTTCTCACCCCACCAAGATTTAGTATCAGAGCGCTTAGCCACTCTTTATGAGTTGCTCAATGGCAGCTGCGACATTGTTTTAGTGCCGATGACTACTGCGCTACAAAAACTAGGCCCCCCACACTTTTTATCTGGTCATACCTTCTTTTTTAGGCAAGGCGACAATCTCAATGAAGCCGCGCTTAAATTGCAATTGCAACAAGCTGGCTACGATCCCGTCAGCGCAGTCATGCGACCTGGTGAATACAGTATCCGGGGCGGCCTAATAGATTTGTTTCCGATGGGATCAAGCCTGCCTTATCGCTTAGATCTCTTTGGCGATGAGATTGAGCAAATTAGAGCTTTTGATCCAGATACCCAGCGTAGCCTCTACCCAGTTAAAGAAGTGCGACTGTTACCTGGTCATGAGTTTCCCTTTGATGATGCTTCGCGAACCGCCTTTCGGGGTAAATGGCGGGAAGTATTTGAAGGTGACCCTACCCGATGCTCGATCTACAAGGATGTCAATCTAGGTATTCCGAGTGCCGGCATAGAGTCCTATCTCCCGCTCTTTTTTGAAGAAAGCTCTACTGTCTTTGATTACTTTCCACGCTCAGGCGATCCAGTCTGGACTGTCAGCATTGGTGAGATCGAAGAATCCATTAAGAGTTTCTGGAAAGACACGCTTTCTCGATACGAATTCTTAAAGCATGATCTCGATCGCCCCATTCTTCCTCCTCATGAATTATTTCTCGATGTAGATCAATTCTTTACTGCAGCAAAACCCAACGCAAGATTAGCGCTGGAAAAGGAAGCAAAAGAAACAACCGAAACGCCACAATTTTTAGCAGTACCGGATTTAGCGGTACATCGGCGTGATGCTGATCCGATCAATCGGTTGCGAACTTTAGTTGCTCAAGAAAAAGTTCGCATTCTGATTTGTAGCGATAGCAATGGCCGTAAAGAAACTATTCGACAACTCTTTGAGGAGAGTAACTCAGTTGCAGGTCAAAATGGCAAACCACTTTACGCACTGAAGCCAGAGAGCTTTGAAGGTATTGCCGACTTTATTAAAAGTGATGCTCTGTTTGGTCTAGTAACAGCTCAACTGTTTAATGGCTTTACTTGGCCCGCTGAAAATCTCATTGTCGTCACTGAAGCGGAACTCTTTACAACTACTGCTCGTCAACGACGCAAAGGTAAGGAAAGTGAGAGCGTCGATCCTGACATGCTCTTCAAGGATTTATCTGAACTCAAGATCGGTGATCCAGTCGTGCATTCTGATCATGGCATTGGGCGCTATCAAGGTTTAGTTTTGCTCAATGTGGCACCGCCTAAAGAAGAGCCTATTTTTGAAGAGTTTTTACATCTGGTTTATGCAAAAGAGGCAACGCTTTACGTTCCAGTACAGCAATTACAAATGGTCACGCGTTATGCTGGCTCTGATCCAGATTCAGCACCCTTACATCAATTAGGCTCAGGCCAGTGGGATAAAGCACGTCGTAAAGCCGCTCAACAAATACGGGATACTGCAGCTGAGCTTCTGGGTTTATATGCAGCAAGAGCTATTCGTAAAGGGCACGCCTTTGAATTCTCGGCGCATGATTACGCTGCTTTTGCTGAGAGCTTTGGCTTTGAGGAAACACCTGATCAAGCTAATGCAATTGCTGCAGTCATTGGTGATATGACGAGCGGCACTCCCATGGATAGATTGGTCTGTGGTGATGTTGGCTTTGGTAAAACAGAGGTCGCTCTACGCGCCAGCTTTGTAGCAGTCATGGGTGGCAAGCAAGTGGCTATTTTGGCGCCAACCACATTACTCGCAGAGCAGCATGTCGCTACCTGGAAGGATCGCTTTGCTGATTGGCCAGTGCGTATTGTGGAGTTATCACGTTTCAAAACTACTAAAGAGATTAATACTGCTCTAGAAGCAATTGCCAAAGGTGAGGCTGACATCATTATCGGCACACATAAGCTACTCTCGAAAGAAACTCAGTTCGCTAACTTAGGCTTGGTGATTGTCGATGAAGAGCATCGCTTTGGCGTAAGACAAAAAGATGCTCTCAAAGCCTTGCGCGCTGAAGTCGATATCTTGACCTTAACAGCTACACCTATTCCCAGAACTCTGGGCATGGCAATGGAAGGTTTACGAGAATTTTCGATCATTGCAACAGCACCTCAAAAACGCCTGGCTATTAAAACCTTTGTACGGCGTGAGGGTGATGGTGTGATTCGAGAAGCAGTTCTTCGAGAAATTAAGCGTGGTGGACAAGTTTACTTTTTGCATAACGAAGTGGAAACTATTCAAAACCGTAAACATGCCTTACAAGAACTGATACCTGAAGCCAGTATTAGCGTAGCCCACGGACAGATGCATGAGCGGGAATTGGAGTCGGTCATGCGTGAGTTTGTCACGCAGCGTACTAATATTTTGCTCTGCACTACTATTATTGAAACCGGCATTGATGTCCCTACAGCCAATACCATCATCATGCATCGCGCTGATAAGTTTGGCTTGGCGCAACTACATCAATTGCGCGGTCGGGTTGGGAGATCACACCATCAGGCCTATGCCTATTTACTCGTTCCTGATCCAGAGGCACTCAGTAAGCAAGCGCAATTACGGTTAAATGCGATTCAGGCAATGGAAGAGTTGGGCTCGGGTTTCTATTTAGCAATGCATGACTTAGAAATTCGTGGTGCTGGAGAGGTCTTAGGCGACAAACAATCTGGCGAGATTCATGAGATTGGCTTTCAGCTCTATACCGAGATGCTCAATCGTGCCGTCAAATCCTTGCGCAGTGGTAAGGAACCGGATTTACTCTCGCCTTTGCAAGCAACCACCGATGTGAGCTTGGGCGTCCCCGCCCTTTTTCCTAATGAATATTGTCCTGATGTGCACGAGCGGCTCTCGATGTACAAGCGTTTTGCTGGCACCAATGATTTTTCAGAGTTGATGGGATTACGAGAGGAGTTGGTGGATCGCTATGGTGATTTACCGGATCAAGCTAAATCACTCTATGAAACCCATCGCTTGCGTTTAGAGATGACTGGCTTTGGTATCAAAAAGATCGATGCCAGCCCAATATCCATTCAGATTCAGTTCATCCCCAATCCGCCGATTGACCCGATGAAAATCATTCAATTAATTCAGTCGTCAAAATATATTCAGCTGAATGGTCAGGATAAACTCAAAATTCTGCCCCAAAAAGAAAAAGATTTTGAGAAACTAGAGCAACGTTTAGACCATATTCGGAAAATCCTCAGGAGCCTCAATGAATCTGCCTTACTCAATACTGTTTAAGCAAATTAATCGCTGATTACATACAGTCTATGTCCAGTCATCCTATTCTTGTAGCCCTTGCCAATACCCCCATCTCTGCGCAATGCAGTGCTGCATTGTTAGAGCATGCAACAGTTTTGGGGAATGAAATTTCTAAACTCGAAAAAGAGTTTACGCATTCAAGCTACTCTAGTGTCCGTTGGACTTGCAAACATTCCTTCACGCTTGAAGCCAGGGTAGCCCTGCGCAGGATTGCTGCTAGCTACGATACCGATCTAGCCTTTCTTTCCTCGGGGTTTAAACCTAATGAAATAAAAGTGCTGGCTATGGATATGGATTCCACTCTCATCAATATTGAGTGTATCGATGAGATTGCAGACTTTGCCGGTAAAAAGGCGGCTGTTGCCCAAATCACCGAAGCCACGATGCGCGGTGAGATTAAAGATTTTAAAGAAAGCTTGCGTAGACGCGTGGCTCTCTTGGCTGGCGTCTCAGCTAATGTCTTGGAATCAGTCTACAAAGAGCGTCTGCGCCCCAATCCCGGTGCAGCGCAACTATTGGCTGGAGCAAATGCTTCTGGACTTTACACTCTGCTAGTTTCGGGAGGCTTTACTTTTTTTACAGAAAAGCTCCAACAAGAATTGGGTTTCAAACAAACTCAGGCCAACACCTTAGAAATTATTGACGGCAAACTGACAGGAAAAGTGATTGGCGATATCGTTGATGGCGCAGCTAAAAACACTTATCTAGGGCAAGCCTGCGTTTTGATGCATTGCCATAAAAAGAATGCCATTACCATGGGTGATGGATCCAACGATTTGCTGATGATGCATGGCTCAGGCATCAGCATTGCTTATAGGGCAAAGCCAGTCGTTAAAGAAAAAGCCGACGCGGCTTTTGACCGAGTCGGCTTGGATGCTGCTTTACTACTGATCGCTTAAATCCCTTGGGATTAGAGCCGTTCAAAAATAGTAGCAATACCTTGTCCACCACCAATACACATCGTGACCAAAGCGTATTTACCTTGAACCCGATGTAATTCATGGATGGCTTTAGTAGCAATTGCGGCCCCGGAGCAACCGATCGGGTGACCCAATGCAATAGCTCCACCATTGACGTTGGTCTTGGCTGGATCTAAGCCCAAACCTTTGGTAACTGCCAATGCCTGTGCAGCAAAGGCTTCATTAGATTCGATCACATCAATTTGATCTAGCTTCAGACCTGCGCGCTCAAGAGCAATCTTGGTTGCAGGGATCGGACCCTCACCCATGATGTGATTAGGTACGCCAGCAATGGCATATGAAACTAAACGGGCAATCGGCTTATGGCCAGCTTTCTTGGCAGCCTCAGCCTCAGCCAACACAAAGAATGCGGCACCATCATTAATACCGGATGCATTACCTGCGGTAACGCTACCACCTTCTTTTTTGAAGACTGCTTTCATCTTCGCTAAAGTCTCCATAGTGGTGTCAGGCTTGCAATGCTCATCGGTATCAAACACCACATCACCCTTACGAGTCTTAATCGTGATCGGAACGATTTGAGACTTAAAGCGACCCTCTTTTATTGCATGGGCTGCACGGCGATGAGACTCCACTGCTAAGGCATCTTGCTCTTCACGTGTGAGCTTCCATTTTTCAACTAGGTTTTCTGCAGTAACGCCCATATGGCCAACGCCAAATGGATCCGTTAAAACTGACACCATCAAGTCGAGCATTTTGGTATCGCCCATGCGAGCACCACTGCGCATTGCTGGTGAGCCATACATGCCGCGTGACATTACTTCAACGCCACCACCGACACCATAATCGCAGTCACCCAACATAATTGCTTGTGCAGTTGTGACAATTGCTTGCAAACCAGAGCTGCACAAACGGTTTAAACCCATGGCAACTGACTCCATGGGCAGGCCAGCTTGAATAGAGGCTACCCTAGCAACATAGGCATAGCGGTTATCTGTAGGAATAGTATTGCCGACAGTAATGTAATTGATTAATGCAGGATCTACACCAGAGCGCGCAACGGCCTCTTTCATGACAATGCCGCCCAGCTCGCAGGGCTCAAGGCTGCTCAATGATCCATTGAAGGCACCAATTGCAGAACGTACAGCACTTAAAACGACGACATCACGACTCATAACAATCCCCTTTGCGGCGCCTATAAAGGCTAATTAGTGATCTTAACAACAGGTCAGTCTCTATTTTCAATCTAAAAGTCAAGTTTCGGCTATTAGGTCATGCCCTTGGGAGCTCATCACTGTCACCTTGATGATTTCACCAGCACGATAGCGTTTGGATGGCTTGCTTGGCGGCAACACTCTGACCAAACCATCGATCTCAGGGGCATCGCCAATTGTTCTACCGATACCGCCCGATTCATCTACCTTATCAATAATGACCTGAATGCGCTTGCCTATTCTTTTAGCAAGTCGCTTAATGGAAATATCCTCAGCCTTGGCCATAAAACGGGCACGACGTTCTTCCCGTAAATCGTGGGGCACTGGATTGTCTAAGGCATTTGCGGTGGCCCCATCAACTGGTGAATAGGCAAAGCAACCGGCACGATCAATTTGCGCTTCATCTAAGAAATCCAAAAGGTACTGAAACTCCTCCTCAGTCTCCCCCGGAAAGCCTGCAATAAACGTACTGCGAATGACTAAATCGGGACAGGCAGCACGCCATGCTGCAATACGTTCCGCATTCTTTTCTCCACTAGCAGGACGTTTCATCCGCTTTAAAACATCAGGATGAGCATGTTGCAAGGGAATATCCAAATAAGGGAGTACGCCATAACCATGTTCTGAAAACTGAGCCATTAAAGGCAAGACATCATCGACGTGAGGATAAGGATAAACATAATGGAGACGTACCCAAGCTTGATGCTCGCGCGCAATTTGATTTAAGGCATTTACTAAATCAAACATCCGTGTCTTAACGGGCTTGCCATCCCAAAATCCAGTACGGTATTGAATATCAACACCATAAGCACTTGTATCTTGCGAGACAACAAGTAATTCTTTGACGCCTGACTCAAATAACTTTTTTGCCTCAAGCAAGACTTCACCAATCGGGCGCGACACCAGATCACCCCGCATACTCGGGATAATGCAAAAGGTGCAGCGATGATTGCAACCCTCGGAGATCTTTAAGTAGGCGTAGTGCTTGGGGGTGAGCTTGACGCCAATCGGTGGCAGCAAATCCGTAAAGGGATCATGCGGTTTTGGAAGATGCAAATGAATGGCTTGCATGACCTCTTGAGTAGCATGAGGACCAGTTACTGCAAGTACTTTGGGATGAATGCTCTTTATCAGATCACTACCGTCGGCATTCTTGCGCGCACCTAGACAGCCAGTAACAATGACCTTACCATTCTCAGATAGCGCCTCGCCAATGGCAGCCAAACTCTCTTCTACCGCGGAATCAATAAAGCCACAGGTGTTTACAACTACCAGATCAGCACCAGCATAATCTTTGGCAGTCTCATAGCCTTCAGCACTTAACTGAGTGAGAATGAGCTCGGAATCTACCAGCGCCTTGGGGCATCCCAAGGAAACAAAACCAACCTTACCTGCCACGACTATTCTTTTTCTGTTTTATTAGGCTGCCCATTAAATGGGAAGCTATTAAAGATGGATGGGGTGTTTTGCATTTGCTCTTGCATCTTTACAAACAGATCTTTGCTTTGATTCATATAGTTACCCATCAAGCCTTGCATCATTGGGTTTTGCAGATTCATCATCTTGGCCCATGCTTCAGGTGTACTGCCCGCACTTAAGCCCTGGGTCTGATCGCCTAACTTATTATGAATATCGACAAAAGACTGCATGGTCTTTTCGAGATAGCTACCCATCAAACCTTGCATGGAGTTTCCATAGAAGCGAATGATTTGAGAAAGCATTTGAGTGGAAAATACCGGTGCACCACCAGCCTCTTCCTCTAAGATAATTTGCAGCAAAATATTGCGAGTCAAGTCATCTTCCGTTTTGGCATCGACCACACTGAAAGCGTCACCAGCCATCACTAAATTTTTGATGTCAGCTAGAGTGACATAAGCACTAGTTTGAGTGTCATACAAACGACGGTTGGGGTATTTTTTAATTAAGCGACTATCGCCGACTTTTTTAGAACGTGTGGCCATGTATATTTTCCTGGTTCTGGGCACTGCAATGCAACATCGGCATAGTGTATCTCTAGTTAGCCCTAACGGTAAATATGCCGATGAACACGCATCTACAACCGTTTTTAAGCGAATTAGCCTGTATGCAGACCGCCATTTAAAGAGAAATCAGCGCCGGTAGCATATCCACCATCCTCTGATGCAATCCAGCAGCAGATCGAAGCTATCTCCTCTGGTGTGCCCAAGCGCTTAACCGGAATACCCGCAACAATCTTCTCCAAGACATCTTCACGAATGGCTTTAACCATATCCGTACCAATGTATCCAGGGGATACGGTATTTACTGTTACGCCTTTGGAGGCTAGTTCTTGTGACAAAGCCATCGTAAATCCATGCAAGCCTGCTTTTGCCGTGGAATAGTTGGATTGGCCAAACTGCCCTTTTTGACCATTCACTGAAGAAATATTAATAATGCGACCCCAGCCGTTATCAGCCATGCCATCGACCACTTGCTTGGTGACATTAAATAAAGAATTGAGATTGGTATCAATGACTGCTTTCCATGCCTCTGGCGTCATCTTACGAAATACACTGTCCTTAGTAATACCAGCGTTGTTCACCAAGACATCAACGCGCCCGACTTCTGCTTTGACTTTCTCAAATGCAGTCACTGTGCTATCCCAATCAGAAACGTTACCCTCAGAGGCAATAAAGTCATAACCCAAGACTTTTTGCTCTCCGATCCAGCGATCTTTGCGCGGGGAATTCGGGCCACAACCGGCGATGACTTTAAAACCATCCTTCGCTAAGCGCTGACAAATAGCGGTACCAATACCACCCATACCACCAGTTACATATGCAATCTTTTGAGACATGTCATTCCCCTTATGAAAATATTATTGAGCAGCTGTGGATATTTTTTCTTTTACGTACTTACCAGGCGCTGCTTCTAACTTTTTATACTTAGCGTTACCAAATGTTTTACTAGCTTTAATTTTTTTGCCACCAAACTGCTCTAACCATTGAGCGTAGTTAGGCCACCAACTACCCTTAATATCTTTTGCTGCAGCCAACCATTCATCTGCGGTCTTGGCTAATTGATTGTTTTCGAAATAATGACGTTTATTTTTTGCTGGCGGATTAATCACACCAGCAATATGACCTGATGCCCCTAAAACAAAACGGTTCTTACCCTTGAGAATATGGGTAGACTCAAAGGCAGATTTCCAGGGCACGATGTGATCATCATGCGATGCATAAATATAGGCCGGTACTGTAATCTTGCCCAAATCTACTTTCTCACCACACACGGTCAGCTTACCTGGCTTGATTAATTCATTTTGCAAATAGGTATGGCGTAGATACCAGCAATACATTGGACCAGGCAGATTAGTCGAGTCGCCGTTCCAATACAGCAAATCAAATGGCGGCGGTGAATTACCCTTCAGGTAGTTCTCAACAACATAGTTCCAGACTAAATCGTTTGGACGTAAGAATGAGAAAGTATTTCCCAAATCTAAACCAGACATCATCCCAAAATGACCGCCTTCACCACCAATAGTGCTCTCACGTAACTTGACCATGCCTTCATCAATAAAGACATCAAGAATGCCGGAGTCACTAAAATCTAATAGTGTTGTAAGTAGGGTAAGGCTGGCAACATCATCTTTTTTACGCGCTGCCATCACTGCTAAAGCCGTTGAGGTTAAAGTGCCACCAACACAAAAACCTAGTACGTTAATTTGATCTGTGCCACCAATATCTTTAGCAACTTCAATTGCTTTAATGACGCCATCGCCTACATAGTCATCCCAAGTGACCTTGGACATCGAGGCGTCAGGGTTTTTCCAAGATACCAAGAAAACAGTATGGCCCTGCTCAACCATGTAACGCACAATTGAGTTATCGGGTTGTAAGTCCAAAATGTAGTACTTGTTAATACAAGGCGGCACCATTAAATAGGGGCGCTCGTAGACTGTTTCAGTTAGTGGCGTGTATTGGATCAGTTCAAAAAGTTCATTTCGAAAAACCACCTGACCTGCTGTTGTTGCAATATTTTGACCAACTTCAAAAGCGCTTTCATCGGTCTGTGAGACTTTGCCTTTTTTGAGATCACCCAACAAATTCAGAATGCCATTTTGAATGGATTGGCCTTGTGAGCTAATGATGTTTTCAAGAACTTCTGGATTCGTAGCAATAAAGTTCGAAGGTGATAAAGCGTCGATCATTTGCTCTGTACTAAACAGAATTTTGACCTTGGTTTTCTCGTCGGCATCCACGGCTTTTGCAAGTGCCAGTAAATGCTTAGAATTCAATAAGTAGGTAGCCGCAATCATCTTGCTCCAAGAGGAGTGCCAAGCTTTTCCAGCAAAGCGACGATCTTTTACTTCAACGGCGTCAGGGTTAGTTGCCAGATGAGCAAATTCAGCAAAGTATTCTTTTTGAATTTCCGATAAACGCTCCGGGGGAATTAATGCCATGTGGTGCGGTGCCAAAGAAGGCGCAACACCGCTATTCATACCTGAAAACATAATGATCCCGTGAAGTTAGTAAATCCATTCTCCATCTAACGGGCTGCAAGGGTTATAAGCACTAACCCTAGCTCTAGAGCTAAGCTAGTAATAACCCCAAGGTCAGCCTTCCCCAGAAATCCAAATGAAAGAAGCAAAACGTCCAGTTGTTTTATCCCGTCGGTATGAGAAAAAACGTTCTTCATCATCATAGGTACAAAAACCGCCACCATCAATATGGTCAATACCAAAAGACCTTAAGCGATCTTGTGCGAGCAGATATAAATCAGCCAAATACTTTCCAGGGCTCTGAGCAATCGGCTTAAATGCCTCTCTAATAATAGTTTGGCCTTGAGGGGCAAAGGCTTGAAGGACATCCTCGCCGACTTCAAATACAGTAGGTCCAATGGCGGGACCCAGCCACGCGACAATATCTTTTGGGTTCAGACCCGGAGATAAAGCGAGCATCTCTTTTAGGGTGTTTTCAAGAACACCGCCACTAAGACCACGCCATCCCGCATGTGCAGCTCCAATTACATCTCCGCACTTGCTTGAAAAAAGAACCGGCATGCAATCGGCCGTCAAAATAGCCAAGGCCTCATTTGGGATATTGGTGACTGATGCGTCTGACTCAAATGGCCCAATGCCCAAAGCACTCCTCGAGGTCGGGGTACTGACTGTGACGCCATGAATCTGTCTGAGCCAGATGGGCTCAGCCGGCAGATTGGATCTAATAATGGCCCGGTTTTGCAGGACATCAGCCGGATCATCGCCCGCATAAAGTCCAAGATTGAGGGTATTAAAGGGAGGCTTGCTAACGCCACCAGTGCGCGTTGTACAAAAAGCCTGAATGCTTTGGGGTGCAGCCCAGCTTGGTTTGATCCTATTCGGTGCGCTGATCATTTTTGATGGAGGCCATTAAAGCCTCTTCCTTAGGAAGGTCCGCTTCGCTCATTTCTACCAATGGCAGTAAATCCATTAAATCTTGCGGAGGTAATCTAAACCAGGTCATGATTTCTTGTGAGGCTGGATGCTGCAGGCTCAAAGCAAATGCATGCAGGGCTTGACGCTCAAAAGGCAGAGATTTAGCTTGAGCAGGCGTCCTTTTGCGATAGACCGGATCACCTAATAGCGGCAGACCTAGGGACTCCAGATGCACCCGAATTTGATGGGTGCGACCAGTTTCTAAGCGGCACTCGAGCAATGCCAGGGGACTTTGAGCAAACATCCCCTTGGCTAAACGACGATATAAGGTTGCCGCTGGCTTACCTTGAGCTGAGCCTGCTGCCATTTTGAGTCGATCACGCTGATCTCGACCCACCGTTGCCAGTACCTTGCCTTGCGATGGCGCTACACCCCATACCCAAGCAAGATAGCGACGCCCTACCGTACGTTCCTGCAACTGCCTTACTAAAGAGGTTTGGGCAATGTCCGTCCTTGCAACTACCATTAATCCGGAGGTATCTTTATCTAGACGATGCACAATCCCTGCCCTGGGCAGATTTTTTAGCTCAGGAAAGCGATATAAGAGCCCATTTAGTAAGGTTCCAGTCCAGTTGCCTGCGGCCGGATGGACTACCAGTCCTGCAGGTTTATTGACCACAATGATGGTGTCATCCTCATAAACAACATCTAAAGGGATGTTTTCACCTGTAAAGGTAAATTGCTCGGGCATTTCTTGTGGAAATACCTTAATACTCTCGCCTCCCCGTAATAAGTGGCGAACTTTGGTAACTTTTCCGTCGACTGTGACAGCCCCAGCTTCAACCCAAGCTTGAAGGCGGTTACGGGAATAATCAGGTAAAGCACCCCCAAGAAATTTATCCAAACGCTCCCCGCTCACATCGTGGGGAACTTCTAGGGCTATGAAATCCTCATCATCGATATAATCAATGGGATTCGAATCGGGAGTATGCGGCAATGCCACGCTTAAAGAGCCTTTTAGTTATGTCGGACGTGATTACAGACGCCAGTTTAAGGCTTGCTGCCATTGTTGGGCCATCTTCCAGAAAATCCCTTGTCTCGCTATTGCTGAGCGCCAGTGCCGCCTGTCTTTTATTAGGCGGTTGCGCAGGCAGTGATGGTCAGAAAGATGACACGGATACTTGGTCAGAGACAAAGCTCTACTCTGAGGCTAATGAAAAAATGAAGGACGCTGATTTTGCAAAGTGCGGTAAGTATTTTGAAAAATTAGAGGGTCGCTTTCCTTTTGGCCCTTATTCACAACAAGCCCAAATTAATGCTGCCTATTGCTACTGGAAAGCCCAAGAACAAGCGCAAGCTCTAGTTGCGATTGACCGTTTTATCAAATTGCATCAAGGCAGTCCTAATTTAGATTACGGCTACTACCTCAAAGGCCTCATTAGCTTTAATGATGATTTAGGTTGGCTTGGTAAATTTACAGGCCAAGATCTGAGCGAGCGCGATCCAAAAGCAGCTAAAGAAGCGTTTGAATCTTTCAAGGTAGTAGTTGAGCGCTTCCCAGATAGCAAATACGCCCCCGATGCCTTGGATCGCATGCGCTATATCGTGAACTCTTTAGCAGAAGCAGATGTGATTGTGGCTCGGTTCTATTTTCAGCGTGGTGCTTATTTAGCCTCAGCTAATAGAGCGCAACTCGTGATTCGAGATTACGACCGCGCACCTGCAGTTGAAGAAGCACTATACCTTCTGACAAAGTCCTATGAGAAGTTGGGCATGACTGATCTGAGTAATGATGCAGCTAGGGTGTTTAAGCTCAATTTCCCAGATAGTCAAATGATGCTCACTGGTCAGCGGGTACAAAAAGATCGTCGTTGGTGGCAGATCTGGAATAAGTAAAGCAGGGTAATAACATTAGCGCTGCTTTACTTTGACTCCCTTTACTTAATTAGTACAGGCACTCTCGGCGCTAAAGCACAAAGAAGTTCATAGCCGATTGTTCCACTCATCTGAGCAACGTCATCTACTGGCACTTCATTACCCCATAACTCCACAACGCTTCCAATACAAGCTTGAGGAGCGTCTCTTAAATCGATGGTGATCATGTCCATCGACACCTGACCAACAATTGGGCAGATGACACCATCACCATCAGCACTGGCAGCAGCAACCCACACGGGTGTTCCGTCCTGAGCATGACGCGGGTAACCATCTGCGTATCCACAGGCAATCACACCAATACGCATATCTTCAGGCGCTTGATAACGTCCACCGTAGCCAACGTGATCACCCTTCTTTAAATCTTGAATATCAATGATTTCACTATGGAGTTGCATGGCAGCCTGAAAGTCAGACCGGACAATATCAGCATGCACTCCGGTTGGTGAAACTCCGTACAGCATGATTCCGGGCCGGACCCAATCGCCTAGGGCATTGCGATGCCAAAGAATCGCTGCGGAATTGGCTAATGAGCTTGGCGCTTCAAGCCCTTCGATTGTTTTCTCAAAACACTCCATTTGTTCGCCCACAGAAGGGGAACGTTCGATTTGGTCAGCATTCGCAAAGTGGGTCATGTGATGCAAGTGATAGCCGGCAGAATGCAAGCGATGAAAGGCAAGACGGTATTGCTCTGGCCTAAAACCGAGTCGATTCATACCGGAGTTCAATTTTAAAAAGACCTTGATGGGGTGACCTGTGTGATTCACGTAGGACTCAAGCCAGGCAACTTGTTTCTCACTATGGACCACCAGATCACAGCCAAGTTTCACGGCTAAATCAAGCTCGTCTTGATGAAAAAGTCCTTCTAAAAGAAGAATACGCCCACTCCAATTATGGTCTCTTAAGTACTGCGCATCTGAGATATCGAGCAAGGCAAAGCCATCAGTAGACTCCAGCCCCTTTAAGACTGCCTCCAAGCTGTGGCCGTAAGCCTTAGCTTTGATGACAGACCAAATCTTCGATGCGGGAGCTAGTTCACGAATTCTGCCCAAATTATGACGAAAGGCGGCAGTGTGTATAGTGGCAATAACTGGTCTGCTTGCCAAGCGATTGGCTGATGTACCCATAATTAACATACTTTCATGCTTTAATTGTATTCATGACTAGATTGTACGAATGAACCGTAGTTTTTACACCATTATGGCGGCGCAATTTTTTTCGTCGCTTGCGGACAATGCATTGCTAATCGCGGCAATTGCTTTATTGGTCCAGCAAAGCGCTCCCGCCTGGATGACGCCTTTACTTAAACTATTCTTTGTACTCTCTTATGTATTGCTGGCAGCCTTCGTAGGGGCCTTTGCAGACTCCCGCCCTAAGGGCAATGTCATGTTTATCACCAATACGATCAAATTTGTTGGTTGCGTCGTGATGTTATTTGGTAGTCACCCCTTGCTTGCTTACGCGATTGTTGGACTCGGAGCCGCAGCCTATTCCCCAGCTAAATATGGCATTTTGACTGAACTATTGCCAGCTGAAAAGCTGGTTGCCGCTAATGGCTGGATTGAGGGCTTAACAGTCGGTTCCATCATTATGGGCACTGTGCTCGGGGGCGTATTAATCAGTAAATCTGTCTCTCAGAGCCTTTTATCCCTGGACGTGCCTCTGCTAGAGACAAGCATTGATACTGCGGCTGAGTCAGCCATCATGATCATTATGTTTATTTATGTGTTGGCAGCTCTGATTAACTTGCGTATTCCGGATACTGGAGCGCGCTATGCTTCTCAAAAAACCAACCCCATCGAGCTCATTAAAGACTTTTCTGTCTGCTTTACGACCCTATGGAACGATCGGCTGGGTCAGATCTCTTTAGCAGTGACTACCTTATTTTGGGGTGCTGGCGCTACCTTGCAATTTATCGTCATTAAGTGGGCTCAGGTTGCCCTCCATATGTCCTTATCGCAAGGGGCTATTTTGCAGGCGATCTCGGCCTTTGGAGTCGCTGGTGGCGCAATTTATGCTGCTTGGCGTATACCGCTAAAGAACTCGCTGAAGGTCCTTCCTTACGGCATTGCCATGGGGCTAGTGGTTTGTGTAATGGCAGTCTATAACTCAGATATGTTGCCCGATATCACCATCCTCACTGTTGGTGGATTTAATGTAAGCCTCAATTTATTGCCAGCCTATTTCTTATTGATCTTGGTAGGCTGGTTAGCAGGCTACTTCGTAGTGCCCATGAATGCATTGCTTCAGCATCGCGGACACGTTCTGATGTCAGCCGGTCACTCTATCGCTGTACAAAATTTTAATGAAAACATCTCCGTACTGATGATGTTGCTGATCTACTCTGGATTGATTTGGTTAGATGTACCAATTCCATATGTGATTATTGGTTTTGGCGTAGCTGTCAGTTTGATTATGTGGCTGGTCATCAAACGCCATGCTGCTAATCAAGCTGAGTATGACTCAATGCATTTAATTGGTGAACATAAGCAAGAAGCGAAGCACTAATTTAGCAGCTTAAATGTTTTGCAATACCGATCGAGCGAGCAACACGTCTTGCCAAAATAAGGCTTTGTCTTTTGGTCTGGAGATTAGCTGATTAAGTTCAAATGTAGCAATCAGCGGCAAGTCTTCCGCACCTTCTGCATTAATAGCTAAAACAGTTTCACGAAGCTCTGGTAAGGCATCACGCTCACCAGATAATCTTTGCGCAACCGCGCCACCAAATGCTAAAGCGACAATCGGGGTTCCGTCTTGAGGCAGCAAATCGGGATTGAATTTTTCAGCAGGATTCTTCCAGGACCATTCTTGCGGCATTAAGCCCAGAACACGAATGACATTTTGGAAAAATAGTTCGGCATCACCTTGTGGCTTGCTACCATAAAACCACCAAATACCTAGTGGCGCTCTTTCTTGCGCTACTGCAGGGTCCGATGCAAGGCTGCTAGCAACTGAGGATTCAGGCTGAGGACTTGCCGCCGCAGCTACAGCTACAGCCTGATCAGTCTGTGGGCCAGCATTACGCTCAGTCCACTCAGTAATGCCCATCTCTTTCAGAAAGGCGGAATTCGTGCTCATATTCATGTCTCAAGCTTAATCGATTTTCCTAAAACTAAGGCATCTTCACGTAATCCACTAGCGATGTCTGCTGGGTAATAGTTTTTGCGTAATCCAATTTGCTCATATCCTAGAGCTTGATAAAGCTTTAAGGCTGCTGCATTGCTAGGCCGCACCTCTAAAATCATACGAGGCATATTTTGTTGGGCAGCAACGCCCTCGATGGCATTCATCATCTTCAGACCAATTCCTAGGCGGCGTAATTTTGGAGAAACTGTGATGTTGAGGAGATGTAACTCATCAAGCGCTGGAAACAAAATACAGTAAGCCCATAAGATGTCTGGATCTAAATAACTTCCTTTAACTGTATCCGCCAATTGCGGTCTGACGCAATAAGCCCAATGTCCTGCGGTGAGTGAATCTGAAAAATTGCCTTTGGTCCACGGATGCTTATGTGAAACAGATTCAATTGCTAAAACAGCATCTAAATCTGCGCTTGTCATGGGTAAAAATGACAGCTCCGAAACACCCTGTGAATTTGTCGTCTGTGTTTTTATCTGTTCAGATTTAATAGCATCAGCCACGGTGTTGACCCCGCTCTGCAGAAGTCAATGCCACTTTGTTGCGAATATACAGTGGCTCAAGCAAGTGAACGTCTTGCTGCAAGCCCTTGAGCCACATCTGCTGGGCACAGACGAGAACACCCAAGGCATTAACGCCAATAGTCGAGTCAAGTTGAGAGCTAGCTAATGGGTGTGAAGTGCTTGCAAAAAGACGCTCACCAAACTCTGTAATCGCACTACCAGCCAAAAAATCAATCTGCGTAAGTTCAACACCCTCGGGTGCGCTCAAGTGGACTTCACTATCACGTACAGGTAATTGATTTGCGGCAACTCGATAATTTGCCCAATAGACTTCACCCATGCGAGCATCAATGGCAACAATAAATGATTGTGCTTTTGAAGAAATAAAGGTCGGAGTTAATACCAATTGACTGGCGATTGCATCCAGACTGGGCACTGGCAAGACAGGTAATTTAGCCGCAGTAGCTAGCCCCTGAGTCACCGCAACCCCTAAGCGCACACCTGTAAATGCTCCAGGACCGACACCGATGGCGATTGCATCCAAAGAGGATAGCGTGATGGATGCTTCGTGCAATAACTCATCAATCCAAGGCAATAAGAGTTGGCTCGCGCCAGCCGACACTTTTTGGTGACGAACTAAGGGAGCAGCATTATTTAAAGATAAAGCTACCGAACACCAGGCTGAGGAGGTGTCGATCGCTAATATGCAGGCCAATTTAGACTCTCTAGTTTGGTTTACTTAGACTAGCAATGATATCTGGGGGAGCCTGAACAAGCTCAATCAATACGCCCTCCCCACTCAGAGGAAACTCATCATTACCTTTTGGGTGGACAAAAATAATGTCATGGCCACCAGCACCACTCCGAATCCCCCCTGGGGCAAAGCGCAGTCCTTGCGCAGATAGCCATTCAACTGCTTTAGGAAGATTGTCTACCCAAAGACCAATATGGTTTAAAGGGGTTTGATGTACAGCGGGCTTTTTTTCAATATCCAGGGGTTGCATGAGATCGAGCTCAATCTCATAGGGCCCTGTACCAATAGCGCAAATGTCTTCATCAACGTTCTCACGCTCAGATACAAAAGTACTTTTGTATTCAAAGCCAAGTAAATCGACCCAAAGCGCTCGCAGACGATCTTTATTTTCGCCGCCGATGGCAATTTGCTGAACCCCTAAAATCTTAAATGGCTTCGTCATTATTGCCCTTATTCAAAACGAATGATCAATTGATCAACCGCTAAGCTTTCACCCACCTTGGCACAGATTTCAGCAACGACACCGTCTTGAGCTGCAACAAGCGTATTTTCCATCTTCATTGCTTCAATTGCAGCTAGTTTTTGGCCTGCAGTGACTGACTCTCCCGCTTTGACCGAAATAGTAGTCAATAAACCCGGCATTGGCGACATCACTAACTTGGAAGTATCGGGTGGAGCCTTAACTGGCATGCGACGTTGTAGCTGTGCACCGAGCGGGCTCAGCACCATGCACTCATAGTGGGCACCATCTAAAACTAGGATGTACTTCACGCCACGACGCTCAACCTGAGCAGTGATCGTGCTGGTTCCGTTGATCGTGGCGGTTAAACACAGCTGACCTGGACGCCATTGGCTAACAATGTCGTAACGGCTAATACCACTGGCCTCATCGATATAAACAGAATACACACCCTCTTTCAGTTCAACACGAATGGCGATTTCTTGCATCTGCTCATGAGAACCTACCTGCTCACCAGTGACCACCACAAACTTCTTGCCAATCGTCATCTCATGACCAACTAATTGACCATCAATCATTTTGATGTGCTCAAGATAGCGATAGCGCATGAATGCTGCCAAAGCTGCTAAGCGCTTTGGGTCTGCAGGCTGCACAGAATCTCCTTTAAAGCCATCGGGATATTCTTCTGCAATAAAGCCGGTAGTGAAGTCACCAGACACAAAGCGTGGATGTTGCATGAGAGCTGCTTGAAAAGGGATATTGGAATGAATACCGCGAATCACAAATTCATTTAGTGCAGCTCGCATCTTCTCAATCGCTTCACTACGATCCTTACCATGCACAATCAGCTTTGCAATCATGGAGTCGTAATACATCGGGATCTCACCGCCTTCATAAACGCCCGTATCGACACGCACCCCATCTATTTCTGCCGGGGGACGATACTTTATTAAGCGTCCAGTAGAGGGTAAAAAGTTACGGAATGGATCATCCGCATTAATACGGCACTCCATTGACCAACCATTGAGTTTGATGTCTGCTTGTGTAAATGCTAGCTTCTCACCAGCAGCAACACGAATCATCTGCTCCACTAAATCTAAGCCGGTGATACCTTCAGTGACTGGATGCTCAACCTGCAAACGGGTGTTCATTTCTAGGAAATAAAAGGATTTATCTTTACCAACCACGAACTCAACAGTGCCAGCAGATTGATAATTGACCGCTTTGGCTAATGCAACGGCCTGTTCACCCATTGCCTTACGAGTAGCAGGATCAATGAATGGAGATGGCGCTTCTTCAATCACCTTTTGATGACGGCGCTGAATCGAGCAATCTCGCTCTCCTAGATACAAAATATTCCCATGCGAGTCTCCCAATATCTGGATCTCGATATGACGTGGGCCCTCAACAAACTTCTCGATAAATACGCGGTCATCGCCAAAGCTATTGAGCGCTTCAGTTCGACAGGCTGTATATCCCTCAAAAGCCTCTTTGTCATTAAAGGCTACCCGTAGGCCTTTACCACCCCCACCAGCAGATGCTTTGATCATGACCGGATAACCAATACCCTGGGCAATTGTGACCGCTTCTTGCGCAGTTTCAATTGCTTCGTTAAAACCAGGAATTGTATTTACCTTGGCTTCTAGGGCTAGTTTCTTGGAAGCGATCTTATCGCCCATCGCTGCAATCGATTGAAACTTAGGACCGATAAAAACAATTCCCTCTTCTTCGCAGCGACGTGCAAATTGTTCATTCTCAGATAAGAAGCCATACCCAGGATGAACGGCTTGTGCGCCCGTATCTTTACAAGCCGCAATAATCCGGTCCATTACTAAATACGATTCACGTGAAGGTGCTGGGCCAATAAAAACCGCTTCATCAGCCATTTGCACATGGCGCGCTTCCCTATCCGCCTCAGAATAAACAGCTACTGTCTTGATACCCATTTTTTGGGCGGTTTTTATTACACGGCAGGCGATTTCCCCACGGTTTGCAATCAATATTTTCTTAAACATTTTCGTAGTCATGATGTGTCGCCGCCTTAAAGGGGGATGTTCCCGTGTTTACGCTGAGGATTTGTGAGCTCTTTATCTTTGAGCATTGCCAGCGATCGCGAAATACGCTTACGGGTTTCATGAGGGAGGATCACGTCGTCAATATAGCCACGGCGACCAGCCACAAATGGGTTAGCAAACTTTGCTTTGTACTCAGCTTCACGAGCAGCAATTTTTGCTGGATCCGACTTTTCTTCGCGGAAAATAATTTCTACAGCTCCCTTGGGGCCCATTACGGCAATTTCAGCCGATGGCCATGCAAAATTGACATCACCGCGTAAGTGCTTAGAGGCCATCACATCATAGGCACCGCCATAAGCCTTACGAGTAATGAGAGTGACTTTTGGTACAGTGCAATCAGCATAGGCATAGAGTAATTTTGCACCGTGCTTAATAATGCCGCCGTACTCCTGGGCAGTGCCTGGCATAAATCCAGGTACATCTACTAAAGTAACCACGGGTATATTAAAGGCGTCACAGAAACGAACAAAGCGCGCAGCTTTGATCGATGCCTTTATGTCTAGGCAGCCTGCCAATACTAGAGGTTGATTGGCAACAATACCAATTGAGCGACCCTCCATACGAGCAAAGCCAATCAGAATGTTTTTTGCATAATCCGGTTGGAGTTCAAAAAACTCTCCATCATCAACAATTTTTCTAATCAACTCTTTCATATCATAAGGTTGATTTGGATTGCTGGGCACTAAGGTATCCAGTGAAAAATCAGGCTCTTCAGTACGCATTGCCCCATGAATCATCGGTGGCTTTTCTCGATTCGATAAAGGCAGATAGTTAAAGAAACGGCGGAGCATCATGATGGCATCTACGTCGTTATTAAAAGCCAAGTCACACACACCTGAAATAGTAGAGTGCGTAATGGCGCCACCCAATTCTTCGGCGGTAACATCCTCATGCGTTACGGTCTTAACGACCTCAGGACCGGTCACAAACATGTATGAGCTGTCTTTCACCATAAAGATGAAGTCAGTAAGCGCTGGGGAGTACACGGCACCACCTGCTGATGGCCCCATGATTAAGGAAATCTGCGGGATCACGCCAGATGCAGTCACATTGCGCTGAAAGATTTCTGCATAACCACCCAAAGAAGCAACACCCTCCTGAATACGTGCTCCGCCAGAATCGTTCAAACCAATCACGGGAGCACCTACCTTTAGTGCCTGATCCATGATTTTACAAATTTTCTCGGCATGCGCTTCTGAAAGCGAGCCACCCAAGACAGTGAAGTCTTGTGAAAATACAAAGACCAGTCGTCCATTAATCATGCCGTAGCCAGTGACAACACCATCGCCAGGAACAGTTTCATCGGCCATTCCAAAATCATGGCAACGATGCTCTACAAACATATCCCACTCTTCAAAAGATTCGGCATCTAATAGCAGTTCAATACGCTCGCGGGCTGTGAGTTTACCTTTGGAGTGCTGAGCAGCAATACGTTTTTGCCCGCCACCTAGTCTGGCGAGCTCACGCTTGGCTTCAAGCTGTTGAATGACTTCCTTCATAACTACTCCTTAAAAAAATTCGTGGCCCATGGCCTCGAGCAAACGTCGTGCAGCCACAGAGGCGGCCATAGTTCCCTCATTAACCTCGGCACTCAGACTAGGCAAAAGTGCTTGTACTGCTGGATGGTTCTGAAAAGCATTCTTTAGACCAGCATCAATTCGATCCCACATCCAGGCGCCTGCTTGTTGTTTACGACGTGACTCTAATTGACCATTAGTGTTCTGCAGTTCTTGAAAACGCAGAATCTTTTTCCATAATTCTGGAATGCCCTTAGCCTCTAAAGCGCTGAGGGTCATGACGGTTGGATGCCAATACGCTTGATCGTGCGAAGCATGATCTGGATTACCCTGAAAACCTAAAAGGCGTAAAGAGCTGGTGATGAACAGTTTTGCCCGCATAGCAGCATCGGGATTAAGATCAACCTTATTGATCAAGATCAGATCAGCGATCTCCATCACCCCTTTTTTTATAGCCTGAAGATCATCGCCCGCATTTGGAAGTTGCAGGAGCACAAACATATCCGTCATGCCAGCAACGGCGATTTCACTTTGACCTACGCCAACGGTTTCAACAATCACAATGTCAAATCCCGCTGCTTCAGCAACTAGCATCGCTTCACGGGTTTTCTCAGCTACGCCACCTAAAGTACAAGACGATGGGCTGGGACGAATGAAAGCGTTTTCCAGAACCGACAACTGCTCCATACGTGTCTTGTCGCCCAAAATAGAACCACCAGATAAAGTTGATGAGGGATCAATCGCCAGAACAGCAACACGGTGACCCTGTGCAATCAGATACAAGCCGAGAGTTTCAATCAGGGTGGACTTGCCAACACCAGGAACACCAGAAATACCGAGACGAAAGGACTTACCTGTCTTTGGCAGCAAGGTATTAAGCACCTCATCTGCACGCTTACGATGATCTAGACGCGTGGACTCAAGCAAAGTAATGATCTTTGCCAGAGCTCGACGTTGTGCAGATGTTGGTGCACCAGTGAGGTCGCGGACTAGATCTTGGTCAACGGCATTAAGCATGCTGATGTTTTCGTTCTGACTGAGTTACTGAGGTTTTGATGACTTACGAATCTGCTCGAGCACATCTTTTGCTGATGCTGGTATGGGCGTACCAGGACCATAAATCCCCTTCACGCCAGATTCATATAAGAAATCGTAGTCTTGTCTTGGAATGACGCCTCCAACGAAAACAATGATGTCATCAGAGCCTTGTTTTTTGAGTTCAGCAATAATCGCCGGGACTAAAGTTTTGTGCCCAGCAGCAAGGGTAGAAACGCCTAATGCATGGACATCATTCTCGATGGCTTGACGAGCGCACTCTTCAGGAGTTTGAAACAAGGGACCAATATCGACGTCAAAACCCAAATCAGCAAAGGCAGTAGCAACAACCTTAGCGCCGCGATCATGTCCATCTTGACCCAGCTTGGCAATCATCACACGTGGGCGACGACCATAGTCTTTAGCAAAATCGGCGATCTCGACTTTTAATTTTTCCCAGCCTTCTGCTGAGTCATAAGCAGCTGCATACACACCAGTCACCTTTTGAGTATCGGCGCGATGGCGCCCGTAAATTTTTTCTAAAGCATCCGACACTTCACCAACCGTAGCTCGCAAGCGAATCGCTTGAACCGCTAATTCCAGTAAGTTACCCTGATTGTCTTCTGCCGCCTTGGTTAGCGCATCTAATGCAGTAGCTACTTTTTGACTGTCACGCTTTGCCTTAATTGTTTTTAAACGAGCTACTTGGCTTTCGCGAACCTTCTCGTTATCAATCATCAGGACATCAATCAAATCTTCTTTGTCAAGCTTGTATTTGTTGACGCCCACAATCACATCAGTGCCAGAATCAATCTTGGCTTGTTTTTCAGCAGCAGCAGCTTCAATCTTGAGCTTAGCCCAACCACTTTCCACTGCCTTAGTCATACCGCCCATTGCATCAACTTCTTGAATGATTTCCCAAGCTTTATCAGCCATCTCTTGCGTGAGGTTTTCCATCATGTAAGAGCCAGCCCAGGGATCAATCACGCTAGTAATATGGGTTTCTTCTTGCAAAATAATTTGGGTATTACGGGCAATGCGGCTAGAGATCTCAGAAGGTAAGGCAATAGCTTCATCAAATGAATTGGTATGCAAGGACTGCGTACCTCCAAATACAGCGGCCATGGCTTCAACTGTTGTTCGCACTACGTTGTTATAGGGATCTTGTTCAGTTAAAGACCAACCTGATGTTTGACAGTGCGTCCGCAGCATCAAGGATTTAGGATTTTTGGGTTCGAAAGACTTCATGATGCGCCACCACAATAGTCGTGCAGCGCGTAACTTAGCAACCTCTAAATAGAAGTTCATACCAATAGCGAAGAAGAAGGATAGCCGGCCAGCAAAGCCATCTACATCTAAACCTTTGGCCAATGCCGTTTTGACATACTCTTTACCATCTGCCAAAGTGAAAGCCAGTTCCAGCACTTGGTTCGCACCTGCCTCTTGCATGTGATAACCCGAAATAGAGATCGAGTTAAATTTCGGCATGTGCTTGGCGGTGTACTCAATGATGTCACCGATGATGCGCATCGAAGGCTCTGGTGGGTAAATATAAGTATTACGCACCATGAACTCTTTGAGAATGTCATTCTGAATCGTGCCTGATAACAACTCTTGCTTCACACCCTGCTCTTCACCGGCAACAATATAGCCCGCTAAAACTGGCAATACTGCGCCATTCATCGTCATCGATACAGAAACTTTATCCAATGGAATGCCATCAAACAAAATTTTCATATCTTCTACAGAATCAATCGCCACCCCTGCCTTACCAACGTCACCAGTAACGCGAGGATGATCTGAGTCATAGCCCCGATGGGTTGCCAAATCAAAGGCTACAGAGACACCCTGCCCACCAGCATCCAAGGCCTTGCGATAAAAAGCATTGGAATCTTCTGCAGTCGAAAAGCCAGCGTATTGTCGAATCGTCCAAGGACGAACGGAGTACATCGTTGCTTGTGGACCACGCACGAATGGCTCAAAACCAGGCAGAGAATGCGTGTATTGCAGGCCTTCAATATCTTGGGCGGTATATAAAGCCTTGAGATGAATGCCATCTGGCGTTTGCCACCCTAACTGATCCACATCACCCTTGGGCGCTGACTGTTGAACAGATTTTTGGGCTGCTTTTTTCCAGTCATCGAGATTGCTCTCCGGCACTCCTGGCCAATCATTAGTGATCTTAGAAGACTTCTTATCGCTTGCATTCATAAAGCATCCCTCGTTGGCTTTATTACATCACCTGTTAATTTATAGGGTCATTTTGCTTGACTTTTTGGTTTTTGTCTAGATACTGTATACATAATTATGAATACAAAACTAATTAATAGGCCCTTATATGAAGACGTTGCTGAGCGCCTACGCGAGCAAATCTTCTCTCATGATCTAGCGCCCGGAAGCTGGCTGGATGAACAAAGCTTAGCTATTGCCTTTGGAATAAGCCGAACCCCCATGCGCGAAGCCATTAAAGTTCTGGCCTCAGAGGGTCTTGTAACCACGAAAATGAATAAAGGCGCCTATGTTACGGAAGTCGACAGGGGCGATTTAGAGCAGATTTTTACTGTACTGTCGCTATTGGAGGGTCAAGCAGCTAAAGAAACTGCCCTCTCAGCCAGTGAAGATCAGTTAACGGAATTAGACAATCTTCATCAACGACTGGAAAAAGCTGCTGCAGATAGAGATTTAGAGCAGTTTTTTGAAATTAACGTCAAATTTCACGAAATGATTCTAGAAATTGCTGGCAATCCCTGGATGAATGGTGTCATTGCTGATCTGCGCAAGGTTCTCAAACTACAAAGGCGAGACTCTTTAGGTAGAAGCGGTCGTTTATTGAGCTCGCTTGTTGAGCATCGAGAAATACTCCAGGCCATACTGAAAAGAGATGCTGTGGCTGCAGAACAAGCGATGAGAAAGCATTTGGCGCAGGGCTTAGAGGCAACCAAGTAGTGGCGCTATTTGATAATAAACCCATAAAAAACAATGGCTTAAGAGATTAACCTAAGCCATTTTTTTACAAGTTGAAAACCACATTACTTCTTGACAACAAAATTTCCAGGTAATTTGGCAATATAGGCAGCCATATCTTTCAAATCAGCATCAGAAAAAGCTACCGCTTGAGAGGTCATTACAGCATTATTGCGACCAAACTGCGGATTAGAGCCTGCCACCTGATAGGAGCGTAAGGCGTAATACAGATAATCTGCATGTTGTCCAGCCAGCTTTGGATAGACAGGCAAGATCGGGGTATTGAGGTCAGCGCCATGGCAGGCTGCGCAATTAGCCTTTTCTACCAGAGCCTTGCCTTTTTCAGCATTAGCGGCTTGAGCCAGGCTGATACTAGAAAACAGTAAAGCGGTAATGAGTGCGAATTTCATAAACGTGTCTCTAACTATCACTTCAAAGGGTTATTCGGTGAGCTGGCAGTCTGCGCAGCATAGTATTCGCCAAGGTCAGCCATATCTTGATCAGACAAGCTACCAGCAATTGAACGCATCGTTGGATGCTTTCTTTCACCTTTTTTGTATGCCGCCAAGGAACTAGCAATGTAGGCAGCATTTTGACCGCCAATCATTGGAACCTTGTAAACCAAGGGATAGTCAGCACGGTATTCGGGGATAGCATGGCAACCAACACAAAGCCATACTTTGCTTTGCCCAGCTTGGGCAGAACCTTTGACATCCTGTGCTTGAGCTGCAAAACCAACAAGGGCTAAGCCAGTACAGAGAAGCAATTGGGGAAGGATAGAGTGTTTTTTCATGGAAATCAGTATTTACTAGTTTGATTCGAATCAATTAAAGAGTATAGCGGAGACGGGGAAAATCCTCCATTTCAGAGCCCTAAACCCCTTAAAGTTCTGAAATAAAGAACCCTATTACCTATACTTAAGAGCTATTTCACGACAGATTGATTGCCCGAAACTATGATGAAGACCAAACCCCGTTTTGATGGTTCCCTTGGCTATGTAGCCACTAATGACTTAAAGCTGGCTGTCAATGCAGCGCTGCAACTACAGCGCCCTCTTTTGATTAAGGGCGAACCAGGCACCGGTAAAACGATGCTGGCAGAGGAAGTTGCGCAAGCCTTAAATATGCCCCTGATGCAATGGCACATCAAATCAACTACTAAGGCGCAGCAAGGCCTTTATGAATACGATGCAGTTAGTCGCCTCAGAGACTCACAGTTAGGCGATGTCAAGGTGAACGATATCCGTAACTACATCGTGAAAGGCGTTCTCTGGCAAGCATTTGAAGCCGACGAGCCTGTTGTTTTGTTGATTGATGAGATTGATAAAGCGGATATTGAGTTTCCAAACGATCTACTTAGAGAGCTCGACCGTATGGAATTTTATGTCTACGAAACACGGGAGTTGATAAAAGCAAAGCACCGCCCTTTAGTCATCATCACCTCCAATAATGAAAAAGAGTTACCGGATGCATTCTTGCGACGCTGTTTTTTTCACTACATTTCTTTTCCCGATGCCGTGACGATGCAGAGCATTGTGGATGTCCATCACCCGAATATTAAGCAGGAACTCCTAGAGGCTGCACTCAAATCTTTTTATCAAATTCGCTCTTTACCGGGCCTAAAAAAGAAACCTTCCACTTCGGAATTGATCGATTGGTTAAAGCTATTACTGGCAGAGGATATTTTAGCTGAGGCGCTATATAGCGACGATGACAAAATTACGATTCCTCCACTGCATGGCGCACTTCTCAAAAATGAGCAGGATATTCATTTATTTGAGCGTCTCGTGATGATGAACCGAAATCACCGTTGATATTGCACGCCGCCCTATTGCAATAGCTTAATCGTGCTGATTCCATTTTTCCTGCAACTCAAAGAGGCCAAGGTACCGGTCTCTGTTCGGGAATTTTTAACTCTTCTCGAGGCTCTAAAGGAAGGTGTTATTGAGCCCTCGATTGATGAGTTTTATCAACTCGCACGTATTACCTTAATTAAAGATGAGCAGTACTTTGATCGCTTTGATCAAGTTTTTGGCGCCTACTTTAAGGGCGTGGAGAAGATAATAGCCTTGGCGCCAGATATCTCCTTAGATTGGCTGGAGAAAAAATTACAGCGCATGTTAAGCGCTGAAGAAAAAGCTGCACTACAAAAACTGGGCGGGCCTGAGGCTTTACAGCAGCGTCTTCAAGAACTGTTGAAGGAACAAAAGGAATGGCATGGCGGAGGAAGTAAATGGATCGGTGCTGGTGGATCTTCACCCTTTGGTCACAGCGGCTATCACCCCGAAGGAATTCGTATTGGTGGTGAGAGTGCTGGCAACCGAACAGCAATCAAGGTTTGGGAAGCACGAGAGTTTAAAGACTACGACAACGATGTCAGTTTAGGAAGTCGCAATCTCAAAATGGCACTACGCCGCTTGCGGCGCTTCGCTAGAGAAGGCTCTAGCCTTGAGTTAGATCTTGATAAGACCATACATAAGACCGCTGCTAATGCTGGAATGCTCGATATCCAAATGCGGCCGGAACGCCATAACCAAGCTAAGGTCTTATTACTGATGGATGTGGGCGGATCTATGGATGACCATATCCAGCGCATCTCAGAGCTATTTACTGCCGTGAAAACAGAATTCAAACACTTGGAGTATTACTACTTTCATAACTGCGTTTATGAACATCTCTGGCAAAGCAATCGTCGCCGGCGAGATCAGGTGCGCGCTACTCAAGACATCATTAATCAATATGGAGCTGACTACAAGCTGATTTTTGTTGGCGATGCCACTATGTCTCCTTATGAGATTTTGAGTCCCAATGGAGCAGTTGAATATAACAATCGAGAAACTGGTGCTACATGGATAAATCGGCTCATCGACCACTTCCCCCACTTCGCCTGGCTTAATCCAGAGCCAGAATCGGTTTGGCAGTATCGCCAATCTATCGACATTATGAAGAATCTTATGAATGATCGGATGTACCCAGTCACTTTAAATGGTCTTGAGAATGCCATGCGTCAACTTTCAAAGTAAGATTGTTGACACTTACTAAACTTTTTTAATACTGAATTGAATACTATGACAAGCCTCATTAATACTCGCCTCAAAACGCTCGGCATTGATTTACCTCCTGCAGGTCCGCCCGCTGCTGCCTATGTGATGGCCGCCACAACAGGCAACACTGTTTTTGTATCTGGCCATATTGCTAAAAAAGATGGCATGCCTTGGGTTGGTAAGCTTGGTCTTGATATGGATACGCAAACCGGTAGAGCAGCAGCACAATCTATTGCGATTGATCTGATTGCTACCTTGCAAAATCATTTAGGTTCGCTGGACAAGGTCAAGCGTATTGTGAAAGTCATGGGTTTAGTCAATTCAAGCTCAGAATTTACGGAGCAACATTTAGTGGTCAATGGTTGCTCGGAACTCCTAGTGGAAGTATTTGGTGAGGCAGGTAAGCATGCTCGCAGTGCATTTGGTGTTGCACAAATCCCTTTGGGTGCTTGCGTAGAAATTGAATTGATTGCGGAGATTTAAAAAGCTAGCCTCGGCTTAATTGATGCTTTTGAATATCCGCTGGGGTATCAACATCTAATATGAATGCCTGATTGCAAGTGTGCAAGGTTCTGACTTGATTTGGATGAGCGTCCATGAATGTTCGGCAAACCATGTCAGGAATCGCTAGTACCTCTAATACGGCTTGCGCAGAGAACAACACTGGATTGCCGCGTTGGCCATTCACCATCGGCAGAATGATTTCTTCGCCACTCTCACGCTGAGCGAACGCAGCAAGCAACTCTTGAATTGCGTTTGCGCCAACTTCAGGTTGGTCTGATAACGCGACTAACAGCACATCAAAGTCTGCTCGGATTGATTGCAGTCCCAAGCGCACCGATGAGCTTTGCCCTCTTTCGGGAGCGCTATTCCGAATTACCTTGATTGGGTGGGATAGTGAGATATTCAACTTTGCGATCTCTGATTCAATCGCCTGCGCATGAAAACCCGTCACCACAAGATGTTCAACAGGGCTCAATTTCTCGATTGCACTGGAAAATCGTTGTAAAAGAGTCTGGCCATCTTTACGTAGCAATAATTTGGGATAAGAGCCAAGACGACTACCCTCCCCTGCAGCAAGCAATAAAACAGCCAAGCGAGGTTTCGAAATTTCAGCTGATGCACTAAATCTAGTCATAGGCATGATAATAATTACATTAGCAGCTGAAAATAACAAATTCGCAAGATTAAAGACAGGATATGAATAGTACTGATTTGAGTGTATTAAAAGCTGCCGTCAGCTGGCTCCAAGCTGGACATCAAGTGGCGATTGCTACTGTTGTCCAAACTTGGGGATCTGCTCCTAGGCCAATAGGCTCCTGGCTAGCCATCAGAGATGATGGGCAAGTTACGGGGTCCGTTTCCGGCGGGTGTGTTGAAGACGACTTAATACGTCGCGTACAAACAGAAATATTGACTCAAGATTTACCAGAAATGGTGATTTATGGTGTCGATCAACAAGAAGCAGCACGCTTTGGTTTGCCTTGTGGTGGAACACTTCGCTTATTGGTTGAGCCAAAACCAGAATTGGCCATTCTGGAGGCCATTCTAGAATCGATTAGCAATCACCAAACTACCTCCCGTACAGTTGACTTATCTACCGGCAAATCACGGCTAGAAGAAGGTGATCGTAATGCGGCTTTTGTTTGTGATGAGCGCATCATGAAAACGACCTACGGCCCCCGGTGGCGCATGGTCATTATTGGCGCAGGACAGCTTTCACTCTACACGGCTGACTTTGCCCTCGCATCCGATTTTGAAGTGATTGTGATAGACCCCCGTGAAGAATATGCCGAGGGTATTCATCGCGAAGAGATTCAATTTATTAAAGGCATGCCAGACGATGTGCTATTAGAAATTGGTGTTGATTTTCATACAGCGGTGGTTGCCTTAACGCACGATCCCAAGCTCGATGACATGGCATTGATGGAAGCATTAAAGTCCCCCGCCTTTTATGTTGGCGCTCTGGGTAGTCGAGTAAACACCCAAAAACGTAAAGCCCGCTTACTCGAGTTTGATGTGACTCTAGAACAAGTCGAGCGACTTCATGGGCCTGTTGGCCTATTTATCGGCGCTTTAACTCCTCCAGAGATGGCTGTGTCGATTTTGGCTGAAGTGATTGCTGTGAAGTACGGAGTACCTATTCCCAAGAAGGTTTAAGAATCAACAAACTTAAGCAGGCCTAAGCTAGCCTAAGTTTGCCTTGAGTTTTCCGTCTTTCAGTCTGGGCTCTACAAAGTGGCCTTTACGAGCACGGTTTCCTGCAAATGACTTCAAGGTTTTTGCATCCAAACTCAATTCAGTTGGCTTCCCAGCCCGTCCTGCACCAGAATAAGTGGCGCCATTAGGACCAACTGCAATGGCAGAAGACAGCTTCTCTTTGTCATCTAAGCCCATCAAGATCACACCCTTACCACCAGTGGGTAAACGCTTAAGCTCATCAAGCGGGAAGACTAATAACTTCGAGCTTTCAGATAAGCAGGCTACCTGCTTCATGCCTACCGTCACTTTAGCTGCTCCGAGAGGAGCGTCACCACCCGAAAATTTAATATCAATTCCAACAAAAGATTTTCCGGCCTTATTACGGGTACTCATATCTGCGACGTTAGCCAAGAAACCATTGCCTGATCTTGTTGAAATCAGCACCAAGTCATCAAGCTGGCCAGCATAGTAAGCGACCATTTGCGATCCCGCAGCCAAATTCACAAAACTAGTTAATGGTGAGCCATCGCCACGTGCGCCAGGTAACTCACTAACTGGTACGGTGTAAACGCGACCATCGCTACCAAAACCTTGAATTACATCGACTGTGCGGCACTCAAATGTTTCATATAAGGCATCGCCTGCTTTAAAGCCGAATTGTGTGGCATCGTGCTCATGGCCTTGGCGTACTCGTACCCAGCCTTTTTGAGACACGATCACCGTAACTGGCTCATCCAATACTTTAGTTTCTGCTACGGCGCGCTTATCTTCTTGAATCATAGTTCGGCGATCATCACCAAAATCCTTCATATCGGATTCGATTTCTTTAATGATGCGTTTACGAAGTACAGAATCACTTTGCAACAAACCTTCAAGGTCATTTCGCTCCGCCTTCAGCTCTTTGAGCTCCTGCTCAATTTTGATGCCCTCAAGGCGAGCTAACTGACGTAAGCGGATATCCAGAATATCTTCTGCTTGGCGATCACTGAGTTTAAATTCCTTGATCAGGTCTGCTTTTGGATCATCGCTATTGCGAATAATCTTAATAACCTTATCGATATTCAGAAGAACAATCAGACGCCCTTCCAAAATATGCATCCGATTGTTGACCTTGTCTAATCGGTGCTGAGTACGCCTTGTAACAGTACCCACTCGGAAAGAGATCCATTCTGAAATGATTTCTTTAAGGCCTTTTTGGCGGGGACGACCATCAGTTCCAATCATCACCAAGTTCATTGGTGCATTGGATTCTAGTGAGGTGTGAGCCAGCAATAGATTGACAAACTCATTGACATCAATGTTTTTGCTCTTAGGCTCAAAGACTAAGCGAACAGCCGCATCTTTACTAGACTCATCGCGCACACCGTCGAGAACATTCAAGATGGAGGATTTGAGATTACTCTGATCTGGAGTTAAAGTTTTCTTACCCACCTTGACCTTGGGATTAGTAATCTCTTCGATCTCTTGCAGTACACGTTGCGATGAAGTAGATGGCGGTAGTTCATTAATCACAATTTGCCATTGGCCGCGAGCCAACTCTTCAACAGACCAGCGAGCACGAACTTTCAGGCTGCCACGACCAGCCTCATAAATCTGTGCAATTTCTGCAGCAGAGGAAATAATTTGACCGCCACCAGGGTAGTCTGGGCCAGGCATGATCTCCAACAAATCTGCAGTACTCATTTTCGGAGATTTCATTAAAGCAATAGCAGCACTAGCAACTTCACGCAAGTTATGCGAAGGAATCTCAGTCGCCATACCAACGGCAATCCCCGATGCGCCATTTAGCAAAACGAAAGGTAATCGCGCTGGCAACAACTTAGGCTCTTGAAATGAGCCATCATAGTTCGGAGCAAAATCGACTGTGCCTTCATCGATCTCGCTAAGTAATAAACCGGCGATTTTGGTTAAACGGGCTTCGGTATAGCGCATTGCAGCTGCACCATCACCATCACGTGAGCCAAAGTTACCCTGACCATCAATTAAGGGGTAGCGTAGCGAGAAACTCTGTGCAAGTCGCACCAATGCGTCGTAGGCAGATTGGTCACCATGTGGATGGAATTTACCCAGTACATCACCGACTACGCGCGCACTCTTAACTGGCTTAGCATCAGCACGCAAACCCATCTCACTCATGGAGAACAGAATGCGGCGTTGAACAGGCTTTTGACCATCGGAGACATCCGGCAAGGCGCGACCTTTGACTACGCTAATGGCGTAATCCAAATAAGCACGTTCGGCATAGACCGCTAGCGTTAGGCTGTCTTTGTCGTCCTCATTGAGCTCAATCTTTTTGGGATCATGCGGATCTCCAGTGCCACCTGCTTTAGTGATCACTGGATCATCTATCGTAACGATCTCTACTGCGATAGGCTCGCTTGCAAATAGATCTGCTTGATCGGCTGGACCAGCTGGACCAGCTTTTCCAGTAGAGCCTGGAGTTTTTTTAATTGCCATTAGATATCCGCCTCTACTTCATTGCCACGCTCTTCGAGCCAATCACGGCGTGCACCAGATTCGGATTTACCCATCAACATATCCATTGTTTTAATCGTTTCATCCTCTGTCCAGGAACCCAAAGTCACCGGCAAGAGGCGGCGGGTATCAGGATTTAAAGTGGTATCCCACAATTGCTCTGCACTCATCTCACCTAAACCTTTAAAGCGGGAAATTTGCCAAGCAGATTCTTTAACGCCATCTTTGCGCAATTTATCCTCAATCGCTTGTAGCTCACTTGCATCGAGAGCGTAAATCTTTTGCGCTGGTTTTTTACCGCGCGCAGGAGCATCTACTCTAAACAAGGGCGGCCTAGAAATATGAATGTGTCCTAATTCAATCAATTTGGGAAAATGTTTGTAGAACAAGGTTAGGAGCAAGACCTGAATATGGGCACCATCGACGTCCGCATCGGACAAGATGCAGACCTTGCCATAACGCAAGTTCGATAAATCAGGTGTGTCATTGGCGCCATGGGGATCCACACCAATTGCAACTGCAATGTCATGCACTTCGTTATTCGCAAACAAGCGATCACGCTCAGCTTCCCAAGTATTGAGAACCTTACCGCGTAATGGCAAGATGGCTTGATATTCTTTATTGCGCCCCATTTTTGCTGAACCACCCGCTGAATCGCCCTCGACGAGGAAGATTTCATTAAGCCCAATATCTTCGCTCTCGCAATCCGTGAGCTTTCCAGGAAGAACCGCTACCCCAGAAGATTTTTTCTTCTCCACTTTTTGACCGGCACGGGTTCGTGCTTGGGCTTGCTTAATTACTAAGTCTGCTAATTTACGACCGTAATCAACGTGCTCGTTAAGCCAAAGCTCTAATGCGGATTTAGCATAGCCAGAAACGAGACGTACTGCATCTCTAGAGTTCAAGCGTTCTTTAATTTGACCTTGGAACTGGGGGTCTAAGACTTTTGCAGACAGAATGAATGAGGCTCTAGCAAAAACGTCCTCAGGCATCAGCTTGACACCTTTAGGTTGCAAAGCATGCATCTCAATAAAACCTTTGACCGCATTAAAAAGGCCTTCGCGTAGTCCGCTTTCATGGGTGCCGCCTGCTGGCGTTGGAATTAAGTTCACATAACTCTCGCGCACGGGAGTGCCATCTTCGGTCCAAGTTACCACCCAAGCTGCGCCCTCGCCTTCAGCAAAAGAATCATCATCACCGTTACCAGTAGCGTATTGCTCGCCCTCGAACGGTGGAATGACTTCAGCACCATGACCCGCTTGAGCCATAGCCTCGTTTAAATAACCGCGAAGACCTTGGGCGTATTGCCAGGTTTGGCTCTCGCCAGACTTTTCTTGAATCAGAGTAACTTTGACGCCAGGCAACAAAACCGCCTTGGAGCGCAACAAACGAATGAGCTCAGGCATCGGTATGCCGGGGCTATCAAAATACTTACCATCTGGCCAGGCGCGTACCCGGGTGCCGTGTGATTTATCTTCTTTGCCAGCGGCGCTAGTCTTGAGCTTTTCAATCACCCTGCCATCGGCAAAGGTCAAGGTAGACACTTGGTTTTCACGCCAAACAGTTACTTCTAAACGCTTGGATAGCGCATTGGTTACCGAAACACCAACACCATGCAAACCGCCAGAGAAGGCATAAGCGCCGCCACTGCCCTTTTCAAATTTTCCGCCCGCGTGAAGTTGGGTAAAGACAATTTCAACTACTGGCAGTTTCTCGGTTGGATGCATTCCTACAGGAATACCTCGGCCATCATCCTCAACGCTCACACTGCTGTCAGTGTGTAGGGTGACGATGATGTGTTTGCCAAATCCACCTAAGGCTTCATCAGAGGCGTTATCTAAAACCTCTTGAATAATGTGCAATGGATTGTCAGTGCGGGTGTACATTCCCGGCCGTTGACGGACGGGTTCGAGCCCTTTTAGGACCTGAATGGATGATTCACTGTATTCGGAAGTTTTACGGGTAGCCATGCGCGCAAATTGTAGTCATGTCTGAAGTAAAACCCAGATTTTCCTGAATAACCCCTATTTCCATGCCAAAATCATAGAATGGGAGCATTAAGTCATATTCGCGTTTTAGACCTCAGCCGAGTGCTTGCTGGTCCATGGTGCACTCAAAATCTAGCTGATTTGGGTGCAGATGTCATTAAGGTTGAAAAACCGGGGGAAGGCGACGATACGCGTCACTGGGGGCCTCCATTTGCTAGAGACCAGAGTGGCAAAGATACTGCCGAAAGCGCCTACTTCATCTCTATTAACCGCAATAAGCGCTCCATCACAGTCGATATTAGCAAGCCCGAAGGCCAAGAAATCATTCGCCAGCTCGCAAAAGAGTCTGATGTGATTATTGAAAACTACAAAGTTGGTCAACTGGCTAAGTACGGGCTTGATTACGAGAGCTTAAAGAAAGTGAAGTCGGATCTCATTTACTGCTCCATTACAGGATTCGGGCAATTTGGACCCTACTCAAAACGTCCCGGATATGACTTTATTGTTCAGGGAATGGGGGGGTTCATGAGTGTCACCGGCGAGGCAGATGACTTTCCCGGTGCAAGCCCCCAAAAAGCGGGGGTTGCGATTGCTGATATTTTTACAGGGATGTACGCCACAACCTCAATTTTGGCGGCTATTGCCCATAAAAACCATACAGGTGAAGGTCAATGTATTGACTTGGCACTGCTTGATACACAAATTGCAATCATGGCCAATGTCGCAAGCGCCTATTTATGTTCAGATGAAATTCCCAAACGTTGGGGCAATGCATCACCAACGATAGTGCCTTATCAAACACTTCCCACCTCGGATGGTTGGATGATTGTTGCGGCCGGAAATAATGGCCAATTTAGGCATTTCGTCACAGCAGGCGATGAAGCCCATTTGGCAGACAACCCCCTCTATTGTGAAAATCCTTTAAGGGTCAAGCATCGCGAACAGCTAGTGCCACTGCTAGAGGCAATGACAAGAAAGAAAACAAAATCTGAGTGGATTTCTTTACTAGAAAAAGCCAGCGTGCCGTGCGGTCCAATTAATAATTTTCAAGAGGTCTTTGAAAATGAACAGGTTAAGGCCCGCGATATTCAAATCAATGTGCCTCATCCGACCGCAGGCAGCATGAAATTAGTGGCTAGCCCAATGCGACTTTCAAAAACTCCCGTAGAGGTGAGGATGGCACCGCCAACACTCGGTCAACATACCGAGGAGATCCTACGCGAGAGACTAGGTCTTAGCGCGCAGGATATCGATTTACTGAGACAAAATGGTTCGATCTAATCGAGCTTACCAATTTTTCTGACAACTTCATTCATCTTAGCAATGTCCTTATCCCAAAAAACTTGGAATTCAGGTTCGTCAAGATAATCAATTGGGCTGCCCGCATTACCAATTGTGGATCGAATAGAGTTTTCGTTGACGGCGAATCTTAAGGCATCACGATACTTTTTAACAATCGGTTCAGGTGTGCTCTTTGGCACAAAAATTCCCGTCCACTGGTTATATTCAACCGGAATTCCCAGATCCTTCAGTGCAGGAACATCCGGTAGTGCGGCCATTTTGCCTGTGCCAGTGTGCGCTAATGCTCGAAGCTTTCCCGCCTTGATATTTTGAACGACCGTTGATGGTCCGCTAGCAACAATATCTACTTCTCCACTAAGCACAGCCAATACAGCAGGACCAGCCCCACCGTAGGGGATATGCACAACGAAGATGTTTTGACTGGTTTTGAGCATCTCCATTGGTAGCTGCATCGTTCCATAATTGCCAGAAGAACTAAAGTTATATTTACCTGGATTCTTTTTAGCATCCGCAACAAAATCAGCCATTGTTTTCCATGGTGAATCGCTCTTCACAACAATTACTAGAGGGTCCGAAGTGATGCGGCCTATTGGCCTTAATTGATTGGTGGTGTATGAGATGGTCTTGCCTGCAATCTTATCTGTCTCCGGAATGGTGGATACGGAAGACATCGCAAATAAAACGTTATAACCATCTGGCTTTGCTTTGGCTACATAAGCATTACCAATACCACCGCCCGCACCCGGCTTGTTTTCCATAATGATGGGCTTTTCAAGATTCTTAGCCATACCATCAGCAATCGGTCTACCTACAACTGTGGCAACACCCCCCGGTGGAAAAGGGATGATCATCGAGATCGGTCTATTTGGCCAAGAGTCATCTGCTGGAGCTGATTGGCTATAAGCAGTTGAACTGAAAGCAAATGCTAGGGCCAATAAGGCACCCAGGCAGATGCCAATATTTTGTTTAGCCGGATAACTCATGATCCTGACTCCTGAATATTTTTATAGCCCGACACAAACATACTTCATCTCCAGGTATTCATCGATACCCCAAGAGCTACCCTCTCTGCCCAGACCGGATTGTTTAACGCCGCCAAATGGACCGACCTCGTTGGAAAAAATTCCAGTATTCACGCCAACTATGCCAAACTCAAGAGCTTCTGCAACTCTCCAAATCCGGCCAATATCACGGCTGTAAAAATAAGAAGCTAAACCAAACTGGCTATGGTTAGCGAGTTTGACAACCTCATCATCAGACTCAAAGGAAATCACTGGGGCAACGGGTCCAAATGTTTCCTCAGTAGCTACTAACATCGAGTTCGTAGCATTTGCAAGAATGGTGGGCTCAAAAAAGGTACCGCCCCTCTCGGAAGACTTACCGCCAGTAACTAGCCTCGCTCCCTTGGCAAGAGCATCAGCGATATGTCTCTGTACTTTAGCTAGTGCTTGCTCGTCAATCAAAGGACCTTGCGTCACTCCTGGCTCTAAACCATGACCAACTTTAATTACCTTAGTCGCTGCGGCAAATTTTTCAACGAATTCATCATGGACTTTTTTGTGAACGTAAAAGCGATTTGCTGCAACACAAGCTTGACCTGCATTACGGTACTTGGAGAACATCGCACCAGCAACAGCATTGTCGATATTGGCATCTTCAAAAACAATGAATGGGGCATGACCACCTAATTCAAGAGCCACCTTCTTCACTGTTGGGGCGCACTGCATCATTAGCAGCTTGCCAACTTCAGTTGATCCCGTAAAGGAAAGATGTTTAACCACTTGAGAGTCGCAGAGAGCCTTGCCAATCGCAATCGAATTTTGGGCATCGGCAGTCAAGATATTGATAACCCCGTCCGGCACGCCAGCTCTGGAGGCAAGCTCAGCCAATGCCAATGCGGATAGCGGCGTTTGTTCAGCAGGTTTAATCACAATTGAACAACCTGCCGCAAGAGCAGGAGATACTTTTCTTGTAATCATTGCACTCGGAAAGTTCCAAGGGGTGATCGCTGCGCAAACACCAATGGGCTGCTTGAGAACCATCAAACGCTTGTCTTCCCAAGTTGAGCTTGGAATAGCACCAGTAACTCGTTTAGCTTCTTCTGCAAACCATTCAATAAAAGAGGATCCATAATGAATTTCACCTTTGGCCTCAACTAGCGGCTTGCCCTGCTCCAAGGACATGATGATCCCTAGATCTTCGGTATGTTCTGTAATGAGGTCAAACCATTTACGCAAAATCGCTGCACGCTCTTTGCCTGTTTTTGTACGCCACAGCACAAAAGCGCTCTCAGCAACTGCAATGGCATCTAGAGCATCAGCCACGTCCAGATTCGCTACCTGGGCAATTTCTTCACCAGTAGCAGGATTGGTAACTGAAAATACTTTTCCTGATTTAGCTTGAAGCCATTTACCACCGATAAATGCATCTCCCTTCAGAAGATTTTTATCTTTTAATAATGAACTAATAGGGTTTGCTGCTGACATAAGAAATAACTCCAAAAAATCCTGTGGGTGGCAAAATTGCTCATTGGTAAAAAAGCATGGCTCCAGCAATCAATCATTGAAAATACGAAGAAAATTTCAAATAAATGAATACCAAAATTGTTCTGCGTAGCAGACCATTTAAGAAAGTAACACAAGATAACTTTCAATGCATTGATGCGGATATAGAGCCGCTCAAGAATGGCCAAGTGCTGGTTTTAAATCAATGGCTTTCTCTGGACCCCTATGTACGGGGCAGAATGAGCGAGCGACCTTCATATGCTCTCCCTATGGAACTGAGTGATGTAGTACTCGCTGAAGCTATTGGCATAGTGATAGATTCAAAATCGGATCAATTTGAGCGCGGGGATAAAGTCATCGGAATGCTGGGCTGGCAAACCCATTGCGTGATAAATTCTGCCACGCTCAGATTGCTCCCGCAGGCCGACTTTCCTGAAACTTGGTTTCTTGGGGCCGCCGGCATGACTGGTATTACGGCATGGATTGGGATGATGGAGATATGCCAGCCTAAAGCCGGCGAAACCATCCTCATTAGCTCTGCAGCAGGGTCTGTAGGCAGTGTTGCAGGCCAACTTGCCAAACTGCAGGGCGCACAAGTGATTGGAATTGCCAGCTCCTTAGAAAAATGCACTCATGTAAAGAATGTATTTAATTTTGATGATTGCCTGTCGTATCGCCAAAGCAACTGGCCTGAGGACTTAAGAAGTTATGCCCCAAACGGGATTGATGGGGTATTTGAGAGTGTTGGAGGCGCCATATTTGATAGTCTTCTGCCGCAAATGAACCCTTTCTCCCGCATCGCAATATGCGGACTCATCTCTGAGGGCCTAGAGGAGCGCTTGCACAGTATTAATTTGAGGCTCATCCTGGCTCAGCGCATGCGGATTCAGGGATTTATCGTCTCAGATCACGTTTCCCGCTGGAAAGAGATCCAAGGGCAGCTCCACACCCTGTTAGAGGCAAAAAAGATCCATATTGAGGAAAAAATCACCGTTGGCCTCAAAAAAGCACCTCAAGCCTTTATTGATCTGCTTGAGGGTAAAAGTTTCGGCAAGCAACTAATTAAGCTATCCTAAGCCCTTAGCACGCCGAAGATCGAGTAATGACTGCACACACCAATACAGCTCCTGCCATTTCCTTAAAGACATTGTTGATCTTTGGGGGCTTAATGGTGACCTTTTCTATGGGCATACGTCATGGGTTCGGTCTCTTCAATCTTCCGATAACAATGGCCAATGGTTGGGGCCGTGAAACCTTTGCCCTCACCATCGCATTACAAAATCTCATTTGGGGTGCAGTGCAACCGATTACAGGCGCATTAGCAGATCGTTTTGGCGCACTCAAAATTATGGTGGCTGGTGGCGCACTTTATGCGCTGGGTTTAGCGGGGATGGCGATCTCTACCGACGCTCTCAGTTTTGCATTTGCGGGAGGACTGCTTATCGGGCTTGCACAAACTGCGACTACTTACAGTGTGGTCTATGGCATCTTAGCTCGTAACGTCACTCCAGAAAAAAGAGTGTGGGCGATGGGCATTACTGCAGCAGCTGGATCATTCGGGCAATTTCTCATGATTCCAGTGGAGCAAGGTTTGCTATCTAGTTTTGGCGCTAATGATGCGCTCATCGTTTTGGCCATTATGGCTAGCTTGATGATTCCGATTGCATTTATGTTGCGTGAATCAAATGACGGTAATCTTAATCAAGGTAATAATCAAACCATCAAAGAAGCTTTAAAAGAAGCCATGGGCAATCCCAGCTTCAGATTACTGACTTTAGGTTATTTTGTTTGCGGCTTTCAGGTGGTGTTTATTGCAGTTCACCTAGCACCCTATCTCAAAGATTTATCCAAAATTTATCCCGATGTGGGTGCACCTTTTGTAGCCACTACCGCCCTCGCATTAATTGGCCTATTTAATATTTTTGGAACCTATGCTGCCGGAATATTTGGGCAACGCTTTCCAAAACGCTACCTCCTATCAGGCATCTATATCAGCAGGTCTGTAGCGATCATCGCTTTTGTTTATTTGCCTCTGAGCCCAACTAGCACCTATATCTTTGCAGCTATCATGGGCTTCCTGTGGCTGTCTACCATCCCGTTAACCAATGCCATCGTGGCACAGATTTTTGGTGTTAAATATCTTTCCATGCTCTCTGGCCTCGTGTTCTTCTCTCATCAGCTGGGTAGTTTCTGTGGAGCTTATTTTGGTGGCTACCTGTTTGATCGCACCGGCTCTTATTTGATTGTTTGGAATATTGCGATTGCCTTAGGCGTGTTTGCATTCTTAGTCAATTTTCCCGTTAAAGAGCGTGCGATTCAGCGTCTTGCTACTGCTTAAATTGATCGCATGAAAATCTCTATTACGCGCTTATTTTTTTATTTATTCTCCTGCATTATTTTAGGAATTACTTTCTCTGCGTACTTTGCGCCAGAGTTGACGGTCGCAATTACTAACCAGGTGTGGGCACTCTGTGGGTGGTAGTGTTGCGGATACGTGGATAATGTTTTTTGCCTAGCACTAATCTTCTGGTAACTCGATTAATTATGTTGATCGAATTCAAAAGATTAGCGTTTATTTTTACTTTTATTTTTTCTCGCCGTAGCACAATGGATAGTGCACATGCCTCCTAAGCGTGGGATACAGGTTCGATTCCTGTCGGCGGGACCACTACAAAATAAAAAACTTATCCACAGCCTGTGTGGATAAATATTCAAAAGTTTTCGTAAGTCTCAGATTTATATGGGATGAGCTAGCTTGCTTAATTTATGGGCATCCATGGCCTACAAAAAAATGTGTAAATATCGATTGACAGATACGCTTCTCTGTCTGATTTTCTAGACAATTTTTTTAATATTTTGAATTTCTCTTACACTCAGAGCATGCCCAAACTTAGCACTAGCACCATCGCCGCCTTAGAGGAGATGCTCCAAAACACAGCTAGATCAGCTCCTCATGATTTCCTGCCCGTCTACTTTTTAGGCGGAGTCTCAGCGGGCCAGGTGATTGGGCACTTAAATCCTGAATTTATCTCTTATTTGCAAGAATCTTTGGGCAAAAATCCGATTATTCATTTAGAAATGGGTCACGATCGCCTGATTATTCGCTCTGCCCGGCCTTCGATGCTGTCACAGAGCCTTGGTGAGTTGGCGAATCGAATGCGGCAAGCTGGCTTCATTCCTAGCTGGCGAAATGAGGATTTCGCCTGGATTGATCAAAATGGGCATGAATACTTCCGCTTGGAGCGCTCTGCCTTCCGAACTTTTGGCTTTCGCAGTATGGCAAGCCATATCAATGGCTTCACCAAAACCGGTAATCTCTGGCTGGGGAGGCGCAGTGAGAATAAGGCTACGGATCCTGGACGCCTTGATAACGTGGCCGCAGGAGGGATTGGCGCTGATGAAACCCCCTGGGTGAATGCCCGTAGGGAGCTATGGGAAGAAGCTGGGGTTCCACCCCAAATTTCTGATCAAATTGAGCCCGTGGGATGTATTCAGATGCGTCGGCCTATTCCAGGGCGGGGTTTTCATGATGAACAGCTCTTTATCTATGACCTAGAGCTAGCGGATAACTTTGTACCCACCAATCATGACGGTGAAGTGAGTGGTTTTATTGAAATCTCGCTTTCAGAGGCTGCAGCCCGTATTTTGGCTGATGAATTTACCAGCGATGCCGCCATCGTCACTGCTGACTTTATTTTGCGCAATTCCAAGCTAGGCTAAGCCGTTTGACTTTAATCATTGAGTCATCATGCGAAGAATCAATTCGTGGTTAAATAAAGACTTCAGGATGAAGCAGGGGTGCCCTTTTAGTGATATTTACTAAAAGGCGCTGAGAAAGACCCTATAACCCGATCCAGGTAATGCTGGCGTGGGGAGTTTTCTATCAGACCGTCACCCGGTTTCGTCCATCTAAATATAGTCAGGAGATGGACATGAGTGATGTAAAAAATAAAACAAAACAAGAAATTCCTAGCCTTAAGAGCTTGGAGCACGACTTTAGTCAAAAATTCGCCTATCCCGCTTCAACAAAAACGTATTTAGAAGGTTCACGTCCAGATATCAAAGCACCGATTCGGATGATTGAGCAGTTATCAACGCGTGTTGGCGAGGAAATGGTCCCCAATCCCCCTGTTCCGGTTTATGACACATCAGGTCCTTATAGTGATCCCGACATTTTGATCAACCTTGAAAAAGGCCTACCTTTATTACGTAAGGGTTGGATCGAGGAGCGTGGAGATACAGTGCAGCTAGCTGGCCCCTCATCAGAATATGGCGTTGCCCGCTCCCAGGATGAAGCAACCCAGAGTCTGCGCTTTGCCCACATCAATCCTCCTCGCGTTGCCCGTGCAGGACAAAATGTGAGTCAAATGTATTACGCTCGCAAAGGCATCATCACTCCTGAAATGGAATACGTGGCTTTACGTGAATCCATGGGTCTTGAGCAATTACGTAAGAACCCTGAATACAAGCAACTCCTAAAGCAACATCCAGGTAAGAGTTACGGCGCCAATCTTCCCGACATCGTCACTGGTGAGTTCGTGCGTTCTGAAATCGCTGCCGGTCGTGCAATTATTCCAGCCAACATTAATCACCCAGAACTTGAGCCCATGATTATTGGCCGTAACTTCCGCGTGAAGATTAACGGCAACTTGGGCAACTCTGCTGTAACTTCTTCTATTAATGAGGAAGTAGAAAAAATGGTGTGGTCCATCCGTTGGGGTGCAGACACCATCATGGATCTTTCTACAGGCAAGCATATTCATGAAACCCGTGAGTGGATTATTCGTAACTCACCAGTGCCGATTGGTACCGTTCCAATTTATCAAGCGCTCGATAAAACCGGCGGTATTGCAGAAGACCTCACCTGGGAAATGTTCCGCGATACCTTGGTAGAGCAAGCTGAGCAAGGTGTGGATTACTTCACTATTCATGCTGGCGTATTACTGCGCTATGTACCTTTAACTGCTGATCGTATTACTGGCATCGTCTCTCGTGGCGGCTCCATCATGGCGAAATGGTGCTTAGCTCACCATAAAGAAAATTTCCTCTATACGAAGTTTGATGAGATTTGCGAAATCATGAAAGCCTATGACGTGTCATTTAGTTTGGGTGATGGTCTGCGTCCTGGTTGTATTGCTGACTCGAATGATGCTGCCCAGTTTGGCGAGCTGCATACTCTTGGTGAACTCACTGCTAAAGCATGGAAGCATGATGTGCAAGTCATGATCGAAGGTCCTGGTCATGTGCCAATGCAGCGCATTGAAGAAAATATGACTGAAGAGTTAAAGCACTGCCTAGAGGCTCCCTTCTACACTCTCGGACCATTGATTACTGATATCGCTCCTGGTTATGATCACATCACCAGCGGTATTGGTGCTGCGCAAATTGGTTGGTATGGTACTGCGATGCTGTGCTATGTCACACCAAAAGAGCATTTAGGTTTACCCGACAAAGAAGATGTGCGTACCGGCATCATCACTTACAAAATTGCTGCCCATGGTGCAGACTTGGCCAAAGGTTTGCCGGGTGCTCAGGTGCGAGATAACGCTTTATCCAAAGCTCGCTTTGAGTTCCGCTGGGAAGACCAGTTCAATCTTGGTTTAGACCCTGAGCGTGCGCGTGAGTACCACGACGCTACCTTGCCTGCCGAAGGTGCGAAGATTGCGCATTTTTGCTCGATGTGCGGACCGAAGTTCTGCTCTATGAAGATCACTCAAGAAGTACGTGACTACGCAGCCACACTAGATGCGGATGGCAATCCTAAGTCGAAAGTCATTCCGATTACTGCAGAAGCTTCTACCGATCCACAAAAAGGAATGGAAGAGATGTCGGCTGAGTTCCGTAAGCGCGGTAGCGAGATTTATCAGTAAGTGAGTCAGGCATTCTCAAACGGCAAATACGCCATCGTTGGCGCCGGCCTCATGGGTCGGTTGCTAGCGGTCGCGCTTGCTAAGCGCGGTGCTCAGGTAGAGCTGTTTGAGAAAGGTGGTTCGGATGGCAACCTAGCAGCAGCTCGAATTGCGGCTGCTATGTTGGCTCCATTGGCAGAATCAGCTATTACCGAAGATAACGTGGTGCGTATGGGTGTTCATAGTCTGCCGCGTTGGAAGCAACTCATCGATGAATTAGCAAAGCCAGTTTTCTTTCAACAAGATGGCACTCTAATCTTATGGCATCGTCAAGATGCTAGTGATGCAGAGCGTTTTGCCTCTCATCTGGAAAGAAATTGCGATCATAATCAGGCGCTTTCTAAACCGATTCATTTGGATAGTCAGTCTCTTGCAGAAATTGAGCCCGGTGTTGCTGAGCGCTTTACCCAAGGCCTCTACCTTCCCAATGAAGGCCAGCTCGATAATCGCCAACTATTGGAGGCTTTGTTAGTTGAGCTCACTTTAATGAAGGTGCCTTGTCATTGGAAACAAGCCGTTGATCCTGAGCAACTTCGCACTCAAAAGAGTGGTTTTGATTGGGTGATCGATTGTCGTGGTCTGGGCGCTAAGGATTCTTGGGGAGATGCCGGTAGATCCTCTAAAGATTTACGAGGAGTGCGTGGTGAGGTGATTCGCCTGTATGCGCCCGAAGTAAAGCTGCGTCGCCCTACTCGCCTAATCCATCCCCGCTATCCTATTTATATCGCCCCTAAAGAAGATGATGTCTACGTTGTTGGCGCAACAGAAATTGAATCTGAAGATCTATCTGCAATGAGTGTGCGCTCCGCTCTGGAATTACTCAGTGCGGTATATACCGTTCATAGCGGTTTTGCTGAAGCACGCATATTGGAGATGGCAACGCAATGTCGCCCTACACTTAAAGATAATCTACCAGAGATAGCTGTTGATCGAAAACCAAACCAATCTAGCCTGATGATGATCAATGGACTCTATCGACACGGCTTTATGATTTCACCAGCGATTCTAGATTGCGCATTAGAGATATTGGATTCAGGGTCTAGTAGTACAGCTATTGACTTAGGCCTTCAGGTGACAGCTTCTGCCGACCAGGAGCTTAGTACATGCGCATAATGGTGAATCAAGTGGCTAAAGAGGTTCCAGATCAGTGCACGATTGATGATGTATTGCTACTCATCGATGCAAAGCCACCCTTTGCCGTTGCCATCAATTATGAATTTGTCCCTAAGACCAGACACGCGGAAGAAGTGTTGCGTGAAGGTGATGAGATGGAAGTCATAGCACCGGTTACTGGCGGCTAATCTTTTAATAGATCAACATGACTGCCCCATTACCAAACGCTTTCAACACAGCCGATCCATTGCTGCTGTATGGCGAGACCTTTGCTAGTCGCTTATTACTGGGTACCTCGCGTTACCCATCCCCACAGGTTTTGGAAAATGCTGTAAAGCAATCGAATCCTGGAATGATTACGGTGAGCCTGCGTAGGCAAGGCACTTCTACTGCTGAAGCGCATTCCGGTTTTTGGGATCTCTTAAAGAAAATGGCTGTACCAGTTTTACCGAATACCGCTGGCTGTCATAGCCCTAAAGAAGTCATTACAACCGCGCAGATGGCGCGTGAAGTATTTGAGACGAATTGGATTAAGTTAGAGCTCATCGGCGATGACTACACCTTGCAACCGGATACTTTACGTTTAGTTGCCACAGCAGAAACTTTAATTAAGGATGGTTTCAAAGTATTACCTTATTGCACTGAAGATCTGATCTTGTGCCAACGTTTAGTCGATGTGGGATGCCAGGCAGTGATGCCTTGGGCTGCTCCAATTGGTACCGGTCAAGGCCCCTTAAATCCATATGCCTTAAAGCTCTTGCGTGACCGCTTAAAAGTTCCGTTGCTAGTGGATGCTGGTCTAGGCCTGCCCTCGCATGCGTGCACTGTGATGGAGTGGGGGTTTGATGGCGTCTTACTGAATACTGCCGTTGCGCTAGCAGACGACCCAGTGGCAATGGCTAAAGCGTTTGCGATGTCAGTCGATGCTGGTCGCACTGCTTACCTCTCTGGTGCTATGAAAGCCCAACAGTCCGCCCAAGCCAGCACACCATTAGTTGGTACGCCTTTCTGGCATCAGAGCTAAAGAGTAATTAAGATGAGCTTAGTACGCGACCTTGCGGATCAAATTATTGCCGCCCATATTGCAGATGATTTATGTATTCCGATTCCGGCATACAGCATGGCATCACCTCCACCCAAAATTGATAATGAGCATACAGCCGACCATTACGAATTAGCTGGAATGGTTGCTGCGATTACGATGGGCTTTATTGAATGTGATGCCAAAGTTCTGGGTAAGGCTTGGTCACGGATGGTTCATCAAGATGGTGGATTTAATCCCTCGAAATGGCCCTCTCGGCCTGAGCATTTTGATTTACTGCCATGGACACGCAACATGAACCCCAATGCGTTTGCGGAGTGCCCTCAGCGCTTGGGTTTATATGCTGTTATGCAAGATGCTGATTGGGTAAAGCGCGCTGTTGAGGCTGAAGTGCCAACGGTGCAACTGCGCCTCAAATCAGAAGATCGCAGACTGATCCGCCAGCAGATTGCGCAATCAGTTGAGGCAGTCAAAGGCAGTAAGAGCCTGCTCTTTATTAATGACTATTGGCAAGAAGCCATTGAAGCAGATGCCTACGGCATTCATCTGGGGCAAGAAGATTTAGAAGTAGCAGATTTAGATGCAATTCGGTCTGCAGGCTTACGCTTAGGTCTGAGTACTCACGGCTATGCTGAAATGGTTTATGCAGATCGCTTTTGCCCGAGTTATATCGCCATGGGCGCAGTCTTTGCAACTAATCTAAAAAAGATGGTTACCGCACCCCAAGGCTTGGGACGTTTATATAAATATGCTCAATTGATGAACCACTACCCCTTAGTAGCAATTGGTGGCATTGATGAAAGTAGTATTCATGCGGTGGCGCAGAGCGGTGTTGGCTCGGTGGCGGTTGTCAGAGCAATCAATGGATCGAGCGATCCAAAGGTAGCCGTGAAGCGACTGCAAGAACTCATGAAAACCTAATACTTACTCTCTTCTTCTGGCAATGCAGTGGGATAAAAATCATGCATATGCCATAAGGGTCCAGGGCCCTCACCAATACTTAAGAAGCGTCCTGCCTCTAAGCCTGCCTCAACATAAGCAATTGCCTTAGCGACTGCATGAAAAAGATCATGACCATCAGCTAAATAAGTGGCGATCGCAGAGGACAGCGAACAGCCAGTGCCATGGGTATTAGGTGTGTTAACACGGTAGTGCTTGAATTCTTTTGATTGAACTACTTCAAGACCATCTTCAATAGTTCGCCACATCAGAAAATCCGTCAGTTGAGTATGGCTAGCATCTAGATGTCCGCCCTTGATCAAGACTGCTTGGGGACCCATATCGAGCAACTCTTGTGCTGCCACCTTGAAGTCATTAGCTCCTTGGATCTCACGACCCAATAGCAAGCCCGCTTCTTCCATATTAGGAGTAATTAAGCTTGCCATTGGAAACAGCTCTTTAATTATGGTCTGAGCGGTATCATCTCCACCAAGACTAGCGCCTGAAGTAGCCCTCAGCACAGGATCGAGGATGATTCTTTTAGCACCATGGCGCTTCAAGGCAGATGCCACAGTGCGAACGATTTCTGGGCTGGCCAACATGCCAATCTTGACGATATCCACCCCAATATCCATAAATACTGCGTCGATTTGAGCTTCAACCACATCAAGGTCAATATCCTGAATACGGCTCACTCCCAAGGTATTCTGTGCAGTAATGGCAGTAATTACAGACATTCCATACCCACCCAAGGCTGAAATAACCTTGAGGTCGGCCTGAATGCCAGCGCCGCCGCCGCTATCGGACCCAGCGATGGTTAACACTTTAGGGATCTGTACAGAACTCGGAGTAGATGATTTCATATTGCTATAATATCGGCTTATTCCTCGATAGCTCAGCGGTAGAGCAGCAGACTGTTAATCTGTTGGTCCGTGGTTCGATCCCACGTCGAGGAGCCAAATATAAGAAAACCACTTTTTTAGGTGGTTTTTTTCTTTTGTAGCTCAGGTGAAATTACTGAACTTAAATCAAGCCTTTTTTGCGCAGATTGGCTAAGCGATTATTTAAGGTTTTGATGGTGAGAAGATTCAGCTTATCTCCCTCCAACCAATTATTACCCTTCCACTCAATGCCTTCTGGTGTGACGTTGGCAAAAGGTTCTTTACCCTCTTTTGCGTAGCTTTCCAAAATAGCTAACAGTGCAGGACGATCATCTGATCCACCAGCATCTTTAATGGCATCTAAGATTGGCTTGGTGATCGTATCGCCATAGGCAACCTTGGAATCTGGGTGTTTTGCTGCCACTGGCTCGTCAAAGATGTATTCATGAGGCCACTCAAATACATTTCTGGCTGAATTTTTTACTGACTCCGGACTGACTGCAGTACTTGTGAGATTTTTAGGATCAATCGGTAAATTGAGCCCCGTGATCCAAGCCTCGAATTCTTCGATACGGGCATAGCGTTTTTCTTCACTATCGCGCTTTTGTTCTTCTTGAGAAAGTAGCAAAGTGACCCAAGCCCAGGCGATGTCTTTCGGGATAGCAAAATCTTGAGCGAGAATACCGCTTGCTTTTTTCAGGATAGGTTTGGATGTGAGTTTGGTCATTGCATGCTTTCTGGATTCTTTAGTGGGAGTCTTCAATTTGAGGTGGAAAGGCTTGCCACAGCTTCTTAGAATACTCTTCATTGAGCTAGATTGAGCTCAAAATGGGTCTTTTAGTCAGCCGGAACCCAGTTACCACTTGCTCTGTTATGCTTTTATTACTGAATTAAAAATCATCATTAGAGTGAATTTAGTAAACAGGAGATAGCTATGATTCAAAGCAAGCTTTTAAATGTATTTATTCGCACCCCTTTATTCTTTACGGTACTGACAGCTATATTCATTGGCACCAGCCCTGTATCGCTCGCTCAATCCGATTACCCCAATAAGCCGATACGTTTTATCATCCCCTTTCCTGCTGGAGGCGCCACAGATAACATTGCCCGCCCTTTGCAAAATGAACTTCTCAACACTCCAAAATGGAATGTCATCATTGATAACAAGCCTGGTGCTGGCGGCAATATTGGCGCAGAAATTGTTTCTAAGGCTGCTCCCGATGGTTATACCTGGTTGATGGCATCCGTTGGCACCCATGGCATTAACTTGCCGCTCTATACCCAAGGTGGCGGCAAGCTCCCATACGATCCTATTAAAGATTTCACTCCAATCAGTTTGGTGGCAGAGTTGCCTAATGTATTGGTCCTGAATCCTGCCTTTGCGAGCAAAAATAATATTAATAGCGTGAATGACTTGATAGCCTATGCAAGAGCAAACCCAGGCAAGGTGAATATGGCTTCAAGTGGTAATGGCACCTCCATTCATATGGCTGGTGAGCTTTTTAAATCCATGACAAAAACGTATATGGTGCACTTGCCCTATAGAGGAAGTCCCCCGGCAGTCACAGACCTGATGGCTGGTAACGTGGATATTATGTTTGACAACTTGCCTTCATCAATCAACTTTATCCGTGCGGGTCGATTAAAGGCTTTAGCAGTAACCAGCGCGAAACGCTCACCTGCCTTTCCTGATCTCCCAACCATTGCGGAAGCAGCAAACTTACCGGGCTATGAAGCAACTTCTTGGTTCGGAGTTGTCGGTCCAGCAAATATGCCGGCAGATATTCTTGCTAAAGACAGCGCGGCCCTGATGGCTGCTATTAATAGTGTGGCTGTGAAAGAAAAGTATTTGGCGATGGGTGCACAACCTGTTGGCAATACCCCTGCTCAATTCTCAGCTTTCATTAAAAATGAAATCGCCAAGTGGACAAAGGTTGTCAAAGATTCTGGAGCAAAAGTAGATTAAGTTTTGAGCTTACTTACTTATTTACTTAGTTACTTAGTTACTTAGTTACTTAGTTTAAGAGGAGCCTAGCTCCTCTTTTTTTATCCCAATTGAGAAAGCAGTTTAGTTGGGGTAATCACTTCAGAATCTAAGACCAGTTCAATCAAGGCGCCTTTTTTACTAGCCAGTGCTTTTGCAAATGCCGGTGCAAATTCCTCGGTCTTGCTGACTCTGAAACCAGGCATTCCAAAACTATCTGCAAACTTCACAAAATCGGGATTGGTTAAGCCAGTTGCAATCACACGAGACTTAAACTCTCTCTCTTGATGCATGCGGATAGTACCAAGCATACTGTTGTTGACTACCAAAACAATTGGAAAAGCATCGTAACGAGCAGCGGTAGCCAACTCTTGGCAATTCATCATAAAGTCGCCATCACCACACACGGCAATAACGACTTTTTCTGGGCTAGCAATCTTGGCAGCGATTGCGGCAGGCAGACCGTAGCCCATTGATCCGTTGGCGGGTGCCAATTGGGTTTTGTGTTTCCCATAGGGATAAAAACGATGTACCCAGGTTGCGAAATTTCCAGCACCATTAGTAATAATCGCATCGCGCGGAATGAGATCGGGCAATGAGTCCATGATGAACGCTAATTGCAAGTCGCCTTTGACAGTCACTGGACTAGAGAAAGCGAGATACTCATCATGAGCCTGCTTCATAGCAGTGCGATCATGCTGAGCATTCATCTTCACTGTGGTTAATGCTGAGCAGAAATTTTCCGGGCTGCAATTGATAGCAAAGTCAGGTCGATATACGCGGCCTAACTCTTCCGGACCCGACAGTACGTGAATTAATTTTACTTTTGCTTGAGGAACGGTCAATATGCTGTAACCAGCAGTTGTCATTTCTCCGAGGCGCTCTCCGATGACTAACAAGATATCTGCTTCTTGAATACGCTTTACTAAAGCAGGATTAGCGCCAATACCTAGGTCACCCGCAAACGCAGGATCCAGATTGTCAACCACATCTTGAGAGCGAAAGCTCGTGGCAACCGGTAGGGCCTGCGCGTTTGCCCAAGATCGTAAAGCTTCGCAGGCAGTGCCATTCCAGTTACCACCGCCAGCGATCACCATGGGCTTTTTAGCAGAGGTAAAGGCAGTCATTGCTTGATCAAAACTGTGGAGATCTAAGCCTGGCTGAACGATATGGGCGGCTTTGACGGGGTTTTCTTGACCAGTCATGTACAGCACATCTTCCGGTAATGCTAATACAACCGGGCCTTTTCGACCAGCTTGCGCCACATGAAATGCATGAGAAACAAATTCATCAATGCGATCGATACGATCGATGCTACCAACCCATTTTGCGCATTCAGAATACATCCGGCGATAGTCAATTTCCTGGAAGGCCTCACGCTCAACCATGTCAGTCCCAACTTGTCCGACCAATAACACCATTGGGGTGGAGTCTTGATACGCTGTGTGCATCCCAATCATGGCATTCGAGGCACCAGGCCCACGGGTAACCATCACCACACCAGGCCGACCGGTCAATTTTGCATAGGCCTCTGCCATATAGGCAGCGCCGCCTTCTTGTCGACAGGTGATAAATCGAAAATGAGGATGATCAACCAAGCCATTCAATAAAGGCAGAAAGCTCTCACCAGGAACGCCAAAGGCAATGTCTACGCCCTGTCTTGCTAGAGCATTTGAGAGAATTTGACCACCATTTAGCACTTTACTTGGCTTCTCCATGATGTTGATAGACTTTCTAATGATTTTGAATATGCATAACGCGTATCAGAAAGTTATCACACTTTATCCAGCAATGGAGCCAATAGGACTGCCCTATACTGCCATCACTAACAACAATAAACCAATTAAATTGGAGACTTTGCAATGAGACTATTTAGCTATCGAGATTCTAGTGGCTATGACGGTGTGGGCGCACTCTTAACAGGGAGCTCAACTATCTTCATTAATCTATCTGCCACAGATCCATTGATACCCAATAGCTTACAAGCCATTATTGAATCGCCAGAAGCCTTAAATCGTGCTGCAGCAGCTCTCCAGAACGAAAAGGCAATTAAAGGAGAGATAGACACCATCACTTTTAGATCGCCCATTGAGCGACCTGGGAAAATTATCTGCATGGGCCTGAACTATGCTGACCATGCAAAAGAAGGTGGTAACGCTAGACCTGAATACCCCAGCTTTTTTATGCGTGGTCCCAGCTCATTAACAGCCCACTTAAGCCCTATCATTCGGCCTCGGGTTTCTGATAAGTTAGATTACGAAGCAGAGCTCGCCTTTGTGGTGGGTAAAAAGGCCCGCCATCTGACATTGGATAACGCTTTGGAATGCGTAGCCGGATACAGCATTTTTAATGATGGCAGTATTCGTGACTATCAGCGTAAAACTACCCAATGGACCATAGGTAAAAATTTCGATCAAACTGGTGCTTTTGGCCCATGGTTAGTGACACCAGATGAGCTTCCTCTTGGCTGCGATGGCTTGAGAATTCAGTCTCGCTTAAATGGTCAAGTCATGCAAAACGCCAATACCAAAGACTTTTTATGGAATGTGGCGGAGACCATCGTGCTGATAACAGAATGCATGACGCTTGAGCCTGGCGATCTGGTGATTACTGGAACCCCTGCTGGCGTTGGCTATGCAAGGACACCTCCTGTTTTTATGAAACCAGGGGATATTTGTGAAATTGAGATTGAATCCATTGGAGTACTGCGCAATACGATTGCGGATGAATAATCGAGCTAAAGCTCTCAGTAGACCTTAAAATACTGCTATGTCCAAGATTCCAGAACTTCTCGCCCCAGCTGGCAGCCTCTCTATGCTGCGTACTGCCTTTGACTTTGGTGCTGACGCTATTTATGCCGGACAGCCGCGTTATTCCCTGCGAGTGCGCAATAACGACTTCGGAAAAATGGAGACACTTAAAGAAGGTATTGATACTGCCCATGCTTTGGGTAAGAAGTTTTATCTTGTGTCCAATCTACTGCCCCATGGTGGCAAGACCCGCACCTATATTAAAGATATGAATCCTGTAGTTGCATTGAAGCCGGATGCGATGATCATGTCAGATCCTGGCCTCATCATGATGGCTAGAGAAGCATGGCCCAATATGCCGATTCATTTATCGGTTCAGGCCAATACGGTTAATGGCGCCTCTGCAAAATTCTGGCGCTCTGTTGGTATAAGCCGAGTGATTTTGTCGCGCGAGCTCTCTTTTGATGAAAT
>JBBAQC010000008.1:0-13377 GCA_040400535.1 Polynucleobacter sp. | reverse complement strand
ATGGAAGAAGATGAGCATGGCACTTACATCATGAACTCCAAAGATTTACGTGCCATTGAGCATATCGAACGCTTGACGAAAATGGGCGTGGATTCATTCAAGATTGAGGGTCGTACCAAATCGCCCTATTACGTTTCTCGTACCTGCCAATCCTATCGTACTGCGATTGATGATGCAGTAGCCGGTCGCCCAATGAATATGTCTCTCATTGGTAATCTGGAGGGTCTGGCAAATCGTGGCTACACGGATGGTTTTTATGAGCGTCATCACGATAAAGAGTATCAACTCTATATGCGTGGCCACTCTCTCTCAGGCAGAAGTCTGTATGTTGGCGAAACCCTAGAGATTGATGAAGCCTCAGGTCGTGTCAAGGTAGATGTAAAAAACCGTTTCTCGATTGGCGATAAGTTGGAAATCATTGAACCCGAGGGCAATCAAGACATGGTGCTGGATGCAATGTGGAATCTCAAAGATGAGCCAATTGATGTTGCCCCTGGCTCAGGTCACTTTGTGTGGATTCATTTGCCACTCAAAAGTAAGCATGCATTTATCGCACGTTACACACAAGAGCCAGCTCCAGTTGAGGCTGAAAGCTCTTGCAGTAACTGCTAATGAATTATTTAATCAAGTTTTTATGAATGTAAAGTCTACCAATTTAGCGCCCGAGCATAACTTCAAAGAAAAAGCTAAGGAAGAATTTGTTAAAGCATTGCAGCTCACCATCTATTTTGGTGTTTGGTTTTGCGCTTTAGCATTTTTAGCCGCAACTTCTCTTAATGACAAGCCCATTTCTATTACTATCTTTGGCTTTGCTTTGTTTAAAGCCGCCGTGTGTGCTAAGTTCATGCTCTTAGCTCAGGCAGCATACCCAATTAAGATCAATAAGAAAAGCGGCATCGTAAGCTCACTTTTTCTCGAGTCCTTGGTCTACCTGCTGGTTGTTTTGGGCTTAAATTATCTTGAGGCTGGTATCCATGGCTTGATTCATGGAAAAGAATTCCTCATATCCATGACTGATTTTGGCAAAGCTGATCCTTTGCGAGTTGTAGCTATGTCAATCGTGTACTGGTTAATTGTGTGGCCTTATCTTTTACTCATGGGTATGAGATTAGCTATCGGAAGTAATGCCACCCTAGCAATTTTGTTTGGTGATAAATAAAAACTAAACTAATCAGACCTGAGTCATGCAAGCCTGATAATGAAGTTACTTCCCATGCCTCGAAATAGGGATTTGGTAATAGGTGTTTGGCTTTTACTTATTGCAAGCACTTTATTACCCACGGTATCTTATGGCCAAGAAATCGAGGCACGCACTTATTCCAATGCGCCAGTGGGGATTAACTTTATCAGCGCTGGAGTCGTGCAAGTAAAATCCGGCAACTACACCCTAACCAGTGAAGTCATGGGTCTTACCCATATCTTTGATGCAGGGGGTCAATCCGGTAAGCTCACACTTGTGCTTCCTTACGGCCAGCTGACTGGGTCGAGTACTATTGGCGGGCGTACAGTCAATGCCAGTACTGAGGGATTATCAGATCCGCTCATCAAGGCGGCAATTAACCTCTATGGCGCTCCAGCATTAACACTAGATCAATTTAAGAGTTATCAGCAAGATCTGATTATTGGGGTCAGTCTTGCAGCATCGGTGCCATGGGGGAAGTATGACGACAATCAACTCATTAATGTAGGCGCAAATCGATGGTTTATTCAGCCAGGTCTAGGAGTCTCTAAAGCACTTGGTCCTTGGAGATTTGAGCTCGCTGGAGCCGGTATTTTTTATACCAGCAATACCAACTTCATGGGCGGTAACTCGCTATCTCAAAATCCGGTTTACTCAACGCAAACTCACGCGATTTATTACTTTCAGAATACCGCCTGGATCTCAGTAGATGCTACCTACTTTACTGGCGGACAGTCTTACCTCAATGGCAACCCGATTAGCGGCAGTCAAGAGAATTGGCGCTTTGGCACAACGATGTCCTACCCGGTGAATAAAAACAATTCGATTCGGCTGTCGGGGAGTACGGGTGCTTACTCAAGAACAAATAATAGCTATGACTTGTATGGGATTTCTTGGCAATACCGCTTTGGCGGTGGCTTGTAATGATTTATAGATCGCGCAGATGACGGCGCAAGATTTTGCCTACATTTGATTTAGGCATTTCATCAATAAAGGCGATCTTTCTGGGACGCTTGTAACTCGTCATTTGTTCTTTGCAATACATAATGACCTGCGCCTCGGTTAGCTCAGGTTTATCTTTGACAATATAAGCCTTGACGATCTCACCGAGCTTGCGGTGGCTAATACCCACTACAGCACACTCTCTGACGCCCGGCATTTGAGAAATCACTTCTTCAATTTCATTAGGAAATACTTTGTAGCCAGCAACAACGATCATGTCTTTCTTGCGATCAACAATCTGCACAAAGCCATCAGGGCTCATGATGCCAATATCACCAGACTTAAAATATCCCTCTGGCGTAATCGATTGTTCAGTATCTTCGGGTCTATTCCAGTAACCCGCCATCACTTGCGGGCCCTTGATGCAAATTTCTCCAGGTGTGCCAAATGGAAGTTCAATTCCGTCATCATCCAGTATCAATACATCCGTACTGGGTACTGGCATGCCAATAGATCCCGTAAATTCTTTTACAAATGGTGTATTGACACACACTACTGGGGAAGTTTCTGATAGTCCATAGCCTTGAGCAATCGGCACGCCCATCATTTTCTGCCAAAGTTCAGCCGTTTTTCTTTGAACCGCCATACCACCACCGATGGTCACTAAAAGGTGGGGTAACTTGACTTGGCTAAATTCTGGACGGTGTATCAGCGCATGAAATAAGGTATTGACGCCTGGAAAAATATTGATATCAGGATGTTTCATCAACAACTTAATAAAGCCACTGATATCACGCGGGTTGGCAACCAATAATAATTTGGCGCCTTTGCGCATTCCAAGCAGGCCACAGGCAGTCAGCGCGAAGATATGCGTCATAGGCAATGCGCACAAAAAGACCAACTGCTGTTGCCGATCTTTTAAAGCAGGATCAAGCCAAGATTCAATTTGAATCATATTGGCTAATATATTGCGATGTAATAAAACTGCGCCTTTAGAAACTCCAGTAGTGCCACCCGTATATTGCAAAAAGGCAATATCGTCCTGTCTGAGATTAGGTTTAGTAAAGCCATGGCCGGAGCCTATCTTGAGGGCTTGATTAAATTTAATACAAGAAAAATTCCAAGGTGGCACCAGTTTTTTGATATGGCGAGCTACTAAATTAATGATGACACCCTTAGGACCTAAGGTCTCACCGATGCTACTCACAATCACTTTCTTCACAAGTGCTTGATTGGCGATCTCTTGATATACGTGTGCGAAGTTTTCTAGCATCACCAAAATAGATGCTCCGCTATCTTGTAATTGATGCTCTAGTTCACGGGCGGTATAGAGCGGATTAATATTGACTACGACAAATCCTGCACGCAGAGTCCCTAGCATTGCAATTAAGTATTGCGGCACATTCGGGAACATGATGGCGATTCGGGATCCCGCCTCAAGACCTAAAGTTTGCAAATACGCAGCGAAGTCTTTTGAAAGTACATCTAGCTGACCATAGCTAATTTTATGACCCATTGACTCAATTGCAATCCGCTTTGAGTATTTTTCAAAGGAGCCCTCTAGTAATTGAACAATTGAATCATGTCCAGCTAAATCAATCTCGTGAGGAACGCCCTCAGGATAATTTTTCAGCCAAGGTTTTTGAGGGTTGATCTGCATCATTAGATAATTAGACTAGTTAGTAGCGCTTAATAACTCTGCCAGTTTTTTTAAATACAGCTCTTGCCCATGATTAACGCGGTGAGTCCATTCATTTCCAGAGTCGGCATTAGCATCGTCCGTTACGTATTTAAATGATTGCCAAGGAACATTAAATTGGTATGCCACATTAGCAATTGCAAATAGCTCCATATCCACCACATCGACTCCCTGCGATATTAACCAAGGGTCATGGGCCGTAACAAAGCTATCTCCAGTGCCACAAGTATGCTCACCGCCAAGAGAAAGGTAGTGGGATGGTTTAGGGCAAAAAGGAGTTTGTCCTCGAGGTGCTAAAGGAGCCGTCATCATGTCGCGCTGAATTACTTTACCAATTTCTAGTAAGCCTTGTAGGGCAGGGTTAATTTTCCCGACAGTCCCAAAGTTCACAATTCGCTTGGGCTGATATTGATGAATAGCCTGAATACTTGCTGCGGTTGCATTAATTTTTCCAACTCCAGAAAACACAATATCAACACCCGCCGGTAAGCTGCTTTTATCTAGCTCGGACTCTAATGCGGTAATAATGAGTAATTGCGTTTTCATATCAGTCAATCATGAATTTATTAGATTATCTACCCGGAGTCCCCAACTTTCCCAAGCCCGGAATCCTTTTTAGGGACATCTCCCCTCTTTTAGCCGATCCGGCCGCGTTTAGGGAGGCCACCTTGCAGCTAGAGGCCCTCGCTCAGCAGTTCGACTATAGCCATATTTTGGGGATTGAATCTCGCGGCTTTATATTTGGCGCCGCCCTCGCCCATCAGGCTCATAAAGGTCTCGCTTTAGCCCGAAAACCTAATAAGCTGCCTTTAGCAAGCCATCAAGAATCTTACGGCCTAGAGTACGGCGCTGATTCTCTTGAAATCCAGCAATCGACTTTGCCAGCTGGCTCGCGTGTTTTGATTGTGGACGATGTGTTGGCTACTGGTGGAACCATCATCGCAGCTAGTAAATTACTCAAAAAGGCGGGGTTTGAGCTTGTTGGTGCACTCACGTTTTTGGAAATTGCCGGTCTAAACGGTGGGGAGATCCTGACCCAGAACGGAATTGCCAACAAGGCAGTCTTGATTGCTTGAAGAGCCTCATAGTAATTGTTACAAAAGGCTTTTGGCACCTCTCAGTAGCTTGAGAGAGCCCCAACCTATTGCCAGTACTTTTCTGGCCAACTTAGGCTTGTAGTGAGCTAATACCGCAAAAGCACTGGTCCACAGAATCGGTGTGCCTTTGACAAAATTAAAAGCGTCTATACCTTTATCAGCCCAAGATAGCGGCTTTTCAATTGGCTCAAAATGCAGGGCAAAATTAGTCCGTTCTTGCGCAGAGCGTTCTTGTAGCACTTTCTGCCTAGCTTGAAGTTCTACTAGCTTTCGACTCATCGTTTAGAAAGCTCCTGACGGTCCTTGGCTAGCTCAGCAATAGTGGCTTCAAAAAGCTTAGGCATCGTTTTGAGTGAACGTAAGACTACCAATGCTAAAAAGATGCCTATGGCTAAGAAACTACTTGTCAGTAAGCTCAAGGCCATGATGCGATCTGTCTCCCAGCTATAAATCACGATCAACAAGGCTAGCATCACTAGCCCAAAGAATAGAAAGAACAATGTGCAGATCACCATGACCAGAAGACTGATGAACTGACTACGCGCAATCTGTACATCGTTAGAGATGAGCTCTAAGCGTGTCTGCGCAATAGATGCCCCGGTAGAGACGAGATTCTTTAAGGAGGATAAAAGGTTTTCTTGAGACATGGGTACCTAGCGACGACGAATGAAGAGACCAATTAAAAGCCCAAGACCAGCAGCAACACCCACAGCCTCCCAGGGATTGCGATGCACAAACTCATCAGCACTTTCAGCAACCACTTTTGCCTTTTCTGTCAAAGTACCCTCAACAGCGGAAAGACTTTCTTTGGCATTATTCAGCGTATCCAGCGCCTTTGATCGAACTGAAGCAAGGGCACCATCCTCATGACTGGCCGTTGCCTTGATGAGGTCCTCAGCATCCGCCATTAATGCTTTGAAATCACTCATTAACTGCTCTGAATTGATGGGCGCATCTTCATGAGGGATTGATTTTTTAGCTGTCATTGCTCTTCCTTACTGATACTGATCGAGAGGTGAAACGGATCCATTCATTCTAAGCAATTTTTAACGAAAGATCACAGTATTAATACTGTCATTCCGGCATTGCCATCTTTAAAGTGCTTTAGATAAGACTTTAGTCCTGGTCTTCTTCTTAGAAGGGTGTGATAGGCCTCACTACCAAATGCCGTCTGTTCACCAAAATGGTATTCGTCCACCCGGTCTGAGAAATAGTTATTTTCAAGGGCATCGTGGACCGCCCTTTTAATCTTGCCACCCTCACCACTGGCACCATATCCATGAATCAAGATAATGACCTTGATGCCAACTTCGGATGCCCTGCGTAATCCGACAGTCAGTCTCTCTAAGGCCGCTTCAGCACTTGGGCTATCAAATTTCAGATTTAATACCATCGTGTCGCTATGCGGTAAGGGCATTTCATCGCTACCACATTGACGACACTCCCCCAACATTCCTCTAGGGTTACCGCACATAGGACACTCAAATGAATTGGCCATCAAACGCCTTTATTAGGATTCTCTAATAACCCATCCAGCAGATAAATCAAGAGCAATACTTTGCTTCCAGTACTGCTGCAGAATTGATTGGGTCATCTACCATTCGGTTCAAAGTAATTTGCGCAGCATCTTTATTTTCTTGCACTTTCAAACTGACATTAATCAGTCCAGCGACATCTTTGCGGATTGAAGTATTGCCATAACGCAATTCTTTTAATGTCGATACTGCTTCAGCTGAAATCTTGCATTGCTGACTAAGTAATTCAGAAGAGTCGGATGAGGTATTTGCATAAGCTATTGCAGCTACCGAAATACAGGCTATTGCTAGTAAAGTTTTTTTCATCTTATTTCCTTAATTTATGACCGCAAGTGGGACAACAACCCAAATCTTTTGCCTTGGTTTTTCTGAGCGCCGCATAAACACTAGATTCTGAAATTTCCATTTTTCTAGCGGCTTGAGCAGCAGTCAGACCCTTCCCTATCCAATCTAAAGCTTGATGTGTTTTTGGTATTGCTTTTCTCATTTCACCTCCCATCTAAACACTATACTACACAAGTTGTGAAGTTGTGAAGCATATATTTTACAATGATCAATTATTCGTTTTTGTGTTGTTTTTAGGGGGCTATTGCCGTGATGGGTATTGAGAGGTCAAGATCAAAGGCAAAAGCTGAGGCGGTGTAAAGTACTTGGAGAACAACCCAAATTAGAGAAATGCTTATGAAAACTACCTATGGCTTGATGGAGGCAGCAGAGCTTATTCAGAAAAAACTACTCTCTGTCGATGAGTATTTAGAGCAATGCGTGGTGCGGGCAGATGAAGTGGAGCCTGTATTGAAGGCCTTCACAGTAAGAGCTCCTTTGGCTACCTTAATAAAAGAATCTAGCTCAGGCCCACTTCAGGGGATACCTGTAGCGATTAAAGACCTGATCTCCACAAAAGATTTCATCAGCACCTATGGGTCACCCATTTATCAGAATCACACCCCTGCTGAGGATGCTGCAATCGTGCAAAAGATTCGTAAACTGGGTGGCGTCATTTTTGGAAAAACCGTCACTACGGAATTCGCTTGGCGTAAACCGGGAGCGACAAGTAACCCCTGGAATAGTGATCACACTCCGGGTGGCTCTTCAAGTGGTTCCGCTGCGGCTGTTGCCAGTGGCATTGTGCCTTTAGCCATAGGATCCCAGACCGCAGGATCTATCATTAGGCCAGCTGCATATTGTGGAGTCGTTGGCTTTAAGGCCAGCTTTGGAGCCGTTGCACGTGAGGGGATTCATCCCGTTTCCGATTCGCTGGATCACGTCGGCTTTTTAACTAGATCCGTTGCGGATGCGGTGTATGCATTTAATCTACTCAAAAATTGCTCAGCTGATGAGAGCAATTCGATTGTGATTCCTGAACTGGTCCTCAAATCACCTCACGACCTGTTAAAACACCAGCAACCCCGTTTTGCCCTGCTGAAGTCGCCCTTTGATCATTTATTAGATCAAGAGCAAATAGATACCCTTAATTCTGCGGCAGCTCAGCTAATAGCCTCAGGTGCTAGCGTTCAAGAATTATCTCTGCCCCAAGCGTACTGGGATGGCATTGAGGCATTAGCGGTGCTGATGGCCTGCGAAGCAGCGGTAGTTCATCAAAAACATCTAGATCAATTTCCTGAGCTATTGGGGGCTGACATCAAGGAATTAGTTGAAAAAGGAAACGCATACTCAGCGAGTGAGTACATCAAAGCGAAAAATCTTCAGATGACATTACGCAAATCTATCGGGGAATATTTTCAGAACTTTGATGCCATATTGGCGCCACCTGCAACTGGCGAAGCACCAAAAGGTCTAAGCTTTACTGGAAATCCGATTTTTTGCTCTTTATGGAGTTTTATAGGAACCCCAGCAATAGCGCTGCCAGTCAGCAAATCCAGTAATGGCCTGCCATTAGGCATACAGTTGATTGGCAATTACAAGGCAGATGCAACCTTAGTCAATATGGCTGCATTTGCTGAAGCAAGCTTTAAAGCTTTACAGACACAGTAGTGTTATAAATGATTGCCAACTAGATAAAAATCTAGCTTAACTAGAAAAACTCAATTTTGGGACAAAGAATGAACTTACGTAAGCTATCCAGCAAAAGTGTTTTTGCTTTCTTCGCTGCAGTATTGTGTACCAGCACGATCACGGCACACGCCCAAACTACTTCTAGCTGGCCTGATAAACCGATCAAAATTATTGTTGGCTACTCCGCGGGCGGTGCTACTGATGTGTTGGCCCGCTTAGTTGCAGTAAAAATGACGGGCACTTTAGGGCAGACAGTCATCGTAGAAAATAAACCGGGTGCGAATAGTAATGTAGGTGCCGAACTGGTTGCACGCGCTCCTGCTGATGGCTACACCCTGTACGCATATTCAATTGCCAACACTATCAATATGTCACTGTATCCAAAGCTTGGGTACGATTCAATTAAGGATTTTGAGCCGATTGGTATGATTGCCAAAATTCCGAATATTTTGGTTGTCAATCCCAATCTGCCTATTAAAACAGTGGCTGATTACGTGCGTTATGCTAAAGATTCAAAAGATGGTATTACTTTTGCATCTTCAGGAAGTGGCTCATCCATTCACCTCTCTGGTGAAATGTTTAAGATGCAAGCAAAAATTCAAATGCTACATATTCCTTATAAGGGTAGCGCTCCTGCGGTTACTGACTTACTGGGCGGCCAAGTGGAGTCCATGTTTGACAACGCACCGTCTGCATTACCGCATGTTCAAGCTGGAAAATTACGCCCAATTGCCATCACAAGTGCGCAACGATCACCCTCACTTCCCGATGTGCCTACACTTGCTGAGTCTGGATATCCCGGCTTTGATGTGCAATCATGGTTTGCCTTAGTAGCGCCCGCCGGAACCCCTAAAGCCATCATCGAAAAACTCAATGCCGCTCTGAATAAGGCGCTCGTTGCCCCAGATGTACGCCAACGACTTCAAGAATTAGGCGCAACACCAGATCCTGGTACACCTGAGAAGATGCGAGACTTTGCAACAGCTGAAGTCAAGCGCTGGCGTGAAGTAGTAAAGGCATCTGGCGCAAAAGCCGAATAAGGCTCCAAGCTAACAGGGGCGATTTATCTTATGTATCCAATTGATTTTTTTTGGCGAGCATCCTTACGCTGGCCTGAACGCACTGCAATTGATGCACCCAGCGGGCCCATTACTTATGACGCATTGGCCACTAAAGTTAGAGCGCTTGCCGCTGGACTGATTGACTTAGATCCTCAGCTTCAGAGTCGTGTAGCCATTTGTGCAGGTAATAGCGCTGATCACATCATTGCCTTATTAGCAGTGCTTGCTTGCGGAAAAATATGGGTTCCGCTCAACCCGAAAAGTACTAGACCTGAAATACGGCGCATCATCGACATCACAGAACCAAGCCTCATCATTCATGATCAAGCCTTAGGTGAATTATTAAGCGATGCACCAGGTATTTTTATTCTTACCGGCATGGATGATGCGCAGACATCAGACAAAACGATGGGTGGCTTGATCCAACTTCACGATGGCGCCCCGCTCCCATCATTTGACCTGCCTTTAGACGCTACTCAAGCGATCAAATTTACTGGCGGCACTACGGGTGCTCCAAAAGGGGTGATGCAACCTTACCGGGCATGGCTGGCTAATATATCTAACCAGATTCAGTCGTGGGGCTTTGATGAGCATGAGCGCTACATTGTTGCGGCACCGATTACCCATGGCACATCAACCTATATTGTGCCCATCCTGGCACAAGGTGGTTGCCATGTCATCTTAGAGGGGGCTGGTGCTGAAGTAGTTCGCTCAGCTTTCAGAGAGCGTGGAGGAACTGCCTGTTTTATGCCACCAACCTTGCTCTATATGTTAATGGCTTTACCGAATGCCTCGCGCCAGGATTACCCCCAGCTACGAAGACTTATTTATGGCGGCGCCCCAATGCCTGCCGAAAAAGTTCGGATGGTGCGGGAGTTTTTTGGTCCTGTTCTCTGTACTACTTATGGACAAACAGAAGCCCCTCAAATCTTGACTGCGATGAAGCCAGAGGATTTTGAGAATCCCCATAATTGGGCATCTGTAGGATGCGCCACTTGGTTTAGTGATGTGGCCATCATGGCGCCTGATGGCAGCCTCTTACCCATTGGTGAAATTGGTGAAGTGGTAGCGCGGGGAGATCTATTGATGACCGCCTATTGGAAAATGCCAGAAAAAACAGCTGAAACCATTATTAATGGCTGGTTACATACCGGAGACCGAGGTGTCATTGATGAGCGAGGCTATCTCTACTTAAAAGATCGACTTAAAGATATTGTGATTACCGGTGGATTTAATGTTTATCCAGTAGATGTAGAAAGTGCACTCAGCAAGCACCCCGCTGTTCACGAATGCCTTGTTTTTGGCCTCCCCGATGACAAATGGGGTGAAACTGTTCAGGCAGCAGTGCAACTACATCCAGAAAAAAATGTTGATGAGCTTGAGCTGATTACTTTTGTCAGAGACCTCTTGGGGCCTGTACAAACGCCTAAGCGCATTCATTTTTATGACAGCCTACCGCGCTCTAATGTCGGCAAACTACTCAAGAGCGCTGTGATTGAAAAATTAAAGATACCCAACTAGATAGCTTTAAGAATTGAAAACGTACACATCATGACTGATAAAAAAACTCCCATTACTAGCCTATGCACTCACACCTTAACTAGTCTGCATTACCGCAATGCAGACTTAGTACAAGATTTGATGGGCAAAAAAACATTCACCGAAGTGATGTTGATGCAAATTCTGGGAAGAGAGCCTCGCGGTGTAGACATCCGCATCACCGATGTAGTACTCATTGTATTAATGGAACATGGCTTAACACCCAGTGCGATTGCTACTCGCTTAATTTATATGAGTGCCCCAGAAAATCTTCAGGGTGCAGTCTCTGCTGGCTTGCTTGCTGTGGGAAGCTCTTTTATCGGCACTATGGAAAATTGCTCAGCACTACTGGATCGTATTATTGCAGCCAAAGACCCCTCTGCAGAAGCACTGCTGATTGCGCAGCATTACAAGAGTACTAAAGGGGCTGTTCCTGGTTTTGGTCATCACCTACATAAACCAATAGATCCCCGTGCTTACAAATTATTAGAAATGGGACGTGCCGAGAATGAACTCAAGGGTGCCCATATACGCGCACTAGAGACCTTATCTAAAGCGGTAGATGAGGTTGCTGGCCGTCCTATCACCATTAATGCTACAGGCGCAGTTGCCGCCCTTTTAGGTGAGATTGGTATACCGACTGCAGTCATGCGCGGCTTTGCGGTGATTTCTCGATCAGCTGGCTTAGTAGCCCATATTGTTGAAGAGCAACAAAGTCCTTCTGGCCGTTTTATTTGGGATACCGTTGAGCATGCCATTCCCTTTGTGGATGGCGCCAATAAAATTGGGTGAAGATAGACTTGTTAACTCAAACTACCAGAGATTGCGTACTAGTTACTGGCGCTAGCCGAGGTATCGGCCGAGCAATTGCTGAGCGCCTGATTGCTGATGGCATGCATGTCATTAATTTTGACAAAACAGCCTCTGCAGAAATTTCTACTCATGAGAGCTTCTATGAGGTGGATGTTTCTGATCAGCAAGCATTACGCATTGCTCTTGTCGAGGCAAGATCAAGATATCCGATCACCCGCTTGGTGAATAATGCCGGTATTGTGCGTCCTGCCACGATTGAAAAAATAACAATTGAAGACTTCCATGCGGTCATGAATGTGAATGTCGCGGCAGCCATTATTTGTGTTCAGGAACTTCTTCCTGCTATGAAGGCGGCTCACTTTGGACGGATTGTAAATATTTCTAGTCGTGCTGCCCTGGGTAAAGAAGAACGTATTGCATATGCAACTTCTAAAGCAGGCTTACTGGGTCTGACACGGACGCTGGCCTTAGAGCTTGCTGCGGATGGCATTACCGTGAATGCGATTGGTCCAGGGCCCATCGCAACTGAACTCTTTCAGAGCGCAAATCCACCAGACGCTCCTGCAACGCAACGCATTTTAGATAGCGTACCCTTGGGTCGCATTGGACAGCCAGAGGAAGTAGCGCATCTGGTTGCGTGCTTGCTAGATCAGCGCGCTGGTTTTACTACTGGTCAAGTGGTTTACGTTTGTGGTGGTATGACGGTCGGGCTAAGTCAATAGATGAACCTTCAATCTCATCCTCTGGGCTTACCTACAGATCTCACTGGTCGCGTCATCTTTGTTTCTGGTGGTGGCTCAGCAGGCCCTGGTTGGAGTATTGGTAGAGCCTCTTGTGTCACTTATGCCAGGCTGGGCGCCAAAGTCTGCGTAGTCGATCGAGATCCAGCCTCTGCAGCACAAACTACTCAGATTATTTTGGATGAAGGCGGCATTGCAACAACTTTTGTTGGTGATGTATCTGAAGAGGTCGATGTGAAACGACTCTTTAGCGAGGCTCGAAATACCTATGGTCCGATTGATGTATTGCATCACAATGTCGGCATCGGCAAAGTGGGCGGCCCAATGGAAACGAGTGCCGAAGACTTTGATCGCATTCATAAGGTCAACGTCCGCAGTCTCTTATTGGCTTCCCAAGAGGTCCTCCCTGAAATGGTATCGCGTGGCAAAGGCAATATCATCGCCATCTCTTCAGTTGCTGGTATGCGCTATTTGGGTTACCCGCATTTAGCCTATAGCGTGACTAAGGCCGCTAATACCCAATTTATTCGGATGATTGCTCAGCAGTATGCGAGTAAAGGCATTCGGGCTAACACAATAGTTCCAGGCTTAATTGACACTCCCCGCATTGCCAATACCGTAGCTAAGATGTTTTCTGAAAACGGCCTTGATGAGGCTCGTGCTGCTAGGGATAAACAAGTCCCATTAGGTAGGTCTGGAACTGCTTGGGAAGTAGCGCACGCTTGCGCCTTCTTAGTATCGGATGCTGCTAGCTA
>JBBAQC010000007.1:16963-99769 GCA_040400535.1 Polynucleobacter sp. | reverse complement strand
GAATATCGGCCTGTCACGCCGAGGGTCGCGGGTTCGAGTCCCGTCCGCTCCGCCAGTGATTTTGATAAAGCCCCCCAGTGGGGCTTTTTTCATTCCTTAGGCGCACTCATCACTTTTTTATAACTGGTGGTTTTGGTGCAGCCCTATAAAGAGGCTCCACCGCAGGCATGAGTGCTGTGAGTTGTTCAATACGGGTTTCACCAGAGGGGTGGGTTGATAAAAATTCTGGGCTCTTGTTTTTGGTGGCCTGAATCATTTTTTGCCAAACAGTGATTGCGCCCATGGGGTTGTATCCTGCTCTGGCAGCTAACTCTAGTCCGATGGCATCTGCTTCGGATTCATTATCTCTAGAGTTTGGTAAAACAAAGACGTAGTGCGCTACCTGGTTTGCAGCGCCCACTGCTGATCCATAGCCTCCTGCTGCAGCCATAGCAAGGTTTACTGCAATGTTCTGTGCCATTGCCTGTGATAACCGCTCTCTGCCATGCTCTCTGAGTGCGTGGGCAATTTCATGACCCATGATGGCAGCGATTTCATCATCATTTAAATTCAGTTGCTCAATAATGCCGGTGTAAAAAGTAATCTTTCCACCAGGAGCGCAAGTAGCATTTAAGGTTGGGGTATCAATTAAGGTCAGACGCCAATCCCATTGCTTAGTGTCATCACGAAACGCTTCTGTCTGAGGTATCAAGCGATTGGCAATAAACTTGAGACGATCAAAAGTAGGGCCTGAAGTTACTAAGACATTCTTCTCTTTGGCCTTTTGATTTTGCTGGTTATAACTTACTGCAGAAAGTCTATTTACCTCATCTGAGGAAACCATCATGAATTGTGAGCGATTGACACCAACCGCTCCTGGCCGAGTGGTGTTGGCGCATGCTGCTAGCAGGGTGGCAATGGCAAGGACTAAATACAGTTTGCTATTAAAACGACTCAAATCTAGTCCTTGCATTGATGACACATTATTTCTGTTACTTTTATGGGCTGATACTTTGCTTTACTTCTTTTTAGGAGCAGTAATGCTAGCAGCCATGGCATCGAAGTAAATCACTTTTACCTGCTCACCCACATTGACATCAGCTAGGAGCTTCGGGTTCTTCACCGTCACTACTGTGACCTTGCCACTTGGGCCTTTAACAGAAACCAGCTTCTTTGCACGATCTACGGCAATGATGTCAGCAATGATGGTTGTGGTATTGGTAATAGTGCGGGTTGGCTTCTCGCCAGCTTTTGAAGCCACCTCAGAGGAAGTTTCTACTTTGCTTCGAATACCATCGCTCTTTGTTTTAATTAGCTCAATCGCGACAGCCAGCTCGTAGGTTACGCTGAGGCGATCACCTATTTTAATTTGGTCAAAGTTTTTAATCTCAGGACCTGCGATGAACTTGGATTCACCCTCATTATTTTTAAAGGAAATTGTGCGGGTTTTCTTATCAATATTAGTCACTGTTCCCTCATATAGCTGAAAAATACTGTCGGTAATGGCGGCATCGACCACCATTGCATTAGGGGCAGGGGGAGTTTGAGCCATCACTAGTGCTGGGCTTGCTAATAAACAGCTAGCAAAGAGGGCAAGAGGGGTAAATTGAATTTTCATAACTTTCCTTAATATTGAGTGTTTCTAAGCTGATATTAGCGTATTTTTGCTCTCAAATTCGCCTAAATTGCCAACTTTGAAATGTCACAGAAATTTATGGGCTTCTTTGATAAGATCATCTCTTTTGTAGCAAATAGACCCGAAGGATTCAGATGCCACGTTTTGCCGCCAACCTCACGATGCTTTTTACCGAAGTGCCATTTTTAGAGCGCTTTGCCCTTGCCAGAACTGGCGGATTTAAAGCGGTCGAGTTTCTATTTCCCTACGCTTTTGATGTGCGGGATATTAAATCTGCCCTCGATAACAATGTTTTGAAGCTCATTTTGCATAACCTGCCTGCGGGAGACTGGGATGCTGGTGAGCGTGGTATTGCCTGCTTGCCTGATCGGGTCAGTGAGTTTCGTAGTGGGGTGGCCAAGGCGATTGAATACGCTACCCTATTGGGTGTTCCACAGTTGAACTGTCTTGCAGGCAAAGTGCCGGCTGGCGCAGATCCTAAGTTGCTCCATGATACTTTTGTCGCCAACCTTCAGTACGCCGCTAGCGAACTCAAAAAAGCGGGTCTCAAGTTATTGATAGAGCCAATTAATACATTTGATATTCCCGGTTTCTATCTTTCTAAGACAGAGCAGGGTATTGCTATTTTGGATGCCGTTGGCGCTGATAATGCCTTCCTACAATATGACATCTATCATGCGCAACGTATGGAAGGTGAGCTGGGCAATACGATTCAAAAGTATTTCAATCGGATTGGTCATATCCAGCTTGCTGATAATCCTGGTCGTAATGAACCCGGTACAGGTGAAATTCATTATGAATATCTCTTTGGGCTATTAGATCGCCTAGGATATGCCGGCTATATCGGCTGTGAATACAAACCCCTGAAAACTACCGAAGCTGGTCTGACGTGGATGGGGCAGTACGAGCAACATTAAGATGAGCGCTTTGCTTACATTGCGCTCAATAGAAATAAAAAATTATTAATATAAAAACTAATTAACCACTATGGGATGGAGTCATGAGTAAATTAAAGCTAGGTTTTGTTGGTCTCGGAATTATGGGTGCCCCAATGGCAGGTCATTTGATTGCTGCGGGCTACGAAGTATTTATCAACACTCGCAGTAAGACTCCGGAGGAGTTGGCCAATAGTTCAGCTGTTGCCTGTAAAACCCCAGCAGAGGTTGCAAGCAAAGCGGACGTGATCATTACGATGCTGCCCGATACCCCTGATGTCGCAAAAGTATTATTTGGTGAGCAGGGCGTTGCTTCTGGATTGAGCAAAGGCAAGATTGTGGTGGATATGAGTTCAATCTCACCTATTGAAACTAAAGAGTTTGCTCAAAAGATTAATGCCCTTGGATGCGAGTACTTAGATGCACCTGTATCTGGTGGTCAGGTAGGCGCTAAAGCGGCCACGCTCACCATCATGGTCGGTGGTAGCGATGCTACTTTTGCAATAGTGAAACCCGTATTTGAATTAATGGGTAAGAACATTACTCTAGTGGGTGGTAATGGTGCAGGTCAAATTACGAAGGTTGCCAATCAAATTATTGTGGCCTTAAATATTGAAGCTGTTGCAGAAGCGCTGGTATTTGCATCTAAAGCTGGTGCTGATCCCGCTAAGGTGCGAGAAGCACTGATGGGCGGCTTTGCAAGCTCCAAGATTTTAGAGGTGCATGGTGATCGCATGATTAAGCGCACTTTTGATCCTGGCTTTAGGATTGAGCTCCATCAAAAAGATTTAAATCTCGCTCTCAGCACTGCCAAAGCAATTGGAGTTTCTTTACCTAATACAGCTACTGCTCAAGAGCTATTAAATTCTTGTAGTGCTCATGGTGGTAAAGCTTGGGATCACTCAGCAATGGTGAAAGCTCTTGAGAAAATGGCGAACTTTGAAATAGGTCAAAAAGCTTCATAAATACTGATGGCAAGTACTTTATTGGTTTACCTTCACGGCTTTCGCTCATCTCCCAATTCTAGTAAGGCGAGAATGACCGGCGAAGCGGTGAAGGCACTCTCAACAGAGCAGCACTCTTATGAATGGTATTGCCCTCAGTTACTAGCCTCTCCACAAGACAGCATGACGATGGTGATCAAGCATATCGATCAATCCCCAGCGGATAAAACCATCATCATGGGCTCCTCCTTGGGAGGCTTTTATACCAACTACCTTGCAGAAAAATATCACTGTCGGGGCATTGTTTTAAATCCTGCAGTGTATGCCGCCAGGGAGTTAGAGCCTCACGTCGGCATGATGACAGCGTACGATAGTGAAGAGCCCTTTGACTTTAAAGCAGAATATATCGATCAGTTGCGTGCCCTACAAGTGCATACGCTGACAGATCCGCAGCGCTATTTTTTAATTGCCGCCAAGGGTGATGAGTTGCTTAACTGGAAAGAAATGGTGGCGTTTTATGCTGGTGCTAAGCAGTTAGTTTTGGAAGGTAGCGATCATGGTATTGCTGACTATGCCGAGCACCTTCCGCGAGTGATCGATTTTATTCGGGGCTAGTTTGATGGTGAACACTCCCCACCAGCCTTTTTTATGATGCTCAATCGTAGAAGATCCCAATGGATTTTAGGGATTGCATTGTTTCTATCGATCCTAGGTCATCTGGTTTTATTTTTAGGCATCCCTTCCTTCTCCAGTGCGCCACCCATTGCCGACGACTTGATTATCAAGACTGATTTAAGAGTTGAGCCGCCGCAGAAAATTGCGCTTTCTACCGCACCAAAGAAAAAAAGAACGCCACAAAAACCCAACACAGTCTCTGCTGATCCACTGCCTGAATCCGATCAAGATGGTGATGGGAAGCAGGGTGGTGGCATCAATCAATCAGGACAAGCTTTTCGTTTACCCGAGTCTGGAACTTATTATTTTGATGCCTATCTTGATGGTCAAGTACTTCAATCAGCGCAGCTGGACTGGATAACCGATGGTAATAATTACCGTCTGCATATCAATATTCCTTATGCAGTGGTTGGCCCATTTGTTTTTGAATCCCGCGGCTCTGTCGATGCCTACGGTATAGCGCCCTCGATTTATTGGACGCAACGGGGCACTAAGCCGCCGCGTTACTCTCGTTTCGATCGAGATCAGAGTGGGGCAGGGAAGATGTTCTTCTCTGAAAAACCAGAATTTACCCCCGACCTCTTGCCCGGAACCCAAGATCGATTCAGCCTCATGTTTCAACTGGCCTCACTACTCAATGGCAGCGATAAGATCGATGAGGCGGGCACCATTAGAGGCATTCCTGTGGTTGACTATGACACTCTTGAGATGTGGCAATTTAAAAGCTATGGTGAAAAAGAGTCAGAGGACATTCCCAGCTTGGGCAAAAGCATCAACCGACACTACGCCTTAATGCAACGCGAGAGCAGTAAATTCAAGCGCCAGGTTGATATTTGGCTGGCAAAGGACTTGGATTGGCTGCCTGGCAGAATGCGCTCCACGGAGTCCAATGGACGCATTCTAGAGCTTGTATTTAAGCAAAGGGCGCCCATTGATAAGGCAAAGCTGATTAATTAGGTCACTAGACCGCTTTAGATCGGGCATTTTGATTAGACCTTCCCAACAAAGCTCCCATCATGGAATACAGGGCTGCCCCAGACATTGAAACAGCGAAAATCCCTGAAAAAGAGATGATGATGGGCAAAATTCTCCAGCGCTCAGCCAGGGTGTAGTTGCCATAACCGACGGTAGTGTACATTTCACCGGCGAAATAGAAGGTTTGGGGGTTAGTTGGAAGCACCTGAAAAGCGACGCAAATATAGGACCAAGCTACGATTTCAAGTAAATGGCTGGCAATAATCAACAAAATAGCGATGAAATAAGACAAAAAGTTGGCGCCGTAAACACGCCTATTTTCTAGCTTTTGATCTACCCAATGAAAGGCTCCTGCAATCATCAGCACAGCTATCCCATGAAACGTGAGCATGAGACAGGCTAATAGCAATACAAACCAGATATCGCTGTTGCCCATATCGGCGTTTATCTGACCGATCAACGTTCCAAAGCTGGGTAGTTCCTGAATGCCGGGGAGGTTAGCAATCCGCTCTTGAATGCTCATTTGGTGCTGCAGATCTTTATTCGCATTTCTTGTTTGACATAATAATGATTATACGCAATTATCAAATAAAGAGTTTATGAAGGAAGCTTCTTAGGACCGCCTGGATATGGCTCTTTATAGAGCTTTCCCCATCTAGAGATCAATCCATCGCGTATCTCAGTTTTGTTAAATAACTCAGCAACATCAATCGCAGAAAAGCCTTCATGATTCCGAATTCTAAGGTCTGCACCCTTATCCAACAGCAACTTAATTAACAAATCATTCCCAGAGCTCACGGCCATCATTAAGGGAGTTGTTTCACTTGGGCTAAGCGCATTGATCTGTGCGCCATTGGCAATTAAAAACTCTGCCACACTGAGCTTTCCAGTCGAACAAGCGTAATGCAACGGGGTCCAGCCTGGTTTATTGACATTTGCCTTCTTTTTGAGCACAAGCGCTTCTACGATCGGGAGCTCACCATCAATGGAAGCCAACATGAGTGAGTTTTCACCCGATTTATTACTCAGATTGACATCTGTCGCGGGATTGGAAATCAGTAAATCGGTCACCTTCAAGGATTTGTCCCTAATAGCCAAGATCAACATCGGGTTGCCATTGGGATCTAGGGTATTTGGGCTGACTCCAGTCTTCATCAGGGACTGCACCTCTGAAACATCATCAAATTTAGCGGCTTTAGCAAAATCAGCAATCTGAGCAGCAGTTTGAGCAAATGCAAGACTAGAAAAGCAAGCTAAGGCTATGTAAGTGGCGCAGTTTAATTTAAACGAATTTCTCATGAAATAGCTCTATTTAATTGAAAACATTGAAAAAAATTCTTTGAAGTTTGATCTGCAAGCTCTTCGATAGAAACGCCCTTCAATTCTGCTATGTATTCACCCACCTTGGATACCCAGGCTGGCTCATTAGTTTTACCGCGATATGGAATGGGGGCTAAATAGGGTGAATCCGTCTCAATCAGCATCCGCTCTAAGGGAACGGCTTTACAGGTTTCCTGAAGGTCTTTAGCGCTCTTAAAGGTCACAATCCCTGAGAAAGAGATGTAAAAACCCATTTCCATAGCAGCCTTGGCTACTTCAGTGGTTTCTGTAAAACAATGCATCACGCCGCCAATGCGATCAGCGCCCTCCTCTTTAAGGATTCTGAGGGTATCAACAGAGGATGAGCGGGTGTGAATAATGAGGGGCTTTTGGCAGGCAACCGCAGCGCGAATATGCGTCCTAAAGCGCTCTCTTTGCCATTCCATTGATTCATAGCTGCGCTCACCCATCCGGTAGTAATCCAGACCCGTCTCCCCGATCGCAATGATCTTTGGATGTTGAGCTTGCTCCATTAAAAATTCAAAGGTGGGTTCGGGGGTATCTTCGTAATCAGGATGCACACCAACTGAGGCATACAGATGGGCATGGTCTTCAGCCAGCTTGCGCACCTTAGGAAAGTCAGGAATATCCACTGAGACACACAAAGCATGGCTTACTTTGCAGGCAGCCATATTGGCCAAAACCTCAGGTAAGCGGCTTTGGAATTCTGGAAAATCGAGGTGGCAATGGGAGTCTATAAACATGACTCGCCATTTTAGTCTTCATTTAGTCTTCACTTAGTCTTCAAATATCTGTTGGTATTGAGAAAGCAAGGCTTCCAACTGAATACGGGTGGCTAAAGGATGATTTTCATGGCGACGTGCCTGTACTAGAGACTTCCAGAAACGGAGTAGCTTGGACAAGCGCGCTTGTTGTGCAAGTATCTTGATAGCAGCCTCATGCTTGGGATAATACCGAGTCGAACCCATTTGAGCGCAACTTTGAAGGTCAGAGACCCAACGCTGCATGGTGGCTAACAATACTGAATAACGGGCTTTTTGCGTCTTATCAGCAGCATCTAGCCAATTAATGCGAACTCCTTGGGACATGGCTTGCAATAAATAACGTGATGCTTGAATCGCAATGGTCAGCTCATCTTTTTCGTCTTGGTTGTGGCGCGCAATTAAAGAATCCCGCACTGCATAGGGCGCCCCGCCCTGCTCATCATAAATAGACTCAAGCTCGGCATCACTCATTTTTAAATTAGAAACACCGCTCAATTGGGTCCGCAACCAATCCAATCCAATGACTCGATCTGGACGTGGCGCGCATATCAAACGGCACCGTGAGCGAATGGTTGGCAACACTCGATCAAGGCGATCGGCTAATAAGATAAAGATAGTGTTATTAGGTGGCTCTTCTAGAGACTTCAGTAAAGTGTTCGCTGAATCTGCTCTGAGCATTTCTAATGGATAAACCAGAATGACTCGATTACCTCCGCGGTGCGCTCCAATCGACAGCCCTTCAATTGCACTTCGAGCATCTTCAATGGAAATACTTTTCTTTTCTTTTTTCTCGGGTGCGTCAGTATCGCTATCGGCTGAACTGATCTTTGATTTTTTGGGCGCGTCTATTTCAGAGTCAAAATTACCATGAGGCAACAGCTTGCGATGGGTTTCAGGAACGAGGGCAATAAAGTCCGGATGATTACCTGAATCAAACCACCGACAAGCTTCGCATTGATTGCAGGGTTTACTGCCCGCTGATGCTTCACATAACAGTGCTCGAGCTAGTTCAATCGCAAATTCAAACTTACCAATCCCGGACTGTCCATGAATCAGCACCGCATTCGGAAGCTTAGCCAAGTCAAGACCATTCCATAATGGCTCTAGCCAAGGCGCAATTTTCTGCTCCGATGAATGGGGAGATACCAAGGTATTCATTTACAAATCGATCTTCACAGACTCAAGCTCATTCCAAATCGCTTCTGGGGTCTGAGTGGCATCGAGTAAATAAAAACGTTGGGGATCAAGCTTTGCTCTGCGCAAATATTCTTGACGGACCTTTTCAAAAAAATCCAAATCCATCTGCTCAAACTTATCCGGCGCTCTAACCTTGGATCTTCTTCCTTCTGCAACGGCACCAGGTAGATCAAACAGAAAAGTTAGCTTGGGCTGAAGAAGAGAGCCGTCTGGGCGCCCCTGAACCCAACGCTCCAAATCATTCATTTTTTCAAGGCTTAAACCGCGGCCACCGCCTTGGTAAGCAAAACTAGCATCCGTAAAGCGATCAGAGATCACAATCTTGCCAGCCATTAATGCAGGTTCTATTATTTGGGCAATGTGTTCGCGACGAGCAGCAAACATCAGTAGTGCCTCGGTTTCTAAATTCATGGGGGTATTGAGGAGCATCGTCCGCAGCTGTTCTCCTAACTGAGTTCCACCAGGTTCTCTAGTCATGACAATCTCGCGTGTTGGATAGCGCTGCTGGATTAAACGACCGAAGGCTTCAATATGGGTACTCTTGCCTGCACCATCAATGCCTTCAAAGCTAATGAAATATCCTGGATATTGAGTTGTCATAAGGAATTACTGTGAATTCGATTTAGGGATGGTGCTGCGCTCAGTATTGCGCTCAGTAGTACGTTTGCGCTGATACTGATCTACTGCATTGTCATGCTCTTTTAAAGTTTTAGAAAATTGGCTACTGCCATCGCCTCGCGCCACAAAATAAATGGCATCACTTTTTGCCGGATGAATCGCTGCCTGGAGTGATTCCTTGCTAGGCATAGCAATTGGAGTTGGTGGCAGACCTTTACGCATATAAGTATTGTAGGGATTGTCTTTACGTAAATCTGTTTTTCGAAGATTGCCATCAAATTTTGGCCCTATTCCGTAAATCACGGTGGGGTCTGTCTGTAATGGCATATTTAAGTTGAGACGATTGACAAATACCGCCGCCACCAAAGAACGTTCATTTGAGCGGCCAGTCTCTTTTTCAATGATCGAAGCCAAAATAAGGAGATCATAAGGTGATCTCATTGGCGAAGATGCCTCTTTTTGCTCCCAGGCTGCGGTCAGCTGCTTTTGCATGGCTTGCGAAGCCCGTCTATAGATGGAGATGTCGGTGTCATCCGGGTCAAATGTATAAGTATCTGGATAGAAGAGCCCTTCCAGTCCCGGGTAAGAAAGACCAATAGCCTGCAGCAACTCCTGAGAGCCCATTCCCCTCGTTTGATGCATCAAAGCAGGATGCTGATCAATCAGACTCCTGACTTGCCAAATAGTCATGCCTGGAATGATGGCAAGCTTCTCTCGAACCCGATCACCACGAGCCATCTGGAGCAAGATATTGCCAAGGCTAGCGCGGGACACAAATAAATAGGTTCCTGGTTTTAGCTTAGAGCCAATAAAAAGTGCTCTGGCAGCAATCTGTAAAGCGATTCCATTGGAGCTCACGCCCTGCTCTGATAACTGTTCAGATATTGCTGCTATGCCAGACTGGGGAGCAATTTTTACCTTATAGGAGTCAGTCTGACCAATATTGGATATAGCGGGCACTACGGGCCATAAAAAGATAGCGCCGTACAGCAAGATCAGGAAAGACAGTAAGTAGAGTCCACAAAGCCTCCAGGCACCTAGCTTGAAATGCGTCATAAAAAGAGGGCTTTTCTGAAATTTTCTACTCATCAGGCTATGATAAAAGCTCATGACCTTAAGCCCGAAAAATACTTCAATGCCTACCCCACTCCTAAACCATGGATTTAGCCTCCTACCGGATTGGAGTCTGATTTTGGTTGAAGGTCCTGATGCGGCCAACCTACTTCAGAGTCAATTGACGAACTCCGTGCTCGGCTTAAAACCCACCAATGCAGGGGCTTTTGCACAAGGCCATGAGGCGGTTCGTTTAGTCGGTTATTGCAACCCCAAGGGTCGACTGTTATCAAGCGCCTGGCTCGGTCTATTTCCCCAATCGCCTGGTTCGGATGATCGTTTTGCTCTTTTTATCTCTAAAGATATCGCAGCAGCTACAGCAAAACGACTCTCTATGTATGTACTACGATCCAAAGTAAAAGTCACCGATGCTTCGCATAACTGGGAAATTTTTGGCTCTTATCATCATGAGCATAGTGAACATGGCGAGCAGTCTGTCACTTTGCCCGCAGATTCACTCGCATTGCGCATGCCCGATGTGCTTGCCCAAGATCAGTCCTTTGAGCGTATCCTAATCGCCCAACCGAAGTTGCCAGGCACTCTATCAACAGCTGAACCTGTTGCACTCATGCAGTGGAATTATTTAGAAGTATTGAGCGCCATTCCGCGCATTGTCCTAGCTACTCAGGAACAGTTTGTTCCGCAAATGATTAATTTTGAATCTGTTGCTGGTGTCGACTTTAAAAAGGGATGCTACCCAGGACAAGAAATTGTGGCTCGTAGCCAATATCGTGGCGCAGTAAAACGTCGACTACAACTGGTGCATGCTGGGTTTGATATTGCTACATTGGAACTGTCCAAGCCGGGCACAGAGCTATTTCATGCAAGCGATGCTAGTCAACCCTGCGGCATGGTGGTCCTTGGATCAAGCAATCCGATTCAGTCGGATCGCATTGATCTGCAAGTGGAGTGCAAGCTTGATGCACTCGAAGCAGGAGAGATTCATCTGGGCATGAGCACTGGCCCTGTGTTAAAAACAGACTTACTGCCCTACCCTTTATTAGAAATTTAATTCCTCTAACGCCACGTTCATTTGCTATGTGCCTAATTCTTTTTGCCTGGAAGTCTCATCCAGACTACCCTTTGGTGGTGGCAGCAAATCGAGACGAGTTTTATGAGCGCAGTACCGATCCCATGGGATGGTGGCCAGAACACCCACATGTTTTAGCTGGAAAAGATCGAGCCGATGTATTAGGTAGCCCGGGGACTTGGCTTGGGTTTACAAAGACAGGTCGCTTTGCTGCGCTAACCAATGTGCGGTCACCAAGTGAAAAAAATCCTGCTGCCAGAACTCGCGGGGAGTTGAGCTTGCGCTACCTAACGGGCCAGCATCAGCCGCATGATTACATTCAAGAAAATGCTAAACGATTTGAGCAATACAATGGCTTTAACTTATTGATGGCTGATCTCAGTGACCCAGAAAATGCTGAGATGCACTGGGTCAGCAATCGCCTGATGATGGGCCAAACGATTCGCCCCAGAAAAGTATTTCCACAGCAGCCCCTCAGTCCTGGAGTCTATGGGCTCTCCAATGCCATGCTCGACACCCCATGGCCTAAAGTGAATCACCGGGTAGCAGCATTTGCACAAGCATTGGCAATGGATAGCGGTCAACTCAAAAATGCGGATCACTATCTACGGGTATTGGCTGATGCGCACGAAGCAAGCCCACAAGAGCTACCCAATACTGGCGTTAGTCAAGATTGGGAAAAAGCCTTATCAGCCGCATTTATCAAAACGCCTTTGTATGGAACAAGGTCAAGCACTATTTTGCGGGTTCGCAAAGATGGTCATTTTGAAATGGTCGAGAGACGCTTCGATGCCAATGGCACTATTGGCCATGACGTTGTCACCGGGGCGCTCAGTGCGATCCCAGGGTCTAATCTAGCCGTCTAATGAACTGTTTTATTGCTTTCGTGTGTCTTCATTAACGACTCGATCACCATGAGCATCTTTGGTAGCTAATCGTTTTAAAAACTGAAAAGTTCCTGTTGCCATACAGCAGATCTCACCTTGATCGTTGTAGAGCTTCGCTTCACAAAATGCCATGGTGGCAGTACGGCGCACGGTATCTGCCTTCACGCGCAAGATGCCATTAGCGGCCTGCATAAAATTGTTTTTCATTTCGACAGTGACGACACTGCGATCGTCCGGATCGCTAGAGCGAGCAGCGACAGCCATAGCGACATCCATGAGTGTGAGTAAAACGCCGCCATGGGCGACGTTCCAAGTATTGGTATGCTCAGGCTTCAACGCGAGCAGAATTTCACCTTTACCCATCTCAGCGCTCAGACAACGGACCCCAAGTAGCTTTAAAAATGGTACGTTCAGCTCTTCTCCCAGATTGGCGAGTTGGGTTTCTGCTGTAAGTTGTACTTTATTTGTCATAGGGTCATTTTAGAGGGTTCTGCGACTGTTGTGAATTACCCATAGAATACAAAACATGTCTTTTACCCTTCGCGGTGGCGATGTCTGCCAGCCCACCCCTCCCAGCCCGATCAGCAATCCCTATTGGGTCGCTTTTTCATCTTCTGCAGCCCAGCTGATTGGCTTGGAAATGGGAAGTCATGGTCTGCCCAGCAACCCAGACTGGCTTGAAGTCTTGGCTGGCAATCAATTGAATGCGGGTCAGCTTGAATTTTCAGATCCGATAGCAACTGCCTATAGTGGCCATCAATTTGGGGTTTGGGCTGGTCAATTAGGCGACGGTCGCGCCATCCTGCTAGGCGAGATAAATCAATTAGAACTGCAACTAAAGGGTGCCGGAAAAACTCACTACTCCAGAATGGGTGATGGCAGAGCAGTATTGCGATCGTCCATTCGGGAGTTTTTGTGTAGCGAGGCAATGCATGCGCTGGGAATACCGACTAGTCGCGCTCTTGCCGTAGTCGGATCAAAGCAAGTTGTAATTCGAGAAACGGTAGAAACCGCAGCTGTCTGTTCTCGTATTGCCCCAAGCTTTATTCGTATTGGGCACTTTGAGCACTTTGCATCACTGCAAAACGTGGTGCGCTTAAAAGAGTTGGCGGATCTCCTCATGACCCAATCTTATCCAGAGTGTGCTGCTGACCAAAATCCCTACCTGAGTCTTTTTAAGGAAATCAGTACTCGTAATGCCAAATTAGTTGCCCAGTGGCAAGCAGTAGGATTTTGTCATGGCGTATTAAATAGCGATAACATTAGCGCCCTTGGTCTGACCATAGACTATGGACCTTTTGGATTCTTGGATCAATTTGAACTTGATCATATTTGCAACCATAGTGATCATGGGGGTCGCTATGCTTATCAGCGGCAACCAAAAGTGATGCATTGGAATATGGCCTGTCTTGCCAGTGCAATGCTGCCTTTACTTGAGCTAGAAAACTCTACAGAAGAATCTCAAACACTATTACGCACAGCACTAGAGGAGTTTCCAGCCTGCTATGCCCAAGAGTGGCAGCAGCTATTTCGCTCCAAACTCGGCTTGCAAACAGCGCAAGCAAGCGATGTTGATTTAATTGAGCGCCTGCTGCAAGCCATGCATGACTCAAAAGTAGATTACACGAGCTTTTTTCGTAGTCTTAGCAGTATCGCAAAAAACTTTCAGGCAGCAAAAATCATCCAGAGAAATGAATTTATTGATCGCGACAATATTGATCAGTGGTTTACTGACTATCTAGCCCGGCTTCAGTCAGAGGATTTCAGCGATGAATCTAGGCAAGAATTAATGAACCGAATCAACCCGAAATATATTCTCAGAAATCACTTGGCACAAAAAGCTATTGAGCAGGCTCAGCAAGATGATTTTTCTGAACTTGAAAAATTACACCAAATTTTGAGTATGCCTTTCGATGAGCAAGTAGCCTTTACCGATTATTCAAAACCACCACCGCTGGATATGCAACGTCTTGCAGTTAGCTGTTCCTCATAAGACCAACACTTTATTACTATGACTAAAAAAACCGATCAAGAATACAAAACTTTACTCAACGGCATTCAATACCGAGTAACACGCGAAGCTGCAACCGAGAGGCCTTTTAGTGGCGAGTACTGGGATCATTGGGCAGATGGTCGCTACAGTTGCATTTGTTGTGGAACCCCCTTATTTAAATCGGCCACCAAATTTGACGCTGGTTGCGGTTGGCCAAGCTATAACGCCCCAGAGAACGCTGAAGTCATTACTGAAATTCGGGATTCTTCTCTTGGAATGGTCCGCACCGAAGTACGCTGTACCGAGTGTGATGCCCATTTAGGGCATGTATTTGACGATGGGCCCCAGCCTACAGGGCTGCGTTACTGTATTAACTCAGCATCCTTGAATTTTGAACCCTCTGGGAATATCGCCCCGAGTGAAAAGGAATAATTCTGAAATAGCTGGATAATCCGTAAATGAAATTTTTATTTGATCTCTTCCCTATTATTCTCTTCTTTATCGCCTTTAAATTTGGCGATATTTATACTGCAACGATCGTAGCCATGGTTGCCACCATCGGGCAAATATTATGGGTCTACTACCGTCATCGCAAGATCGATGCAATGCAATGGGTTAGCTTGGTCATGATCCTAGTATTTGGTAGCTTAACCATCTTTTTGCACGACAAGACATTCATCCAACTCAAGCCAACTGCGCTGTACTGGCTTTTCTCCGGCGCCCTCTTTATCAGCGCACAGTTTTTCCAAAAAAATTGGATACAGGTTTTGATGGGCAAGCAAATTACCCTTAAAGAGCCCCACTCAAAAACGATTTGGCATCAAGTCAATATGGCATGGGCAGCCTTCTTCTTCTTCATGGGAATTCTGAATCTCTATATCGCTTTTGAATTCTCTGAAGAGACCTGGGTGAACTTTAAACTTTTCGGCAGCACGGCATTACTAATTATTTTTGTCATTCTTCAGGGAATGTGGCTGAGTCGACACATGGAGCAATCTGCAGAATGACAATCAATCAAGACCGAATTTCCCTTTTTGAAGTTGATTTACGAAGCTCCTTTAAGGTCAGCCAGTTACACATTGAAGATGAAAGTCATCTGCATGCAGGTCATGCTGGTGCAGCTACTGGTGGAGGCCACTTCAAGCTCACGATCACCGCCCCAGAATTTGAGGGGATGAATAAAGTGGCTCGTCATAGAGCAATCTACGCATCATTAAATCGGCATTTCCCAACCGAAATCCATGCTTTGACTATCTTGGCATACACCCCTAGTGAAAGTACTAGCTGAACCTAGATTGCTTTAAGATCGTCTTTTACCTTTTATACCTATCACTTACTCCTTAAGCCATGTTGAATACACGCCAAATTGTGACCATTAGCGCCTTTAGTGTCGCTTTATTCTCATCCACAGTATTTGCACAAAATGCTGTCATTGTGAATGGCAAAGCCATCCCAAAAACACAGCTAGACAAGCTGGTACAAAAATCAAATCAACCAGACAACCCTCAGGTACGAGAGCAGGCTAGAGAAATGCTAGTCACTCGCGAATTAATTTTGCAAGAAGCCAATAATCGGGGCGTGATGCAAAAAGAGTCCGTGCGAGATCAACTCGAACAATCCAAGATGGGTGTTTTAGTTGCTGCTGTTTTTGAGGACTTTGTAGAAAGAGAAGGCGTTTCAGAGTCTGAACTTAAAGCAGCATACGATCAAGTTAAGGTTCAATACACTGGCAAGGAATATCACGTTGAGCACATTCTGGTAGAAAAAGAGCAGGATGCCAAAGCAATTACCGCTCAAATTAAAGCCGGTGGCAACTTTGAACAAATTGCTAAAGAGAAATCAAAAGATCCAGGGTCTGCCCCCAATGGTGGAGATCTCGGCTGGGTCAGCGATAAGGCGCTCGTTCCAGAATTTTCTAAAGCAATGGTGCAGCTTAAAAAAGGTCAAACTACTGACAAGCCAGTTAAAACTCAATTTGGCTGGCATATTATTAAATTAGATGATGTACGCGATGTAAAGCCGCCCAGCATGGAAGAAATTAAAGACCAGTTAAAGCAGATGATCACTGCTGATCAGAATTGGCAAAAGGCTAAATTTTCTGAGTTAATGCAAAAACTACGTGCCAAGGCAAAGATTCAATAAGATCATGATTCTTCACACGATGCTCAGAGTCGGCAATTTGGCTCGGTCAATTGATTTCTATACCAAAGTGATGGGTATGAATTTACTGCGCACCACTGAAAGACCAGATCAGCAATATTCCTTAGCATTCGTAGGCTTCGGCAAAGGTAATGCTGATGGACAGTCTGAGATCGAGCTCACGTATAACCATGGTGTTGAGAGTTATCAACTTGGCAGTGCCTATGGGCATATCGCGCTTAGGGTGACTGATGCTTATGCATCCTGCGAAAAAATCAAAGCTGCTGGTGGTAATGTCACTCGAGAAGCGGGTCCAGTTATGGGCGGTGACACTATCATCGCCTTTGTTACGGATCCCGATGGCTACAAGATTGAATTAATTCAACACTAAGTACGCCCTACTCAGTTGAAGCAAGATGCCATCCAACTACGAGTAATCAATAGTCTTTCCGAGATTGCTGAAGCAGATTGGAATGCGCTGCTAGCTCCTGATGCTGGACCTTTTTTAAAATATGCCTTTTTAAATACCCTAGAGAAAACAGGCTGCGTCGGTGGCAATACTGGCTGGCAAGTCGCCCACCTACTGGTTGAGAATGATCAATCACAGCTTCTGGGAGCAATGCCCCTTTACTTGAAGCGACACTCCTATGGAGAATTTGTATTTGATTGGGCTTGGGCGCAGGCTTATGAGCAAAATAATATGCCCTATTACCCCAAGGCACTCTCTGCAATTCCATTTACCCCTGTACGAGGACCACGAATTTTAGTCTCTCCCGATGCTGCTCAGAAAGTCATTCAAGCAATAATCATCTCTGGATTAAAAACACTGGTGAATCAAAATGCACTTTCTTCAGCCCACGTATTATTTCCTCAAGAAAGTGAATTAGCAGAGCTGCAGAAACAAGGATTTATGCTGCGTGACTCCGTTCAGTTTCATTGGCATAACCAAGGCTATCAAGATTTTGAACAATTTTTAGCCGATCTGAATATGAAACGCCGAAAAAATATTCGGCGGGAGCGCGCTTCACTAACGCCACATTCAATATCCTACCGACATATACCTGGATCGAACGCAAGCGCAGCAGATTGGGCATTTTTTTATCAATGCTATCAAAATACGTATATGGAGCATCGCTCTTCCCCGTACTTAACGCAAGAGTGCATTCAATTGCTTGGGGAAACTATGCCAGAACATTTTCATCTGATAGTCGCCCTGCAAGACCAAATACCGATTGCCTCATCACTGCTCGTTATTGATCGACTTACCTCAACAGCCTATGGGCGCTATTGGGGGGCTATTAAGCATATCCCCTGCTTACATTTTGAGATGGCTTATTACCAAGCCATTGAATACTGCATTCAAGATGGTATTAATCTATTTGAGGGTGGGGCTCAAGGCGAACATAAGATGGCAAGAGGATTTGTACCCACAACCCTTCAGTCGGCGCATTGGATTGAAGACCCCGGTTTTGCCAAGGCAGTAAAGCGTTTTTTAGATCGCGAGCATGAGGGAATGGCAGCCTATGTGGATGAGCTGGAGCAACGCATTCCTCTGAAATCGTCTAAAGTACTGCTATGACCTCTTATAACGATAATCCATCAGAGCAAGCTGGCGCAAATTCTTTGGGGGTTGGAGATGACAGCTCTGATTCGCCATGCATTGGTGTTTGCACCACTTTATACGATGAAATCTGTCAGGGCTGTGGGCGTAGCCTCGGTGAAGTGAGCAACTGGGTATTTTTGAGTCAAGAAGAAAAAGACTCTGTTTGGAAACGCATCCGTGCCGAAGGCACTGCAATGCGATTCCAGCGTCAAGCTAAAAAAAGCTAGCCTGCCAAAGCTTGGCTACGAAGATATTCTTCGTAAGTTCCAGAGTAGTCCGCGATCGTCCCATCTGCTTTAACCTCAAGAATTCGATTCGCCAAAGCAGAAACAAATTCTCGGTCGTGAGAAACAAAAATTAAAGTACCTTCGTATTTCTCGAGAGCGATCTGTAAACTCTCAATCGATTCCATATCCATGTGGTTGGTTGGCTCATCCATAGCGAGTACGTTATGTTTTTGAAGCATTAACTTGCCCCAAATCATTCGACCCTTCTCACCACCAGAAAGAACTTTGACAGACTTACTAATATCATCGCCAGAGAATAAAAGGCGGCCTAAAGTTCCCCTAATCACTTGATCATCGTCACCAGTATTGCGCCACTCATTCATCCAATCCATCAGGATTTCATCTTTGGCAAAAAGCTCAGTGTTGTCCTGTGGCATCACGCCGACATTGGCATTTTCCGCCCACTTCACATCACCACTGTCTGCAGGAATACCACTGAAGCGTTTGCTGAGAATGGTCTTGAGAAGCGTAGTTTTACCCGCACCATTTTGACCGATGATGGCAATCTTTTCACCAGCACGAATACCGATTTTGAAATTCTTAAAAATGGGGTGATCATAGGCTTTAGATAGTGCATTGCACTCAACCGCCATATTGTGTAATTTTTTCTCGGAATCAAAGCGGATAAATGGGTTTTGACGTGAAGAAGGCTTGATCTCAGTAATCTCAATCTTCTCTAATTGTCTTTGACGTGATGTAGCTTGACGCGCTTTGGAAGCATTAGCAGAGAAGCGGCTCACAAAAGCCTGCAACTCTGCAATCTTTTCTTTAGCCTTATCGTTCGAGCTTAATTGTTGAGCTCTAGCCTGAACTGAAGCCAACATATAAGAGTCATAGTTGCCGGGATAGACCTTCAGGGTTCCGAAGTCCATATCGGCCATATGTGTACACACTTCATTTAAGAAGTGGCGATCATGGGAAATGATCACAATCGTACTTTTAATATCATTCAGAATATCTTCAAGCCAATGAATCGAATGAATATCCAAGTTGTTGGTTGGCTCGTCTAACAGCAAAACGTCAGGATCAGAAAACAAAGCCTGCGCTAAGAGCACACGCAATTTCCAACCGGGTGCCACATTACTCATGGGGCCATTGTGTTGCTCAATCGGAATACCAATTCCCAGTAACAACTCCCCTGCTTTCGCTTCTGCTGTATAGCCACCATACTCTGCATAACTACCTTCGAGCTCAGCAGCTTTCATGTAATCTTCATCAGTTGCATCTGGATTAGCGTAGATCGCATCGCGCTCGGCGGCTGCTTTCCACATCTCTTCGTGACCCATCATCACCACATCCAACACACGCTGATCTTCGTAAGCAAACTGATCTTGGCGCAACTTACCTAAACGAATGCCGGGATCTAAGCTCACGTTACCGCTAGTGGGCTCAAGTTCACCACCCAAGATTTTCATGAAGGTGGATTTACCGCAACCATTAGCGCCAATCAGGCCATAGCGATTGCCGCCGCCAAACTTCACGGAAATATTTTCAAAAAGGGGCTTTGCCCCAAACTGCATAGTGATATTAGATGCGGACAGCACGGATGTATTCTTACTTTCTATTAGGTCAATTCGAGGATGCAGATGCTTCTTTTGCAGCAAAGAGCATTATTTTAACGGCTTGTGTACAAAAAAGCCGTAAATCAGACTTTCAGCTTAAATGGCGTGAAATTCGTGTGAATATCGTAGTGATCTTCGCTTTCCTTACGCTTTAACCATCCCACCACCCAATAGGTTAAGGGGGTCGCCAGAACCTCCCAGGTGGTTTTGAGGAGGTATTGGGAGACGGCGACAGCCAAAATCTCATTGAGAGGCCAAAGACCGTAAAAAGCCAGCATATAAAACAAAGATGAATCAATCAGTTCGCCCGTAGCGGTAGAGCCAATTGTTCTCATCCAGAGATAACGCCCTTGAGTAAAAATCTTCATTTTGGCTAAGGTATAGCTATTGACAAAACTGCCGCTCCAAAAGGCAAACATGGACGCTAGCGCTATGCGCCAAGAGTTACCAAAGACCGTCTCCATACCCTGCTGATAATTCGCCATATAGGATCCAGGAGCAACCGGTAAGGCAATCACGATCTGCGCCATGATGGCAGCAAAGGCTAGCGCTGCAAAACCAGCCCAAACAGCGCGACGATCATAGGCGTATCCATAGACTTCGGTCAAAATATCGCCAAAAAAATAGGCTATCGGGAAAAAGAGGATGCCAGCACCGAAAGTCACATTGCCAAAATAAGGCAAATCCAATTCTGCAACCTTACCTGCGCCGATAAAGTTCGAGCACAGTAAAACTACGACAAAAGCCGCCAATATCAGGTCGTAATAACGGTGTTGACGTTTAGGTGAGTCCACGATAGCGAGAAAAAATGGATAATAGAAGCAAGAATATCGCCATTCCTAAAAATTCACAGGATGCGTATTTAAAATATAATGAGGATGATTGAGAACCATGAGCAAAGCGAGTTTTAACTGGGCTGACCCCCTTCTGCTAGACACCCAGCTAACCGAAGAGGAGCGGATGGTACGTGATGCCGCTGCCGAATATGCCCAAGGTAGCTTGATGCCGCGTATTCATGATGCTTTTCGCAATGAGACTACTGACCCTGCTATCTTTCGTGAGATGGGCGAGCTAGGTCTACTAGGTATCACCATTCCTGAGCAATATGGTGGCGCTAATCTAAACTATGTTTCTTACGGCTTAATTGCCCGTGAAATTGAGCGCGTGGATTCTGGATATCGATCCATGATGAGCGTGCAGTCCTCTTTAGTGATGGTTCCTATTAATGAGTTTGGTAGCGAAGCTCAAAAGCAAAAATATCTTCCTAAATTAGCTAGTGGTGAATGGATTGGCTGCTTTGGTTTGACTGAGCCCAACTATGGTTCAGATGCTGGCGGCATGATCACCAGAGCTAAAAAAGTTCCTGGCGGTTTCTCATTAACCGGCTCGAAGATGTGGATCTCCAACTCTCCGATTGCCGATGTGTTTGTTGTCTGGGCCAAGAATGATGAGGGCTTGATCAGAGGCTTTATTTTGGAAAAGGGCATGAAGGGCTTATCCGCACCCAAGATCAGCGGCAAGATGGGTCTGCGCGCCTCTATTACTGGCGAAATCGTGATGGATGAAGTGTTTGTCCCAGCCGAAAATGAATTCCCAGAAATCACGGGTCTTAAAGGGCCTTTTACGTGCTTGAACTCAGCCCGTTACGGAATTGCTTGGGGTACGCTAGGAGCAGCTGAGTGGTGTTGGTATGCCGCACGTCAATACACCATGGATCGCAAACAATTTGATCGCCCTCTTGCAGCCAATCAATTGGTACAGAAAAAATTAGCCGACATGCAAACCGAGATTACGCTGGGCCTGCAAGGTTGCCTGCGCTTGGGTCGTATGAAGGATGAGGGTATTGCTGCCCCTGAAATCACTTCCATCATGAAGCGTAACTCTTGTGGAAAGTCATTAGATATTGCCCGCCTGGCGAGAGATATGCATGGTGGAAATGGTATCTCTGATGAATACGGCGTCATCCGTCATATGCTCAATTTAGAGGTCGTCAATACCTATGAAGGCACGCATGACATTCACGCCTTGATTTTGGGTCGTGCGCAAACGGGTATTCAGGCTTTTAGTTAAACCCCGACTTGGGTGATGAGGCTCTTTGCCGCAATCGCAAAGGCTTCATCGCTATCATTCTTTAGCTCAACAAATTGGTCTACGTGATAACGCGGAAAATTACGAACGATCGATGATTGATATGAGGGATCGTAATGAAGCACCAATAACTCCTCAACTAGAGGATCAAAGTGAACAGCATCAATCATGTCATGCCATTGTCCAATCTGTTCTTTGCCATAGCGTGATGTAAGTAAGCTGAGTTTTTCTTTAAAGCTTGCGGGATTGGACAAGAAATGTTGATATTCGTGCAGGAGCCATGAGACCCGAGTCTTCACGCTAGAGCGAAGTTCAATACATTGACTATTGCGAATCCGCTCCATCAGCGCGTCGGGTATATGAACGCCACCAACCTTTTTGCTCTCAGACTCAACAAACACTATCCGCTTGGGATCCAGATGATTTAAGGCATTCCATAATTGGGTTTCAAAGCCTTTTTGTGAGGGCTGCTCAATATTGGGCTCATTACCCAGCACTGATCCTCGATGAATGGCTAAGCCCTCTAAATCGAGGATCTGCTGATCTAAAGCTTTCAATTCTTGAAGGATGCGGGTCTTGCCACTGCCAGTCATGCCAGCAATCACCTGAAAAGAAAATTGCTGACTCATCTGATCAAGTCCATCAATCACGATACGTCTAAAGCCTTGATAACCACTTTCTAATTGCATGGCCTTCCAGCCAATTCGATTCAGAATATGGGTAAAGGCCCCGCTACGCTCACCACCTCGCCAACAATAAATTAGGGGGCGCCATTCTCTAGGAAAGTCGATGAGCGTGTTTTGTAAATGATGGGCAATATTGCGAGAGACATAAGCAGCACCTAATTTCTTCGCAGCAAATGGGGATACTTGCTTATACAGAGTGCCGATCTCAATACGCTCTTGATTACTTAAGACAGGTAGATTTATAGCGCCGGGGATATGGTCTAAGGCAAATTCCGCAGGGGATCGCACATCAATAATCACATCAAACTTCGCAAGAGAGGAAGCTAGTTTTTCAATACTCAGAATATGGGGATTGCTTGCTTGCAAAAAATATCCTAGCGCAGCTGATCAATCAAATGATCGGGCCAAGGGGCAGATTTACCAGTCTGTAAATCAACCCACACCATGGTGGCACCACCCACAGCACTCAAGATCTCTGGCGCTGTAGTCAGAGCCATCGTGGTGTAGACATCGACACTTGAACGACCAACATCACCAAGATAAGTTTTTAAAATAAGCTCGCCTGGATAAATCAGCTGTTGATGAAAGTTGCAAAAGCCATTGATCATCAACATCGATGCGTCACCAGGTGTTACGCTGAAACCGAGAGAAGTAATCCACTCTACCCTAGCCTGCTCCATATAACGAAAGTACACCGTATTGTTAACATGGCCGTAGGCATCCATATCACCCCAACGAATCGGCATGTTCATCTGATGAACAAACTTTTTTTCTGCTGGGATCTCAATACGCATAAATATTCACTGGATACTCATTGGATGATCAAAGTGCATCAGCGAACTTGTAAAGCCATTTGATACAAATTGGTAGAGCGTGCACCAGAGCGGCAAAAAGCCAAAATAGGTCCAGGCATTGTTTTTAATAAGCGCGCCATCTCAACAACTTGTTCTGGTGTAAATGCACCAGGGATAACCGGCAAGAAAGCATAATTTAAGCCTAGCGCTTCTGCTTGCGCCTGGATTACCGCATTAGTAGGTTGATGGGGGCCGGCTTCAAAATCAGGTCGATTATTAATCACACTCTTGTAACCTTGCTTTGCAATCTCTGCTAAGTGGCTGGCATCAATTTGACCTAAGGTAGCAAATTGATCGTTATGGCAAGAAATAGGAAGACTCATCTAGACCTCAAAAAAGTAGTGATTTAAAGACATTTGTAATGATTTTAAATCAGACTTACTTGATGGGACCTGTAAAGAAGCGTTTGCAAAGAGCCATGCCGGCAAGCATAGCCAATATAAAGACTAAAGCCTTGATGTGACCGGCCCCGACCGCCACAATAGCCGGGCCAGGGCAGAAGCCAGCAATACCCCAGCCAGCACCGAAAATAAGACTGCCGATCACCAGGGGCTTAGAAATATCACGTCTAGTCGGAATCTGAAAGGCGCCACCAAAAAAGGCTTCGGAACGTTTCGAGACCAGATAAAAGCCGGCCAAACCTACCAAGACCGCACCACCCATCACAAAGATTAAGGATGGATCCCAGCTACCCGTGATGTCCAGAAACTGAAGAATTTTCTGGGGGTTACTCATGCCGGAAATAATCAGACCAAATCCAAACAAAACGCCAATCAGATATTGGCTATAAAAATGTAAATGTTTTCTCATGATCTAGAAGCCCAATACATGACGTAGCACAAATACCATCAGAAAACCCGAGCTCATAAAAGAGATCGTAGCAACCAGAGATCTCGGAGATAGACGCGATAAACCACAAACACCATGCCCACTGGTACAACCCGAACCATATTGAGATCCAAAACCGACCAACAAACCAGCAATAACAATCGCCAGCCAATCGGCATCTATGATGGTGATGGTATTGAGATCAAACAGTAGGCTCGCCCATATTGGTGCGCTCAGCATCCCTAACAACAGGCTGATGCGCCAATCTAGGTCGCCCTCCTTGGGGGGCAGTAAGCCAGAAACAATTCCGCTGATTCCTAAAATACGACCATGCAAAATGACGTATAAAGCGGCTGCAATTCCCAGCAGTATTCCACCAAAGATAGCGGGGCCAGGAGTAAAAGCAAGCCAATCTATTTGCATATTATTGAATCCAATTCAGGAAGTTAACTGCAAGGATTAGGGGCATTACGCGTTTCTAAATACCGTAGCGCTAGGTAGGCGCCAAAGATAAATCCTGGCAATGCAAGAAAAGATCCAATAGCTAAAGTAGAAATCCCACTTAACCCTTGACCGACAGTACAGCCCAGCGCTGTTACACCGCCAAAACCCATTAAAGTGGCACCCACTAAATGATTGGCGGTATCTTCAGTATTGCGAAAGCTTTCCCACCGAAACGTTTTAGTCACGATAGCGACAAATGCACCACCCAATATCATTCCCAGTACCGCTGCAATACCAACGCTGATGAACTTAGAGGTATCGCTATACATCATTAACCAGTCAAGGGCATACGCGTAAGGCGCCACAAATGAAAGGCTCTCCATGCGACCCGAGTTCGTTGCTATAAATACTTCCTGCAAAGTATTCGGATCTTCAGCAAGGTAACCTAAGTTGCCAGAAACCCACCAAACAGCACAAATGGCTACACCAACAAAAATACCAGCAAACAAGTTCTCAAGCGTCCAGAAAACTTTGCTTGCGAGTGCATAAGCAATAAAAGCAAATCCCACCATCAAGCCTAAAGCTAGATGTAGGTTATTACGAGCAATGCCAGTAATGGGACTCAAAATACTGGGCAAATCTTGAGAAGTATTCAAGGCGATAAAAACAGAATCCAAGGTATTGATTCGGATCACCCCCAAGAACCCTCTCATAGTCATGTAAGCAGAAAGCCCGAGGACCATAAATACAACGACAGACTTGAGATTGCCACCACCAATGCGGACAAGCGTTTTACTTCCGCAGCCTGATGAAAGCACCATACCAAAACCAAAGAGTGTGCTGCCTACCAAGGTGGAGAGCCATAAAATTCTGTTGCCGGTATAAATACTTTTTAGCGGATCTACTAGCCCAAAGTAAGACATCAAGGCAAAGCCGACAATAGCAACACCGATAGCCAAAAACCATTGCTTTAAACGAGTCCAGCTAGACATAATAAAAATGTCAGAGACTGCACCCATACTGCAAAATCCCGTTTTCTGCATCACCGCACCTAGCAAAAAGGTGATGGCAAAAGTAGCCAACACAACCGATTTACTCAAGGAAGAAATATCTGCCGCATCCATATTCAAAATTCTTTAATTTAATTAATTGATTTATCCAAGCTAGCTAGTAACTTAGTTATTTAAATTTATAAAACTGCTTGTTGAGATAAGCCGTTACATCCGCCTCATCCTCAGGGAAAAGATCAAGTCGCAATTCGGTATTGCATCTTGCCACCATCGCCTTCAATTTATTGAGGTCGGTTGCCTTCCGATCTGAGCGGGTGTAGATCATGTCACCATTTCCAAAGCCTGTTTTCTTTGCATGACAGGCGTAGCATTTTTCTTGGTCAATTTTTTTACCATGAGCTAAATCTGGCGCAGCAACGGCAACACTGATAAAGCTACTGGCAAGAACAGTAAAAACTGTGAAAAGTAACTGAAGTGGGATTGCTTTCATCGTAAGCTCACCTTTTAGCAAAGAATCGACTATTTTAAGGCTTTGAGCGGATCAGTGCCCTATTCCGCCTGAATGGAGAGGTAGACGTTATAAGCATTCATGCGGTTAGCCGCCCTAAATAAGGGCATTCCATCGTATTCAGACCAGTCAGTCTGCTGATAGGCCTCCTCAAATGGATCCATCTCAATGGCCGATTTTGTCATTGATTTCCGCAAATATTGCAAATAATCCCTAGTGAAGCGGATATCTTCGATTGGCATACTGGAATAAGCGCCATGACCTGGAATGATGATTTTGGGATTCAGTTTCTCAATCTCATCTAAAGCCTGAAGCCAGCCCTTGCTGTCAGCATTACCCACAAATGGGATGCGCCCTCGAAAAACTAAATCTCCCGCAAAAAGAACCCGCTCTGAAGGTACATCAATCATTAAATCTTCGGGGGCATGGGCTGGGCCTACTCTGCTAATTTTAAATTCCACACCGCCAACAGTAAGTAAATAGCGTTGATCAATCCAAACATCAGCTGCTGTTAATTTGGTGGCGTCGTTTATCCAAGGGGCAAAATCTAAACGGGAGGCAATCAGACGTTGCTTTGCTGTTTCAGAGGAAAGATAGTCTCTGCCTTCCCCTTGCGCATAAATGATTGCACCCAGCTTCTTGAATTCTTGTAGCCCATAGACATGATCAGCATGGTAGTGCGTGACGATGAGAGCAACAATTTTTTGTGTAGTACGCTTTTTAATTTCTGCAATGAGTTTTTTAGCGAGAACTGGAGAGCCTAAAGCATCGATCACAACAACGCCTTTTGGCGTGATCACAAACCCCGCATTGGAAATAAAGTTTTGGTTTTTACTGTTACCCATTTCGGCAAAGCCCTGCACAAAATAAGTGTGTGGAGCTACCTGAATAGGCTTTAAGGGTAGATCATCTGCTGCCTGCACATTGAGCGCAAAACATAGTGAAATAAGTGCAAGCCTTAGGGGCAATAAGGATTGAGATAGCATCTGCCTTATTGCCAACATAGTTTAAGGCTTTATATAAGCAAAGCGCTCTTGTGATTGAAGATCAGCAATACGCGCAACACCAGATGGAGTGTAATCCGTATCAAGCACAAATTGATCTTTCTTGAGGTTTCGGTTCTTGAGCGTAATCTCGCAGACTTCAAAGCGAACACCACGAGACTTTAGTGCCCCAACTAAAGGGGCGTAGTCAATACCGTTCTTCTTATCTTTGGCCCCCTCCATCATGATGTCGACTCCATTGGCATGCGTCACAACGATGATTTTTGTTTGCGGAGCAACATCGAGATGATTACGAATATTACGCAAGCCTTTGACACCTTGAGACTCAGCATCATCGATGTGATAAACGACTTGAGAGGGGCCTGCAGCCTGAAGACTGGAAGCAACAATCACTAAACTCAATACTGCAAGGCATCGGCGTAATGTATTCATTAGTTTTCTTTCGTGAAAGTATTAGAGTGAAACCATACCTGGATTATTTTTTACCCCTTTAATTATGGGTTCATTCAACTTGACGGCTTTGACCACTTTCACATCACGTAAGTGTCTTTCCATGACATCCCAAATTGCTTCACCGCCAGCATTCTTAGCATCCTCGCTTACGGGTGCCCAGCCAGCAACTTTGTAATTTTTATTAGGGTCAATTGCTTTGCCGTTTAAACGCATATTGGTAATGCGCTTACCTGCAGTCTCAACTGGATCAATCGTGTACTGCAAACCACCCACGCGAACCATATCACCACCTTGTTGATAATATGGATCAGGATTAAAGAGGTTATCAGCAACGTCCTCAAGAATCGTCTTGATCATTTCGCCACTCATATTGGTTACTGTTGTGTATGGATAGGTAATCGCTGTTTGATCCAGCAAATGTTCGCGAGTAATGGCCTGTCCTGGCAATAGACTGGTACCCCAACGGAAACCCGGTGAGAAAGCAATCTCTGCATTCTTCTGAGCCATCAGTCCATCCAGAATTAACTGATCAAAACTGCCATTGAAATTACCACGGCGATACAAAAGGCTGTCGGTAGTCGCTAATTTTTCTTTTAACTTAGCCTCGAAAGGCGCTCGCACTTTGGTAATCAGCTGATTCATCGCCGGATCTGCAGGAATCATATTCGAGAAGATTGGGAAGAGTTTGTAGCGGAAATCTACTGGCTTACCGCCCTTCACATCAAAATCCAGCACACCTAAAAATTTACTGTTAGAGCCAGCGTTAGTGACAAGAGTGACTCCACCTGAGTTTTTTACTTTAACTGGAATCGGCACACCATCATGCGTATGACCGCCCATAATCGCATCCAAACCAGTAACACGAGATGCCATTTTTAAATCAACGTCCATGCCGTTATGAGAGAGCAATACAACTACTTTTGCACCCTTGGCCTTTACTTCATTAATTGTCTTCTGAAGATTTTCCTCCTGAATACCAAAAGTCCAGTCGGGAGTGAAGTAACGGGGATTTGCAATTGGGGTGTACGGAAAAGCTTGGCCAATAACGGCAACCTGAACTCCGTTTTGTACTTTCATGACATAGGGATTGAATACGGAATCACCAAAGTCTGCGGTTTTAATGTTTTGCGCTACAAAAGATACCTTACCTTTGAAATCACCATTGACAATTTCCATCACACGCTTCTCACCAAGAGTCATTTCCCAGTGCGCAGTCATGACATCAACACCCATCAGCAAGGCTGCATCAACCATGTCTTGACCATTGGTCCAGAGTGAAGTTCCAGAGCCCTGCCAAGTATCACCACCATCTAATAGCAAGGCACCTGGACGACTAGCTTTGATTTGCTTAATGAGAGTAGTCATGTGTGCAAAGCCGCCCATCTTGCCGTAATTCTGGGCAGCGGCGACATAATCAAGGTAAGTAAATGCGTGCGCGTCGCGCGTACCCGGCTTAATGCCATTGGCCTTTAAAAAATACTCACCGACCAAGTGAGGTGTTTTTCCTTCTTGAGTGCCAATACCAAGATTAACATTAGGCTCACGAAAATAGATTGGCAGGAGTTGGGCATGGCAGTCTGTGAAATGCAGAAAATGAACATTGCCAAACTTCGGTAAATCATAGAATTTTTGTGCAGTTGTCTGCGCGCTAGCAAAATTGGATTGCAAGCTCATACCACCAGCAGAGGCAATGGCTAAAGCCTGCAAAAACTCGCGACGATTTAATGACATAGTGATTCCCTTAAGAAAACAGGCCTTGCGGCCTGTCTAAATCTGTTATTTATTGACAGGCGATTCTGGATCAAGCAATAAAGCCATCACGTCCTGAATTTGTTTTTCATTTAACAGTTTGAAGTGGGCAAAACGGGGCATATTGCTACAAGCGTTATATGCCTTTGAATTATTAATCCGGTTCCAAGTATAGGTAATCACCTCAGGTGAATAACCACGTAGCTTGCCATAGCCTGTCAAAGAAGGGCCAATATTTCCATAAGAAATCTCTTTGGGATCGATTGCATGGCAGTTATAACAACCGCCCCCTACTGGGGTATCTGCTTTATCAGACCAAGTTGCACCGCGACCACTCTGCGCAATTCTTTCACCACTTTTCCAGTCGCCAATGTATTTGCCATCAGATGGCTGCATAATGCCGGCCATATTCATTTTCTGAATCTTGTCACGCATGGCATCACCTTTTTTGCCGTCAGAAAAAGCAGTATCTGAGCAAAATTTTTGTGTCGCGTCTTGTTCTACGCGATCAAGGCCAGCTATACCTTCAGCTCTAAAGCTGTCCTGCATCATCTTGTTATATTTTGGGTCGTTCTTTTGTTGAGCTAGTGCATGACTATTTAAAGAACCTACTAGCAAAATAGCTCCGCCGATAGCCAAGAGTTTTTTAATATTAATAAATTTCATGATTTTGTTCTCTGGTCTATTAGCGCTTTAAGCCTGGGGTTTCAACAGTGCCGCCGTTACCAGTCATAGCCATGTACATGGACAATGCAATCGTGACATCTGATCCATAAATCGGATAGGCGAGTCGTTGCTGACGGTAGCAGTCATTTAAGCGCTGCTGCATTGTCCAGAACTGTCCGCTTGATACACGATAGGCTGGCCAATAACCCCAACCCATAGCGGCGCCCTTTTGCTCAGTGATATTGGGTAAATCTTGTAAGCGAATACGTTTACCATTTTCAGCATGGCAAGATGCGCAAGAAAAGTCCATTGGTCCGCCTTGAGCAAAGAAAGCTCGCTTCCCTAAATTAAACATTTCTTTTTCTTTTGGATGCGCTGTGCTGACTTTAATTTTGTCACCCTTGGACAGAGTGACCACGTAGGCTACGATCGCCTCCATATCCTTTTTAGGACCCTTCTGAAACGGAGAATCAATCATCTCTTGTGGATCACGACCTTGCAATACTTGCATGCAGGTCATCAAGCGAGATTCCAGATCTTGTACCTTATTGGTATCCTTAAAGTAGCGAGGCAACTGCGCTGCTGCTCCCTTGACAACACCAGGCCCAAGCCCTAAGTTACATTGTTCTAACGTGGCATTTTTAGGTCCAGCAGGTTTTTTCCATAATTCTTCACCTGCCGCCTCGTAGAGCTCAGAGGGGTTACCGTCTGCAATCATCTCGCGGTATTTTGCAATATCGTCCGTAGCACTTTTTTGTGCAAACACTGAAGATGTCATTGTTAATAAAGCTGCTACTAAACCTGTAGCTAGCCCTAAAGTCAATTTACGCTGCATGTCCTACCCTTTCAAAGCCACGAAGGCGGTGAAGATCAATTTAAAAATCAGGAAGCAGTTGCTTCATCAGTGCGTTTATCGCCCTTGCTGTCACTCCAAGTCACAACAATCTTGTCACCCTTTGCGCCCTTATATTTAAAGTTCAAGAACGGATCCTTGGAGACTGCTGGACCGAACTGGCCGTTAAATACATCTTTACCATTCGCCTTCACATTGACTGTGCTGATAAACCACTGAGGAATAGTTTTGCCGGCAGCATCTTTACGTTGCCCAGACTCCATATCGTGTTTCATCAAAATCTTTACGTCTACAGTGCCGCCGTTTTCAGCAGCTCTTACGCGCATTGGGTCACCCATTTTGTTCCTCTTTTATTCTGTGTTGAATTAATTAATTAGCTAATGTGCGCGGGCTTAACCGCCGCAACCACCTAAAGTCACTTTTACTTCTTTCACCGTCATGAGCCACTTGCCATCAGCTTTTACTAAACCGTACACATTGGATGTTTGACCCATCTTGATACGAGTCGTAACAAAAGGGTCTGAACCGGCAGGAATAAAGAATTGAGCAGCTAAGGCGCTTGGGTTCTTCTCAACCAAAATGGCCATTTGCTCAGCTTTGAGCGTAGTGATGATGCCAACGGGAACGACTGCACCATTCTCAGCAATATCGGGAGCATTTAGGGTGATCGCAGTTGATTTATCTGGATTACTGCCGGCCAAGATTTTGAATACTTCATCAAGGCTCTTGCCTTCAAAAGCAGCTTTATTCCATTCTTGCGCCTGCGCAACACTAATAAGTCCTGCGGAGGCCATCAGACCAAAAACTGCTGAGTACTTCATTAGACTTCGACGCTGCTGATTCATAAGAAACTCCTTTTTAATCTTCACTTCTATCAATTTATTGCTTATTTTGCATTAAAACAATGGGATTACTATCTAGTAAGTAATTTACTTACCGCTAGAAAGCATCCAAACCACTAAAGCCTTGCGATCCTCATCTGATAATTGCGCCTGTGCTGGCATCGGAATCGCACCCCAGACACCCGCACCGCCTACTTTTACCTTAATCATGAGTTTATCAAGGGCGGCACTTTGCCCCTCATACTTTTTAGCCACATCGGCTATCGATGGGCCTACAAGCTTGGCATTAGGAGCATGGCAAGCAGAGCAGTTCTCGTTTTTAAACAGGGCTGCAGGTCCCTTTGCAGCTTGAGAATGGGTATCAGAAGCGTGGGCAAGGCCGATTCCAGACGCCCCGGGTAATTGCGCAATCGGCGGTTTAGTGGTGTCAGCTCCACGATATGGCCCATACATGCGGTTTTGCTCTGCAATATTTTCATGGGCATTACGGGCAAATTCGGGCAAAGTTGAGCCAATTTGCACAAATGGCACACAGTTGTTCATACAAGAACTGCCGTTCACGTCAGGTTTATCTTTTACATTCCAAAACCCATGCTTGGTAGTCATGCCATTTCGATTGGGCATTTTGACTTCAGCAATATTGGCATTGCTCAAAACAAAGTCATCCGGAACGATATCCCCCAAATTCAATATGAAGGCAACTAATGCATAGGTATTGTCCGGCGTCAGTGATCTTGGCGCATTCCAGGGCATAGCCCGATAGGTGTAGTCCCACAATGTAGATAAGGTGGGCACTTTCATTAAGGTAGTTCTTTGAGGTTGCTTCATGTCTTTCAATGAAGCTACGCGGCCAGTTTTGAGATCATCCTGACTAGTGCCGCCAGCAATCGGCGTAAAGATTTCATTTGATTCACCAAATGTCCCATGGCAGCTTGCGCATTTAGCTTCCCAAATCACCTGACCCTGCGCAACCGAGCCAGATCCCTTAGGCAGGCCCTTGAAGTCAGGACGGACATCAATATCCCAAGCCGAAACCTCAGCGGGGGTAGCTACTCTTCCAAGGCCAGGAAACTTAGTAGAGCCCGATTGGGCAAAAGATAATTGGGCTGTAACTCCGATAAGCGCCGCTACACCCAGGCGGACGCAGAATTTATCCAACTTGTACATTGCTCACCTCGCCGTTGGAATCCAATTTCCAGGATTGAATTGCATTGTTATGGTAAATCGATCGTGTACCGCGCACATTACGGAGCGTCTTGATCGACGGCTGTATATAGCCAGTGTCATCTATTGCTCTGGATTGCATGATTGCTGGAGAGCCATCCCACACCCAGTCAATATTAAAGCGGGTGATCGATTTTGTGAGCACTGGTGTTTCAAGACGTGCAGTGCGCCAGTTATTGCCACCATCAAATGAAACGTCAACGCGCTTAATCTTGCCTCGACCGGACCAGGCCATACCACTAACGTTATAAAAGCCCTTATCTAATAACTGCTGTCCACCAGACGGAGTGGTAATGACAGACTTGCATTCCTGGATAGAGGCATATTGACGATGCGATCCATCGGGCATCAGCTCAATATAGTGAATTGCTTCATCTTTTGCATTCCACAGCATGTCGCCCACCTCTAAACGACGTAGCCATTTAACCCAACTTACGCCCTGCACTCCAGGCACTACTAGGCGTAAGGGGAAGCCATTTTCTGGACGCAACATTTCGCCATTCATAGCGTAAGCAACAATCGTATCGTCTAGGCAACTCTCGAGGTTAATGGTGCGTGTCATGCCAGAGCCATCACCACCCTCGGCTAACATGTACTTGCCTTTTTTCAAATCAGCACCGCACTCTTCAAGTAGTACCTTTAAAGGCACGCCGGTGAACTCACAGCAAGACAGCATGCCATGGGTATATTGAACTGTAGGAACGGCGACGTTACCCCACTCCAATCCAGTATTTGCACCGCACTCAATAAAATGTGTACGAGAAACTGCGGGTAAACGCATTAAGTCATTCATCGTAAATACTCGGGCGTTTTTCACCAAGCCGTTCACCATCAAGCGATGGGTTTCTGGATTAAGGTTGTACCAACCTTGGTGATGGCGCTCAAAATGCAGCCCGTTCGGCGTGATCGTTCCAAACAAACCTTGTAGTGGAGTGAAGGCAACAGAAGCGGCCGATACACGCGTTAAACCTGGGGACTCACGACGGATCAAATTTGACTCATAAATGGAGGGCAATCCATATGGCATCGTCGCTACATTTTTTCCGAGGGTTGTTTGCCATTCTTGCTTTTCTAAAATAGCGGGATCACCTTCACCAGCAGCAAAAGCGAGTGGCGCGGTTAAACCAGCTGCCGCACCACCAAGCGCGGACATAAAACCTTTTCGCAAAAAACCACGGCGATTTTCATCCAAGCCATTGGCGGTGATATCGGCAATCAATTCCTGAGAAATAAAGTGTTCGGGCGCCTTCACTAAGCGGGCTCGGTTAGCTGGCTTTTCGATAGTGCTGATGTCTTGCGCTGAAATCTCTATTTGTTTGTTGGTCATATCTACTTTAATTTGAGGATTCAATACTTTATAAATTAATGCAAACTCTGCGCAATTTTGGCGCACACGTTTTGACACATCTCTACGGTGGTGTTATCAGCGATTGAGTAAAAAACAGTAGTGCCCTCTTTACGTCTAAGCAGTATTCCTGCCTTATGAAGAACCGAGAGATGTCGTGAAACATTTGCTTGACTAGACCCGCATTGCTCAATCACTTCAGAAACAGACTTTTCGCCGCTACAGATGGTGTACATGATGCGCAAGCGTGATGGATCTGAAAGAACATTGAAATACTGAGCAACACTCGCAAATACCTTTTCCATTGCCTGTGGAGAAAGATCTTTAGTAGCTTTTTTTACTTTGGCTTTGTTATTCATCATTAATATCGATATATATAGATATACGCATATTTAATACCTAACTTTTACCAATTTATATAGTGGGATACCCTAGGCTGCAAACACAATACAATCGAAACGATGGATATGGATGCAATTCTGCTTTCCCTCAAGCTGGCCTTTTGGACAATCGCGCTCATATTGCCTTTTGGTATCTGGGCTGCCCACCAGCTCATTAAGCTCAATAAAAGTCGGCCCTGGGTAGAGGCGGCCCTAGCACTGCCTTTAGTACTTCCGCCAACCGTTCTTGGTTATTACTTTTTAGTGACATTCGCCAATGTGAGTATTTTTGGGGTGCCGCTGGTTTTTTCGTTTTCAGGCATATTGCTCGCTTCATTGATTGTGAATATCCCCTTTGCTATTTTGCCAATCCAGCGGGCTTTCGAGGCTATTAATCCGGAAATTCGGGAGGCGGCACAGGTTAGTGGTTTGAGTAACTGGCAAATCTTTCGCTTGATTGAGCTGCCACTATCTTGGAGAGGCATTACTAGTGCTGCCGCGCTGACTTTTGCCCATACCCTAGGAGAATTCGGCATCATTTTGATGGTCGGCGGCGCTATTCCAGGCGAGACCAAGACCGCTTCAATTGCGATCTATGACAAAGTGCAGAGTTTTGATACTGCTGGTGCAGGCACCATCGCCCTGATTCTTCTTGGTATCTCCCTTGTTTGTATTGCACTTTCTTATGGAGTGCTTGGGCGTAGTCCCAATCAGCGCAGGAGCTCAATCTGATGTTGAAGGTCAAGATTGAACAAAGCTCACCTAATCCCTTAAAGATTGATCTAGAGTGCGCACCAGGTGAATTACATGCCCTAGTAGGACCTTCTGGCAGTGGAAAAACTTCGGTACTAAGAACCATTGCTGGCCTGAATAACCCCCTCAGCGGAAAAATTGAGTGCAATGGAGAAATCTGGTTTGAGGCCAATGGGCCAGGAACCCCTCATCAGCATCAGCATCAGCAACTATCACCCGCAGGACGCTCATGCGGTTTTCTATTTCAGCAATACGCCCTCTTTCCACACCTCAATGCCCTAGGGAATGTCTCCATACCCCTGCAAAACTCTGGTTTAAATATCACTGCACGTCAGGAGATCAGTCTAGATTTACTGAAGCGCATGGGCATTGGTGAGCTCGCCTTAAGAATGCCGCACCAGCTTTCAGGAGGGCAACAGCAACGGGTTGCCTTAGCGCGAGCTTTAGCAAGACAGCCAAAGGTCTTACTCTTAGATGAGCCTTTTTCAGCCATCGATGCCCCAACACGCCAGAGTCTGTATAAGACCCTCGCAGATCTTCGCAAAGATCTCAACATACCCATCCTATTAGTAACCCATGACTTACGTGAGGCTGATTTACTCGCTGACCAGATTACTGTCATAGACCAAGGCGTTAGCCTGCAAACCGCCGCCCCACAGGTCCTGTTTCAAAAGCCCAGAAATTCTCGAGTGGCTGCACTAGTGGGTATTAGTAATATGTTTCATGGCATGTTTAATGCGGGCAGCCTTAGTTGGGATGGTTGCACTAAAGTGTTTAGCGCTACTGATAAGGGTAAGATCCCTCCGAACGTGCGCGTTGCTTGGGTTATTCCACAAAGTGGCTTAAGTGTTCATAGCAATCCAAGCACTAGCTCTATACCCACAGTAGTAGAAAAGATGAGTAGCTTAGGCCAGATAGCAGTCATTCAACTACGTATTCTGGATAGTGAAAATCTGATTGAGTGGGAGGCTTCCTCAGCCGAAGTAAAAAGGCTGAGCATGGAGGTCGGTAGTCAAATGAATTTAGAGCTAGATGGCCATCAAATACACATCATGCCCTTGCGCCCCATTAATGATCCGAGACGCTTTATTGGGCACTGAAAACGGGGTATTACCTATAACCCTATGCATAGAAATAGTATTTTGATTAATATGCTAATATCGTCGCGATATCCTTAATAACCCTCTCAAAAAAATGGAGTTTTATATGCAAAATAGTCGTCGCCAATTTATGATTTTATCTGCTGCTGGTGCCTGCACTTTGGCATTGAACGGTCAAGTTCAAGCTCAAGCCATGCTTGCTGAAAATGATCCGCAAGCTGTTGCATTGGGTTACAAAGCAAACGCTACTACCGTAGATAAAGCAAAGTACCCTAAGTACGCTGCTGGTCAGGTATGTACCAACTGTGCTTTGTATCAAGGTAAAGCCGGTTCTGCTGCTGGTGGTTGCTCATTGTTTGGTGCTAAGCAAGTTGCTGGCCCAGGCTGGTGCTCTGCTTACGCTAAGAAAGCTGGCGCTTAAGCTGTAACGCTTCATCAAAAAGCTGCTTCGGCAGCTTTTTTTACGCCCTCTTTTTAGCTACCATCCCAAGCAAGGCTGACATACCAGTATGTCTAGCGCCCTCTGATAATTCTTTTTCGTAGCACTGTAGATTGACTACTTCAAAATCTTGACTTAACTCACGGATCATTTCTTCTGTATAGAGGTGCTCTAACAGTGATGGGCCACCGGTTTTGTATTCCAGTTGTTTCGGGGTGTAGCCTTGCAGAATCAATAGACCACCCGGTTTCAAAGTCTGATGTACTTGCTTAAAAATTTTGGCGCGCATCTCCGGATCAGCAAACTGAATAAAGATCGCAATCACTGCATCGTATTGATTGGCTTGCCAGTCAAAGCTATCGGTGTCACAAAGACTGTATTGGATATTGACTTCGTTATCAGCGGCAAATTGTTTTGCCTTGGCAAGTGCAATATCAGAAACATCAAATCCCGTAACCTGCATTCCTTGCTTAGCAAGCCAAACACCATTACGCCCCTCACCATCGGCAATACAGAGAACAGCATCACCTGCTTTTAGATATTGGGTGGCTTGCGCGGCGAGATATTCATTGGGGTCTTTACCAAAAATGAACTCAGGCTTATTGAAGCGGGCATTCCAGAACTGAGTCGCATCTGCAAAGCTCATCTTTTTGGCCTCAGATTGATAAATCTAAAAATTACTTCTTTAGTCCACCAATGAGATCATTTTTTAGATCGAGTACATTCTCCAGACCAACAGCAATCCGTACCAGCCCCTCTGTAATGCCGGCAGCCTTACGGGCTTCAGGACTGACTCTGCAATGCGTTGTTGTGGCTGGATGGGTGATGGTTGTACGAGTGTCACCTAAGTTTGCAGTAATCGAACACAACTTAGTTTGATTGATCAGTTTGAACGCAGCCTTCTTGCCACCCTTTAAGGTGAAAGACAAAATCGCCCCACCCGCTTTTTGTTGACGCTGAGCTAGTGCATGCTGCGGATGTGACTTCAGACCTGGATGGTAAACACGCTCTACTCCTGGCTGTTTTTCTAGCCACTGCGCGATTGCCAAAGCATTTTGACTTTGCTGCTTCATGCGCAACTCTAGAGTCTCCAAACCTTTCAGAAATACCCAGGCATTAAATGCAGAAAGCGTGGGGCCAGCAGTCCTGACATAGGGGAACACTTTTCCCATAATGAAATCACGACTACCCACAATAGCGCCACCAACTACTCGCCCTTGACCATCAAGATATTTTGTAGCTGAATGAATGATTACATCAGCGCCTAATGCCAATGGTCTTTGCAAAGCTGGGGTACAAAAACAGTTATCCACTGCAAAGAGCGCTTTGGCCTTTTTAGCAATCTTCGCAATGGCTTTAATATCGGCAATCTCAGTCAATGGATTGGATGGTGTTTCTAAATAAAACATTTTGGTATTTTCTTGGACGGCATTCTGCCAGGCCTTGGTATCAGACAAATCTACATAAGTAGTAGTGATTCCAAAGCGACCTAAAATCGTAGTAAATAACTGAATGGTGGCACCAAAAACAGATCGAGAACAAACAACGTGATCCCCAGCCTGAAGATGAGACATCGCCATTGTCAAAATAGCTGCCATTCCAGAGGATGTGGCAATACAAGCCTCACCACCCTCTAAGGCGGCAAGACGATCCTGAAACATGCTGACCGTTGGATTGGTAAAACGAGAATAGATAAAGCCTTGGTCTGCATGCGCAAAACCATCGGCTGCTAGCTCTGCGCTATCAAAACAAAAGCTGGAGGTCAAAAACATCGCCTCAGAATGCTCTTGATATTCAGCGGTACGACGAGTACCTGCACGAACCGCAAGGGTCTCGAGGGCAAGCTTAGTGAAATCTGGTTTTTGACGTGGTGTTTTACTCTTCATGATGCTATTTTGACACCGAATTACAAAATTGCCTCGGACACCTACGTCCGAGGAACTTGAGCGTTGTTTTTAGTCTTCGGTAGCCAAATGCAGGTGTAATTGTGAGCGGGCAAAGTCGCTAGAGTCACGCTGGCGATCTGCTTGGGCTTCTGAAGTATTGCGAGCAGCTTCTAAAGCATCCAGATAGGACTCATTAATATCGCCCGTAATGTAGTTGCCATCGAAGCAAGAGGCTTCGAACTGCACAATATTGGGATTAATGTCTCTGACTGCCTGCTTCATATCCTCAACACTCTGATAGATCAACTGATCTGCACCAATCATCTTGTTGATCTCTTCATCAGTACGGCCATACGCCACTAATTCACTTCGAGTTGGCATATCGATACCATAGACGTTAGGGAATCGCACTGGGGGAGCTGCAGAAGCAAAAATTACCTTCTTAGCACCCGACTCGCGCGCCATCTGCACAATCTCAAATGAGGTCGTCCCCCGCACAATTGAGTCATCCACAATCAGTACCGTTTTATCCTTAAACTCAATTCGCATCGCATTGAGTTTTTGGCGTACAGATTTCTTACGAACGGCTTGCCCTGGCATGATAAAAGTTCTACCGATATAACGATTCTTAAAGAAGCCTTCGCGATAATCAACTCCAAGACGCTTAGCAACCTGCATCGCTGCGGGACGGCTAGAGTCCGGAATCGGCATCACGACATCAATTTCTCCTGGGATCGTTTCTTTACGAATCTTCTCGGCAAGATAGTCGCCCATGCGCATCCGTACGTTATAAACCGTGACCCCATCAATAGTGGAATCAGGACGAGCCATATAAACGTACTCAAAAATACAAGGCGCCAGCACCGCATCGGCTACACACTGTCGCGAAGAAAAATTACCATCTAAATCAATATAGATCGCTTCACCGGGATTCACATCACGCACAAAGGTAAAACCCAAGCCATCTAGTGCAACCGATTCAGAGGCAATCATCCACTCTGGCCCTTTGGAGGTATCAATCCGCCCAATGCATAAAGGACGAATACCATATGGATCCCGAAAGGCCAATAAACCATAACCCGCAATTAAAGAAACAACGGCGTAGGAGCCTTTAATTCGCTTAGTCAGCTGCGTAACGGCATTGAACATAGCACCCTCATCAAGAGCTGCGCTATTGGTTTCTTTTTGAAGCTCATCAGCCAATACGTTTAATAACACTTCTGTATCTGAGCTGGTATTGATGTGGCGGCGATCACGATAGGCCATCTCAACCCGCAAACTAGCAGCATTCGTGAGATTGCCGTTGTGCGCCAAAATAATACCGTAAGGAGCGCTGACATAAAATGGTTGAGCCTCTTCTTCACTGCTTGCGGAGCCAGCAGTTGGATAGCGAACCTGTCCAATCCCAGCGCTACCTATCAGACTTCGCATATTGCGAGTTCTAAATACGTCTCGCACTAGACCATTGGCTTTATGCATCGTGAATGAATTGCCATTCATGGTGGCCATGCCCGCTGCATCTTGACCACGATGTTGCAAGAGCAACAATGCATCATAAATCAGCTGATTCACTGAGGAGTGGGAAACTGTTCCAACGACGCCGCACATAAGCCTATATTCCTATTGTTAGTGAAGGTGTAACGGTGGGTGTAATTTTGGGCATCGCCGCCCCTAATTGCTTTGCCCAGTCAGCAGGCAACCAGCCTTTAATTAAATTAGTTGCCGCATCAATAGCTGGGCGAGTAAGCGCTTTTTGCCAAGCCACGCTTTGGGGTACAGGGGTCAGTGCAGCTAAGGTAGCAATCACCACCATTACCAAACAACCCCTTGCCAGACCGAACACAAGACCTAAGAACCGATCTGTCATGCTTAAGCCTGCAGACAAAATAACTTTTTGAATCAAATTACCCACCAGTCCACAAGCGACTAAAGTCAAAATGAATAGTATGAGAAAGCTCACTGCCAAACTCAAGAGCTCATCCATCTGAAAGGTCGATAACCACTCAAGGGAGAGATAGCTGGTGTAGTGATAAGCAACCCAAGCGGCTATGAACCAAGAGGCCAGTGCTAGTACTTCTTTAAAAAATCCGCGTGAGATACCCACCAAAGCAGATATGAGTAATACGACTAAAGTGAAGTAATCCACCATAGTTAACTGCAGGGTGGATAAGTATTCCATTAAGGCGCTCCCACCTCAACTAGTCTTGGAGATAGACCCATCTCTTTTACTTTTTTCTCAGCAGCTTCAGCTGCATCCTTATCGACAAATGGACCTGCCCTGAGAACATATAACTTGACACCATCAGCGCCTGTTTTATTTAATACGTAATTCGGAATCTTTTGCTCCTTCATCTTGCTGATCCAACCCTTAGCGCGCTCTTCAGATGCAAAAGCACCGATTTGAATGACGTACTTACCTGGACCTGCTTTTTTGGGCAGCTCTTCAGTTTTGGATTTCGAATTCGCGGCATCAACTACCTCTTCGCCAACAGCTAAGCCAATCGAGTTTGCTTTAGATGCTGCCGATGAAGATTTAGCATCTGGCTTGCTTTCACCAGGCGGGGTCACCACTGCTTCTTTAGCTAGAGTAATTTCTTTTTTTACTGGCGCTTCAATCACTGGGGCCGGCTTGCTCTTTTCTTCATCAGCAGGCATTGCTGCATTGGGAGCGGGCAAACTGGTAACAATATTGATTGCAATATCGTTATTAACAGACTTGGGTTTGTTATCTAGCACGCGGGGAAGACCAACCACCGCAATTAAGACCAATACAGCAGCACCAATCAGACGATGACGCGCACGTTGTTGTTCAGGATCTTCAGTAAGAGCAAGCTCTTCATTTTCTTGAGCACGTTGGAAACTTCGGGGGGCAAGGCGATTCACAGTACGACGACCCCTGACTGAATCTCGGTCGAGATCTTCAGTCTCAGGGTTCCGCTTAAAAAGCTTCGGTAAACGAATCATGGATCAATGGGCCTGGTTATTTCGATATGCCATTACGCCGGCAACGGTATAGAAGGATCCGAAGATCACAATTCTATCACCCTCACCTGCTTTAGAAAGGGCTTTTTGATAAGCTGCCGCCGGATCTGAAAAGCACTCAATCCCACCATCCGCACCATTTTTAAGCGCTACCCCCAAGGTTGTCAGGCTTTCCGATAAGGACTGCGCGCTAGCTGCACGTGGGGTTGGTAAATCCGTGCAAAACCAAAAATCTACGCTATCCAATAGAGGCTTTATGACGCCGGCAATATCTTTATCGGCCATCGCACCGAATATGGCATAGGTATAGGGGTGATAGCCCATTTTTTCTAGGCCTTGACCAAGGGTGGCGGCAGCATGAGGGTTGTGAGCCACATCGAGCACCACGGTAGGTTGGCCTGGTAGCACCTGAAAGCGCCCCGGTAACTCTACTAAGGCAAATCCATTACGAATATCTTGAGCGCTGACAGGCAAACGTGGATGTAGAGCCATCAAAGCAGCAATTACTGCAGAAGCATTCAGGATTTGATTAGCGCCACGCAAAGCAGGATAGCCTAGGCCACTAAAACGCTTTTGACGTCCTGCCCAACCCCACTGCTGTTTATCCCCCTGAAAGTTGTAGTCCCGACCCTGAAGCCAGAGATCGCAACCCAATTTTTCAGCATGCTCAATTAAAGATTGCGGTGCTACGGGATCGCCACAAACTGCGATAGCGCCTGAACGAAAAATGCCTGCTTTTTCAAAGCCGATCAGTTCGCGCGTATTACCTAAAAATTCTGCATGATCAATATCGATGCTGGTGACGATTGCACAATCCGCATCCACAATATTGACTGCATCTAAACGACCACCCATACCGACTTCAAGCACCACGGCATCTAAATTTGCCTTGGAAAATAAATGCATGATGGCCAAGGTAGTGAATTCAAAATACGTCAGAGTAGGCGCATCCATGAGGCTAATACGAGCATTTTCTACCGCTGTAAAGTGCTCTAACAATAATTCATCTTTCACTTCTTCACCATTCACCCGCGCTCGTTCATTAAACGAGAGCAAGTGTGGTGACATATGGCAACCCACCTTATATCCTGAGGCAAGCAATATAGCTTCCAAATAAGCGCAGGTAGAGCCCTTACCATTAGTACCCGCCACTGTAATAATTGGACAAGCAAAGCTTAGACCGAGCGCCTCCTTAACACGCAGAATTCGCTCAAGTCCCATATCGATCCCGACAGGGTGAGCTGTTTCGAGGTGACTAAGCCAAGCCGCGAGGCTAGAGAAAATAATGGGGGGTTGCTGGGTAGGGCTCAAGCGCTTTATGCGGCGGCGCTACCTGCAGTGGCAGGCTCAGGCAGCTGCTGTAGTAAAGCTAGCAAACGGGCAATCTCACTACGCATTTGGCGGCGATCCACGATCATGTCAATGCCGCCCTTTTGCATCAGAAATTCAGAGCGCTGAAAGCCCTCTGGTAATGTTTCGCGCACAGTTTGCTCAATCACCCGCGGACCTGCAAAACCAATTAATGCTTTTGGTTCAGCCATCACTACATCGCCCATGAAGGCGAAACTCGCAGAAATTCCACCCATCGTTGGGTCAGTAAGCACACTGATGTAGGGCAAGCCTTTTTTAGAAAGCAAGGTCAACATCGAATTCGTCTTAGCCATCTGAAATAAAGACAGCAAGCTTTCTTGCATACGTGCACCACCAGTTGCTGTGACACAAATAAAAGCACACTTTTTAGCGATCGCTTCTTGCACACCGCGAGCAAACCGCTCACCAACAACAGAGCCCATAGAGCCACCCATGTACTGAAATTCAAAACAGGCTGCTACCACGGGAATATTTTCTAATTTACCACCCATCACAATCAAAGCCTCTGATTCACCAGAAGCATCGCTTGCTTCTTTTAAGCGATCAGGATATTTCTTGGAGTCTTTGAATTTCAGTGGATCTAGTGGAAAAATATCGGCACCAATCTCATAGCGCCCTTTGGGGTCCAAGAGACTATCGAGTCGTTGGCGTGCGCCGATACGCATATGGTGACTACATTTTGGACAGACCGATAAATTGGCTTCAATATCAGTGCTGTAAAGGACAGTTTCACAGCTGGGGCATTTAACCCATAGACCTTCGGGTACAGATTTGCGATTGGCAGGATCCGTATGCTGGATCTGCGGGGGTAATAATTTATCGATCCAGCTCATCAGTCTTTAACTATCCAGTGCATTAACTATCTAAAGCGTCGCGAATTTCGCGTATGAAGGTTTCGAGTGATTGTACCGCCTGCCCAGGGGGAGAATCCTCCAAAAGGCGAATAATTCGACTGCCAATCACTACTGCATCTGCTGTTTTTGAGACTGTACGGGCACTTTGCGCATCATTGATACCAAAACCTACCGCAATTGGAATAGACGTTGCTTCGCGGATTTTAGGGATATTGCTGGCTACATCTTGGGCGTTGAGATGGGAGGCGCCAGTGACGCCACGCATAGAGACGTAATAAATATAACCAGCAGCTATTTTGGCCGCTTCTTTAATACGATCTGATGATGAAGTCGGAGCTAATAGAAAAATAGGGTCAACACCCGCTGTACGCATACGAGCTGCAAAATCAACACACTCTTCTGGCGGGTAATCCACAATCAAAACACCATCAACACCAGCAGCTTTAGCTTCGCTCGCAAAGCGCTCTGCACCCATTTGCTCAACTGGATTAGCGTAACCCATTAAAACAACCGGAGTGTTTGCGTCGCTTTTCCGGAATTCTTTCACCATATCAAGGCAACTGTGCAAAGTCACACCCCGGCTCAGAGCTCTTTCTGAAGAACGTTGAATCACTGGACCATCTGCCATTGGGTCAGAAAAAGGGACTCCCAGTTCAATGATATCAGCGCCACCACGAACCAGGGCATGCATCAACTCAACAGTCAGCTGGGGATCCGGATCTCCTGCAGTAATAAAAGGAATCAGCCCTTTTTTCCCGGTAGCTTTAAGTTCATTAAAAAGTGCAGTAATTTTTGACATGGTGATTCGTATTTATTTTTTAATGTGGTGAGTCATTGACTGCAGCTTAGCCTTCGGATCCAGTAGCTTGCGCCACGGTATGCATATCTTTATCGCCACGACCAGACAGGTTGACCAAGATGGTTTTATCTTTTGAGAGAGTTGGCGCTAGTTTGCAAGCATAGGCAATTGCATGAGCAGACTCGAGTGCAGGAATAATGCCCTCAATTTGACAGCAATCATGAAATGCCTTGAGCGCTTCTTCGTCCGTAATTGCAACATAGTCAGCGCGACCGGAGTCTTTCAACCAAGCATGCTCAGGGCCTACGCCGGGGTAGTCCATACCAGCAGAAACAGAATGCGTTTCAGAAATCTGACCATTCTCATCCTGCAAAAGATAGGTGCGGTTACCATGCAATACTCCTGGCTTACCTACACATAAGGCAGCGGAGTGTAAGCCACTCTTTAAGCCATGACCCGCAGCTTCCACACCGACTAATTTGACTTCCGGGTAATCAATATAGGGATAAAAGATACCCATTGCATTGGAGCCACCACCTACACAAGCCATGACATAGTCTGGCTGACGTCCGGTCAATTCAGGCATCTGCACTTTGCACTCTTCACCGATCACACTTTGAAAATCACGCACCATCATAGGATATGGATGAGGACCTGCAACCGTACCAATGATGTAGAAGGTATCTTCTACATTGGTAACCCAATCGCGCATTGCCTCGTTTAGCGCATCTTTCAAGGTCTTAGTTCCTGACTCGACAGGGACAACTTTAGCGCCGAGTAGTTTCATCCGAAATACATTCTGCGCTTGACGCGCTACGTCAACCGAGCCTTGATACACAGTGCAATCTAAACCGAAACGAGCACAAATAGTTGCAGTAGCAACACCATGCTGTCCTGCTCCAGTCTCAGCAATGATGCGTGGCTTGCCCATGCGCTTAGCCAACATCGCTTGACCAATCACGTTATTAATTTTATGTGCGCCAGTGTGATTTAAATCTTCACGCTTGAGATAGATTTGCGCACCGCCTAACATCTCACTCCAACGCTTGGCGTGATATACCGGGGATGGGCGACCTACAAAATGTTTTAGCTCGTAATGAAACTCTTCTAAAAATTCTGGATCGTATTGATATTTTGCATAAGCTGCCTTGAGCTCTTCCAAAGCGAACATCAGCGTTTCAGAAACAAATACGCCACCGTAAGGACCGAAGTGCCCTCGTGCATCTGGCTTATCGTACATAAAGACCTCTTTTAATTAGTTACAGCAAATGTTAGGTTGATGTGCTTGCGTCTGCCGCACGCACTGCCTCGATAAACTCTCTCATCAAGACGTGATCTTTTACACCTTTGCTGATTTCAACGCCGCTCGAGACGTCAACCGCACAAGGGTGTAGACGAGCAATTGCTTCGCCCACGTTGTGAACGTTCAATCCACCACTCAAAACGACCTGAGGCGCGTTTGCGCTTATCCATGTTTGCGGAATTCCTGACCAATCAAAAGGAATGCCTCCTCCACCATAACCCTCTACCAGGGCATCGAGCAAAAAAGCATTTGCATGCCTATATTGTAGGGAAAAATCATCAAAAGCGAAGCCGGCTCCAACGCGTGCAGCCTTTATCCAAGGCTGGCCTTTAGCAAGGCGCCCACATTCAGCTGGGGACTCATCCCCATGAAACTGCCATAAAGTGATGGGGGCGGCACCCCTAATGGCCTCAAATTCAGCATCTGTGGCATTTACGACTAAGCCAACGGCATCTACCCCCGCTGGTAGTCTCGAAATCAAGGTAGCGGCAATATTGGGGCTTACCGCCCTAGAACTGGGGGGATAAAAGACAAAACCAAGGGCGTCAACCCCAGCAAGTACAGCTGCATCGACATCGGCTGGCGACTTTAGCCCACAAATTTTGACCCTGGTTCGGCCGCCGGTGTAATTGAGTAATCCCATACCCTAATGATACGGGTTAAGGCTGAAAAACGCCCTATTGAGCTGAGAATTGCCCAATCAGAATATGGGATGGGTCAATTAATTTGCCATCCTTCAGAACCTCATAGTGCAGGTGGGGACCGGTCGTCCTTCCCGTGGAGCCAACCCGCGCAATTAATTGGCCTCTACGAACTGTCTGACCCTCACTAACCAAGAGCTCGCTAGCATGAGCGTAGCGGGTTTGGATGCCAGAGTCATGATCAATCACGAGAAGATTGCCATATACCGAATCTCGGACAGCTTTTGAGACCCTACCAACGCCCGATGACACGATTGGGGTTCCTGAGGGCGCCTGAAAGTCTACCCCTAAGTGCTCGCTCCAGGTATTTTTAAACGGATCAAGCCGCTTTCCAAAGCCACTGGAAATAGAAATCCGATCCTGTAATGGCATGCCCGTTGGCGCAGCTTCAAGCCAAGATACATAGCTTACCCAGTGATCAGATAATTTATCGAGGTGCTCATTATTACGCTTCATATCTTGCAGAGATTCCTGCAAGGCATTCATCAAACTGGGGTTAGTTTCAGAGCGAGTCGGACTAATAAATGGCCCGCCAACTGAAGGAGCTTTAGGCTTGTCTTTCTGTATTGCTGGTGGCGTAGCTAGTACTGATAATTTTTGATTGCTAACTTGTAAATCATTTACCTTGGCCTGGTAAGTGACAACTTGTTTTTCAATGTCGATTAATTTTTGTCGATAAAAGGTATTGAGATTTTCAAGCTCAAGGGCAGAGTGAACATTTCCGAGTTTCCTGGCGAGCTGTGGATTGTACTCAATGGCCATCTGAAAGCCCATGTATTGCAGAAAAACACCCAAGAAAATCAACGCAAAAGCAAAGCCACAAAATCCCAATAAAAGATGCTTTAACGTTAAGTTAATACGATGTATCTTGCCAACCGCACCTGAAACCCAAAAGATTTGCATCTCAGTTAGGCAGCATTACTTTTTTGCATTGCTTGCGCAATGAATACATCGGCAGTTTGGGTCGAAGTTTCACTGTCAGCCTGCCTTAGCTTACCTTCGAGCTTAGCGCCGACTTGCATGCCTAATGTACCGTAGGTAATGTCTCCGCTCACAAAGGCGGTTTCAAGCAACTCTACGCGATCAGAAGAAAAGATATTTCCTTGCAGGCTCCCAGAAACAATCACATGCTTGGCTCGAATATCACCAATCACTGTGGCACCCTTTGCAATAGCAACAGTAGCCTCACAACCATCCTCTTGCAAGATGTTGCCGTTAACAAGACCATCAATGCGAACACTGCTACGCAGTAGCAAATTGCCGTCTACTCTTAGGCTGGAGCCGATAATGGTTTCAAAACTTTCAACTGATTTACCTAGTGGTTGTTTTGATTTGGAATTAAACATGAGAGCCCTTTTTATTGGCAAAAGCAAACGGAAACAAATCTTATCATTTGCAGAAATACCCTACAGCTAATAGCCTTAATTAGGCCTCATGCTGTGTCAGAAAAGGGGGTAACCAAGAGTTTTGTAGCCAAGGGCCTGGAATGCCGAACTCTTCTGGATAAGCTATTTTGGCCAAATAGAGCCCAGCCGGAGAAAATGTCGGTGCAGCAATACTGCGATCTTTTGCAGCCAGCACTTGCGCCATCCATTCAGCCTTTTGTTTACCAACGCCAATCTGAATAAAACTACCCACTAAGTTACGCACCATATGATGTAAAAAAGCATTTCCAGTGATCTTAAAATAAAGCCAGGGTGCATGCGAGAAAATCTCAATCGAATGCATCGTCTTTACTGGTGTCTTACTTTGACACTCTGAAGAACGAAATGAACTGAAATCATGCTCACCAATTAAACACTTGGCAGCAAGTGTCATGGCATCAACATCAAACCAACGATCTGCTGGAAGCATCACATAGCCAGCGCGGTCAGCAGCCATCGGAGAGCGATATGGCCCTGCATGCAAAGCATAAATATAAGTACGCTCACATGCAGAATAACGAGCGCTAAATTCTTCAGGAGCAACTTGCGCCCAATTCACCACAATCGATTCTGGCAAAAAGGCATTCACCCCCCTAACCCATGACCAATTCTCTCGTTCCACCTCAACATCAAAATGAACCACTTGGCCTAAGGCATGTACTCCTGTATCCGTTCTACCTGCTGTAATGACACGAATAGGAGATTTCCTCGCATCTATACCAACAAATGCAGAAATCGCCTTTTCCAACTCGTCTTGAATCGTGTTTTGATTTAGCTGAGACTGCCATCCTGAATAGGTACTGCCATCATATTGGAGGCCTAGAGCAATTCGCATAGGAAAACTTAATGATTACGCAGAGATAGCTCGGCTAATAAATTTTGAGCTTCTACAGTAATTACAGGATCAATTGGTCCACCAATCTGGACAATTTCTTGGAGAGATTTTCTAGCAGCAACAAAATCTTCGATGGTGATGTAGGCACGCGCTAAATTGAGCTTTACCCGCAGTGCATCAACCAAGGGATTTACCTCGGCTAGAGGGTTTATCTTCGATACAGGCTTTAACTCAGGCTGTGATGCCGATGTAGGTTTTTGGATAGGCGTTAACTCTAAATCAATCCCAGCAAATAAAGTCTTCGCGCGGTCTGGCATGCCACTGTGAGATGGGCTGTGCTCAGAGGTGCTTACCGGTGCAGCGGGAGTGCTGTTGGAGAAATTACGGGCCTCAGAGCGCCGTGCATTTTTTGCCAGCAACCATAGTAATAATCCAGTAAAGCTTATCAAGAGTAAGGCTAGTAGCGCGGGAGCAAAATTACCCAAGCCAAATAGACCAGCATCTTTTGTTGCTGCAGGCGTTTTACCCTTGGCTTGGTCTAGCATGAGCTGTAGATCTGCAATATTCTTTTCAAGCTCAGCTACCCTGACTCGTGTTTGTTCGAGTGCTTTTTCTTGTGCAACTAAATCTTCTGTATAGCGACGCTCTTCAGAACTATCTTGGGTACTTGATCCAATTTTAAGACGATCCTTGAGTGGTGCATCGACAGTATTTTTAGAGCCGTTGCTACTGTTGGGATCTTGTCCTGATTTTTTTGCACCGTCTTTTGCGCCATCCTTAGCATCGCGCTCTAATAGCCACTGAGCATTCGACTCTGCTACGAACTGCTGAGCTTCTACAGGACTAATTGAGCGTAGCAAAGCCTGATTGGGCTGATTAAGCTCAACGCCAGCCTCGAGACGATTGATACTGCCACTAGCAAATGCATCTGGATTGGCTTTAAATAAAGCCATCATGGTTTGATTGAGGCTTGCACCCTGTAATTGAGGTGCTAGTTGCGCTGCGATTCCTGAAAGAGTCTGGCCAGGGCTGACAAGGATTTTTTGGGTATCGCCCAAAAGTAGAGTAAATGTTTTAGTAAGACTACCAGCAGACCAATTTAAGGTCACTAAGACATCCAGGAAAGGATCATCGGTGACTGCTACAGATTCAACCGTTTCCAGCAAGACCACTAACTGCGCTTGTGGATTGCGATAAATCATTGCCTGAGGATTGAGGCTGAGGATTTTTTGAGAAATCCCCAAGCGTTCATAGGCAGCCTTATTGGCAATACTGACATTCAAACTAGTCAGGGCGGATTGCTCATCAGCACCCACCCGAATCAGAAACTCTGCTTTAAGAGGCTCACCCGGCTTCGAGAGTAGTTTGGGAGACCCCAGAGAAACAGCTCCAGCCGCACAAGACCAACTTAGACAGACCAAGCAAAGTAGTCTAGCTAAAGAAAATTGGCCGAATCTAAACATTAGCGCTCTAACAAAATACGGAGCATGCGGCGCAAAGGTTCAGCTGCGCCCCACAAGAGTTGATCGCCTACTGTAAAGGCGCTGAGATATTCAGGGCCCATCGCCATTTTATGTAATCGCCCAATAGGTACAGTTAGCGTGCCACTAACTGCCGCTGGTGACAATTCACGCTCGGTAGTCTCGCGATCGTTTGGAATGACCTTGACCCATGGATTGTCATTAGCCAAGATTGCCTCAATCTCTTTTAATGGAATATCTTTTTTGAGTTTGACGGTAAGGCCTTGTGAATGACAACGCATAGCGCCAACCCGAACACATAAACCATCAATTGGAATACTGCCAGGCATTCTAAATCCAGGGCGGCCCAAAATCTTATTAAACTCAGCACCGCCCTTCCATTCTTCTTTAGTTTGACCATGCTCTACAGGGATATCAATCCAAGGAATGAGACTTCCTGCCAAGGGTGTATTGCGAAAGTTTTTCTTGGGGAAATCTGGAGAACGTAAAGTCTCGGTAATTTTGCGATCAATGTCCAAAATCCAAGAAGAAGGATCCGCTAGTTCGGCAGCCACGCTGTCGTGCAAAGCGCCCATTTGCAACAATAGTTCACGCATATTTTGAGCACCAGCGCCAGAAGCTGCCTGATAGGTCATGGCGCTAATCCACTCAACCATATCGGCTTTAACTAAACCACCCATGGCCATCATCATTAAGCTAACAGTACAGTTACTGCCAATCCAATTCTTCCCGCCAGCCGCCAAAGCAGCATCAATCACTGGGCGATTTACAGGATCTAAAACTAAAACTGCATCTTCCTTCATGCGCAATGCGCTCGCAGCATCAATCCAATGACCCTGCCATCCAGCAGCACGTAATTTCGGAAAAATCTCGTTGGTATAATCACCGCCTTGGCAGGTCAGGATAATGTCACAGCGCGCAAGTGCTTTGATGTCATTGGCATCAAGCAACGTATTTTCGCTTTTGGTCAGCTTCTGACCATTTAAGGTTGGTGCCGAACCACCGGCTTGGCTGGTACTAAAAAATACTGGCTCAATTAAGTCGAAATCTTTTTCGGCAAACATTCTCTCCATGAGAACGCTGCCAACCATGCCGCGCCAGCCGACTAAGCCTACCAGTGGTACTTGTGTATTTGCCATGATGTTCAACTATTTATTCAGTGTAATGATGTTATTGGTGTTCAGTGTGTGCTTGTGTCGTTGCATCTCATACTTATTTTGTAAGAGCAGCCACTACAGCATCGCCCATTTGCAGGGTAGATACTTTTTTAGTGCCCTCGGTAAAAATATCGGCGGTACGTAATCCTTGAGACAGTACTTTTTGTACCGCTGCTTCAATGCGATCAGCCTCTAGTGGCATACCTAATGAGTAACGCAACATCATGGCAGCCGAAAGAATGGTTGCCAATGGATTTGCAATACCTTTGCCAGCAATATCGGGAGCTGAACCATGACTTGGCTCATACAAGCCTTTATTATTTTTATCCAATGAGGCTGACGGCAGCATACCAATAGAGCCGGTGAGCATCGCCGCCTCATCAGACAAAATATCTCCGAAAAGATTACCGGTCACCACCACATCAAATGCTTTTGGTGCTTTGACTAGTTGCATAGCTGCATTATCAACATACATATGCGTCAGCTCTACATCGGGGTAATCTTTGCCAACCCGAATCATGACCTCACGCCAAAGCTGTGAAGTCTCTAAGACGTTAGCCTTATCCACGCTGCACACTTTTTTACTTCGTTTGCGCGCCGCTTCAAATGCAACCCGACCAATACGCTCTACTTCTGGCTCGCTGTAATGCATCATGTCGAAGCCCTCACGTGCACCCTTAAATAGAGGCAGCTCTGAAGTACGGATACCCCGTGGTTGGCCAAAGTAAATATCGCCATTGAGCTCACGAATAATCAGAATATCCAGCCCACCTACAATTTCTGCTTTCAGGCTAGAGGCGGCCGTTAACTCGTCATAGCAAATTGCTGGTCTAAAGTTGGCAAATAATTCTAGGTGCTTGCGCAAACCCAAAATAGCTTGTTCAGGACGGAGTTCACGAGCCAAGGTGTCATACTTCCAATCACCAACAGCGCCGAACAAAATGGCATCTGCTTTTTTGGCGAGCTCTAAAGTTGCTGGCGGCAATGGATGGCCAGAAATATCGTAGGCAGCACCGCCAACGGGAGCAGTCTCAAGATCAAATTTGGGGCCAAGCGCGTTTAATACTTTGACGGCTTCAGCAACGATTTCCGGGCCGATACCATCGCCCGGCAGGACTGCAATTTTCATGAAAAGGCCTTTAACTCAATAAAACTACGGCAGTTGTGTAGCAAGCCAAGGCATCCTGAGGATGCGCTCAGCTTCGTAGGCCTTGATTTTATCTGCATGTTGCAGGGTTAAGCCAATATCGTCTAAGCCATTGACCAGGCAATGCTTTCTGAAGGGGGCGACGTCAAAGCTATAGGCGGTTCCGTCGGGGGTAATCACTTGCTGTGCCTCTAGATCAATTGTGAGCTGGTAACCAATAAAAGCCAGTGTCTCATTAAAGAGGTGATCCACCTGCAGTTCGGACAACACAATTGGCAAAAGACCATTTTTGAAGCAATTGTTATAAAAAATGTCGGCAAAGCTAGGGGCAATGACCGCTCTAAAGCCATATTGGTCCAAAGCCCAAGGTGCATGCTCCCGAGAACTGCCACAACCAAAGTTCTTACGCGCCAACAAAATACCGGGAGCTTGGTAACGCGCTTGGTTCAATACAAAATCTGGGTTAAGCGGGCGAGCACTGCAATCTTGACCAGGCTCACCATGGTCTAAATAGCGCCATTCATCAAATAAATTCTGTCCAAAGCCGGTTTTTTTAATCGACTTTAGGAATTGCTTTGGAATGATGGCGTCGGTATCCACGTTCTCACGATTGAGCGGAGCCACCAAGCCTTTGTAAACAGTGAACTTATCCATTACCTTTACTTAACCGGAGTAACAACAACGTCTTTTCCCTGGGTTTGGGATTGGTTATTCGTATTGGTGTTGGCTGGTTTTGCACCACCCATCGAATTACCCATAGTCTGAAGGTCTTTGCCAACACCCTCCATAGTATTGGCGCAAGCAGAAAGAATGATGCCGATGGCAGCAACTATCGTCAATTTTTTAATCATTGTGTAAGAGGACCAATTAAACATAGTAGTTCCTTAAGAAATTTTACGAACATCAACAAAGTGACCTTCAATCGCAGCAGCAGCCGCCATTGCTGGACTAACTAAATGCGTTCTTCCGCCATTGCCCTGGCGACCTTCAAAATTACGATTAGAAGTAGAGGCGCAACGCTCTCCAGGCTCCAAGCGATCTGCATTCATTGCTAGGCACATAGAGCAACCCGGTTCACGCCATTCGAAGCCAGCTGCCTTGAACACGCGATCTAAGCCCTCGCGCTCTGCTTGGGCTTTTACTAATCCTGAACCTGGTACCACCATGGCTAGCTTCACATTAGCAGCTACTTTTTTACCTAAGCGATCAACAACCTTAGCTGCAGCACGGATATCTTCAATACGGCTGTTGGTACAGGAGCCAATGAAAACTTTATCCACTGAGATATTACTCATTGGGGTATTGGGAACTAAGCCCATGTAATCGAGTGCCCGCTCCATGGCAGCACGTTTATTCGGGTCGCGCTCTTTCTCGGGATCTGGAACACGCTCACTAATAGCTAAAACCATTTCTGGTGAAGTGCCCCAAGTCACCTGCGGCGCAATTTCTTCAGCACGTAACTCAACGACAGCGTCAAACTGTGCATCCGCATCAGAATGCAAGGTTCGCCAGTACTGCAAGGCATGCCGCATAGGCTCACCTTTGGGTGCATAAGGTCTACCTTGAATATATTCAATAGTTGTTTCATCAACAGCAACAAGACCAGCACGCGCACCAGCCTCGATTGCCATATTACAGAGTGTCATGCGACCCTCCATAGAGAGCATCCGAATAGCTTCGCCTGCAAATTCAATGGTGTACCCAGTACCGCCTGCAGTCCCAATTTTGCCAATCACGGCAAGCACAATATCTTTTGCTGTGGAGCCAGGTAACAACCTGCCGTCAACCTTCACCAGCATGTTCTTGCTCTTTTTCATGAGCAAGGTTTGAGTCGCTAACACATGCTCTACCTCTGAGGTGCCGATACCAAATGCTAAGGCACCAAAGGCTCCATGAGTACTCGTATGTGAATCACCGCAGACTACAGTCATTCCGGGTAAAGTTGCCCCTTGCTCAGGTCCAATCACATGAACAATGCCTTGGCGTGCATCGTTCATCTTGTACTGAGTAATACCGAAGGCGTCACAGTTTTGATCGAGCGTGTCTACTTGTAACTTAGAAATCGGATCAGTAATGCCCTCAGAGCGATCTGTCGTTGGGACATTATGGTCTGACACCGCCAAATTAGCGGAGACGCGCCAAACTGGACGGCTCGCTAAATTGAGGCCCTCAAAAGCTTGGGGACTGGTAACTTCATGCAAGAGTTGACGATCTATATAAATCGTTGCCGTACCATCCTGCTCAGAATAGATGACATGCTCGTCCCACAATTTGTCATAAAGCGTACGTGACATGAAAATCCTCTAAAACTCTTATTTACGAGCAGTGATGTTAGGAACCTGGCGTGTGGTCGCACCAACATACAACTGACGGGGACGGCCAATCTTGTACTCAGAATCCGTAATCATCTCTTCCCATTGCGCAATCCAACCCACGGTTCTTGCCAAGGCAAAGACACATGTAAACATATCTGTTGGAATACCTAGTGCGCGCTGCACAATTCCGGAGTAGAAATCGACGTTTGGATAAAGCTTGCGGCTAACAAAGTAATCATCTTCAAGGGCGATCTTTTCAAGTGTCATCGCCAACTTGAAGAGCGGATCATTCTCAAGACCCAATTCTTTTAAAACCTCATAGCAAGTTTCCCGCATGAGTTTTGCTCGTGGATCAAAGTTTTTGTAAACGCGATGGCCAAACCCCATTAAACGAACGCTAGAGTTTTTGTCTTTTACCTGGGCAATAAACTCACCAATCGTATCCACGCCACCATTGGCTTGGATCTCATTTAGCATTTGCAGACAAGCTTCGTTAGCACCACCATGGGCTGGACCCCACAAGCAAGCGATACCAGCAGAAATCGCGGCAAATGGATTGGTTCCAGAGGATCCACACAAGCGCACTGTAGAAGTAGAGGCGTTTTGCTCATGGTCCGCATGCAAAATAAAGATGCGATCAAGAGCGCGAACTAGCACAGGGTTGATTTTGTAATCTTCACATGGAGTTGCAAACATCATGCGCATGAAATTTGCGGTGTACGACAAAGAGTTATCAGGGTAGATAAATGGTTGTCCAACAGAATACTTATAGGACATAGCGACCAATGTCGGCATCTTTGCAATCAAACGAATTTGCGCAACAACACGAGCATGGGGAACGCTATAGTCAATTTCATCATGATAGAAGGCAGCCATTGCACCAACCAAACCAGTCAAAACTGACATTGGATGGGCATCACGTCGGAAGCCACGCAAGAAAAATTGCATTTGCTCATGCACCATGGTGTGATGGATCACCAAATCTTCAAAATCAGTTTTTTGTTTTGCGTTTGGCAACTCACCATTTAGCAACAGATAGCAAACCTCTAAGAAGTCGCAGTTGTGCGCAAGCTCCTCAATCGGGTAGCCGCGGTAGAGCAACTCGCCCTTATCACCGTCAATATAGGTAATTTTGCTATTACAAGATGCTGTCGAAAGAAATCCTGAATCGTAGGTGAACTTGCCAGTCTGACCATATAGCTTGCGAATATCAATCACATCTGGACCAATAGTCCCTTTGTAAATAGGCAAGTCAATATCTGGAGTACCGTCTGAGAACGATAATTTTGCCTTGATGTCCGATTCAATCATTTTTAATCCTTAGTCATTCAATTGATGATTAATGCCTTACTTGATCATGCTCACACACTGCTATTAAACCAAATTCCACTTTACTTCTGTCTTAGTTTCTCCAAAACCAGCTTAAAAGTGGTTTCTTGAGCCTCATTTTCCAGAGCTGCGACAGAGTCCTTGCGACCGATTAATAGATCCATCAAATCATTATCTTCTAGGGCCAATAACTGGGTTAGTACTTTTCCCTCTGCCACATCGATCTGCGCGCCAAAGCGCTCAAAAAAACGCTGCAAAATTAAATCGTTCTCGAGTAAGCCTCTGCGGGCATCACTCTTTAAACGATAAAGCTCTGCATTACTCAGTGTCATACTGCCCTACGGACCATCAATTCCTTAATCTTGCCAATAGCTTTGGTTGGATTTAAATGTTTAGGACAGACATCCACGCAATTCATGATGGTATGGCAGCGGAACAAACGGTATGGGTCTTCCAAGTTGTCTAGGCGAGCCGCGGTATCTTCATCACGACTGTCCGCAATAAAGCGGTAAGCCTGAAGTAAACCTGCTGGACCAACAAACTTATCTGGGTTCCACCAAAAAGATGGGCATGCAGTGGAGCATGAGGCACACAAAATACACTCATACAAACCATTGAGTTCTTCGCGCTCTTCTGGGCTTTGCAAACGCTCTTTTTCAGGGGCTGGATTGTCATTTACCAAGTAAGGCTTGATTGACAAATATTGCTTGAAGAACAAAGTCATATCGACAATCAAATCGCGCACGACTGGCAAACCAGGTAATGGACGCAGCGTAATGACTTTTGGCAAGGTCAACATATTCGTTAAGCAAGCCAAGCCATTCTTACCGTTGATGTTCATGGCATCAGAACCACAAACACCTTCACGGCAGGACCGGCGATAAGTAATGCTCTCATCTTGCTTTTTTAAGGAAATCAAAGCATCCAAGAGCATACGCTCGCCAGTTAATTCTAGTTCGTAACGCTCCATACGCGGAGCAGCATCGACATCGGGATCGTAACGGTAAATTTCAAATACACGAATATCACTCATTTTTATTTCTCTTCGCTTAAAAAGTACGTTCTTTAGGAGGGAAGGACTCAACTGTTAAAGGCTTCAGTTGCACTGGTTTGTAATCTAAGCGGTTGCCCTCGCTAAACCACAGCGTATGCTTCATCCAATTGGCATCATCGCGCTCTTGATGATCATCATGAGAATGCGCACCACGACTCTCGGTACGGGCTGCTGCTGAAATCATCGTTGCATTTGCAGTCTCAATCAGGTTCGCAACTTCTAAGGCTTCGATGCGGGCTGTATTAAAAATGGCGGACTTATCTTTTAGCCATAAATTTTTAGCACGTTCAGTCAGCTTCGCCATTTGACGAACACCTTCGTCCATCAGCTCTTGATTGCGGAATACGCCAGCATACTTCTGCATAGTTTTACGAATATCGTTTGCAACATCTTGTGCGTATTCACCTACAGTAGAGTTGTCCAGTGCGGCAATTCGCGCGAGGGTCTGCTCACCAGCATTCGCAGGTAATGCCTTAAATTCGCGATTCTTAAGATCCATGCCAACAATGTGATTACCAGCTGCACGACCGAATACCAATAAGTCTAGTAAAGAGTTCGTACCCAAACGGTTTGCACCGTGAACAGATACACAAGAGCACTCACCGATGGCATACAGGCCATTAACAATCTCATTCTTTTTACCATTAGCAGGCACAACTACCTGACCATTGATATTGGTCGGAATGCCGCCCATCTGATAGTGAATCGTTGGCACCACCGGAATTGGCTCCTTGGTAACATCCACGTTAGCAAAGTTAATACCAATCTCATACACGGAAGGCAAGCGCTTCATGATGGTGTCAGCACCAATGTGCGTTAAATCAAGCACTACATAATCACCATTAGGGCCGCAACCGCGCCCCTCTTTAATTTCTTGATCCATACAGCGAGATACGAAATCGCGTGGCGCTAAATCCTTATAGGTTGGTGCATAACGCTCCATGAAGCGCTCACCATCTTTGTTGCGCAAAATACCACCCTCGCCGCGACAGCCTTCTGTCAACAAAACACCAGCGCCAGCAACGCCGGTTGGGTGAAATTGCCAGAACTCCATATCTTCCAATGGAATACCCGAGCGGGCTGCCAGGCCCATACCGTCACCAGTGTTAATAAAGGCATTGGTAGATGCGTCCCAGATACGACCAGCGCCGCCTGTAGCCATCAATACTACTTTTGCCTCGAGGATATAAATCTCGCCAGTTTCCATTTCGAGCGCGGTCACACCTACCACGTCACCCGCATCGTCACGAATCAAGTCAAGTGCTAACCACTCAACAAAGAAATTGGTTTTTGCCCGAACATTACGCTGATACAAAGTGTGCAACATCGCATGACCAGTTCGGTCAGCGGCAGCACAAGCACGTTGAACTGGCTTCTCACCATAATTTGCAGTGTGGCCACCAAATGGGCGCTGATAAATTGTGCCATCAGGATTTCGGTCAAAAGGCATGCCAAAGTGCTCTAACTCGTAAACCACCTTAGGTGCTTCACGACACATAAACTCAATCACATCCTGATCACCTAACCAGTCAGAGCCTTTAATGGTGTCGTAAAAATGATAGTGCCAGTTGTCTTCGCTCATATTGCCAAGCGAGGCGCCAATACCGCCTTGTGCAGCAACCGTATGTGAACGGGTTGGAAAAACTTTAGTTAACACCGCAACGTTCAGGCCAGCTTCGGCCAATTGCAGTGAGGCGCGCATACCAGAACCACCGGCGCCAATAATTACAGCGTCAAAACGGCGTCGCGGTAAAACTTTTTTAATCGCGGTCATTAAATTACACTTTCCACAAAATTTGTACGGCGTAGGCCGCACAGGCTACGAGATATAAAACAGTGAGCACTTGCAGCGTTAACCGAATGCTGACAGGCTTGATGTAATCCATCCAAATATCACGGATGCCAATCCAAGCGTGATAGAACAAGCTGATGAAAAATAACAGTGTTAACAGCTTCATGAACTGATTGCTAAACAATCCAGCCCAACCTTCATAAGTAGCACTACCGGTGATGCTGTAGTCCAACAGCAAAACGATCGTAAAAACTACCATCACGATGGCAGTCGCACGCTGAATAATCCATTCTTTTAGACCGTAATGAGCGCCAACCACTAAACGCTTTGGTCCAATTTGATAAATAGGCATGAAATTTCCTTAGATGATGGGTACTTAGTACAAGCCGAATAATTTGAGGCCAACCACTGCAGTCAAAACAAGGCCTAAAGAAAAAACAATGATTGCTGACCGGTTGGCATCGACCTTCTCAACGCCGATTTCCAAGTCCAGTAAAAGATAGCGAATTCCTGCACAGAAATGGTGCAAGAAAGACCAAATTAGTCCCAACAGAATGATTTTGACCAAAATATTGTCAGTAATTGCCTGAAACTTAAGGTAACTCACTTCTGAAGCCAAGCTTTGATCAAACAGGTAGAGCAAAAAAGGCAGGGTTAAGAACAAAGCTGCGCCGCTAAGGCGGTGCAGGATAGATACTTTTCCAGCCCATGGCAGGCGGTACTTGATCAGCTGGGCAAGACCGATGTTTTTATAAACAGGTCTATCTTTTTTTACATCTTGCTGTGTATCAACCATGGGCAATCTCGTTCTTTCGGTGGAGGTTCATTGTGGTTTTGTTGTGTTGCAACATATTCTATTGGAAACCTTAGGGGAATTGTAAAATTTAGCGTTTAAAGGGGTTAAAAAGGGGTTTTTCTCTTTTAGAGTGTACTCTCTAGTGTAATTTATTGTCATAGTGCTGCTCAGAAGTGTCATATCTGGCACGCCGAATTTCTACTGGTTTATTGCCGTAGGTAAAAGCCACACGCTCAACTGAGAGCAAAGCAGTGCCCTCGGGAATCTGTAAATTCTTCGCCAAATCCCGATTCGCCAAGATTGCTTTAATCTTCTCTTCAGCCCGCACCATATGAATGGCGTACTGACTTTCATAGAAGGCATACATCGGTCCTGGCCAAGCAATGAGCGCCTCCATGGTGAGACCCTTAAAGCGCCCTTCAGGCAACCAAATCTCCTCAAAAACAATCGGGCGACCTGCAGCGCTTTGGACCCGATCAATACGTATGACGGGGTCACCTGCCTTTAATTTGAGCAGTTGAGCTACAAAAGCATCGGCTTGGATGTTTTGACAGGCTAAAAACTGATTTTTAAGATGTAATTTATGGCCAGAGTCAGGCTCAAGGCGTAAAAAACGATACTGAAAGTCTTCTTCTTGATGTGTAGCAACAAAAGTGCCCTTCCCCTGGCGACGAACCAATAAGTTTTGAGCTGCCAACTCATCAATTGCCTTGCGCACTGTGCCTTGACTCACGGCATAACGGGCTGCGAGCTCGATTTCGCTGGGGATAGCATCCCCAGGCAACCATTCTGAGGCCTGCAAGCTTGCCAAAATCATGGCTTTGATTTGCTCATAGAGCGGGCTAAATGAGGCAACCGGTTCGGATATTAGTGGCAAATTAACTCCAGTACAGCTTATTTTGGATAAAATCAGACATATCTCATATCTTATATAAGACATTGAGAGTGTAAATCGAAAGTCCTTACACTTGAATGGATAATAGAAAAAATTTTATAAACCTTAACTGGAGTTATTAGTAATGGCAAAAGCCCCAATGCGTGTTGCAGTCACCGGTGCAGCCGGTCAAATCGGATATTCACTCCTCTTTCGCATCGCCAACGGTGATTTATTGGGTAAAGATCAGCCAGTAATCCTCCAATTACTTGAAATCCCTGATGAAAAAGCGCAAAAAGCCTTAGCTGGCGTCATGATGGAGCTAGACGATTGCGCATTTCCCTTGCTAGCAGGCATGACAGCGCATTCAGACCCCATGACAGCCTTCAAAGATATTGATGTGGCTTTATTGGTTGGCGCTCGCCCGCGTGGTCCTGGCATGGAACGCAAAGATTTGCTTTCTGCCAATGCGCAAATCTTCACAGCACAAGGCAAAGCATTAAACGCGGTCGCCAAGAAGACTGTCAAAGTATTGGTTGTAGGTAACCCGGCAAATACCAATGCCTACATCGCCATGAAATCTGCTCCAGATATCCCAGCAAAAAACTTCACTGCCATGTTGCGCCTAGATCACAACCGCGCGCTTTCACAATTGGCTAGTAAGCTCAATAAGCCCGTTGCTGACATCGAAAAACTAGTGGTTTGGGGCAACCATAGCCCAACCATGTATCCAGATTACCGCTTTGCAACGGTCGGCGGTCAATCCGTAAAAGACAGCATCAATGATGCCGCCTGGAACAAAGACACTTTTATCCCAACAGTAGGCAAGCGCGGTGCTGCCATTATTGAAGCTCGCGGACTTTCTTCTGCCGCCTCTGCTGCGAATGCAGCAATTGATCATATGCATGATTGGGTTTTGGGTAGCAATGGCAAATGGGTCACTATGGGTATTCCGTCTAAAGGTGAATATGGTATTCCAGCGGAAGTCATTTACGGCTATCCTGTAGTTTGTGAAAACGGTGAATACAAGATGATTGAAGGCTTAGAAATTGATGAGTTTTCACGTGAGCGTATGAACCACACTCTCAACGAATTACTTGAGGAACAAGCCGGCGTTAAGCATCTCCTTACATAAGGATTTAAACCATGAAGCAAATTCTACTCATCGCCAGCGTGGCTATCACTGGACTCTTAGGTTCGGGAGCAGTCATTGCCGCCGAAGAAATATCCACCTGGACTTGCAGCGAGAGTAAGCAATTTAAAACTTCCGGAACAGCTGAAACCGTTCGCCTCACTTGGGAATCTAAAACCTTTGATCTCAAGCGCGAAAATTCTTTACCAGGAAGCTTGCGTTACAAGAATACGAATACTGGTCATGATTTAGTAGTGCTGGGTAATAAAGCCATGCTCTTCAATATCAAGTCCGGCACTCGACTTGCGGATTTTTGCCAAACTGCTGAAATGCGGACTGGCAAACTCCCGCACTTGTTTGCCAATGCAGAGCCTTTCGTACAAAACTGATTCAAACTGCTGCAAAACAAAAAAGCCGAGACACTCTCGGCTTTTTTATTGGCTTTACTGGTGCCTATCTTAACTAAGTGAGGCTTAGTGAATAAGTCAGTGAAATAAGGGTTGCTGAATCGGCGCGTCTTCTGGCAACTCGGCGTGCACAGCTTCACCCGATCGATCAGGAAACAGCGGCGCTCCACAATCATCACAAAGCTCCGGATCAAAAAGCATGGCATGTCGAAATACATCTTCGACACCGGCATCACGAAGTGCATCAGCAATGCGCTTCATCGGACTGTCATCATCTGCCAAATCATTGAGTGCATCATTGGCCACGGTCTCGCGATCATACAAAGGCCAAATCACGCCATACACAATCTCAGGCGAACCTTTGATGCTGAATGAAATTCGGTACTCATCGGCTTGATCCTCGCCAAATGCGCCGACCACACAAGATAATCCAGCGGGCAATACGCCGAGAGTACTTTCAAGAAAATTGGCAGCAGCCCGAATGCTTAAAGGACGGACTTGCTTGTCTGCCAAACGACAGTTAGTAAAGTACGCTTCCGGAAGCAATAGCTCGAACTCGCAGCCAGGCAAGAGTGAGGCTACTGGTTCTTGCATGGCGTTTTGCCACCCAATCAAACTAACCCCCCGCTCTTGACGTGCAGGAACTTCAGCTTGCCAGCGAAATAATGGCGTTCCAGATGGAGCGGCAATAGCGGCAATAATAAATCGTGGATCAGCCAATACGGCAATGGTCTCTGACATCTCGCGTAGCTCAATCTTAATTTCGCTTGAAGTAATTGCGGCGGTAGCCAAAGCTTCGGTGAGTAAACGCGTCTGGCAATGAGAATGCGGCATTTGATCAATGCTGTAAAGCCAAGGAATGATCGCTAGGCGAGTATCTGGTGAAGCAATGTGACTATGCAATGCAGCGGCAGTAGACTCAATCACGCTCACGGGAAGTGCGCCTGAGGGAATTTGATAACGAGTATGCGCAACGATCGGTAGAGCTAACAACAACACGTCCCAAAGTTGAGCATCATGTTCTAGCGGCAATGACTCAGCGAGTGTTTCCGCTAAATCAGCCAAGACTTCAAAAGCTACCGTATTGATCCGAAAGGTTTGGTCAAGTGCAGCGTCAATCACATTCTGATTCTGACTTTTTAGTAAACGCATTAAGCGCACGTTTAAGCGCTCTTCCCAAAACTGATCTTCAATATGGCTACCAGATGCCGCTAAAGAGATGGCATCTGCTACCAAGCGCTCCACATCGGGTGAGGCACGCTGCGAGGATTTAGTGCGATGAACAGCCATAGTGCACTCTCCTACTTTCTTTCAGGACGTCGGAATACAGGTTTTTCTAGTTTGGATTCAGAGGCAACATATTTATAGCCATCTAAATTAAAACCTTGTAAATCTGCGGGATCGGTAATGCGGTTTTCAACCACATAGCGGGCCATCAAGCCCCTAGCTCGCTTGGCATAGAAGGAAATAATTTTGAACTTGCCATCTTTGCCGTCCTGAAATACTGGAGCAATCACCGGGCAAGCAAAACTCTTAGCCTGCAATACCTTGAAATATTCTTGTGAGGCTAAATTGAGGAGCACCGGTTTTTTTTGTTTCTCCAAAATCTCTTTGAGTGAGTTCGTGACCCGCTCCCCCCAAAAGGCATAAAGATCTTTGCCCCGGGCATTTTCAAAAGAAGTGCCCATCTCTAGACGATAAGGCTGCATTAAATCCAAAGGTCTGAGTGCCCCATAGAGACCAGAGAGAATCCGCAGATGGTCCTGAGCAAAATCCAGAGCCTTGGTATTGAGGGTCTTGACGTCAAACCCATCATAGACATCACCATTGAAAGCATAGATGGCTGGCTTACTATTTTCTGCAGTGAATTTCTTGGACCAATCGCGATAGCGCCCCACATTGAGCGCGGCCAACTGATCTGATAAACCCATAAGATCAGCGATATCCTGGGGCGACAGCTTTTTTAGCTCGGCAATCAATTTAGCCGATTCAGTGACGAACTCCGGCAAAGTGGGTGCTTTCACTGGGGCTGGGGTTTTGTAGTCTAGGGATTTAGCAGGTGAAAGGACGATCAACATGGCACAATTTGAGAATGAATTTCCACCATTCTAGCGACTACCTCCCTTATTTGCCCTAAACCGACTGCATGGACCAAATGAGCCCTCTCACACCAGAGTTTCCCAGTCGCCTGCCCGAGGTGGGCACAACCGTCTTTACTGTCATGTCTGCCCTTGCAACAGAGCATCAGGCGATTAATTTAGGGCAAGGTTTTCCAGACTTTCCCTGCGATCGGGCCCTCATAGAGCAAGTGAACGCTGCGATGCTGGCTGATCACAACCAATATCCCCCCATGGCGGGAATTGCGCAATTGCGCCAAGGTGTGGCGCAAAAAATTGCTTCTCTGTACGGGCATAACTACGATCCTGATTCAGATATCACCATCACTGCTGGTGGTACCCAGGGCGTCATGACCGCGATCTTGTCCTGTGTATCTCCCGGAGATGAGGTCGTCATTATTGAACCTGCTTTTGATTGTTATCGCCCGGCGATTGATTTGGCTGGCGGTAAAACCATCGCAGTATCTTTAATTGCAAATCGTGATGAACAAGATCATGTGAGCTCTTACTCAATCCCTTGGGATGATCTTGCGAAAGTAATTCATTTAAAAACTAGACTTATCATGATTAACTCACCACACAATCCCACTGGTATGGTGTGGCAAAAGTCTGATCTTGATCGCTTGGCCAATTTAGTCAAAGGCACTAATGCGCTGATCTTGAGTGATGAGGTTTATGAGCATATGGTGTACGACGGCTTTACTCATGTCAGTGTGGCAAGTCATCCTGCTTTAGCGAGCCGAAGTTTTCTAGTTTCGAGTTTTGGTAAAACTTATCACGTCACCGGCTGGAAAGTGGGCTACGTCGCAGCACCTGCAGCCATGATGAAAGAGTTTCGTAAGGTGCATCAGTTTAATGTCTTTACTGTAAATACACCAATGCAGTATGGATTGGCAGCCTATCTCAAGAATGCAGATCACTATTTAGGTCTATCTGACTTTTACCAAACCAAGCGTGATTATTTTAGAAAAGGTTTAGAAAATACTGGCTTCAAATTATTACCAACACCGGCTAGTTATTTTCAATGCGTCAACTACATGGATTTAAACATTCCGCAGGCGCAGTTAAATGAAGCGCAATTTTGTTCTTGGCTGACTACTCAAATTGGGGTAGCCGCCATTCCTGTTTCTGCTTTTTACGCTGAACCAGTAGAGTCAGGCGTAATCCGTTTTTGTTTTGCCAAAAAAGAAGAAACGCTCGCTGCAGCACTAGAGCGTTTACAAACACTATAAAAAAGGAATTGATGATGACTACCAGCAAACCAAAACAAGGCATGATTGATGTCTATAGCTGGCCCACCCCAAATGGGCATAAGGTTCACATCATGCTTGAGGAGTGTGGCTATAAACTTGGCAAAGACTGGCTTGCCCACCCGGTTGATATTGGAGCTGGTGATCAGTTCAAGGCAGATTTCTTGGCAATCAGCCCAAATAATAAGATTCCAGCGATGACTGACCCACAAGGTCCCGATGGCAAACCCATTCACCTATTTGAATCAGGCGCAATCTTGCTTTATCTTGCAGCTAAAACTGGGAAGTTTTTATCCAAATCAACCCGCGACAAATACACAGTGCTGCAATGGCTGATGTTTCAGATGGGCGGCTTGGGCCCCCTCCTAGGGCAGAACCACCACTTTCGAATTTATGCACCCGAGAAAATCGACTATGCCATCACTCGTTACACTAACGAAGCGAAACGCTTGTATGGGGTGCTAGATCACCAACTGAAAGATCATCCTTACATTGCTGGAAAGGCTTACTCCATAGCCGATATTGCGATCTTCCCTTGGACACGCAATTGGAAAAATCAAGGTATCGAGATTAACGAGTTTCCTCACTTCAAACGCTGGTTTGAAATGATCGGCGAGCGTCCTGCTGTAAAACGTGGTGTTGAGGTGTTAACTGCATTACGCAAACCCTTGCATGATGACAAAGCAAGAGAACAATTATTTGGTTCATCACAGTATCAAAAAAGGAAATAGCATGCAGATTCAATCGGTCGGAGTTATTGGTGCAGGTACGATGGGCAATGGCATTGCGCAAGTTTGCGCAGTGGCTGGTCTAGACGTAGTGATGGTAGATATTAATGATGCTGCTGTTGAGCGTGGCTTAAGTCAAATTAGTAAAAGTTTAGATCGCTTAATTAAAAAAGAAACGCTCTCGCCTGCAGATAAGGATGCTACATTAAAGCGCATCAAAAGCAGCACTTCCTACAATGACTTGAAGGGTCTGCAGCTGGTCATTGAAGCCGCGACTGAGAATCAAGCGATTAAAGAAAAGATTTTGAAGCAAGTGGATGAGATCGTTAGCAAAGAAACCATTATTGCCACGAATACTTCTTCACTCTCTATCACTAAGCTAGCTGCCTTAGACTCTGAACCCACTCGTTTTATTGGCATGCACTTTTTTAACCCGCCCCCAATGATGGCTTTGGTAGAAGTCATTCGAGGTCTACAAACATCGGATGCAACCCACGCTGCGATTATCGCCATGGCCAAGCGTATCGGCAAAGAGCCAATCACCGTCAAAAACTCTCCCGGCTTTGTTGTAAACCGTATTTTATTGCCGATGATTAACGAAGCCTTTTTTGTATTGCATGAGGGTCTTGCTAGTCCAGAAGATATTGATGCCGGTATGAAATTAGGCTGCAATCAACCGATTGGCCCACTTGCTTTAGCGGACTTAATTGGTCTAGATACTTGCTTAGCTGTTATGGAAGTCTATTTTGAGAACTTCAGTGATTCAAAATATCGCCCCTGCCCACTACTCCGTGAAATGGTAGCTGCAGGCTATCTTGGTCGCAAGACCGGACGCGGTGTTTATACCTACGATCAATAGTTTTCATTAGCGCCATACCAACCCTCCACTTCGATAAAGACGTTTTTGTGAACCCATTACCACCACTAGTTTCTAAATTAGGCTACGCCGGTTTAATCCCGTTTGTTGGGCTTGCCATGATGGTGCAGTTAGCACCAACCCCGCTTAACTACCTCAGCGCTGAGTCTCTAGCCTCATACGGCGCCATCATTACTGCCTTTATGGGCGCATTACATTGGGGTGCTAATCTGCGTACCCTGGGTAAGGAGCCACCAAGTAGTCGCTGGGAGCATCGCAATGCTTGGATTTGGGGCGTCATACCAGCGTTGGTAGCCTGGGTTGCATTACATGTTTACATTCCTGTTGGTCTAGTGATCTTGGCATCAGCTTTAGTCATCCAGCGTAATATTGATAAAGAAACCTATCAATACTACTTTTCTGATGAGCAGGCGTACCGAGAATTTATGACTTTACGTAACCGACTCACCATTGTTTCGGCTACTTGTTTGCTTTGGGCGGCTCTGGTTATTTTGTTTGTGCAAAACTAAACGGTAGCTATGGGCAATTTATTTGATCAAGCCCCACCGCCACCCCTGGCAGAAGCTTTACGCCCAAAAACTATTGAAGAAGTGATTGGACAAGTCCATCTCCTAGGAAGCGGAAAACCACTCAATCTCGCGTTTGCCTCTGGTAAACCACACTCAATGATTCTCTGGGGTCCACCAGGTGTTGGTAAGACCACCCTCGCAAGATTGTCAGCCAAAGCATTTGACCGTGAATTAATTGCTATTTCAGCAGTCTTGGCAGGTGTAAAAGAAATTCGAGAAGCTATCGAGCAAGCACAGCAAAGCATATCTCAATACGGCAAACAAACCATTCTGTTTGTAGATGAGATTCATCGCTTTAATAAAAGCCAACAAGATGCTTTGTTACCGCATATCGAATCAGGCTTATTTACTTTTATTGGCGCAACCACTGAGAATCCCTCTTTTGAGGTGAATTCTGCCCTGCTGTCACGTGCACAAGTCTATGTATTGAAATCGTTCAATACTAGTGAGCTAAGGCAATTATTCGATCGCGCACGCAAGTATGCAATGCCCGATATTACTTTTGAAGCTAGCGCAATTGACAGCATGATTACGCATGCTGATGGAGATGCACGCCGACTACTGAACTTAGTGGAGCAAGTGCGTAATGCTTTGACCACTCCAAATTCGAGTATGCGCAATGTAGATCAGCAGTTTATTGAGAATGCCTTGACTGCGCAGCTGCGCCGCTTTGATAAAGGCGGAGATCATTTTTATGATCAAATCTCTGCCCTACATAAATCGGTGCGCGGCTCTAATCCAGATGCAGCCTTGTATTGGTTTTGTCGGATGCTCGATGGTGGTGCAGATCCGCGCTATCTTGCTCGCAGGATTATTCGCATGGCCTGGGAGGATATTGGTCTCGCAGATCCCAGGGCAATGCAGTTAGCCAATGATGCAGCCCAAACTTTTGAGCGACTAGGTTCACCCGAAGGTGAATTAGCCCTGGGTCAAGCCGTGGTGTATCTGGCCATCGCTGCTAAAAGTAATGCCAGCTATAAGGCTTATAACGCAGCAAGAGCTTATGTTGCCAGTGATCAAAGTAAACCCGTACCCAATCATTTGCGTAATGCCCCGACCAAGCTGATGAAAGAGTTAGGTCATGGCAAAGAATATCGCTATGCACATGATGAGCCCCATGCTTATGCCGCTGGAGAGTCCTACCTCCCAGAAGGGATGGCAGAACCCCATTGGTATGAGCCAGTCGATCGCGGACTAGAGAGTCAGATTGCTGAGAAGATGGCTTTTTTACGTAAGCTAGATCAGGAATCCGATAAGTCTAAGTAAGCCTAAGAAGCTCATCCATAGGTGAGGCATTCCTCTGAGTCTTTGAGCAATACAATGAGATTTACTTTATTTTCACTCGATTTTTAAGGAAATTTATTATGCGCAACATCATTGCCTCTCTTTTTATGATCACCACCCTTATTGCCAGCGCCTCCAGCTTTGCCGGCCCTAAAGTCGAGTTCAAAACCACCATGGGAAATTTCGTAGTGGAATTAGAGGATGGTAAAGCACCCAAGACAAGTGCTAACTTCTTGAACTACGTCAATAGCGGTTTTTATAACGGCACGATTTTTCACCGTGTGATTGATGGTTTTATGATTCAAGGGGGAGGCTTTACTGCTGACTTAACTCAGAAAGCAACTAATGCGCCCGTAGTTTCAGAAGCGCAAAATGGTCTCAAGAATCAAACTTACACTATTGCGATGGCCCGCACTTCCGATCCAGATTCAGCAACAGCCCAGTTCTTTATTAATGTGAAAGACAACGAAGGCTTGAATTTTCCTAATGCAATGGGTAATGGCTATACCGTATTTGGCAAAGTCATTTCTGGCACACAGACTATCGATGCGATCCGTAAAATTCCCACCATGGTTGCATCGGCACCAAGAATGGGGCGTATGCAAGATGTCCCTAGCAAAACCGTGACGATTGAATCGGCCACTGTTCTCAAGTAAGCATTCTCTAGTCATTTAACGCCACTTTTCGGCTCTAATGCCAAAGCAATGATATTGCTAGATGATGCCCAGAGTACTACGGCTAAGCCTAGTAGTCGCCTGTATGAACATGCGCTCCAGCGCTGGGCCATCTACCCTAGCTCAAATCACTCAGAGACGATTGCTGCAATTGACCAATGCCTGCAAGACGTTGGTCAAGCTTTGGCTCAAGGGGAGTTTGTCGTAGCTGTTTTTGCTTACGAATTGGGTCACTACATTCATCAAATTGATCGGGCTATAGCTCAAGAAAAGGATCAAAAAACTCATCCATTGATGCAGGCATGGTCATTCAAGTCCTATGAAAGCTTTAGTAAACAGGATGTTGATACTCACCTTAAAAACAGTATTACCCGGTTAGATCCTGAAGCTCAAGTTGCCGGTGTTGCTAATCTTGATTTTTCCCTTAGCCAAGAAGAGTTCACTGCCGATATTCAGACTATCCAAGAATACATTCGCAATGGCGATACCTATCAAATCAATCACACCTTTCGCATCACCGGCCAATCCTATGGTGACCCACTGGCACTCTATGCGCGCTTAAGGGATCGTCAGCCCGGAAGGTTTGGAGCCTTCATTGCTGAGGACTTGACCTGCATCCTTTCTCAATCCCCTGAATTATTTATTCAGAAACAAGCTGATGTCCTCAAAGCCATGCCCATGAAAGGCACTGCTAATGCCTTAAGTGATTCTGCAGAACACCTTTCCACGGATGAAAAGAATCAAGCTGAAAACGTCATGATCGTGGATTTGTTACGCAATGATCTCGGCAGACTTGCTTTACCGGGAACGGTCAGCGTCCCGCAGCTTTTTGAAGTTACCAGATATGGTGATGTGCTGCAAATGACCTCAACTGTGCAAGCGAAGATCAAGCCTGGCATTCAGTTGAGGGAGGTGCTTCATGCGGTCTTTCCTTGTGGCTCTGTCACTGGTGCTCCTAAAAAACGCAGTATGGAGATCATCCAAGAGCTTGAACCCCAAGATCGTAACTACTATTGTGGCGCACTTGGTTGGATAGATCCCAATGGTGATTTTGCTTTTAGTGTCCCGATTCGTACGCTTGAAATTGATCGTGATACTCATAGGCATGCCTCACCCTTTACCTTAGGCATTGGTGCTGGCATTACGATTGACTCGGAAGCTACACAAGAATGGGAGGAGTGTCAGATCAAGGCAGCCTTCTTAAGTAAGATGCCTAGCGGGACAGGTTTATTCGAAACCATCTTGATCCAAGAGGGAAAAGCTCAACACTTAGCACTTCACTTGGCGCGTTTAGCTGATTCAGCCCGCGCTCTTGGCATACCCTACTCCTTACCGGAGGTGATTAAAGTCATTGAGATGGGCTGTAAAAGCTGTGAGCCCAATACCCCTTACCGTATGAGACTTAATCTGGATGAGATGGGTACATCAACTTGCCAGCTTGCACCAATAACTCCCTTAGAGGGTAGTGTAAAAATCTATTGGGCAAGCGATATTTTCTCTAACCCTAGTAGCGGCACCCTTGATTCAGGCAATGTTTTGTTGAGACATAAGGTCAGCCATCGCCCGGTTTATGACCAAGCTTGGAAATTGGCTGAGACTTTGGGTGGATTTGATGCCCTTTTTATTAATGAACAAGGGTTTGTTACTGAAGGCGGCAGAAGTAGTATTTTTATCAAGTCTGGAGATCGTTTGCTGACTCCCCCAGTATCAGCCGGCCTTCTACCTGGAGTCATGCGATCAATCATCTTGAACGATCCCCAATTAAATGCCCATGAGGCTAACCTGACTATTGATGACGTGCGCAATGCAAAAGAGATTATGCTTAGCAATGCATTACGTGGCCTTATTCCAGCCCATTTTTAGAAAGCCCGCATGAAGTTTTGCTCACACTGTGCAGCGCCTATTAGCATCAAAATTCCTGCGGATGATTCTCGGGAACGTCATGTATGCGATTCGTGTGGAGCGATTCATTATTTCAATCCCCGCAATGTAGTCGGTAGCATTCCAGTCTTTGGCAGTCAAATTTTATTGTGTCGTCGTGCGATTGAGCCAAGACATGGCTACTGGACATTACCCGCAGGATTTATGGAGCTTGGCGAAAGCACTAGCACTGGGGCAGCTCGTGAAACCCAAGAGGAAGCTGGTGCGATTGTGGAGATTGGCCCCCTTTACTCATTACTCAACGTACCTCATGCAGAACAAGTGCATTTGTTTTACTTGGCCAAAATGAGCAACCCACACTTTGAAGCTGGGGAAGAAAGTCTTGAGGTAGCCCTCTTTGATGAGCAGGATATTCCTTGGGATGAAATTGCGTTCCCAACAGTAAAGCAAACTCTAGAGTGGTTTTTTGCTGATCGCGCCTCTGGCCTATTTGAAACTGGGAATGAATTTAATATTCGCAGTAGAGATATTCTTCCGACAGAAAAAATTTAGGTTGCACAGGCGCATGAGTAATATTAACTGGCTGGGATCTGCCGATGAATTTCCTAATCCCATTCATTCACCTGATCCTGATCCCACTGTCCCCGGTTTAATTGCTGTCAGTGAGCGTATTTATCCAGGTCAGTTGGCACGAGCGTATCAGATGGGTATTTTTCCCTGGTACTCAGACAATCAACCCGTCTTATGGTGGTCGCCTAATCCTCGCATGGTGTTAAAACCTGCTGATTTTCGCTGTCATGATTCGCTCAAAAAAACCATTCGGCAATTTTTAACAGACCCTCTTAAGGAAATCGTAGTTGATCAGGACTTTGGCTCAGTCGTTCGCTCCTGTGCGACTGCCAGCAGAAAAGACCAAGATGGCACCTGGATCACCCATGAAATCGTCGATGCCTATACGCATCTGCACGAGCAAGGTCATGCCCATAGCATTGCAGTCAAGGAGAGCGGGCAAATGATAGGCGGCCTTTATTGTGTTGCTTTTGGTGGAATGGTCTTTGGTGAATCAATGTTTAGCCGTCAAGCCGATGCCTCTAAGATTGCCTTGGCTGCACTAGCTGCCTGGTGCAAGCAAAACCAGGTAGAAATGATTGATTGCCAGCAAGAGACTGCGCACCTCGATTCTTTAGGCGCCGCCCCGATTTCTCGTGATGCTTTTTTAGCTCACCTGCAAATAGCCTTAAAGCATACTAATATGGAAGTACCTTGGACTTTTGATAAAGAAATTCTGCGTCGCTGGCTATGACCCAACTTAAAGAGCTTCCACTCACAGCCTTACAGTTTTATGCGACGGCACCCTATCCCTGTAGTTATCTACCGGGTAAGACTGCACGCTCGCAAGTGGCAACGCCGTCACATTTAATACATGCTGATTTATATGGTGAGTTGGTTAATGCAGGATTTCGTCGCAGCGGTTTATACACTTACCGACCTTATTGTGATGAATGCAATGCTTGCACTGCAACGCGCATTCCAGTCAAGGAGTTTTTGCCTAACCGCAGTCAGAAACGATCCTGGAAAAAACATGCTGGACTAGATATTCGCATCCTAAATCTGGGTTATCAGGAGGAGCATTATCAGCTGTATCAACACTATCAACATGTGCGTCATGCGAGTGATGATCACGATGAAGATCAACATCCAAATCAAGATCAAGATCAAGATTCCCAAGACCAGTACATGCAATTTTTATTGCAAAGCCGAGTCAACTCTAGAATTATTGAATTTCGGGATGGTCCAAATGACTCTCAGCCGGGTCGCCTGCGCATGATTAGCATGATTGATATTTTGGATCAGGGCATTTCTTCGGTTTACACCTTTTTTGATACAAGCAATACTTCCGCTAGCTATGGCAGTTTTAGTATTCTGTGGCAAATTCAGCAAGCGCTGGATTTAGATCTTCCTTACCTCTACCTGGGCTACTACATTCAGGAGAGTAAAAAAATGTCTTACAAGGCAAAGTTCCAGCCTATTGAAGGGCTACGGGATGGCCACTGGCAGACCATCATTGAGCCATAATATCGACTCATGATCGATAGTTACCCCCTTCTTCGCCCCCTGCTGTTTTACCTTGATCCAGAGCAGGCACACGAGCTCACCATGAGTAATTTAGACCGGGCTGAGCGCTGGGGTCTATTGCAGTACTTAATTGATAAACCCGCTTTAGATCCGCGCACTGTTTGTGGCATTACCTTTCCCAATCCGGTTGGTCTTGCTGCTGGCTTAGATAAAGATGGCAGGCATATTGATGCACTGGGCGCATTAGGTTTTGGTTTTTTGGAGATTGGTACCGTCACCCCGAAACCACAATCTGGTAACCCAAAGCCCCGTATGTTTCGTTTACCACAAGCGCAGGGCTTGATTAATCGCATGGGTTTTAATAATGATGGTGTTGATGCCTGCGTTCAACGGGTACGCGATTCTGCTTACTGGCAAAACGGTGGTGTTGTTGGCTTAAATATCGGTAAAAATGCGAGCACACCAATTGAACATGCTGCTGATGACTATGTCACTGCGATGCAGGCTGTATATGAACTTGCTGCGTACATTACAGTCAATATCTCCTCCCCGAATACCCAAAACTTACGCGCTCTTCAAGGCGAGGAGATGCTGCGCTCTTTACTCAGCTCTTTACATACTGCTCGCGAAGCTCTCAGCGATCAATATGGTGTGCGTAAACCACTCTTTTTAAAAATCGCTCCTGATCTCAATCAGGCTGATATCAAGCTTATAGCTGATCTTTTGATCGAGTTTGAAATAGATGCAGTGATTGCGACTAACACCACCATTGCCCGCGATACTGTTCAAGGACTTGAGCATAGTGATGAAGCTGGTGGACTCTCAGGCGCCCCAGTGCGAAATCCATCAACCGAGGTAGTCAAAATTCTGCATCAGCATTTAGGCACTACCATACCGATTATTGGCGTTGGTGGCATTCTGTCAGGCGTGGATGCGCTAGAAAAACAAGCGGCTGGTGCCAGCTTGATTCAGCTGTATAGCGGCCTCATTTATCAGGGCCCGAAATTAATTGCGGAGTGCGCAGCTGCTTTAAAAAGCTAAGAATGACTAAAAAGCAGCTTCTGTAGGCTTGCTGGCATTTCATATTGTGCAATTTCAGCGAAAATTGCTACAATTGTCACCATGACAACGATCAAACCTCCTAAGGTACCCAAAGTACCAGGTGAAGCCGGCAAAACCGCTATTCAGGTGCTAGAACGCATGATGAATTTGCTTGACGCCTTGGCCACACGTGAGGAATCGAGCAGCCTGAAGGCCTTGGCTGAACAGACTGATTTACACCCCTCCACAGCGCATCGAATCCTCAACGACTTGGTAGCCTGTCGGGTTGTGGAACGCGGGGATGGCGGTACCTATCGTCTTGGCTTAAGGCTACTTGAGCTGGGTAATTTAGTGAAGGCACGCCTTTCGGTTCGAGAGGCAGCGCAAGCGCCAATGCGAGCCTTGCATAAACTCACTGGTGAGACTATCAACTTATCTGTTCGCCAAGGTGATGAGATTGTCTATATAGACCGAGCTTATAGCGAACGTTCTGGCATGCAAGTAGTTCGGGCCATTGGCGGCCGTGCTCCACTGCATCTCACGTCCGTAGGTAAATTATTTCTTGCAAGCGATGACCCCAGCCAAGTTCGCGCCTATGTCACACGCACTGGTCTGGCTGGACACACCCGTAATAGCATTACCGAACTCGGAAAACTAGATTCAGAATTAAATCAGGTGCGTAAATTAGGTCATGCTAGTGACAATGAAGAACTAGAGCTAGGCGTCAGTTGCGTAGCTGCTGAAATTTATGATGACAGCGGAAAGTTAGTGGCAGGACTCTCGCTAAGCTCTCCAACAGACCGAATACAGGCTGACTGGTTAAAACTATTGCAAGATACCGCATTACAAATCTCTAAGGGTATGGGTTACAAGCCGAAAGTTAGCGACCCCAACTTGTAATCATCATGAATCATGACACTCATGACTCATGCAGGGCCTACATCAAGCGGCGAATCGCTTGAGGCTCTCCAAAAGGCATACGCTCATACCAATCCTTCACCCTAACGGCATCGGCAAAGCGGGATTGTGTGCCAACAGAGTCCAAGAAAACTAATAACAAGGGTGTATTGTTCACCCTAGCCTGCATTACCAAGCACTTTCCTGCTGCATTGATAAAGCCGGTTTTTTGTAAGCCAATATTCATATCACCAGCACGTACTAAACGATTAGTATTCAGAAATTTTTGCGGCCGCTTAGCAATCACCATAGTGAGATCTGGCCAAGTAGAAAATTCTCGGATCATTTTGTATTGATAAGCAGCGCTCAACAAGCGTGCAAGGTCTTCAGCAGATGCGACATTCTCACTCTTTAAGCCAGTGGGATCCGCAAAATGGGAATGGGTCATCCCAATTTCTTTTGCCTTACGGTTCATCGCATCGATAAACGCGCTAATGCCGCCTGGATAATTTCTACCCAAGGTATAAGCTGCGCGGTTCTCAGAAGACATCAAAGATAACAACAAAGCTTCTTCCCGAGTGAGTACTGTCCCGCCAGCCAGGCGCGAGCTGCGATAGATATGAACATCATCCGCGTTAATCACAATGGCTTCATCTAAGGGAAGCTTTGAATCCAGGACCACCATAGCAGTCATTAATTTAGTAATCGATGCTATCGGCAGACTAATCGAGGGGTTCTTTTCAAAATACACCTCATTGGTATCTTGATTGACCACCATGGCCACACTACTTTGTAGATTCAGTTCATCACGCTGGCCACGCAAACCCAAGGCCGTTGCAAATGAGGGTCTAGCAGCAACAACAGGCTCGGCGGGACGAGTTACTGTAGTGCGGACATTTTTAGTCTTTTTATTTGATTTAGCGGTTTTTTTTGCTTCCGATTTAGGCGTTGTCTTTGTTGCCGATTTGGAGGTCTTTGTTTTTGAAGTGTCCTTGGATTGTGATGGCGCTTGTGCTAAAGCTTGGGCTGGGAAGATCAGCGCAGCTGTAATCAGACACACAAAAACCAATAAGCCAAGTTGATTCAAACGCATTCCAAACTGCCTTCCAAAACTTTTAACATACCGCATGATAATTAACTTTCCTATCTGAGCGGTATTTATTGCCATTCTGGGGTGTGGGATGCCTAGGTAAATGCTCGGTCCTCGTCTCATTCGGCAATGCTCGCAATAGAATTGTTTTGCTTTGAATTCACCAAGACCACTCCCGTCATAGTCAAGGCAAGCCCTCCTGCCATCAACAATGTAAAGGGCTCATTAAAAATTAGCCAGGCCATTGCTGCAGTAGTTGGCGGAGTCAGATATAGAAAACTCGTTACCTTGGTTGCAGCGCCCTTTCGAATCATCATGAAAAGTAAGCTGATCGAGCCAATCGAGAGAGGGAAAATTGCCCAAAGTAAGGCACCAATTACTGGAGCATTCCAGACCATCACGCCCGACTCAAAGAAATACATACAGGCAAAGCAGAGCACGGCTGAGACACCAAACTGAATTGAAGAGCCAGCGCGAAGATCAAATACTGGACAAAATTTCTTCTGGTACAGCGTGCCAAAAGTAATCGAAAGCAAGGCAGCAAAGGCCAAGAGATAGCTAGACAGAGGTATGTGGGCAAAACCAATTTTTTCCACCACTACTAAGGCGACCCCAGCAAAACCAAATGCCAAGCCAATCCATTGAAGTCCAGTCACCTTTTCTGAGACCCAAGCAGCAAACCAGGCAGTCAAAATCGGTTGTAGACCAACAATGATGGCAACCAAGCCGGCAGTCATGCCTAGGCGGACTGCAAACCAAACGCCTAGGAGATAGCCAAACTGAAGCAATACCCCAGCCACCGCAATATGTTTTGTTTGCGACCAGCTTGGCCAACTCATTCTCCAAACAAGACTGAGGCAGGCCATGGCCATCAACACCCCGATAAAACGCCAAAACAAAAAGGTTGCTGGCTCAACATAAGGCATTGCCAGACGGGCGATGACAAAACCTGTACTCCAAATTAATACAAATAGTGGTGCAATCAGGCTGTCAAGCTTCAATTTCATAAGGAGGGTATGGAAGATTGGTGTTTTTTTATTGAATCTCTAATTTTAGGCTGTTTCAATGTCATTTCCTGAATTGTAGAGAGGAGTTGGTGCAGATATTGCGAAGCAACATAAGTGCAATAAATATGTCGGTAAATGGGTTGACATTGGCAAGATAAGGCTCATAGTGATGTTATGAAATCCTCGAGAAAGTGATTGAAATGAACTTAACGCCAGAGCAACTTGCAGCTGCCCAAAAAGCAAACTTAGAGACGTTGAGCGGACTCACCAATCAAGCACTGAAAAGCATTGAAAAATTAGTAGAACTCAATATGCACATTGCCAAGCAAAGTCTAGGTGAGAGTATGAGCAGCGCTAAAAAAGCTTTAGAGGTTAAAGATATACAACAGCTACTTGCTCATCAGGCGGAAGCTGTTCAGCCGATGGCTGAAAAAATCATGGCCTATAGTCGTCATCTTTATGAGTTGGCCCATGAGACACAAGAGAGTTTTACTAAATCGGCAGAAAAAGAATTTCAAGACGGGCAAAAAAAGATTAATGCCTTAGTCGAAGATTGGACTAAAAATGCACCTGTAGGTTCCGATGCTGCCATCAATGCGATGAAACAAGCCATTGCCTCTGCAACCAATGTATTTGAAACTAGTCAGAAAGCAGTGAAGTATGCGGTTGAAGTTGCACAATCCAATCTCAAGAGCGCTACTGATTCTTTAGAAAAATCTGTGGATACTAAATCAAACTTCTCAAGTAAAACAACTAAGAAAAAATAAAGATTGGTGTGAGCTGCTAGATTAAAAAAATGGCTCCGATTAAGGGAGCCATTTTTTATTAAGCACTTACAAATCTGACTAGCAAATCTTAATGCGCCTTCTTTTTTACCGGGGGCAAATCGGTACAATGGCCCAGAGCAGCCTCCGCAGCTAAACCAACAGATTCACCCAAGGTTGGATGCGGATGAATGGTTTTGCCAATATCAACAGCATCCGCACCCATTTCGATAGCGAGACAGACCTCGCCAATCAAATCACCTGCATGCGTGCCTACTATTCCGCCACCAATAATGCGTTTAGTGGTGGCATCAAAAATAAGCTTGGTAAAGCCTTCGTCTCGCCCATTGGCAATCGCCCTGCCGCTCGCAGCCCAGGGAAATAGGCCCTTTTCATAAGCGATGCCTTCAGCTTTGCATTGTTCTTCCGTCAAGCCGGCCCAAGCCACCTCAGGATCGGTATATGCCACAGAAGGAATTTGCTTGGCATCAAAATAGGATTTCTCTCCAGCAGCTACTTCAGCAGCAACATGGCCTTCATGCACCGCCTTGTGGGCCAACATGGGTTGCCCAACAATATCGCCGATGGCAAAAATATGATTTACATTCGTGCGCATTTGATTATCAACTGCGATAAATCCACGCTCATCCACATTGACTCCTGCGGCGCTTGCATCAATCTTCTTACCATTCGGAGTGCGGCCTACTGCGACTAATACCAGGTCGTAAGTTTGAGCCTGCGCAGGAGCGCCCTCACCCTCAAAACTCACTTCAATACCATCAGCCTTTACTTGAGCTTTAGATGCTCGGGTCTTGAGCATGATCTTTTCAAAACGGCCGGCATTGAATTTCTCCCAAACCTTTTCAAGGTCACGATCAGCGCCTGCCATTAAGCCATCCATCATCTCCGCAATATCAATACTGGAACCTAGGGTACTGTAGACCGTGGCCATTTCTAGGCCAATAATGCCGCCTCCGATAACCAACATCCGCTTTGGAATACTCTTGAGTAATAAAGCGCCAGTGCTATCGACAATACGTGGATCTTCTGGCAAGAACGGTAGTTTTACAGGCTGACTTCCAGCCGCAATAATTGCCTTCTGAAAACGTACCACCTCTTTTTGACCCGACAACGTCTGACCTTCACCTGTGGTGAGCTCGACTTCAACGTGATGCGCATCTAAAAAACGACCTAGTCCACGCACTACCGTCACTTTGCGAGCTTTAGCCATACCCGCTAAACCACCGGTAAGTTTTGCAATAACAGAATCTTTGTAGCCACGCAGCTGATCAATTTCAATCTTGGGGGCACCATAGCTAATGCCATGCTTTGACATCGTTTTGACTTCGTCCATGACGGCCGTGGTGTGAAGTAATGCCTTGGAAGGAATGCAACCCACATTTAAGCAAACACCGCCCAATGTTGAATAACGTTCTATCAAGATCGTGCTCTTACCCAAATCTGCGCTACGGAAAGCAGCACTGTAACCACCGGGGCCGGCGCCTAAGATAAGTACCTCACACTCATGGTCAACCTTACCGCTATATTGACCAGCGATCGGAGCGACGCTAGTTGTTGCTGGTGCAGTTTCTGTTATTGCTGGGGTCGAGGGTGGAGCTTTGCTTGCTTGTGGTGAATTTGCTACCGGTGCTGATACTGCAATCAAGCCAGATTCTATTTCAGCAACAATACTGCCCTTGCTGACTTTGTCACCAGCCTTTACAGCAATACTCAGGATAGTTCCAGCAGCATCAGCTGGAACTTCCATCGTTGCTTTATCTGATTCTAGTACGAGTAGCGCTTGCTCTTTTTCAATGACATCGCCTACTTTAATGAGTACTTCGATGACTGGTATATCTGCATAGTCACCGATATCCGGTACAAGAATAATTTGCTTAGCCATCTTTTTTCCTTATAGCACTGAGCGACGGAAGTCGGACATCAGCTGAGCGATATAGACATTAAAACGTGTAGCCAAAGCACCATCAATCACGCGATGGTCCGCACTTAAGGACAATGGGCAAATGAGACGTGGCACAAATTGCTTGCCATCCCAAACGGGCTTCATCATAGCCTTGCTGACGCCCAGAATAGCTACCTCAGGCGCATTGACGATGGGGGAGAAATAAGTACCACCAATCCCACCCAAAGAAGAGATGGTGAAGCTAGCACCCTGCATTTGATCTGGCTTTAATTTGCCATCTCGCGCCAGCGCAGCTAATTCAGAAGTTTCGCGGGCAAGCTCAAAAATACCTTTTTTATCCGCATCCCGAATCACCGGCACCACCAAACCATTCGGCGTATCTGCCGCAAAGGCAATATTGAAATATTTCTTTAAGACTAAATCATCGCCGTCTAAGGAACTATTGAACTCAGGGAACTTCTTGAGTGCTGCCACAGCAGCTTTCATCATAAAAGCCAGCATGGTAATTTTATGACCCTGTTTTTCATTTTCTTTATTAGTGAGAACTCTAAATGCTTCCAGCTCAGTAATATCAGCATCCTCGTGATAAGTCACCGCAGGAATCATGACCCAGTTACGACCCAAATTGGCAGCAGTGAGTTTCTTAATACGATTTAATGGCGCACGCTCTATCTCACCAAATTTAGAGAAATCCACCTTAGGCCATGGGATTAAATTCAGGCCACCTAAACTTCCGCCAGAGTTATTGGAGCCACTTCCTGCTCCACCACTCATGGCCGCTTTTACAAAGCTCTGAACATCTTCCTGAGTGATCCGACCTTTAGGTCCAGAACCTTTAACTTGATGAACGGTAACGCCAAGCTCGCGTGCAAATTTACGTACTGACGGGCTTGCGTGACTTGCTGTTGGGTCTACCTCCGTTGGGGCGTTACTAACAGGAGGCGGTGCTGGTGCACGCACAATCGGCGGCTCCACTTTTAAGCTTGGGACTGCAGCAGGCTCAACTTTTGCAACTACTGGAGCCGCGGTTGTTTGTGCAGCAGCTGGAGCCGTTGCGGAGCTGCTCTCCTCCAGAATTAAAACGATGGCACCCTCTGATATCGAGTCACCCACCTTAACTTTGACTTCTTTCACAACTCCAGTGTGTGAAGAAGGCACGTCCATGGTCGCCTTGTCTGACTCCAGAACAACAATCGACTGCTCTTTTTCAACGTGATCACCGGCTTTGACCAATACCTCGATAACCGGCACATCTTTATAGTCTCCAATATCAGGGACTTTAATATCAATTAGTTGGCTCATAGTATCTGTCTCTGATCAAACCATCATTGGGTTTGGTTTAGTAAAGTCGATGTCGTATTTCTTAATCGCCTCAGAAAGCTTTTGACGATCAAGCTGGCCAGCGTCTACTAAAGAGCGTAAGGCAGTGAGTACGATCCAACGGCGATCAACTTCGAAAAAGTCACGGAGTTTTTCACGAGTATCAGAGCGACCAAAGCCATCAGTTCCTAAAACCTCAAAACGACGACCCATATGCTGAATGGCTGGACGAATTTGCTCAGCAAATAAGCGCACATAATCGGTTGCGGCAATCACTGGACCAGTTGTAGCTTTGAGACACTTCTCGACATGAGATACCACCGGCTCTGCTGTTGGATTTAATAAATTGCTGCGATGGGCTGCAGTCCAGTCACGCCCTAATTCTGTAAAGCTTGGGCAACCCCACAAGTCAGAAGCAACACCCCAATCTTGATGAAGAATGTTAGCGGCTTCAATCACCTCACGGAAGATCGTGCCTGAACCTAACAGTTGAACTCGTAACTTTGCACTGGCTTCACCTACTGATTTGAGTTTGTACATCCCTTTGATGATGTCTTGCTCCGCACCCTTAGGCATTGCTGGGTGAGCGTAATTCTCATTCATCAAAGTAATGTAGTAATACACATCCTCTTGCTCCGAAAGCATCCGACGCATGCCATCCTGAATCACAATGGCAAGCTCAAAAGAGAATGTAGGGTCGTAGCTAATGCAGTTGGGGATCGCAGAGCTCCAAACCTGACTATGACCATCCTCATGTTGGAGAC
>JBBAQC010000007.1:13155-16863 GCA_040400535.1 Polynucleobacter sp. | reverse complement strand
CAGTTGGGGATCGCAGAGCTCCAAACCTGACTATGACCATCCTCATGTTGGAGACCTTCACCATTCAGAGTAGTTCTACCAGCAGTACCTCCTAATAAGAAGCCACGGCTACGCATATCTCCAGCAGCCCAGCAAAGGTCACCAATACGCTGGAAACCAAACATGGAGTAGAAGATATAGAAAGGCAACATCGGTACGCCATGAGTTGAATACGAAGTGGCTGCTGCAATCCAATCGCACATGCCACCAGCTTCGTTAATACCCTCTTGCAAAATCTGGCCCGTTTTATCTTCTTTATAAAACATCAGCTGATCATGATCCTCTGGAGTGTAGAGCTGACCCAGCTGACTCCAAATACCCATTTGGCGGAACATGCCTTCCATACCGAAAGTGCGTGACTCATCAGGAACAATAGGTACCACTCGCTTACCCAGAATCTTATCCCGCGCAATCGTATTGAGTATTCGTACAAAAGCCATCGTTGTGGAAATCTCACGACCTTCAGCAGTAGCCTCAAGTAAAGGCATAAATACATCAAGTGCTGGAACAGGCAAACTCTCTGCCTTCATGCGGCGTTGCGGCAAGTAACCACCCAAATCATTACGCCGGGCTTTCATATAGTCCAGCTCCGGACTGCCTTCAGCAAACTTTACCAAAGGCATTTCATCGAGCTCCTCATCTTTGACGGGAATCTCAAAACGATCACGGAAGCGACGTACGTCATCTGCGTTCATCTTCTTGGCTTGGTGAGCAATATTCATAGCCTCACCAGAACCACCCATGCCGTAACCCTTAATAGTGTGGGCTAGGATGACAGTTGGTTGATCTTTGTGGTTGACAGCTGAATGAAACGCTGCAAATACCTTATGGGGATCATGACCACCACGATTGAGTTGCCAGATTTCATCATCACTCCAGTCACTCACTAAGGCCTTGAGCTCAGGAGAATTAAATACGATCTCACGAACATAGGCACCATTCTTCGATTTCATCGTTTGGTACTGACCGTCGACGATTTCACCAAGGCGTTGCATCAAAATGCCTTTTTTATCGCGTGCAAATAGCGCATCCCAATGGCCGCCCCACACTACTTTGATGACATTCCAACCAGCGCCACGGAACTCGCTTTCAAGTTCTTGAATAATTTTGCCGTTACCGCGAACTGGGCCATCAAGACGTTGCAAGTTACAGTTCACAACAAAAATAAGGTTGTCTAGTTTTTCACGTCCAGCCATACCAATCGCGCCGAGTGATTCTGGTTCATCAGTTTCGCCATCCCCTAAAAAGGCCCAGACTTTACGATCTGCAGCCTGAATGAATCCACGATCTTGCATATAGCGCATGAAGCGCGCTTGGTAAATAGCCATGATGGGGCCAAGACCCATCGATACTGTTGGGAACTGCCAGAAATCCGGCATCAACCAAGGATGTGGATAGCTAGAGATACCCTTGCCTCCCACTTCTTGACGGAAGTTATTCAACTGCTCATCCGACAAACGCCCTAACATGTAAGCGCGTGCATAAACACCTGGTGCTGAATGTCCCTGGACAAAAATGAGATCGCCACCGTGCTCAGGTGATGGTGCATGCCAGAAATGGTTAAAGCCTACGTCATACAAGGTGGCAGCAGACTGGAAAGAGGAAATATGTCCCCCAACATTGGTGTCTTTGTTGGCGCGCAGTACCATCGCCATCGCATTCCAACGGGTGTAGGAGCGAATCCGATGCTCGACATTTTGATCGCCTGGTAAGCGCGCCTGCTGCTCAACCGGAATCGTATTGATGTAAGGCGTTTCTGCATGAAATGCTTGGCTAACACCATTGACACGAGCATGAGAAATTTGCTGATCAATTAAGAATGCAGCACGCTCTGGGCCCTCATTTCGAATCACGCCATCCAAGGCTTGCAACCACTCTTGGGTTTCGCCTGGATCAGCATCCTGTTTGCCTGCGCTGCCCAAAATTTGTTCTGGAACTGCTGCCATAACTTGTCTCCGTTTGTGACGTTGATTTATTGACCTACTGTATAGGCAATATTCTAGGAAGGTATATGAGTGTAAACAAGCAATTTTCCACATAATGATAGTATTTCTCACTATATGATATTTTGTTGCAATGCAAATACGATAATGCGTAATACACAGAAGTAGGGATTATCAGGAGAATAGAGCTCAATAAGGCAAAATAAGCCAATTACATGAAAAAACTCGCATTTTCTATTTGGCAGCTTAAACCCGTTATTTGGATCCGTCGCATTCGGGGTTTTAAGCTGGTCTACACCCCATTACTGGCAATTGTGCTGTTTACAGTAGTTATGGGAGTTATTTTGGGGACCTTACAGCTTCAAGAAAAAGGTCAGCAGGAAGCTGCTTTATTTAGAGAGCTTTCATTTGCGAAGCAACGCATCCAAACCCGCTTCACTAACAATACAGACTTACTACAAGCCATTGGGCGGGACTATATCAGCGCTGGAGAGTCTGCAAAATCGAATATCAATTTCGTTACTCAGGCCGAAAACCTAATCCAAAGCCATCATGAAATTGTGCAGGTCTTATGGTTTGACGATGCCAATGAACGTCGCCTAAAAGTCTATCCTAATAATCTCAAAACAGATTGGTTTAGCAGCTCAGATAATGCGCCAGTAATCAATGAAGCTTTACGCAGAACTCTGGATCTCAGCATTGCGACACATCGCCCTGCATTTAGTCAATTTGTTACCTTACAAGCTCCACCGAATGATGCAATCGCAAAAGAGATTCGGAATGTATTTTGGCAAACAGTTCCTCAGTTAACAGGCATTGATACTAAAGGTGCAATTGCCGTACTGTATTCAACTCAAGCACTCTTAGAAATGATTCCCGGGGAGCTTAAAGGGCAATACCGATTTACGATTTTGACTGATGATGACAAAGTACTTGCAATTTCATCAGATAAAAATATACCCAAACGTGCCTTTAGTAATCAAACCAGCTTGGATATTGGAGTACTAAGCCCTAACCTAATCTTACGTATTGATACCTATCCGCCATCTACTAATTTAACTTTCCGAATGCTCATCGGTGTTGTTTTGGGTTTAAGCGCATTTGTGATTTGGAGCTTGTGGTCAGTATTAAAACAAATGCAAGTTCGCCAAGAGGCAGAAGCCAATCTGCGCGCAGAAACTAACTTTCGTAGCGCAATGGAGAACTCAACGCCTGTGGGTATTCGGGCGCACGACATGAATCGCATGATCACCTATGTCAATCCGGCCTTTTGCGAGATGACAGGCTGGTCAGCCAATGAGCTCATTGGACTCAAACCCCCTTTTGCCTTTTGGCCCGAGGAACAAAAGAGCGAGCTTACTGAAAAAATGAATAGAGCCCTTGAGCTCTCTCTTACACAAGATAAACATATTGGTATTGAAGGCTCCATCGTGCATCGCAATGGGTCAACCATTCAAACCCGCACATTTATTGCGCCCTTGATTAATGAAAAAGGAGCGCAAACTGGCTGGGTAACTTCTCTGATTGATATTTCAGAGCCGAAGAAAATTCGCGTGGAATTGGCTGCCTCACAAGAGCGTTTCGTTGCCGTATTAGAAGGTCTCGATGCTGCAGTTTCAGTAGTCTCAAAGGAAACTAAAAATTTACTCTTTACTAACCGCTTTTATCGTGAACGCTTTGGCAATACTGCTAAGGGTCATTTTGACTTGGTTGGTAATGAGATTAA
>JBBAQC010000007.1:0-13055 GCA_040400535.1 Polynucleobacter sp. | reverse complement strand
AACGCTTTGGCAATACTGCTAAGGGTCATTTTGACTTGGTTGGTAATGAGATTAAGGTCAGTAAATTACCTAATATGACCGAAAATTCTGGAGATCTATTAAGCACAGTTATTTCCGGCGCTAATGTATATCAAGAGAAAAATTCCCAAGAAATACAAGTGATAGACGAGGCCACAGGCACTCCAAAATGGTACGAAGTTCGAACGCGTCTTGTGCCCTGGGTAGATGGGCATTTAGCGCAGCTACTGATTGCAACTGATATATCGATTCGTGTTGAAGCAGATGATCAAGCGCGTCAACAAGAAGAGCGCATGCAATTTACTAGTCGCTTAACAACCATGGGAGAAATGGCCTCATCATTAGCTCATGAGTTAAATCAACCCCTTGCTGCTATTTCTAATTACTGTATGGGTGTTGCAAAACGCTTACAAGGTCAGCTTGATCCTGCGCTGCAAAAAGATATTCTTCCCGCATTAGAAAAAGCATCTGATCAGGCCCATAGAGCTGGAATGATTATTCAGCGCATCAAGGGCTTTGTGAAGCGGAGCGAACCTCAACGAAAGTCATCTGATATCAGCGAGATCATTAATGATGCCGTAGGTTTAGTAGAAATCGAAGCCCATCGTCATCGATTGAACATCAGCACAAGCATCGCTGAGAACCTTCCGCAGGTTGATTTAGATCCCGTCTTAATCTTGCAGGTACTGGTCAATCTGCTCAAAAATTCCCTCGATAGCTTAAGAGAGGTTTACCCCCTCTCCTCCCGCTGGTCCGCTCCCGCAGTCAACATTTCAGCAGATTTGGACACCAACACATTTCCCACCATGCTACGGATTCAAGTAACCGATGCAGGCGCAGGTATTGCCGAATCTGTCACCCAGCGTATGTTTGAGCCCTTTTTTAGCACCAAGAACGATGGTATGGGCATGGGTCTCAATATTTGCCGATCTGTAATTGAATCGCACCAGGGTCGTCTGTGGGCCAAAAACCTCATGGACGCAGAACATACCAAGCTCTCTGGCTGTACCTTTACAATATTACTACCTCTAGAGTCCCCAGAAGTTACAGGGAATGTCTAAATTTTGTAGTTTTTTAGATTTACCCATGAAGGCCAATATGAATATCGGTGTAATAAACAAGCCAAACCAAGCTGAAGTTGTCTACATCATTGATGATGACGAGGCGGTACGTGATTCCCTTACCTGGCTATTAGAGAGCAATGGTTATGTGGTTCGCTGTCATGCCAGTGCGGAACGATTCCTACAGTCTCTCCAAAGTACCGATAAATCTACTATTTCTTGCGCCATTTTGGATGTCCGCATGTCTGGGATGTCTGGCCTGGAATTACAAGAGCGCTTGATTAGTGAAAATCTGCCAATGCCAGTGGCTTTTATCACTGGGCATGGTGATGTGTCTATGGCGGTATCAACGATGAAGCGTGGCGCAGTCGATTTTATTGAAAAGCCTTTTAAAGAGAATGATCTGTGCGGCCTAGTAGACCGTATGCTTGCCAAAGCGCGAATTGATTACTCACAATCTAGCCAACGCAAAATTACTCTTGGTCTCTTAAGTAAGCTCACTGGTCGCGAGCGTCAAGTGCTCGAGCGCATTGTTGCTGGTCGCCTCAATAAGCAAATTGCGGATGATTTAGGCATCTCTATTAAAACCGTTGAAGCGCACCGCGCTAATATTATGGAAAAGCTCAACGTCAATACCGTTGCTGACCTGCTTCGCCTCGCACTCTCCGATCCACAGCCCAATTAATTTCTTATGCCTGCACAGTTACTCGACGGCGTCGCCCTCTCTAAAAAAATACGCACTGAGATTGCTGCACGCGGTGCCATCGTTACCGCTAAAGGCGTAAGGCCAGGTTTAGCTGTCATCGTTGTTGGAGAAAATCCTGCCAGTCAAGTCTATGTCCGTAACAAGGTCAAGGCCTGTGAAGATGTTGGCTTTCATTCCGTGCTAGAGCGCTACTCGGCAGACTTAGGCGAAGAAGAATTACTAGCTCGCATTGCCATACTCAATGCCGATCCAGCAATCCACGGCATCTTGGTTCAATTGCCGCTACCAGAACATATCGCCGCCGAGCGCGTACTAGAAGCAATTGCTCCAGAAAAAGATGTGGATGGTTTCCACGTTGCTAATGCTGGCGCCCTCATGGTCGGTCAGCCAGCATTCAAACCCTGCACGCCCTATGGCTGCATGAAGATTCTGGAGAGTATTGACTACCCCATTCGTGGTTCCCGTGCCGTCATCGTGGGAGCCTCCAATATTGTCGGTAAACCAATGGCGATGCTCTTGCTTCAAGCTGGTGCCACTGTCACTATTTGTAATAGTAAGACCCGTGATCTAGGTCACCACACTAAAGATGCTGATATTTTAGTAGTTGCTACTGGCAAACCCAAAATGATCACTGGCAATATGGTCAAGAACGGCGCCGTGGTAATTGATGTCGGCATTAATCGCATGCCCGACGGGAAGCTCTGTGGCGACGTAGATTTTGATGCTGTTCAATATATTGCCGGTTGGATTACCCCTGTGCCAGGCGGTGTCGGACCTATGACTATCACCATGTTGCTCATGAATACCTTGGAAGCGGCTGAAAAAGCGGCTAAACGCTAAGGAAATTGTTGGGTAGCCGGATATAGGCTTCAGAAATCTGACAGGTTTCTACCTATAATTGTTTGGTGTTATTAATACTTAAACTGACTATAGTCCCGCTATTTATTGGCCTAATTACCTTAGCAGGTCGTAAGTGGGGTTCTGGTGTTGCGGGTTTACTGAGTGCTTTTCCAGTCGTAGCAGGACCCATTGTTATTCTCATTGCAATTGAACAAGGGGTCGACTTTGCGACATTGACCTCCGTATCAGTCATCTCTGCTACTGCTTGCCTAGTCATTTTTTGGCTTGTCTATTCTTGGGCATGTATTCGTTTAAGTTGGCCCTTAGCTACGCTTTGTGCTTTAGTAGTCTGGTTATTTTCTGCCCTCACCTTAGCGCAGATTCCAGTAAATTTAACTATTGCTTTACTGATCGCTATTGGCACTCTGTTGATTACTCCATTTGCGCTGCCCCGTATCAAGCCAACTGCCCCACCGAAGACTCAGTTACCGGATCTGCATTGGCGCATGCTGGTTGGTGCTGTATTAACTTTTTCAGTGACCACTTTGGCTGCGGCTTTAGGTGAGGTTTGGAGTGGTATCTTAGCGGTCTTTCCAGTCATTGGGTCGGTGCTGGCAATATTTACGCATCACAATTTAGGCGCTGCTCATGTCATACAGACAGCTCGGGGAATGCTGAAAGGTCTGTATTCCTTTGTCGCGTTCTATTTTGTCTTGACACTCTTGCTACCAGAGACAACGATATGGCTTGCGTGCCTCATTTCAATCGTGGCCGCCATCCTGATACAGATCATCGTTCAGTTGATTGTGAACCTGATTACACGTAATCGAGACGGTAAACCGCCTAAAGCAATTCGGGCTGAAAGAAGCTAAATGAAGATCATTAGAATTCTCGGCCTATTTATCTGTTTGCTTGCTGCTAATTTCACTCTGGCACAGCAGGCAACGCCACCAAGCTATGTATCGATCCCAGCCAGCGCCGATGGCATTGGCAAGCGCTATATGAATCGTGAGATCTCAGGAGTCATGGGCTGGCAAGGTGCTGCATGGCTTGAGCGGGATAAGCGAGAGCGCGAAGAACGCACAGATTTACTACTCGATGCATTGGCTTTGCAATCGGGGATGGTAGTTGCTGACATCGGTGCTGGTACTGGCTATCTATCACGACGCATGGCTCCACTAGTGATGCCTGGCGGAAAAATCATCGCACTCGATCTACAGCCTGAAATGGTGAATTTCCTCCAGACTGGAGTAAAACGTTCAGGTCTTTCGCAGATCGAAGTCAAGCTGGCAAGTGTTGATGATGTTAAGTTGCCTAAAAACTCAATTGATATGGCCATCATGGTCGATGTGTACCATGAGCTAGCCTACCCTTATGAAGTCATGAGCAGCATCATGCAGGCTCTCAAACCTCGGGGGCGTATCGTCTTCGTGGAGTATAAGGAAGAAGATGCGCGCGTACCGATCAAGCCACTCCATAAAATGAGTGAGGCACAAATCAAGCGAGAAGCAAGTATTTTTCCATTGGAATGGGAGCGAACTGTTAGTACACTGCCATGGCAACATGTTGTGATATTTCGTAAACGAGAATAGCTCTGGGACAATAAACTGACTGATATTGCGCTGATTGGCCTAAGTACGGCCTTACCAAAACATCGTCTCTCGCAAGCTGATGCGTTTGAGGTGATGCGTGAGCAATTTCAAGCGCGCTTTTCTGAATTTGATCGCTTAACGCCCGTGTTCAAAAATGCTGGTATTGAAAATAGATCGATTGCAATGCCACTGGATTGGTATCTTGAGCCGCAGGGATTAAAAGAGCGTAATACTGTTTATCTAAATGTTGCGAATCAGCTATTTGTTGAGGCTAGCCAAATTGCACTTGCTGAAGCATGCATTAGGGCTGCTGATGTAGATATCGTAGTTACCATCAGCTCCAGTGGGATAGCTACACCCACCTTAGAAGCGCGAGCCTTAGTAGAGCTTGGCTTTCGACCAGATATTTTGCGTGTACCCGTGTTTGGTTTGGGATGTGCTGGTGGCATCAGCGGATTATCACTTGGAGTGCAATTAGCACGAGCTAGTCCAGGCTCCGTTGTTTTGGTAGTTGCAGTCGAGCTTTGCTCACTATGGTTTCATCAAGATACCTTAACAAAAGCAAACATAGTGGCTTCAGCACTGTTTGCCGATGGTGCTGCTGCCCTTGTTCTTAAAACAGCACAAGCGAATGATCGTCATATCATGGGTCCAGGCGCACAACATACATGGCCATCAACTTTAGGCATTATGGGCTGGGATATCAATAATGATGGTCTAGAAGTAGTCTTTGATCGCGATATCCCCCCATTTATTAGGCGACAGATTGCCCCAGTAATGGAAGATTTTCTCAATCGCTTAGGTTTGCCGCGGGATGAAGTCGTGCGTTTTGGATTTCATCCGGGCGGCATCAAAGTTCTTGAGGCCCTTGAGGCTGCACTTGGAATCGGCCAAGGATCTCTCGACATCGAGCGAAGCGTGTTACGAGATCATGGCAATATGTCAGCCCCCACTGTTTTATTTGTTCTTCAGCGTCTACTTGAAAATGCCGCATCTGGTACGTATCTCATGTCAGCACTCGGCCCTGGTTTTACTGCATCAGCCATTCCAGTAATAGTAAGAAATTGAGCCTCACATCATGACTCTTGCCATCATCATTTTGATCCTCCTAACAGTGCAACGTCTAGCGGAATTAGTGCTTGCAAAACGCAATACTGCCCGTTTGCTAGCTCGTGGAGGAGTTGAAAAGTCATCAAACCACTATGCTTTTATTGTAGTAATGCATGCCACCTGGTTAGTTATGCTCTGGCTCTTTGTTGATGAAGCGCACATAAACTACTGGTGGCTATCACTCTTCATTGTTCTGCAATTTTTACGTATTTGGGTAATTGCAACGCTCGGTGAACGCTGGACAACTCGCATCATAGTCGTACCAGGTGAGGCACGTATTCAACGTGGTCCATATCGTTATCTTGCCCATCCTAATTACGTCATTGTGGCTGCCGAGATAATTGCATTACCTATGGCTTTAGGACTGCCATGGATTGCTGTGATTTTCACCGTTCTCAACGCAACCATACTCTGGGTTCGGATTCGTGCCGAGGCTAAGGCACTTGCTGAGGCCGACCCCCAGTAAAGAGATAGAAAGCCACATATTTTGGGCTAAACCATTTCTACTATTGATTTAATATATTCACAATCTCAACCCTCAACTTGCCTTGCTATAGAAGCGGCTGGACAAATGCAAACCACCCCCCAATAGTCAATAGAGCTAAGCTAATTAAATAAATACTTAAAGAGACTTTACGAGTTTTTAAGCATGCCATTCTTAACTTGGGATCTATTGGGCAAGGAGCGTAACGATTGCGCCACTGCACGATGCCACCAATCACCATCAGAAAAGTACTGAGTAAGAAAATGATCTCTTTATTCTCACTGATCCACACGATCTGAGGAAATACTGCTACGAGTGAGGCTAAGGCTGCACCCGCCCCCAAGCTCACAAGCAATGCAGGTATGGCACAGCAGATTAAGGTGCTAGAACTAGCAAAGAGGGTTAGCAATGAGCTGAAAAATGGGGTTTTAGCATCAGGCAAACTATTGCCACTCATTTTTTGCCCTTCATCTGCTCTTTAAATTGAGCAACTGTCTGTGTAATAGTTTCAACGCTAACAACGTCATAGCCTGAATCGGTAATCTCTTCTTTGATTAACTTTTCATTGAGGGTTTTACCTTCTTTAGCCTCCACCACTACTACCTTATTTTTCAAATCAACTAATACCGCCTTAGTTTCATCGAGTTTGAGAAGGCTTTTTTCAATGCCTTGTGCGCAAAAAGAGCAGACCATGCCATTGACAGTAACCTTCATACTTGCCAAGGCCGATTGACTCAATCCCAGAAAGGAAATCGCGAATACAAAATTAACGAGTTTCATGTTTTTCATCCTAATAGTTATACATAAAGTTAAAACGGAGTTGTCCAGATAAATTAGCGCCTGCTTCCACAAAATACCGATTGTGAATTACTCTCAGCATAGGAGTAAACTCATACTGATTTGATACAAACGTCATTCGCCTGGCCTCAATTACTATCCAAGGCTGAGGCTGGTCATAGTCCACCTCATAAAATGAAGCCCCCAGACGTGCAGTGGTGATATTGCTAGTTGCACCTTGTGCTGCGTAAACCCGTGCAGATGCCATAGAGTAAAAACGCGTGGTCTCATAATCGACCTGAAGGCCGGGTGAAGCCATTGCCTTTGATCCTCCAAAGGTGTTTCCAGTGATCGAGCCCAAGCCACCAATAAACCAAATATTAGCTTGTGCATTGGGAAGATTCCAGCGAGCCACCTTGCGGGTGTAGACCACTTCTGCGTTTTGCTGCTTTGATACGGAGTCGTCAGTTTGCATTGCGCTAACCGAAACTCCAAGTGCATCATTTGCCGTAGTGGAATAGTTCACTGATAGCTCTTGATAGGTCTTACTAAAGTCGCCCATCACCATCCAGCTATTTTTGTAGCCTAGAGGAGCAGCGCTGAGCTGATTAACAAATCCCATCATTATCAGAAATACAAGCTTGAACAATAGAGCCTGTTTCATTTCAGCTTTTCAATCACTGTGATATCTAGGGTGCCATCCACCACCTTAATCTGAAAGCGCACCTTATCACCTGGACGATATCCCTCTAGATTTAACTCCTTGGGCGTGCCAAAAGGCATAGTCATTGCATGCATTTTGATACTGGCAATATATTCATGCTTGAGCACAATGCGATCGCGTGAGGGATCAATTCTGACAATCTCGCCATTGACCCATTCCGGATTTGCCATAGCAAAAGACGAAATCAAACAAGCTAAAACAATAATAATTTTTTTCATAAAACTCTCCAATATAGTAAACACCCAAAATCTGGGCGGACTTGTACAAGGAAGAGTTAAAGAATGGGTGGTTTGATTAAACCAAAGGAGTCATAGCTAATGAAGCTAGTTTTTTTACTAGCATTAAAGATCACAGAAAAATGATCGGGCATTATCACGAGATGCGGCGGAGAAAAACCAAAAGCCATACATAAGGTACAAGCATTACAACTTGCGCTCTGAGTTACTGAAAGATCCTCATCAATTGAGGTAGTTGCCATATCTTGGTGGCAGGGATGCTGTGTTGCATCTAGAAGCTTTGTGTTGGATACCTTAGATTGATGCTCAAAAGGCATCTGTAACGCAGCCAAGGAATGCACTGGCGTCAGAAATATCAAAGAGATCAAAAACAGCTTTTTCCACATAATTTAATCCTAACACTTTTTAAGGGATTTAGCCGACACAACCCTACCTACAACTTAAAAGCCAATGTAGATTATGGGGTTTAAGGTAAGACTCAAGTAAGGTTGAGCCTCAAGAATAGCCCCAAAAAAGTTGTGATAATCTAGTTTTCATCTTTTGCATCAATATATGTCTAACCCAGGAGATGCAAACATTCACTTAGTCAAACTTAGCCTAGCTAGAGAGTCAATAAATGGATAACTTCGGCCCCATCATCTTGATTGAAGTAGTGCTGGTTTTTGGAGGGGTTCTGCTATTTGCCTGGTGGCAACTCCGTGACCTCCGCAAGGAACGGGAGAAAAGGCAAGAGAAAGACCGGGAGCAGAATCAATCAATCAAAGATTAAGTCCTATCAATCCTTTTTGGGTACATTGACGTATTCATAAGGACAGTGGCGACATTGATTACCGCAACAGTTACCGCGCTTTAAGTGCGCTTGGCTTGTCAGAACTTGATATCCTGACCGGGGATCAATGTAAGTGTCCTGTCCGTTCTCACAGGCAAGCTGGTGGAGCTCTTCAATACTTTGCATGAGCCTATTTTATGCGGTTTCACTAATTTTTATTAAAATCATCTGATGACAGACCTTCCTAATATCGATCAAGTACTCTTTCGCAAGCCAAATCTTGAAGAAATTCAAGCCAAGGCATTGCAGAAGCATCCACCCAGAATATTGCTGTTATACGGCTCACTAAGAGAAAGATCCTTCAGTCGTCTTTTAGCGGAAGAAGCTGAAAGAATATTGATGGTCATGGGCTGTGAAACACGGTTTTTTAATCCCCATGGATTGCCACAAGTGGATGATGCCCCCGAAACACACCCTAAAGTAGTTGAGCTAAGGGAACTGGTTCAATGGGCAGAAGGCATGGTTTGGAGTAGTCCCGAGCGCCATGGGGCAATGACGGGCCTGATGAAATCACAAATTGATTGGATACCCCTTAGCATTGGCGCAGTTAGACCCTCTCAAGGAAAGACTTTGGCTTTATTGCAAGTCAGCGGCGGTTCGCAATCTTTTAATGCTGTTAATCAAATGCGCATTCTGGGCAGATGGATGAGAATGATCACAATTCCAAATCAATCTTCCGTACCCAAAGCGTTTTTAGAGTTTGATGACAACAATCGCATGAAACCCTCAGCCAATTACGATCGTGTGGTGGATGTGATGGAAGAGTTAGTCAAATTTACCCTATTAACTAGGTCAGTTTCAGGTTATTTGACCGATCGCTACAGTGAGCGAAAAGAGAGTGCTGAAGAGTTAACTAAACGGGTAAATCAACGATCGTAGTCACTAGCAAATTGGTGGTTTGTGTCTCGATGGTGCGCTTCATCATTCCGGACAGCAATCACAACTTCACGTAGGGTAGCGTTAGGATCAAGTTTCCAATAATCGATAGCGATCTTCGGCGCAGGAACATTGGGTGTGCGCCCCTCATCAATTTCTTTTAAATATTCGGTATAGGAGTAGACAGCCTCTTCCTCGAAATAGCCGACTATGCGATGCGCTGTTCTAGGAAAAAATACATAGATAATGAAAAAGAAATTCCAAAAAATGGCCTGTGTCATCAAGACTAAATAGCGCTCAAACATATTAGGCTTGGCAATCTCGATAAAGGTCATTAAATGCATTCTTTCATTCTCAGCTTCTGCTAAGAGCGTCCGAATCTTTGGTCCATAGCCAGGCTTCATACTGCGTAAACTTGTTAAATGAGTCCACATACCAGCAACCATCCCTGGAACTCCGGCGACAGTTTCTAAAATAACCGCTCGGTGCCCATAGCGTTTCTTAAAAAAAGTATCAGCAAAAAAACGCATACCTTTAGTGAACGTTAGAGCAATTCGATCAGAAAAATCAATGGGGGTGTAGTGGGCGATCTCTTTCATAACAAATACTTTAAATGTTTTTTCACTTTTATGCTCACGAGCGCTTCTTTACTTACTTGGGCTTTAATATTTGGCCTGCCAGGCTCGATTTGAACGTACAACCTGGGTTTTTTGGGTTTTAAACCGTGTAAACACCTTGTTTGCTTTAGCGGTACTTGAGCTTTAAAAAAAGCTAAAACAACAAGCCAGGCAATGATTTTTAGTTGATTATTCTTGGTATTCTGTAAGTGCTTAGATCAGGGGTTTGGGATTGTGAGTCATGAATTATTTAAGGAGCAAATATGTATAAATTAATCTTCACCACATTTCTTTCCTTTGCCCTATTCGGATGCGACGACTCAAGTAGGCAAGCAAAGCCGACAGGCCAATCATCTAATCAACAAGAGAAAGATAAAAATAACAATAAGCCTGAAGGTGCAGGACAAAACACTACAAGCCCAGGTTATTAATGCCTATCTCAAATCTTTTTTTGTTTGAGGGTTTATTCATAATTCATACTTGCGATCAAATTCCTTTAAAAGCAGGAAATGATTAGACAACATTCAATGAAACATTAAAGGCGCTTACCGGTAATGACGTTATCGTTAAAGGCTCTACTTTTATAAACACCCTTAATCTCATTCTTATCTACAGTCATGATGACGAAATGCGAAGCCTTGTCACGATCGAGGTAAGTGAAGCTGAGAGTTGCCCCATCTATCTTTGGATTTAAAAGAACTTGCGATTCGTCACCAATTTGGAGAGTGCCACCAATTTTTTGGTAGTGTTGGGACAGTTTTAGAGTCGTCCTTTTGGGCTCCATTCCTGTAATTAACCATTCCCCCTCTACTGAAGCAGGAACAACCCAATAAAATGCTTTAGCAGGAGTGTCGATTTCAACATCCGCATCCCAGTCCCCCATATTAAATGCATGTGATGTTACCCGTGTGCCAGGCTTCATCTTTAATATAGTTGGACGTAAGGCGATATTTAGTTGAGGCAATAAATACATGGTGACCACAGTTGCCTTACTAAAATCTTCTTTAAAGATATCTCCATTAATAATCTTTACACGATCACCAACCCCAGAGCGATTAACATTACGCTGGGCTAACTCTGCCATTTCGGGATTGAATTCAATTCCAACAGCTCTTGCGCCAAAATCTTTCGCAGCCGCAATCGCAATTCTGCCATCACCAGAGCCAAGGTCATAGACTAAGTCATTAGAATTTACTTTGGCAGTTTTTAACATGATGGCAAGTAACTCATTGGTAGTCGGCACCCAAATCACATCTTTACCATCTTGACCAACACGAGGCTTATATTGATCATCGCCGCCATCTAAGGCACCTTGAGCAAATGTATTCAGGGCATAAAAGACGCTAAAAAGAGTTAACCAAACTTTAAGATGCTTCATAAAATTTCCATAAAAGAAAGTAGTGAGCTGATTTGTTCAGTAAAGAACTTAGCAAAGTAATAATAGAATAAGTTTTCTGGTCTAACCTAAAAATATTAGACTAATCAGAAAATCCGTATTTCAACAACTGAGTAGACTGTCTGACATAGGCTTAAATGTGATGGAAATCGTTCACAATGCTTAAAAGGTGCACCCATCCTTGCCACGAAACTTTATAGGAAAAATTGAATAAGATTCACTAAATACGGTTATTAAATACTAAAATAGTGGCAAAGCCCAGCCTTAAATAAGTTAACTTTTATCAGAATAAATTGAACTCAAGAAGAAGTTTTCTCTACGCTTGCAGTGCTTGCTTTTTACATTGGGCAGTACCGTCCCGTGCACAAGGAATTTTTATGGATTTTACCAATCCTAATACGATGCGTGATTGCTGGATTGTGAACGATAGCGTCATGGGTGGCATATCTCAATCGAGTCTTCGTCAAGATGTGCATGGCATGTTTTTTGAAGGTGTAGTTTCGCTTGAAAATAACGGCGGCTTTGCCTCCATGCGTTCATCAGTAACAATTCCTAAAGAAACTCAGATGATTGACCTTTTGGCAAAAGGAGATGGCAAGCGCTATAAGCTTGTCTTACGAACTGAGCTAGCACCACGGGTGTCATATTCAGCAGATTTCAATACTGAACCTACTTGGCAAACTTATCGGTTTAATTTAAGTCAATTTAAAGCTACTTTCCGTGGACAAGCCGTTAATGCCCCTACCCTGCACTTTTCTGATGTGATTGAGTTTGGCATTCTGATTTCTAATAATCAGGCAGGAAAATTTGGTATTCAACTAAAAACACTTCAATCTACATCCTAATCAAGTACAAATTGGTAATCGTAAAACACAATACAGAAACACACGAATTTGACACTTTAGACCAAGCAATGGCATGGGCGAAGGAGTTGGGCGAATTTGTAACAATACAATTTAATGGTTCAGAGGTTGTTGGTAAGTTTGGAGTTGATGGCATCCAAGATGGAAAGTTTCCCGATGGGGAGCCCTATACATGGAAGAAGCGCCGGAGGGGGTAATCCTCACTTTAAGAACGCTTTCTATAGCTTACTAAATTCTTGTAAAAGTACTCATCTGGATCAGGAATCGCTAATACAAGAGAGATTAAACAGATCAGCATTAAATCAGGACTTTGACTAGATCTGATTGGTCAGTCGGATGTTTGGTCTACCCAGCACGGTTAGAACGTGCAACCTTCGCCTTAGAAAAGGCAAAGTAGTCGATTAATCTGGTAACCACTTAACAACTTTTTCACGTTGGATTGCTAACCAGGCTTTTAATTCTCCATTATCAATAATTGGAATCATGCGCCAGTTCATCATAAAAATCGTACCATCTTTTTTATAATTTACGGTCTCACCTTCAAAGACCGTGACATCAATGAGACATTCCCGTAAGCGTTGAATAACCTTTTGGGAGGTACTTGAGCCCTGGAGAATCTTTGGCGATTTCCCGAGAATTTCATCTGCGCTATAGCCAGTCAGTTGCGTGAACGCTGAGTTGGAGTAAGTAATTTTGGGATTATTTGATGCATCGGTAATAAGAATAGAGTCGTATCCCTGCAAAAGTATGGTTTCCAAAATAGATTGGCATAAATCGCTATTGAAGGTATTTTTAAGATTGCTCAGCATGCAGTAACACTAACACAGTCTATTTTTTGATTTAAAAGGAATGGGGCTAGAGAATTTTTGGTCTGCCCAGCACGATTCGAACGTGCGACCTACGCCTTAGAAGAATTCGTGGCTACT
>JBBAQC010000006.1:0-102878 GCA_040400535.1 Polynucleobacter sp. | reverse complement strand
CTATTTTTAAAGCGCTTATGAACCCAATAGTATTCGGCAGGCCTGAGCTTGATTTCTTGTTCAAAAATTTGGTTCAGTCTCGCAGTATCAGCCTCGGGACTTTCAGTTGGAAAATGATCTAAAGGTTTGCTAATAGTGCAGTCATAGCCAGCCCCATTTTTTTTGAGGGTCGTCAGCATCATGCAGACTTGGGCGCCAGTAATTTTGGCTAGCCGTGATACCGCCGTGATCGTATTGGTTTGAATCCCAAAGAAAGGGACAAAAGAAGAATCCTTTAAACCGAGATCAATGTCAGGCGCAATGATGATGAAGCTACCCTTGCGGATTTCTCGAATGAGCTCAATAGTATTTCCTTGGCGATCGATTGAATTTCCACCAAAACGATTTCGCCACTCAACAATTTTTTTATTAAAGAAAGGATTTTTCATTCTTTGGAAAAAGCCTGAAGTACGTGGCCAGCCTTTATCTTTGGCTAGTGCACTCAAGATGATGCTTCCCTCAATACCAACAAAATGCATGTTGACTAAAATGCGTGGCTGCCTGTCATTCAGGTCAAGCTCAGATCGTACTTCGATCATATTGGCAAGCTGGTTTTTTGTACCCATCCAAATAATACTTTTCTCTACTAGGCTTCTCCCGAGCAATTTCCAGTGCTGCTTTCTGAGCTGATCAATCTCTTTGGCATCAAGCTTAGGAAAGCAGAGTTGTAAGTTAGTACGAACAACTTGATCACGGGGATTGGGAATATGCGCCGCTATATAGCCTAAGCTGTAGCCTAAGGCGACTAAAATTTTATAGGGCAGCGATACCAGTAATCTGAGAAGCGCTAAACCAGAATAGTTAAAAAAGATCTTAAGCAAAACTTAATTTATTAAGCATCGTAGCGAGATAAAGATGTGGCGTAACGCACAGCCATTTCTTCGGTAGAACTGATGGACATGCCTAAGTCATTAACTAGTCCTGTATCAAGTCGATAAGCCCAGCCGTGTACCGTTAAATTTTGGCCTCTATCCCAGGCATCCTGAACAATGGTAGTTTCACAAACATTGACTACCTGTTCAATAACATTCAGTTCACATAAACGATCTTGGCGTTTTGGGCTAGGAATAACCTCACCTAAATAGCGTTCATGTTTTTGATGAACATCCTTCACATGACGCAACCAATTATCCGCAAGACCTACACGCTTATCTGTAAGAGCGGCAAGTACGCCAGAGCAGCCATAGTGACCCACTACCAAAATGTGCCTGACCTTTAGTAGATCAATTGCAAATTGAATGACTGATAAACAATTGAGGTCGGTATGAACAACGACGTTAGCGACATTACGATGAACAAATAATTCCCCCGGCAGGAGGTTAACAATATCGTTTGCAGGAACACGGCTGTCTGAGCAGCCAATCCAAAGATACTCTGGCGCCTGTTGAGAAACTAGGCGTTTAAAAAAATCGGCGTCTTTGGCAATCATGCCCTCTGCCCATTCGCGATTATTGGCAAATAGCTGGTCTAAGGCGTTGGAGTTCTTCATAATCATGGTTTGAGTTTAAAGTACTTTGATAATGCCTAATTGGTTAAAACAAACTGCCACTGGAATTGTTCTGCATTTGCATTGTCAGCCAGGTGCAAAGCTCACCAAAGTGGTCGGCCTGCATGATGACTGCCTCAAAATCTCTTTGCAGGCCCCTGCCCTGGAAAACAAGGCAAATGAAATGCTGCTGTCTTGGCTCTCCAAGCAATTAAGGGTGCCGCAGAAACAAATTCAGCTCTTGTCTGGGCAAAACAGCCGCATTAAAAGAGTAGAAATCTGGGGCTCGATTACATCAGAGCAAATTATTGCAGTATTGAGTCCCTAGGGCCTACCAAAATATTGCCCATAGAATTCCTAAAATCAAAACCCATTTGCCTACGTAGTAAATAGTGCGATTTTTTGCCTTCAGCTTTTTTGCTTGCGCTCTTAGCTGATAAAAATACTTAAATAGTACGTTTATCAGCCCTACTTCTTCCCCCTCCACATTCTGGGAGGAGGTGGCGCTCATAACGTAGCGCCCAAACCAGCGATTTAATAATTGCATTAATTTGCTATGCAGCGGTCTTTCTACGTCACAAAATAAGACAATGCGTTGCTGATCTGTTTCATTGGCTGCATAGTGAATATAGGTTTCATCAAACATGACCGCTTCGCCGTCCATCCAGTGGTAACGTTCCCCATCTACATTAATGAAGCACTTGGGGTCGTTGGGAGTCGCAAGGCCTATGTGATATCGAAGCGAGCCTGCATAGGGGTCTCGATGGCGTACCAGAGTTGCCCCTGGAGGCAGCGAGGCAAACATAGCCGCCTTAATAGATGGGATTGACTTGAGGAGTGCAACCGTTTTAGGGCAATTACGTTGTGCAGATGGCATTTCTTTGCAATACCAGTACAGATGAAAGCGTTTCCAACCCGTCCGAAAAAAAGAGTTAAATCCAATATCGTTATATCCCGTGGCGGCTGCGATTGCCCCATCTGCATTTAAAGCAAGTGCTTCGTCACGGATGATCTGCCAATTGTCCTGAAGCGGTTTCAGCTCAGAAAAATCCGACACTGAAATATATGCCCCAGCTTTAGTTTTAGAAAATAAATAGAGTAGGCAATTAATTGGTGCCAAAAGTACCTGATAGTCTGTAAGGGATCTAACTATGCCAAAGCGTACCTTACCCCTGAGATAGACATACATAGCCGAGACAACAAATACTAGAAAGACAGCGTGACGAAATTCCATGGGGTTTACCAATAAGCGTTAACACTGATATTTTAATTTGGTTGGAGGCCTATTCGAGCCCTATATTTGTAATGAATATGCTCAAATGGGGATTGCGATCAAAACTAGCCGCAAAAGATGCACCTCATTAGCGCTACAAGCATGATTTATTAAGGAATATTACGTGAATAGATTCATAAAGTGGCTTTTAAGCCTTATATTGATTGGATTAGCTGGTTTAGCGGTCTATACCTGGATTATGCTTAATTGGAGCTACGGTAGCGGTGAGCGAGCCGGATATGTGCAGAAGTTCTCTCATCGTGGCTATATGTGCAAAACCTGGGAGGGGGAGCTGGCCATGGTCTCTATGCCTGGAACCATGTCAGAAAAATTCCTTTTTACGGTGCAGGATGATGCGGTAGCACAAAAAATAAATGCTAATCTGGGCAAAAAGGTTGCCCTCAAATATGATCAGCATATTGGGCTGCCTACCAGTTGTTTTGGCGATACCGAGTATTTTGTATCGGATGTGACAGTTTTAGAGGAGTAAAAAAGAGGCAGAAAAAAATATTGCTGTGACGCAGCTTTATTTTTGTAATTTTTTGTGGTTAAAATCATGTAAGCGCAAGGTGCGCTGATATCAATATCTATAAGGAGCTTCACTTGAACAAAGCAGAACTAATCGCAGCGATTGCTGGCGACGCTGAGATCTCAAAAGCCAAAGCTGAATTTGCATTAAATTCTGCTATTGAGCAAATCATTAAAGCTGTGACTAAGGGCGACTCAGTTCAACTGATCGGTTTTGGTACTTTTTCTTCTGGTAAGCGCGCTGCACGTATGGGCCGTAACCCAAAAACTGGCGAGCCACTCAAAATTGCTGCCGCTAAAACAGTAAAGTTTTCTGCTGGCAAAGCATTTAAAGATTCAGTTAACAAGCGTAAGAAGTAATTCTTGCTTTGTTGATGAGAAAGCCCGGCATGCCGGGCTTTTTTATTTTCTAAAGAAAACTCAACAATCAGATATCGATCAGATATCAATCGGACACAGATACTCAAGCTGATTATTTAGCTTTGAACTAAGCGTCGATGACGATGAATACTCATCAAAATACCCGCACCAAATCCTAAGGTCACCAAAGCAGTTCCTCCGTAGCTAATAAAGGGTAATGGAACTCCTACAACGGGCAATAGGCCACTCACCATACCGATATTAACGAATGCGTAGGTAAAGAAAATCAGCGTGACTGAAGCGCCTAGTAATCGCGTAAATAGATTGGGCGCGCTGGCAGAGATCGCTAAACCTCTTTTAATTAAGGCAAAAAATAGTGCCAATAGTATGAGGTTGCCTAGGAAGCCGAATTCTTCAGAGAACACAGCAAATACAAAGTCAGTATGCTTTTCTGGGATAAATTCAAGATGTGCCTGTGTTCCCTGAAACCAGCCTTTGCCAAAAAACCCACCAGAACCAATTGCAATCATCGATTGAATTGTATGAAAGCCTTTTCCTAAGGGATCGCTACTGGGATCGAGCAAAGTACACACTCGATGTTTTTGATAGTTATGAACAAGTGGCCATGTGACATCCTGCGCGCAAATAGTGTTCCCAAAAATAATAATGAGGATGATGCCAAGAGCACCCAGACCAATAAATGGCAAAATCCATTTCCAAGGGAGACCCGCAAGAATAATTACATACATGCCCGCAGCAAAAACTAAGAGGGCCGTCCCGAGATCGGGTTGACGAGCAATGAGGAATACTGGAATGCCAAGAATGATTGCAGCGACCCCATAGTCCCATGAATTCTGGATACCCTCACGTTTCTGAAAATACCAAGCCAACATGAGAGGCATGGCAATTTTCATCAGCTCCGAAGGTTGAATCACGAAGCCAATATTGAGCCAACGTCGCGCCCCTTTTTTTATCAATCCAAATACAGCAACCGCAATCAGTAGCGCTACCCCGATACCGTAAATCCAGACTGCCGCAGTTTCCAACCATTTTGGCGGTATGCGGGAGACAACCCACATGACAATAAATGACAGCGCTAAGTTTCGTAGTTCATCTTCAAAGCGAACGGGAGTGTTTTGGCTTGCAGATAAAAAAACAATAAACCCAATTCCTGCCAGCCCAAGTAAAACAAGGCCTAGCTGACGATCTAGCCCGCTAAAAATACTGAAGAATAATTTTTTGACTTTGCTTATGGCGCTCTTTTCCACTCAGGAATCTCCTTAGGCCATTTATTCTCAAGGTAAAAATCTAAAGCTTTTCTTGCAATGGGGGCGGCATGTTGCGCCCCAAACCCAGCATTTTCTACAACGAGAGCAATCACAATAGTGGGCTTATCGATGGGGGCAAATGCAATGTATAAAGCATTGTCTCTTAAGAACTCGGGAGTCGAGCCGTGGTTATACTCCTTCGAGTTCAGGCTGAAGACTTGGGCTGTTCCGGTTTTTCCACCCGCTTGATATCCGGCGCCTTTAAATACGGATGCAGATGTGCCAGAAATATTTACCTGCAACATGGCCTTTTTAATGAATTCAATATTCTCAGGCTTTAAATCAATTCGATAGCTTTCTTTCGGTGTCGTTAATGTGCGTTGCCGACTAAACGGATCTTCTATCGCTTTCACCAAATGTGGCTTCATGACGATGCCATTATTTGCCAGATTGGCCATGCCATGCGCTAACTGCAAAATAGTAAAAGCGTTATAACCTTGACCAATGCCTAGAGAGATAGTCTCACCTTCGTACCATTTTTGCTGCTCTGGTTTTTTGAAAGTATTTTTTTTCCACTCAGTGGATGGCAGTACGCCTCTAGACTCACCCTGTAAATCAATCCCCGTAATTTGTCCGAAACCAAATGGCTTCATGAAATCATGCATCATATTGACACCCATATCACGGGCTAGCAGATAGTAATAAGTATCACAAGAATCAACAATAGACTTTTCCATATCCACGGTTCCATGACCACCTTTTTTGTCATCTCGGAAAGTGTGATTACCTAATTGAAAGTAACCCGGATCGGAAATCGCTTGTGAAGGAGTGCGCTTATTATTTTCTAGTGCAGCCAGCGCCATGAAGGGTTTGTAAGTTGATCCAGGTGGATAAATTCCTTTCAGTGGGCGGTTGTAAAGTGGCTTTTGGGGAGATTCATTTAACTCCTTCCATGTCACTGAATCAATGCCTTCTACAAAATCATTTGGATTGAAGTTGGGTTTGGAGACAAAGGCTAAGATATCGCCAGTTTCCGGTTCAATTGCTACAAATGCGCCACGAAAATTTCCGTAGAGCTTTTCGACTAAGTATTGCAACTTAATATCTACTGAGAGCACTACATTTTTTCCTGGTACAGAAGGCGAGCTAGAAAGTGTACGAACGGGTTTACCGCCAGCAGTAATTTCGACCTGATCGTATCCAGGAACACCGCGTAATACGGATTCGTAGCTTTGCTCCAAACCAATTTTTCCAACATACTGAATGCCCGGTAGAAAAGAAGTCTGAAGTGCATCGGGATCATCTACTTTTGAGCCTTCAATTTCAGCCTGCATTTTCTCTTTGTCTTTTTGAGAAACTCGTCCGATATAGCCAATCAAATGAGAGGCTAATTCGTTATAGGGATACTCTCGAAAGCTACGGGCACGAATCTCGACCCCGGGGAAGCGGTAGCGATTGGCCATAAATCGAGCAGTCTCAGCCTCAGTGAGCATCGATCTGAGGGGGAAAGTACCCATTTTGCGGGAATCCTCCAATGACCGCTTGAAGTTTCGGCGGTCCCTTGGAGAGATCAATACGATCTGGGAGAGCTCATCGATTAGTTCATCGACGTTACCTTTGACCTCAGCAGCATTGACATCCAAGGTCAATGCTGAGTAATTTCTGCCAATCACAATGCCGTTACGGTCTATCAGAAGGCCGCGATTAGCTGGCGCAGGCACCAGAGCGATACGATTGTTTTCTGCCAATAAGGCGTACTTACCATGACTAACGAGCTGTAGCCACACCAATCTCGTCACTAATAATAAAAAGCAGAATGTGACAAACAAGGTCGCGATATGAATGCGCTGTTGAAACGAGTCAAGATCGGGTTTTTTAAAAGAAACCATACCGCTTTTTAAATTGGTCTATTGTGATCAACGTCAATTGGGCGACGTTGTGGCGACAGCAGGATACGTGTCGCTAAGGGCCATAGACAAGCTTCAATCAGCGTTTGTAGAGCGCCAGTCAGGGCCCACCAATACATTTCACCGCTTAATAACCAATGCGCAAGTACTGGAAATAGCGAAACCAATAGAAAGATTGGCAAGAGATGAAGGGCTTGCGTCATCACTGATAAGGCAATAATCCGTCGATGCCAGGAGATCGCAAGGTAAGCCGTCAATGAGTAGCTAAAGGCATGTAGGCCCAATAAATCAGAGTTATGGACATCCATTAACAGACCAAGAATAAATGCGATGATGACGCCAACATAGCGATGTTGATGGATATTCCAAAACACAATACAAATAATGAGCCAATCAGGTACCCAGCTGTAATTTCCGACGGGTAACAGATTCAGTAATAGTGCACAAAACAGACTGAAATAAATAAATATCGGGTTGACCGGTCGCAGAATATAGCCGCTTTGAATATCGATCATTGCATACCTCGCGCACGAGTTTGTCGCCGACCCGGAGTATTGCTTGCTGGTAGGTCAGGCTTACCGTTGAGAAGGGTAGGTGCCTTAGCATCCCATTGTGGTTCGTAAAGTAGTGCTAATGCTTGGCGATAGCGATTGACTGGCGCAACTGGTTCGCAAAATACGTTAGAAGAGTTTTTATCAGCGTTGCGCTCAATGCGACTAATGACTGCTACCGCAAATCCGGGTGGATAAATACCATCAATACCAGAAGTAATGAGTACATCCCCCACCTCTAAATCGCTGGCTACCGGAAGATAGCGCAGCTCCAGAGGATTGCCTCGTCCCGCACCAAATACTGCTGCCCTCAAGCCATTGCGGGCTATTTGTACCGGTACAGCAAAGTCGCGATCCTCTAGTAAGGAAACTTCTGATGAGCGCTCATAAATACGGACTACCTGACCCAAAATACCAAAGTCGTTTGCAATCGGGTTGCCTAGCTTAAGACCATCGCTGCTACCCCGATTGATCACAATCCTTTGAGAGATGGGGTTGGGCGGATTAAATAAAATTTCTACTGGCAATGTCTTGAATGGCACTTGTTTTTGCAGGTCCATTAATTGCCGTAGATTTTGGTTTTCAATCAGCAGAAATTCAGATTGATTAGCAAGCAAAGAGAGCTCCGCTTGACGTACTTTCATTACTTGATTTTCTTTATCGAGAGTTCCGCGTGTCGTAAAGTATTCTGCTGTAATTTCATACGCATTACGCGGCATCATCATCACATATTCGAGTGGGCGTAATAACCAATTCAGATTATTGCGAATGGGATCTAAGGCTTTAAAGCGAAAATCGATCAACATCAATGCGATGCTAATCGATAGACAGACAATCAGTTTGACTAATGCCGGAACGCCTTGTCTGAAAAGAGGAGGGGCGCTATGTTGCAATTCCCTAATCGACGCTTAGGTCAATTACTCTTGAGAGAACACGCCACTCAACTTATCCATGCGCTCTAATGCAATACCGCAACCACGAGCGACGCAAGTGAGGGGATCTTCAGCAACATGAATCGGCAGACCAGTTTCTTCAAGCAGCAGGCGGTCAAGGTCACGCAATAGTGCGCCACCACCGGTCAACATCATGCCGCGTTCAGCGATGTCTGATGCAAGCTCAGGAGGAATTTGTTCCAAAGCAGCTTTCACTGCAGTGACGATTTGGTTCAGCGGGTCTGTCAGAGCTTCTAATACTTCATTGCTGGTTACAGTGAAGCTGCGTGGAATACCTTCAGAAAGGTTACGCCCCTTGACTTCCATTTCACGAACTTCTTGCCCAGGAAATGCTGAGCCAATAGTTTTCTTAATCAACTCAGCAGTTTGTTCGCCGATCAACATGCCGTAGTTGCGACGGATGTAATTGGTGATTGCTTCGTCAAATTTGTCGCCACCAACACGAACAGAGCCTTTGTAAACCATGCCGCCCAATGACATCACACCAACTTCAGTAGTACCGCCGCCGATGTCAACAACCATGGAGCCAGCTGCCTCTGATACAGGTAAGCCTGAGCCAATTGCAGCGGCCATCGGTTCCTCAATCAGAAATACTTGCGATGCACCTGCACCTAATGCGGACTCGCGAATAGCGCGACGCTCAACTTGGGTGGAGCCACAAGGCACGCAAATAATGATGCGCGGACTTGGCTTTAGTAGCTTGCTTTCGTGCACCATTTTGATAAATTGTTTGAGCATTTGCTCAGTAATGGTGAAATCAGCAATAACGCCGTCTTTCATGGGGCGAATAGCTTCAATATTTCCAGGAACACGCCCTAACATCGCCTTTGCTTCTTTTCCGACAGCCAGAATGGTTTTTTTGCCACTAGGGCCACCTTCAGTGCGAATTGCCACAACTGAGGGTTCATCAAGCACAATACCCCGTTCACGCATGTAAATTAGGGTGTTGGCGGTACCTAGGTCGATGGCTAGGTCATTGGAAAAGTAGCTGCGGAAAAAACCAAACATGATGTAGTGGGAAAATAAGTAAGTGTTAAAAAATATATATAGGAATGATACTCTAGCGCCCCATGAAACTGAATGATGTCCAGCGCATTGCGCACCTTTCTAGTCTTGAGTTGAGTCAGGCTGAAGCCGAGGCTGTGTTGCCCCAATTGCAGGCGGTTTTTGCTTTAGTTGAGGAGATGCAGGCTGTCGATACCAGTGGTCTCGCTCCTTTAGCTCACCCTATCCTCTTTTTGCGTGATTTAGCTCAGCCCTTGCGCGGTGATGAGGTTACCGAAACTAACCATCGCACCGAAAACATGCAATCTGCCCCTGCTGTGCAGGAGGGCTATTTCCTGGTTCCAAAGGTGATTGAATGAGCTGGCACCAAACCTCCATTGCCTTAATGGCAAAAGCTTTGGCCGCCAAAGAGGTTTCCAGTGCCGAGTTGACCCAGTACTTTTTAGATCGTATTGAGGCCGGAAAGCACTTCAATGCGTACCTCGATGTAAGTGCTCACTTAAGTTTATATCAAGCCTCTAAAGCAGATCAGTTGATAGCATCTGGTAAGGGTGGAAAATTAACTGGCATCCCGGTTGCCCACAAAGATGTCTTTGTAACTCGTGGCTGGAAGTCCACGGCGGCCTCCAAAATGCTCGAAGGTTACCTTAGTCCGTTTGACGCTACTGTAGTAGCCAATCTGGGAATTCCTGGCGAAGAGAACCCCAATGGTGCCGGTATGGTCTGCTTAGGAAAAACCAATATGGATGAGTTTGCCATGGGTTCCTCCAATGAAAATTCAGCCTATGGCCCCGTTTTAAATCCTTGGAATTCAGAGTATGTTGCTGGTGGTTCGTCAGGTGGTTCAGCAGCTGCTGTGGCAGCAGGATTGGCTCCGATTGCTACGGGTACGGATACCGGGGGCTCAATACGTCAGCCAGCGGCTTTTTGCGGGTTGACCGGCATTAAGCCTAGTTATGGGCGCGTATCTCGCTACGGGATGATCGCGTATGCCTCATCTTTGGATCAGGCTGGTCCGATGGGTAAGACGGCGGAAGATTGCGCTTTACTTCTCACGGCGATGTCTTCCCACGATCCACGCGATTCAACTTCGTTAGCCGATTCTGGGGAGGATTATGGTCGCTACCTCGCACAGACTTGGAAAGAGGGAAATTTCAACAAAGCAAAGCCCTTAGAAGGATTGCGCGTTGGATTGCCAGCAGAATTCTTTGCGGAAGGTCTTGCGTTAGAAGTGGCTAATGCGGTTAACGCCGCAGCAAAAGCTTTGCAAGATTTGGGTGCGCAGTTAGTTGAAGTAAGCCTTCCTAAAACGAAACTATCCATTCCGGTCTATTACGTTTTAGCTCCAGCTGAAGCCTCAAGCAATTTAAGCCGCTTTGATGGCGTTCGTTATGGCCATCGTGCAAATGAATATCGTGATTTATCTGACATGTATAAGAAATCACGTACTGAGGGATTTGGTGCTGAGGTCAAACGACGCATCATGATTGGCACCTATGTTCTATGCCATGGTTATTACGACGCTTATTATTTGCAGGCTCAAAAAATCCGCCGCATTATTGCGGCTGATTTTCAGGCTGCATTTGAAAAGTGCGATGTGATCTTGGGGCCAGTAGCTCCGGATGTCGCGTGGCGCTTAGGGGAAAAATCAAAAGATCCTGTGCAAATGTACTTAGAGGATATCTATACACTCTCAACTAATTTAGCAGGATTGCCAGCAATGAGCGTACCTTGCGGATTTAATGCAAGCCAGCTGCCGATCGGCATGCAGTTAATTGGCAATTATTTTTCTGAAGCGCGTTTGCTCCAGGTGGCACATCAATATCAGCAACATAGTGACTGGCATTTACGTCAAGCAAACGAGGTGACATGATGCAATGGGAAATCGTGATTGGTTTAGAGACCCACGCACAGCTACAAACCAAATCGAAAATTTTTAGCGGCTCAAGCACCAACTTTGGCGCAAGTCCGAACACGCAAGCCAGTGCCGTTGATTTGGCTTTACCAGGCGTCTTGCCAGTCTTAAACCGCCAAGCGGTTGAGCATGCCATTCGCTTTGGTTTGGCAGTGGGCGCGAAGATTTCGCCTGCCAGTATTTTTGCGCGCAAGAATTACTTTTATCCTGATCTGCCCAAGGGCTATCAGATTAGTCAGATGGATCTCCCAATAGTAGTTGGGGGACGTTTAAAAATATTAGTCGGCGATCAAGTGAAAGTGGTTGAGCTCACACGCGCCCATATGGAAGAGGATGCGGGTAAGTCGGTTCACGAAGAAGGTTTCTTGGGTCCTCATGGCGAAGCATCAAGCGGTATTGATTTAAATCGCGCTGGTACGCCTTTGCTTGAAATTGTGACTGAGCCAGTAATGCGGAGCGCTGCTGAGGCAGTGGCTTACGCTAAGGCTTTACATACTCTCGTGGTCTGGCTTGGAGTCTGCGATGGCAATATGCAAGAGGGATCTTTCCGTTGTGATGCTAACGTTTCCGTTCGCCCCATGGGTCAAGAAGAGTTTGGTACCCGTTGCGAGATCAAAAACTTAAACTCTTTCCGCTTTTTAGAAGAGGCGATTCAATATGAAGTGCGCCGACAAATTGAATTGATTGAGGATGGCGGCAAAGTTGTTCAAGAAACCCGCCTCTATGATCCTGATCGTCAAGAGACTCGCAGCATGCGCAGTAAAGAAGACGCCAATGACTATCGCTATTTCCCCGATCCAGACCTATTGCCGGTAGTAATTGATGATGCATGGATTGCTGATATTCGGAGCAAAATGCCGGCCTTACCGGCACAGCTTCGTGAGCAATGGCAAAGTAATTTTGGTTTGAGTGCTTACGATGCGCAATTACTCACGCAAGATCGCAATACTGCCAAATTATTTGAAGATTTGCTCGCGATTGTTGGCGAGCCTTTGGCAAAAGCGGCGGCGAATCTGATTGCAGGCGAGTTCGCCTCATCTCTTAATCGCGCTGGAATTGCTACTGCCGATGCGCCATTGAAAGCCGAACATTTGGCACCGCTATTAATTCGCGTAGCAGACGGTACGATTTCCAACAAGATTGCTAAAGATATCTTTGCGATTCTGTGGGAAGAGGCTGTTCAAGGTAAAGCGATTAGTACTGTAGATCAGGTGATCGAGGCTAAAGGTTTAAAACAAATTAGCGATAGTGGCGAGCTTGAGGCCATGATTGATACAGTATTAGCAGCTAATGAGAAGTCAGTTGAAGAGTTTCGCTCTGGCAAGGAAAAAGCCTTTAATGCGTTGGTGGGTCAGATCATGAAAGCTTCACAAGGCAAAGCCAATCCAGGACAGGTAAACGAACTACTACGTAAAAAGCTGGGCTAAATCAATACCGAAGTAAATAACGCATTTGAAACTGAGAAAGAAATAGATGAGCGCAATCGATCCCAATCAAGCCGAACAAGAAGAATTAGTGGCGGAGTGGTTGCGCGCCACTCCTGGCTTCTTTGAGCGCTATGCACAATTATTAAATGAAATTCGTTTAAAGCATCCTCATGAAGACCGAGCTATCTCATTACAAGAGCGCCAAATGACACTCTTGCGCACGCAGAATCAAGAGCTCAATCGTCGTCTCAGTGAGATGCTCCACTTTGGTAGTCGCAATGACAAAACTCAGCAGAGCCTAGTGGCATGGTTACTGCGCCTCATGCGTGCCAACGCGAAGTCAGACGTAGAGTCTGCAGTCACTACAGGTTTGGCAGAAGTATTTGAGGTAGAGTCAGCACAAATTTTGTCACCCAATGCCGCATTTAGCTCTTGGATTGATACGCCTCTCTGTGGTTCCGCTAAAGAGTTGGCTGCAGCGAGCGTAGATTTGTTAGCAACTCAAGTGAGTATTGATCCTGAATGGCAAAGTATGGTGGCTATCGGCCTGCCATTAGGCAAAAGTATTGGGGTGGCTCAAGCGCCGGCGGTACTTTTGTTGGCCAGTAAAGACGAAACCCGCTTTACTGCCGATATGGGTGCATTCTATTTACGTCAGATTGCCGAACTAACTGCAGCAGCTTTGGATCGTATCCAGGCTTATGAGCCAAGCCCTAACTGAACTTCATCCCCTGGTGCAGGAGTATTTGCACGAGCTGCATGTCTTAAGGCAGCTCTCACCCCATACGATCAAAGCGTATCGCATGGACCTGAGTGAGCTCCAGATATTTGCCGCAGACGATGCTATTGAATTATTGCAAGTGAGCAATGCGCATATTCGTCGCTGGGCTGGTCGTCTGCATTCCAAAGGGAAGTCATCTCGCACCATTGCTAGAGCGCTATCTGCTTGGCGCGGCTGGTATGACTGGTTGACGGAGAAAGATGCGCGTCGTGATGCGCAAGCAGGGAAAGTGACTGCAAATCTAGTCGCCAATCCTGTTGATGATGTGAAAGCACCTAAACGTCTAAAGTCTTTGCCTAAAGCGCTCTCGGTTGAGCAGGCGCTCTCTTTGGTCAATCAAGCGATGAAAGAAGCTGAAGAAAAGAAAGATCTAGAAACAGTGCGCGATGCTGCAATCATCGACTTGCTCTATTCCTCTGGCCTACGTTTATCCGAGCTGCTAGGCATTGATGTGATGCAGAGCAAAGATCGTCAGCAGGAGTCAGCTGGTTGGTTGGATTGGGATGCTGCAGAGGTCACGGTTTTGGGTAAGGGCGGCAAACGTCGCTCAGTGCCGATTGGCGGACCAGCAATGAATTCCCTAAAAGTCTGGCGTACTTTTAGGGGCCAGCTTGAGCAAGCCGATGTATCGAGTGCTTTATTTATTTCAGCGACAGGCATGCGTTTATCTTCTCGAACGGTTCAGGCGCGCCTGCGGACCCTGGCGATGCGTGCTGGCCTGCCAACCCATGTTCATCCTCATATGATGCGTCATAGCTTTGCTAGCCACGTCTTGCAGTCTTCTCAGGACTTGAGGGCAGTACAGGAGATGCTGGGGCATGCCAGCATTGCTAGCACTCAGATTTACACCTCTTTAGACTTCCAGCACCTAGCACAGGCATATGACAAAGCCCATCCGAGGGCAAAGGTTAGTAAAGCTTAAGGAACTCGGTAAGATATCAGTTTTCCCATTTGGGGAATATGTTTATAGATTTTGATTGGATCAATGATGGCGTTAATTCCGGTAACAATTCTTACGGGGTTTTTAGGTAGCGGCAAAACAACTTTACTCAAACATATTTTGACTGAAGTGCATGGTAAAAAAATTGCCGTGATAGAGAATGAGTTCGGCGAAGAAAATATTGATAACGACATCTTGGTTCAAGATAGTCAAGAGAATATCGTGCAAATGAGTAATGGTTGTATTTGCTGCACTATTCGCGGCGACTTGGTGGAAGCGCTGAATTCGCTGTGGGAACAGCGTAAAGATAAAAAAATCAGTTTTGACCGAGTTGTCATTGAAACCACTGGAGTGGCTAATCCAGGCCCTGTAGCCCAAACATTTTTTATGGATGATGACGTTGCTGATCATTACGTCTTAGATGCGGTGGTCACTCTCGTAGATGCTAAGCATGGCCCACAACAGCTGACCGAGCATGAGGAGGCACAGCGGCAAGTGGGCTTTGCCGATCAAATCTTTATTACCAAGACCGATTTGGTAACTCCTGCTCAGGTAGATGCTTTACGTAATCGTTTGATGCATATGAATCCTAGAGCCCCAATTCAGGGCATCACTAAGGGCGCGGTTCCTTTGGATGCTGTTTTGGATCTCAAGGGCTTTAATTTGAATGCCAAGCTGGATATTGACCCTCACTTTTTAGCTCAAGATGATCATGGCCATAGCCATGACCACCATGACCACAGTAACTGCGGTCATGATCACAGTCACGATCACCATAATCATGCGGGCCACACAGATCGCATCCAATCCTTCGTTTTTCGTAGTGATAAACCCTTTGACCATAAAAAATTAGAGGACTTCCTGGGGGGCATTTTGGAGGTCTTCGGGGAGAAGATGTTGCGCTACAAAGGTGTCCTCTATGTGAAGGGGAGTAACCGAAAAGTCGTGTTCCAGGGCGTCCACCAGATGATGGGCAGCGATATGGCTGGTTTATGGGGTGCCGAACCCAAGCAAACCCGCATGGTCTTTATTGGGATAGATTTGCCTAAGGACACTCTGCTGGCTGGGCTCGAAGGCTGTTTGGCCTAGGAAATTTAAAGTACAATCCTGCGCCACGGTCAATATTGGCGAATATTGGCAAAAAAGCAATAAAACTTTGGCAGAATGAAGTAATAATGTTTTAGAAACATGGAAAGAATGAAATGACGGTAAAAACACCAACTAAATCTGCGGCCACAGCAAAATCATCGAGCAAGGCTGCAAGTGCAAAGGCTACCAAGGGCGATCCTTTGACAGAAGCTGAATTACTCAAGATGTCCGAGAAGGACTACATGAATGCAGCCCAGTTAGATTTTTTCCGCCAAAAGTTGCTGACGCTTAAAAATGATCTTCTGAAGAATGCTTCTGAAACTACAGAGCATTTGCGTGAAAATATCTTAGTTCCAGACCCGGCTGATCGCGCAACGATTGAAGAAGAGCATGCGCTTGAGTTACGCACTCGTGATCGTGAGCGTAAGTTGCTGAAAAAAGTTGAGCAAGCCTTGGCGCGGATTGAGTCCAGTGATTATGGTTGGTGTGAAGAGACTGGGGAGCCGATTGGCTTAAACAGATTAATTGCGCGACCAACAGCTAATTTATCTCTCGAAGCGCAAGAGCGTCGCGAACTCCGTCAAAAGCTGTTTGGCGATTAAATCTTCAGATCCCATATATAAAGTATTAATGACTAAGCAATCTCCATCCATTAGCGATATCTCCCCTTTATTAAAGGCGGAGATTCTGGCCGAGGCATTACCTTATATTCGTGCTTATCACGGCAAAACGATTGTGATTAAGTATGGCGGAAACGCTATGGTTGAGGAGCGCCTGAAGGAAAGCTTTGCCCGTGATGTCATCTTGCTTAAGCTGGTCGGCATGAATCCAGTCGTAGTTCATGGTGGCGGACCGCAAATTGATGAAGCTCTGAAGAAAATTGGTAAGACTGGCACCTTTATTCAGGGTATGCGCGTCACCGACGAGGAAACCATGGAAGTGGTGGAATGGGTGCTCGGCGGTGAAGTGCAGCAAGACATCGTGATGTTGATTAACCACTTTGGTGGTCAGGCAGTAGGCTTGACCGGAAAAGATGGTGGCTTGATTCGTGCGAAGAAGATGCTATTTGCTGATGAAAAGAATGTAGGCAAAACGATTGATTTGGGTTTTGTTGGTGAGATTGAAGCCATTAATCCAGCGGTAGTTAAAGCACTGCAAGATGATGCCTTTATTCCGGTGATATCTCCCATTGGATTTAGCGAAGAAGGTCAGGCATACAACATTAACGCCGACTTAGTGGCTGGTAAAATGGCTGAAATTTTACATGCTGAGAAATTAGTCATGATGACCAATATTCCTGGTGTAATGGATAAAAGCGGCACGCTCTTAACCGATCTGACTGCGCGCGAGATTGATGGCCTGTTTGCCGATGGGACGATTTCCGGCGGCATGTTGCCAAAAATTTCGTCTGCCCTAGATGCCGCTAAGAGTGGCGTCAATTCTGTTCACATTATTGATGGACGAATCGAGCACTCTTTATTACTAGAGATTCTGACTGAACAAGCGTTTGGAACAATGATTCGCTCCCGTTAAGAGTTGATAAGATATAGACATGCGTGATTCCTTAGACCCTATTGCATCAGAAACCGGCGCAATTATTGCCGATGAGGGAAAAACACGTAAACGCCCACGCCCAGGTGAGCGCCGCTTGCAGATCCTACAAGTGCTCGCAGAGATGTTGCAAAATCCAAAGGGTGAGCGCGTAACTACTGCAGCATTGGCGGCAAAAATCCAAGTATCAGAGGCAGCGCTTTATAGACACTTCGCTAGTAAGGCGCAGATGTTTGAGGGTTTGATTTCGTTTATTGAGCAAACCGTTTTTGGTTTGATTAATCAGATCAATCAAAAAGAAGAATCTGGGCTTGCACAAGCGCGGGGTATTTTGCAGATGCTTTTATTCTTTGCAGAAAAAAATCCTGGCATGACTCGCGTACTTTTAGGTGATGCTCTTTTGCAAGAAGATGATCGCTTGCAAGAGCGGATCACTCAAGTACTCGATCGTGTTGAGGCATCACTAAAGCAGGCCTTGCGCATTGCCCAAACTCAAGGTGGTGCATGGGCAAATGTGCCACAAGAGGAGGTCAGCATCCGGGCAGCAATGTTGATGAGCTTTATTTTGGGTCGCTGGCATCGCTTTGCCCGAAGCGGCTTTAAGAAGCTCCCAACTGAAGCCTCGGACATTAGCTTTCGTATTCTTCTCTCAGAATGAGCGAGTTATACCTCTCTAGAAACACTATCCACTTTGCCGAGCCTTTGCCTTTGCAGAGTGGCGCCATTTTATCTGGCTATGATTTAGTGATTGAAACATATGGCAAACTCAATGCCGACAAAAGCAATGCTGTGCTAGTTTGTCATGCACTCAATGCGTCGCACCATGTGGCTGGACCTAATCCGGATGATGTAAAAGATATTGGTTGGTGGGACAACATGATTGGACCGGGCAAGCCGGTAGATACCAATCACTTCTTTGTTATTGGCGTGAATAATTTAGGCTCTTGCTTTGGATCTACTGGTCCCATGAGTATTAATCCTGCCACTAGCAAGCCTTATGGCGCAGACTTCCCAGTGATTACGGTTGAGGATTGGGTAAATACTCAGGCACGCTTGGCTGATAAGTTGGGCATTCGTCGTTTCGCTGCGGTGATGGGCGGTAGCCTGGGGGGCATGCAAGCATTAGCATGGTCTATTCAGTTTCCAAAACGGCTTGCACATTGTTTGGTAATTGCATCAACGCCAAAACTCAGTGCGCAGAATATTGCTTTTAATGAAGTAGCCCGCAATGCTATTTTGTCTGACCCGGACTTTTATGGTGGTAATTACTATGAGCATGGTGTAGTACCAAAGCGTGGCTTAAAGCTTGCTCGCATGGTCGGTCATATCACCTATTTATCTGATGATGACATGGCAGAAAAGTTTGGGCGTGAGCTACAAAGACCTCATGGCGAATCTCAAGACTATCGCTTTAGCTTTGATGTTGAGTTTGAGGTTGAAAGTTATTTGCGCCATCAAGGTGATAAGTTTTCCATCTACTTTGATGCCAACACTTACTTGCTGATTACCAGAGCACTAGATTATTTTGATCCTTCGCGTCGTTATGAAGGCAGCTTAAATCGTGCCCTTGCTGAAGTGCAGGCTAAGTTTTTAGTCGTGAGCTTCTCAACAGATTGGCGTTTTCCGCCCAATCGCAGTCGTGAAATTGTGGAATCCTTGCTTAGCAATAAGAGTGAAGTGAGTTATGCAGAGATTGATGCGCCACATGGGCACGATGCTTTCTTGTTAGATGACCCTCGTTATCACAATCTCATCCGTGCTTATTTTGAACAAATGCTAGAGGCTAAGCCATGATGCGCGCAGACTTTGCTGCGATCGCCAATTGGATTGAGCCCAATAGTGAAGTGCTCGATCTCGGTTGTGGCGATGGTAGTTTCTTAGAGTATTTACAAACTCAAAAGCCAGTTCATGCTTACGGCGTTGAGATTGATGATGCGCGCGTACTTTCTTGTGTACAAAAGGGCTTGAATGTTATCCAGCAAAACCTAGAGGGTGGTTTGGCTTTGTTTGAGAACAATAGCTTTGATACGGTTGTGCTGTCACAGACCTTACAAACCATTCATGAAACTGAAAAGATTTTGCGTGAAGTGGTTCGAGTGGGTAAAGAGTCAATTGTTTCATTCCCAAATTTTGCGCACTGGTCACACCGACTCTCGGTTGGCTTTGGCCGTATGCCAGTTTCCAAAAGCTTGCCATATCAGTGGTACAACACACCCAATGTGCGTGTTCTCACAGTAGCCGATTTTGAAAAATTAGCCTCAAGCTTAGGATTACAGATTTTGGATCAATGCATCTTGCATGAAGGGCGGCAAGTTACCTTGATGCCTAATCTTTTTGGAAGCCTAGCGCTGTTCCGCGTTCGACGTGCTTAGTAGCGCTCAGTCCTGGCTGAAAGATTTTCGAGTTTATCTTGAATGGCCTTGTCTCCGAATGCTCTTCTTGGGCTTCTCCGCGGGTCTACCGCTGCTACTGATCTTAGGTACCTTAAGCTTTTGGCTAAGAGAAGCTGGCATTGATCGGAGTACTATCGGTTATCTCACTTGGGTTGGTTTGATCTATGCTTTTAAGTGGATGTGGGCGCCTTTGGTCGACAGACTGCCCATTCCTTTCTTGTCAAAACTATTTGGCAGAAGGCGTAGTTGGCTGCTGTTTGCACAGCTACTCATTGTTCTTGGTCTGGTAGGGATGGCCAGCATTGATCCTAAAGTGCAACTTACGCCGATTGTGTGGTGTGCACTTCTGGTTGCCTTTGGTTCTGCCACTCAAGATATTGCATTAGATGCCTTTCGCATTGAGTCTGCAGACAGTGATCATCAAGCGGCCCTGGCCGCTACCTATCAAACAGGTTATCGCTTGGCATTAATTTGGTCGGGAGCCGGCGTTCTTTGGCTGGCAGCTCGTGCCGAGGCTGGTACTACTGGCTACGATGCAAGTGCTTGGCAGTTTGCATATCTTTGTATGGCTTTGTCGATCAGCGTCGGTGTGATCACCACTTTATTTAGTAAAGAGCCTGTTCGCATTGAGCTTGCAAAAGCACGTAATGCAAAAGCATGGCTGCATCAAACTTTGATTGAGCCATTTACAGACTTTATTAAACGCTATGGCTGGCATGCCATTTTGATTTTGTCTTTAATTGCTATCTATCGTATTAGTGATGTAGTGATGGGCATTATGGCTAATCCGTTTTATGTTGATATGGGTTATACCAAAGATGAGGTTGCAGCGGTGAGTAAAGTCTTTGGTGTAGTGATGACCTTGGTCGGCGCCTTTGTTGGCGGCGTACTCACTTTGCGTTTCGGGGTGATGCGTATCTTATTCCTGGGAGCGATTTTATCGGCTGTCAGTAATTTGTTATTTGCTTGGCTTGCTACTCAGGGCCACGACTTATCTGGCTTGGTATGGGTCATCTCTGCTGATAATCTGAGTTCCGGCATTGCAACGGCAGCGTTCATTGCATTCTTATCAGCTTTAACAAATATTCAGTACTCGGCAACGCAGTACGCCTTGTTTAGTTCGATGATGCTTTTGTTGCCCAAGTGGCTAGCTGGGTTCTCAGGTGTTTTTGTTGACTCTTTTGGCTATACAAGCTTTTTTATTAGTACTGCAGTCATTGGTGCGCCAGTCTTAATTTTGATTTGGCTCACGATTCACTTCAAAGTAGTTGAATTTAAAAAGCGCGACTCACAAGTTTCTAAATAGACCAGTCGTAATCTACTGTTAGTGGTGCGTGATCAGAGAACCGCTCGGCTTTATACACGGAAGTCTTTTCAGCGCTTGCGGAAATTCCTGGGGTGGTGATGTGATAGTCGATGCGCCAGCCTACATTCTTGGCATACGCTTGACCACGATTGCTCCACCAGGTGTAGCAGGTCTCAGTCGCTTCGGGCTCTAGCTTTCTATAGACATCTACATAGCCAACTTTACTAAATAGGTTTGTCAGCCAAGCACGTTCTTCCGGTAAAAATCCGGAATTTTTTAGGTTGCCTTTCCAGTTCTTGAGGTCAATCTCATTGTGGGCAATATTGACGTCCCCGCACAGCACAATCTCACGCCCTGATTTTTTTAGCTCCACCAAATGCGGCAAGAAAGAATCCAAATACCGATATTTAGCTTCTTGCCTTTCTGGCGAGCTTGAGCCTGAGGGCATGTATACCGAGATCACCGACAGCTTTTTGAACCGAGCTTCGACATAGCGACCCTCAGCATCAAACTCGGTATTACCGTAGCCATAGAGCACTTCATCTGGTTGGTGTGGCGTATAGATGCCACAACCGCTATAGCCCTTTTTCTCAGCATGATGAAAAAAGCCGTGCAGGCCATCTGGATTAAGGATGGCATCTTCCAGATCATCCTGTTGAGCTTTGAGCTCCTGCATGCAGACAAAGTCTGCCTTTTGCTTTACAACCCAAGGTAGAAAGCCTTTTTTGACTGCAGAACGGATACCGTTGAGGTTGGCAGAAATGATGCGTAACATATAGGCCTATGAGCTCAAAAAATTCTAATCAAGATAACTTTATTCAATTTGCCCTTGAGGCAAATGTTTTGTCATTTGGGGAGTTTAAAACTAAAGCCGGTCGCCTTTCCCCTTATTTCTTTAATGCGGGTGGATTTAATGATGGCGCCCGTTTAAGTGCGCTAGGCCGTTATTACGCTAAAGCCTTACAAGAATCTGGTCTCCAGTACGACATGCTCTATGGACCCGCTTATAAAGGAATTACATTAGCCGCGGCTACTGCAATCGCATTGGCTGATGCTGGCCGCAATGTGCCCTATGCCTATAACCGCAAAGAAGCCAAAGATCATGGCGAGGGCGGTTCATTGGTGGGCGCCCCAGTAAAAGGTAAGGTAGTCATCATCGATGATGTCATTTCTGCTGGGACGTCTGTTAGAGAGTCTGTAAAACTGATTCGTGATGCGGGTGGTGAACCCTCAGCAGTATTAATTGCCTTAGATCGGATGGAGAAGTCAGGGACTGCTACAGAGATTGGTGATAAGTCAGCGGTGCAAGCCGTGGAACAAGAGTTTGGTTTGCCAGTAGTAGCCATTGCGAACCTGGCAGATTTGATGGCTTTCCTGACAACCTCTAGCAATACCGAATTAACAAACTATCTGCCAGCGGTGAAAGCCTATCGCGAGAAATACGGCATTTAATTCAATAGCACTTACAGGAGCTGCATAGCTCCGCTCTTAGATATTTACTTCGCCTTCGAATACGGTAATTGCTGGACCCGTCATGATCACGGGCTGAGCCACTTCATTGATCATGCCACCCCAGGCAATTTGCAAATCGCCACCACGGGTATGCACTTTGACAGGGGAGTCGAGCAAGCCACGACGAATGCCTGAGACGACTGCAGCACATGCGCCAGTGCCACAAGCAAGCGTCTCGCCAGCGCCACGCTCAAATACACGCAACTTGATTTGATTGCGGTTTAGGATTTGCATATAGCCTGCATTGACTCTTTTCGGGAATGCAGCATCCTTTTCAATTGATGGGCCTTCTTCAAGAACAGGTGCGCTATCGACATCACCTACCACTTGCACTGCATGAGGATTGCCCATTGATACGACGCCGATCCAACTGTCATGTGCGGCAGGGGTTTTAATAGGTAGCGCGTAAAGCATTTCATGAAACTCTTGCTTGCTTGCTAAGCCGCTCGCATTAAAAGGAATTTGGCTATGCTCAAAAATTGGCGCGCCCATATTTACCTCTACCAGACCATCATCATGAGATCTCAAAGTGAGAACGGTATGCGCTACTTCTACGCGCAAAGGATTCTTCGTGGATAGGCCTTGGTCGAGCACAAACCGTACAAAGCAACGTGAGCCATTGCCACATTGCTCGACTTCACCGCCATCCGAATTAAAGATACGATAACGAAAATCAGCATCAGGGCGAGTAGCTCTTTCAACCAGCAGTATTTGATCAGCACCAATCCCAAACTGACGATGGGCTAATTTTTTCCATTGCTCGCTCGTAATGTTGCTAAGATCTTGATCAATCCCATTAAGCACAATGAAATCATTACCGGCACCATGCATTTTAGTGAAGCGTAGCGTACGTGCGGGCTTGTTTAAATTCGTACTCAAAAGAAATCCAATTAGTTGTAAAGACTTGGCTCGCTGGGCGGCCCATGTTTAAAACGTTTATGTTCCCAATACTACTCTGCCGGCCTTTTTCAAACAAGATCTGTAATGTGTTTGTTTAGACTCTAGAGGGTGGCTTAAATACTAAATCCTATAAACGATATTGCCTCGTAATGGATCTACTAATTTATTGGAGGTAAATCTGCTCCGCTCGGGTGCTTGTAACGGTTGTAGGCCCAGATGAATTGATTGGGTGCAACCAGAATTGCATTTTCAATCGCAACATTGAGTTCAGCAGCTGCCAGTGTGGAATCTTCAGAAAGGGGCTCTAGTCTCTTGGCTTGCATGAGCCAGCCTTTACCTAAACCTTTGCGTTTAGCGGTAAACATCACAACAGGTGTGTTGTTGCGATTAGCTAAGCGTGCAGGTAGCGGGGTCGTATAGGCGGGGCGCCCAAAGAAGGGTACCCACACGCCTTCGCCACCACTCGGCACTTGATCTGGAAGAATGCCAATGGCTTCGCCCCGCGTGAGGGCGCGCGTCATTTGACGAACACCGTTCAGGTTTGTTGGCACGAAATGCATATTGGAATAAGCGCGCCCCTCCTCCACTACTTCGTTGAGCCATTCTTGGCGGGATGGGCGATAGAGAATAGTGGCTGGGAAATGCTGAGCCAATACTCGGGGAATGATTTCGAAGCCGCCTAGGTGCGGCGTGAGCATGACTAGGCCATGACCTTCGTTGATGGCTAATTCAACGAGATCCCAGTCTTGTATTTCCACTAAGGAAAGTGCTTTTTTAGGATTTCGCCAAATCCATAAGCTGTCTGAGAAGAGCTGCCCTGAGGCCGCCGCCGCACTCCAGATTTGAAGTGGGAGATGATGGCTTTTAACAACTGCCTCATATTGAGGGCGAAAAAGTGATCGATATTGCTTGGATCCTACATAGGCCAGTATCCCTAAGGCAGCCCCAATGACCTGAGCTAGGAATAAGGGCAGCACCGCTAACGCAGCGAGGATTAGCTTGAGAAGGAGTTTACGCACCCTCCAATGATATTCAATGCCGGCACTAGGGCCAAATTTCTGGCGATGCTTGATGAATAGGGTGTTTTTCGGATAGAATTGATCTATCGCTGAGTTAAGGCAACTTGCAGGGCGATTCATAAATTCTGCTAAAGCGTCGCCGTTGTAGTTCCTGGCACGTCGAGTTGTCCCAAAGATCGTGTTAATTTTTTAAAGGAATATGCAATGGCAAATGATTACTTCTTTACCTCAGAATCCGTTTCTGAAGGTCACCCCGATAAAGTAGCAGACCAAATCTCTGATGCCATCTTGGATGCCATCTTGACTCAAGATCCAACAGCACGTGTTGCTGCGGAAACTTTGTGTAACACCGGCTTAGTTGTTCTCGCTGGTGAAATCACTACCAACGCCAATGTCGATTACATCCAAGTAGCTCGTAACACTTTGCGTGAAATTGGTTATGACAACACTGACTACGGCATTGACTACAAAGGTTGCGCGGTTTTAGTTGCCTATGACAAGCAGAGCCCAGATATTGCTCAAGGCGTTGATAAGGCGCATGATGACGGCTTAGATCAAGGCGCTGGCGACCAAGGCTTGATGTTCGGTTATGCCTGCGATGAAACTACAGAGCTCATGCCTTTGCCGATTCATTTATCACACCGCCTGGTAGAGCGTCAATCTCAGTTACGCCGTGATGGCCGTTTGAACTGGTTGCGCCCTGATGCAAAGTCTCAGGTGACCTTACGTTACGTCGATGGCAAACCGGATTCGATTGATACGGTTGTGCTCTCTACCCAGCATGATGAAGAAATTGCTCTCGAGAAATTACGTGAAGCAGTGATCGAAGAAATCATCAAGCCCGTATTGCCAAAGCATTTGATCAAAGGTGCAATTAACTTCTTGGTGAACCCAACAGGACGATTTGTGATCGGCGGCCCGCAAGGTGATTGTGGTCTGACAGGCCGTAAGATCATTGTGGATACCTACGGTGGTGCTGCTCCTCACGGTGGTGGCGCGTTCTCCGGTAAGGACCCTTCTAAAGTTGACCGTTCTGCTGCCTATGCTGGTCGTTATGTAGCGAAGAACGTAGTTGCTGCTGGTTTAGCAAGCAAGTGCTTGATTCAAATCTCTTACGCGATTGGCGTGGCCAAACCAACTTCAGTGATGGTCAGCACCTTTGGCACTGGCAAGATCTCTGACGAGAAGATTGCGCAACTGGTATCTGAGCATTTTGACTTGCGTCCAAAAGGCATCGTCAAGATGTTGAACCTCTTGCGTCCGATTTATCGTAAAACTGCTGCCTATGGCCACTTTGGCCGTGAAGAGCCAGAATTTACATGGGAGCAGTGCGATAAGGCGCCTGCATTACGGGCCGCCGCTGGCCTCTAATCTACTTTCTAGGCAGTAAATTGGCAGTATGTTTTGTATTGAGGCGAAATATGGCGAAATTGATTACAATTTAGCCATATCTTCGAGGAGCGTTGCAAGGAATACTGAGAACCAGTGTTCCCCAGGCTTGAAGGGAGCGGACTCCTAGGTAACCCCAGAGTTTGCTAATTGCAACCGCGCTCGCTAACCCATGATTCAATGGCTAGCGAGTTTCTACTCCAGCATTGGATCGTATTTAGCTGGAGCATTCATGAATACCGTTTCCGATTTAAACAACTTCGTAGCAACCCGTTGCGCCATTGCCGATATTTCTTTGGCTGATTTTGGTCGTAAAGAAATCGCTATTGCCGAAACTGAGATGCCAGGACTCATCGCGATTCGTGATGAGTTTTCAGCACAGCAGCCACTGCGTGGAGCCCGTATTACAGGTTCATTGCACATGACTATTCAAACTGCGGTATTGATCGAGACCTTAGAAGCTCTCGGTGCTGCAGTACAGTGGGCTTCTTGCAATATTTTTTCAACACAAGATCACGCTGCTGCAGCAATTGCTGCCAACGGCACTCCTGTATTCGCGATCAAGGGCGAGACTTTGGAGCAGTACTGGGATTACACCCACCGGATTTTCGAGTGGGCTGATGGGGGCTTCACCAATATGATTTTGGATGACGGTGGCGATGCTACTTTGTTATTACACCTTGGTGCCCGCGCTGAAAAAGATCAAGCTTGCTTGAATAATCCAAGTAGCGAAGAAGAAACCATTTTGTTCTCGGCCATTAAAAAGAAATTGACCCAAGACCCAACCTGGTATTCCACCCGCTTAGAAAAAGTCAAAGGCGTTACCGAAGAAACTACTACTGGTGTTCATCGCCTCTATCAAATGTTCGCTAAAGGTGAGCTAAAGTTCCCAGCCATTAACGTCAATGACTCTGTTACTAAGAGCAAGTTCGACAACCTCTATGGTTGCCGTGAGTCTTTGGTTGATGCGATTAAGCGTGCTACTGACGTCATGGTTGCTGGTAAGGTTGCAGTGGTTTGCGGTTACGGCGACGTGGGTAAGGGTTCGGCACAAGCATTACGCGCTTTATCTGCTCAAGTTTGGGTAACTGAAGTCGATCCAATCTGTGCATTGCAAGCTGCGATGGAAGGCTACCGTGTTGTCACAATGGATTACGCCGCAGATAAAGCGGATATCTTTGTTTCAGCAACTGGTAACTACCATGTGATTACACATGACCACATGGTGAAGATGAAGAACCAAGCCATCGTTTGTAACATTGGCCACTTTGATAATGAGATTGATGTTGCTGGCATCGAGAAATACAAGTGGGAAGAAATTAAGCCACAAGTAGATCATGTGATTTTCCCGGCAAGCAATGGCAACCCTGAGAAGCGCATCATCATCTTGGCTAAAGGCCGTTTGGTTAATCTCGGTTGCGGTACAGGTCACCCATCTTATGTAATGAGCTCTTCATTTGCGAACCAAGTGATTGCGCAGATCGAATTGTGGAATGCAGTTGGTACAGACAAATACCCAGTCGGTGTTTATACCTTACCTAAGCATTTGGATGAGAAAGTTGCTCGTTTGCAGCTCAAGACATTGAATGCTCAATTAACTGTATTGTCAGATCAGCAAGCTTCTTACATTGGCGTGACTAAAGAAGGCCCTTACAAGACGGATCACTACCGTTATTAATCCGCAGCATTGCTAGACATTGTTCAATAGAGAAATAGAGACACAGGCCCAAGATCATGGAATTAAGCGTTGAATTCTTCCCTCCAAAAACACCTGAAGGTGAGAATAAGTTACATCTCGTGCGTGAGCGTTTTAGTGAGGTGCTTAAGCCCGCTTTCTATTCTGTGACTTTTGGCGCTGGTGGCTCTACTCAATCTGGCACATTAAAAGTCGTGAGCGACATTCATGCTTCTGGTGCAGCGGTTGCTCCCCACTTATCTTGTGTTGGTAGTTCACGTGAGAGCGTGCGCGACATGTTGAAGCAATACCAGACTTTAGGTATCAAGCGTATCGTAGCTTTACGTGGGGACTTACCATCTGGCATGGGTCAGTATGGTGAGTTTCATCACGCTAATGAATTGGTTGAATTTATTCGTACAGAAACTGGTGACTGGTTTCATATTGATGTAGCTGCCTATCCGGAGTGCCATCCTCAGGCAAAATCGCCTGCAACGGATGTGAATTTCTTTGTGCAGAAGATGAAGGCAGGAGCAAACTCTGCTGTCACACAATATTTCTATAACAGCGATGCTTACTTTCGCTTTGTTGATGAAGCCTATAAGTTAGGGGTTGCTGAGCCGGTGATTGCTGGAATCATGCCGATTACTAATAGCACTCAGTTGCTGCGCTTCTCGGATGCCTGCGGTGCAGAAATCCCACGCTGGATTCGTTTGCGTCTCCAGTCTTATGGTGATGACACTGCCTCAATTCGTGCGTTTGGTGAAGAGGTGGTCACTGATCTTTGTGACCAGCTTTTAGTGGCTGGCGCACCTGGACTACATTTCTACTCCCTGAATCAGGCGGATGCTGTTTTAGCTATTGCAGATAACTTAAGTCTCAATAAGTAACTGCTAAGCCTGACTCAGTCAGCATGGCATCTAAGGGCTCATCATGTGTTTGGGCTTGCCACTGCGCATCATCTAGCTTTTGCCAATCAAAGCCAATTCCTACGCAGAGTAGATTTGGTTTAGTTTTACGCAATAGCGCTAAGGTGCGATCAAAGTAGCCGCCCCCATAGCCCAGTCGCCAATAATGGGTTTTATCGCCTATTTGAGACTGTGACCAGCCTACGCAGGGAATCAAAATACAGTCTGGAATGATTTGAGGTCTGCGGGGGTTATTGGGATCGGGCTCCGGTACGCCGTGACGACTTGGAATGAGTAGATCACCTGCTTGCCAGGCATAGAAATCTAAATGTTTATCGGGACGCGCAAAAGGAAGTGCCAGCGTTTTGCCTGCCCTGCTATCAGCCCAAGCCAATAGAGCAGGTCTGAGATCAAGCTCATCTTGTATTGGGCAATATAAGGCAACAGATTGAATCTGAGCATCGTGTTTGGCCAGTAAGTTGGCAAGACTAGTCACAATAGCTTCTTGTGTTTTGGCATAGCTTGCGCTGCCCATAAACTGTTTTCTTTGGGCTAGTAAGTCCTGCCTTAGCGATTTTGGAGAATTACTGTGCATAAGAGCCATTATCAAGCGAAAATTGAGGGGTATAGTAAATCGATAGGGTTAAACAGTGAAAAAAAGTTTGCAGGTTTTAAATGGCTGGAAAAAAATGCTGGGCGGGATTGTATTTCTCAGCCTAGCAGTTTCTGCATCCAGCATTTATGCAGAAAAGCCCAGGAAAACTCCCCCGAATAAAGAAAGTAGAGTCTCAGCCTTTGAGATCACTGAGGGTGATCGCACTTTTATTGAATTGCGTGAGGCTGCCAAAAGAAATGATGTAGCTCGTACACAAACATTAGCAGCCAGCCTCTCCAGTTACCCCTATGACGACTACGTAGCCTATTTCCGCATAAAGCCCCAGTTATTTGATAGTGCTGGTATTGCACGCGCGGATACCAATGCAGATGCTCAGGTGATGGCCTTTTTAAATCAGTATCAAGGTGCTGCTTTGGCTGATCGGATGCGCAATGATTGGTTGCTCGTTTTAGGCAAGCGAAAAGATTGGGCGCGCTTTGATATTGAATACCCTAAGTTTGCTTTAGACGATGACACTCAAGTGAAGTGTTATTCACTGCAGTCCAAATTAGCTCAAGGTGAGAATCCCACTAAGGTAGCTATTGATACGCGTGCAATATTATTAGACCCTCGTTATTTTGGTCAGGCCTGTCAAGAATTAGTACCTCTATTAGTTGGCGCCGGCGGTATGACGCCAAGCGAAGCAAAAGCAATCGGTCGTGCTGCTAGCGAGATGGGCTTTGACACGATCGCACGTCGCTTGGGGGGTGAAGATCCTATTGCCGAAATCGTGAAAGCTGCTAAAGCAGATCCTGCAAAAGCATTTAAAGATTTTTCACAAAATGCATCTCGCTATAGCAAGGAGAACCAAGCTGTGGCTTGGGGTGTGATTGGCCAGTTCCTTGCTAAGAAATTAGACCCCACTGCGGATGATGCTTATCGACTTCAACAAGATTTAGGTTTTAATGACCTTCTTTCAACTGAGAGCCAAGAGTGGAAAGTGCGCGCAGGCCTGCGCGCAAAAGATTGGACCCTAGTGAAAAATGCTATTGAGGGCATGAATCCCGCTGTGCGTAGCAAAGATCCCGCTTGGACCTATTGGTATGCGCGTGCCTTAAAAGTAGAAGGGCAAAATGAAAAAGCACGCGAGAGTCTTGAGCTCGTTGCTGAGCAGTACAACTTTTACGGACAGCTTGCACGTGAAGATTTAGGTAAATCAAACAATGTACCTGCGCGTACCAAAGTCAGTGATGCAGAAATTGATACCATGTCGCAACGTAAAGGCTTTATCAGGGGCGAACGTTTATATGCCATGAACCTTCGCTTTGAAGGTAATCGTGAATGGAACTGGGAATTACGCAATATGACGGACAAGCAGCTATTAGCATCTGCTGAGTATGCCAAGCGTATTAATCTGTATGACCGTGTTGTGAATACTGCGGATCGCACAAAACAAGAGCATGATTTTAGTTTGCGCTATCCCACGCCCTACCGTGATGAGCTGTCCCCGATTGCCAAGCAAATTGACTTGAATTTGGCATGGACTTATGGGCTCATTCGTCAAGAATCCCGCTTCATTATGAATGCCTCTTCTTCAGTCGGCGCCTCAGGATTAATGCAGGTGATGCCCAATACGGCAAAATATGTTGCTAAAAAAATTGGGATGACTTCATACACTATTGATAAATTAACTGACACCAATACCAATTTAACTCTGGGCAGTAATTACTTAAATATGGTTTTAGTAGACCTGGATGGTTCATGGGTGTTAGCTTCGGCGGCCTATAACGCCGGCCCCTCACGTTCGAAAACTTGGCGGGAAAAACTGACTAGCCCAACTGAGGGCGCCATTTTTGCGGAAACGATTCCGTTTAATGAAACGCGAACTTATGTAAAAAACGTTTTAGCGAATGCCACTTACTATTCATCGGTAATGCATGGACAGACGCAATCTTTAAAGCAGCGTTTAGGGGTGATCACTCCTAAAGTGGCAAGCGCTTCTGAGCTACCTTAGTATTTCAACTATATGGAACTAATATGAAATATGACATTTTGCTAATTGGTGGTAACGGTTTTGTAGGTAGAGTTTTAGCTGCTCAACTACAAGCAGAGGGCTACTCTGTATTGCTGCCGACAAGGCACTTAGCATCCGCACGTGAATTACGCATGCTGCCAAAGATACATTTAGAAGATGCCGATGTGCATGAGTTTGACTCTCTACAAGAGCTGTGTTCCCGAATCCAGCCGGGTGGTGCCGTCATTAATTTGGTGGGTGTATTGCATGATAAGCCAGCAGAGCCGTATGGAAAAGTATTTCAAGCGGCACATGTCGATCTCCCCAAAAGTATCATTACCGCTATGCAGATGAATGGTCTCAAGCGTTATTTGCATATGAGTGCATTGGGCGCGGATTCAAATGGCCCATCAATGTATCAGCGTAGTAAGGGTGATGGAGAGCTTGCAGTAAAAGCTAGCAATCTCGACTGGACTATTTTTAGACCTTCAGTCGTTTTTGGTGCACAAGATCAATTTATTAATTTGTTTGCCAAGTTAACAAAATTATTTCCGGCGATGCCTTTGGCAAACTCCGGGGCGCAGTTTCAGCCAGTGAGCGTGGATGATGTGGCTACTGCATTTACTAAGTCACTGAAAATGCCAGCGACGATTCATCAATCTTATGATTTGGTAGGGCCTACGGTCTACACCATGAAGGAGATTGTGGAATTTGCTGCTCGTAAGGTGAATACCCGGTGCGCAATTATTCCCATGCCGGACTTTGTAGGTTACCTGCAAGCTGTCGCATTTGAGTTTTTGCCGGTTCCGACTTTAATGTCACGCGATAATATTGCCTCGATGCAGTTGCCTAATATCTTGCCACTCAATGGACTAGATGCCCTGACTAAAGTCTTTGGTATCAGTCGGCGTACCCTAGAAGGTATGAAATAAGTCGATGAAGATCTACGCAGTCGGTGGTGCTATTCGGGATACCCTCATGGGTTTGCCGGTACACGACATTGATTATGTGGTGGTGGGCTCAAGCGTAGAGGAGATGATTGCTGAGGGCTATCGTCCAGTAGGCAAAGATTTTCCTGTCTTCCTGCATCCAGAGACTCAAGCTGAATACGCCTTGGCGCGCACAGAGCGTAAGACGGGTAAGGGCTACAAAGGCTTTCTGTTTTATGCCGACCCAACTGTCTCGCTAGAGCAAGACTTAGAGCGCCGTGATCTGACGATGAATGCAATGGCGCAAGAGGTGGGAGCTGATGGTAAATGGGTGGGACCTATTTTGGATCCCTATAATGGTCAGGACGATTTGGCGTCAAAAATTTTCCGCCATGTATCTGATGCGTTCGCAGAAGATCCTTTACGCCTATTACGTATCTCGCGTTTTGCAGCCCGCTTCCCGGAGTTCACGGTAGCACCTGAAACAATGAAGGCTTTACAAGCCATTGTTCAATCTAATGAATTATCAGCACTTTCAGCTGAAAGAATTTGGCAGGAGCTGGCTAGAGGTTTTACTGCCAGCAAGCCCATGCGAATGTTTCAGGTCTTGCTAGACTGTGATGTAGCCAAGGCATTGCTGCCAGCAACATTGACGGCTGATTTAGCTAAAGAAGAATTCCGCGAGCAACTCATTGCACATTTGTATGCAGCAGATAATCGTCTGGAAGATCGCTGTGCCGTCACCCTCATGAACTTGCCTGCTAGTGAGATTCGCTCATGGGCGGCGTGTGTCAAGATGCCAAATGAAGTGCGTGACTTTAGTGAAATATTTAGCGAGCTCAATTTATTAAATGAGCAGACAGCAGGAGAGACATATCAGCCTTCCGATGTACTAGCTTGGTTTAATCGGGCGGATGTATGGCGTAAACCAGATCGTGGGCAGGCTTTACTGGACTTGGCCAAACGAGTTGGTCTGAATGTTGATGCTTTAATTTTGGCAATGCAACATGCTCAAGCGCTCAATACTGCAGAAATTATCGAAGGTGTTCCTGCAGAAGAGCGATCCAATGGTGAAAGCATTCGCCGTGCAGTAGATGCTGCGAGACTATTAGCTGTTACTGAAGCTGTTAGTAGCTAAAAGTTTACAGTCGATTTCTGCCACGAAAGCCAGGCAAGTCCTCTAAGGTATGGTCCAGCAATACTTCAGACAGTTTCTTTGAGAATGCAAAGACTTTAAAGAGTTCACCCATCTCCGCTTCAGATAATAGTTTTTGTAATGCATTGGAGATTGGCAAGAAAGTTTCTGGATTGCTCGGGTCACCAATTTCTAATGCAATATCGCCAATGCCAGCATCAAGCAAATAACTTGCTTGATTGCTGAGATAGACATCATCCACTTCTTTCTCTAGCGCACTACGCGCAATTTGCGACCACTCAACGTGGGTAGTCACATCACATAGTCCTGGAAGATAAAACGGATCTTGAATCGAATGATGGCGATGGTGCGCCATGAGTGTGCCTTCTAAGCGCTGTGCATGATAGTACTCAGTCTCCGGAAATCCATAATCAAAAGTCAGGAAAAGGCCGGTATCGAGATGTTGGGCGATTTGCCGCATCCAGGCATTTGCTGGCGCATGTAACTCAGTAACATAGCCTTCAGAAAAATTTCCAGTGATTAAAGTTTCTGGAAGTACTGACTGGTCAACCGGCTTTCCTGTTGACCAAGCAAATTTGCCATCAACCACTGAAACACCTTGCCAATACCAAAAGTCATTTTGAAAAATGATGGCATCACAAGGAATAGCGTCAATGACTTCATTTGCCAATATGATGCCTGTGAAGTTTTTTGGCAAAGCGCTGAGCCAACGGCATTGAGTGGATAAATTGAGTTCTTTGGAGAGATGTTGAAGCCGCTCTGCTTGTCTTTGGGATAGGTCGGGCGATATCTCGATGATGTCGTAGTGATCCAAGGAGAATCCAAGATCGTGCAGACGGCTGAGAATAGATTCGGCTAATTTGCCCGTACCGGCGCCAAACTCCAAAATCTGGGTGGGGAGTTCTTGGGCCTTGAGCCCCTCCAGAATGGGCAGAAGCGTCTCCACAATAGCTGAGCCAAATAGGGGTGAGAGCTCAGGAGCGGTCGTGAAATCACCGCCAGCACCCAATTTATGGGCCCCAGCACTGTAATAACCCATTCCAGGCTCATAGAGAGCCATTTCCATATATCTTGAAAAGGGTATCCAGCCGCCGTTTGAGGCGATTTCTGCCATTATTTTCTGGCTAAGAAGCTCGGTATGAGCCGTTTCAAGGCTGGTCAAGGTAATATCCATAGCTCGCTAGTCTAAGAGAATTTAGGTAACTTGAGTTCAAACCCACAGCCCCAAGAAAATAAAGCGGTTTTAGTGACCGGCGCTGCTAAGCGTCTTGGTCGAGACATTGCCTTGGAGTTTGCTCGTCAGGGCTGGGATGTGGCGGTTCACTATGGCCAGTCCAAGGCCGAAGCCCAAGCTACCGTAGCCGAAATTCAGAAGCTGGGGCGTAAAGCTATGGCTTTTAGGGCTGATCTTGCCAGCGAAGCAGAAATTCACTCTTTATTTGCTGCGGTTGTTGCCGAGTTCAGCAGTTTGCAATGCTTGATAAATAGCGCATCCATCTTTGAATACGATCGCGCTAATTCTGAGGCGCCCTTGAGTGGTAAAAGTTTGCAAGATCACATGCGGGTTAATTTAGCCGCACCTATCTTGCTATCTCAATTGATGTTTGAATATCATAAGAGTCAGATAAAGAAAGCGGGTGAGAGTGATTTATCTATTCCATCAGTGATTCAGTTGCTCGATCAAAAATTAATTAACCTCAATCCAGATTATTTGTCTTATACATTATCTAAAGCTGCACTCCTCACTTCAGTTGAGATATTGGCAGTAGATTTTGCTCCGTATTTACGGGTGATCGGTTTAGCTCCTGGCATTACACTGACTTCGGGCGATCAAACTACAGAAGGTTTTAGTAAAGCACACCAGATGACGCCATTGGGTAAGTCATCAACACCAAGTGATGTAGCAAAATCAGCTGTATTTTTAGCCAGTTCCAATGCAATTACTGGCACTACCTTATATGTAGACGGTGGGCAGCATTTGTTGCCATCCTCACGCGATGTGATGTTTAAAACACATTAAGAATCCAATACAAAAAAATAGTTAATTAAAAAAGAGTTAATACACAATTTATGCACGATATTCTTTCTAACCCAGTACTTTCTGGTTGCCGCCGCTTATTTCTACGGGACTACGAAATCTATATCAATATCGGCGTTCATGATTTTGAAAAGAAGGCTGAGCAGCGCGTCATTCTGAACGTCGATCTCTTTGTTCCATTGAATATGAACACCCCCACCAAGGACTCGCTAGAAGAAGTGGTTGATTATGACTTTATGCGTGAAACCATTAGAGGACTGTCTTCCCAGGGTCACATCCAGCTACAAGAAACTTTTTGTGATGACATCGTGACTGCAATGCTATTGCACCCCAAGGTCCTTGCTGCTCGGGTCAGCACGGCTAAGCCTGATGTCTATCCTGATTGTCACTCTGTTGGTGTTGAGGTGTTTCGGATGAAGCAGGTCTAAAGAAATTGCAGAAAAGAATTTAGTAGCTATGAACGATATCCGTAAAACTGTCTTTGAAGAAAATAAGCTTGAGAAAAAGCTATGCCGTTTAGTTGGCCAAGCGATTGGTGACTTTGGCATGATCGAAGATGGCGACAAAGTGATGGTATGTTTATCGGGCGGCAAGGATAGCTATGCCATGCTCGATGTTCTGTTGAAGTTACGTGAGCGGGCCCCAATTGATTTTAAAATTGTTGCTGTCAACTTAGATCAAAAGCAACCAGGTTTTCCGGCGGAGATTTTGCCGAATTATTTAAAAGCTTTGAATGTTGAGTATCACATTGAAAATCAAGATACCTATAGCATCGTCAAGCGTGTCATTCCAGAAGGCAAAACTACGTGCGGACTTTGTTCTCGATTACGTCGTGGCATTTTGTATCGCGTAGCAGATGAGTTAGGTGCTACTAAGATTGCCTTGGGTCACCATCGTGATGACATCTTAGAGACATTAATGCTTAATATGTTCTTTGCTGGCAAGCTCAAAGGCATGCCGCCAAAGTTGCGATCGGATGACGGCAAGCATATCGTCATTCGCCCTCTTGCTTATGTTCCTGAAAAGCTACTTGAGCGTTATGCGGTCGATATGAATTTCCCGATTATTCCGTGCAATCTATGTGGCAGTCAGCCGAATTTACAGCGAGGCGCCATGAAAGAGATGTTGCGTGATTGGGAGAAAAAGTACCCTGGGCGGGTTGAGAATCTCTTTCGCTCAATGCACCATATTGTCCCCTCCCATTTAATGGATGGCGAAGCGTTTGACTTCAAGAATTTAGAGATTTCTACGGAACTGTCGGGTATTGCGGCTAGATCTACTGGTGACAAAGCAATAGACGAGACAGAAATCGATGAAATAGCCTGTGGAACACTGATTCAGGGGTCTTATAATCCCCCCTTATGAACATCGTTATTTTGGCTGCTGGGCAGGGAAAGCGGATGAAGTCCGCATTACCCAAGGTTCTTCAAACCTTGGCGGGGAAACCCCTTCTTCAGCATGTTTTGAATACGGCTTTAGACCTACAAGGTAGAAGCGCTAAAACTGGCCCTATCGTCGTTGTTGGCCATGGCGCTAACGCTGTAAAGCAATTCCTCCAAAATGCTAGCGAGCAAGATTCTCGTTTTAGCAAAGTGGGCACTGTATTACAGGCCGAGCAAAAAGGAACGGGCCATGCTTTATTGCAAGCTTTACCTAAGCTGGATGTGAATGAACCTACTTTGGTTCTTTATGGTGATGTGCCTCTCACAAGTACACAGACGCTCTTAAAATTAGCTAAATTGGCCGATGGTGTTCGTGGCCAAGATTCTGCATTAGCGCTCCTGACTCAGAATCTCAGTAACCCAACAGGCTATGGCCGTATCGTGCGTGACATTGATGGGTCAGTCAAAGAGATCATTGAAGAAAAAGATGCGACACCTGCGCAAAAGCGTCTTCAAGAGATTAATACCGGCATTATGGTGTTACCAAGCAATTCACTCAAGAAGTGGTTGAAAGCTTTAAGAGCTAGTAATTCTCAAGGTGAATATTATTTAACTGATGTGATTGCTATGGCAGTCAAAGATAGTGTCCCCATTCGTACTGCACAGGCTGATGCTGAATATGAGACTGTTGGTGTCAATAGTCGTGACCAGTTAGCTGCGCTAGAGCGAGTTCATCAACTGAATCAAGCCAATGTATTAATGGATGCTGGCGTTTCTTTGGCAGATCCAGCGCGCATCGATATCCGTGGAACACTAGAGTGTGGTACCGATGTCTTTATTGATGTCGGTTGTGTATTCGAGGGTTGCGTTACTTTGACTGCGGGCACAAAAGTGGGCCCGTATTGCATTGTGCGTAATAGCGTCATTGGTAAGAATGTCACGATCCATCCCTACAGTCATATAGATGGTGCGCAGGTTGGGGCAAATTCACTCATCGGGCCGTATGCTCGTTTGCGCCCAGGCGCAGATTTATCTAACGACGTACATATCGGCAATTTTGTAGAAGTGAAGAACAGCAAGATTGCTGCCAACAGTAAAGCAAATCACTTAGCCTATGTGGGTGATTCGATCGTGGGCTCTAGAGTCAATATCGGTGCAGGTACGATTACTTGCAACTACGATGGCGTGAATAAACATCAAACCATTATTGAGGATGATGTCTTCATCGGCTCTGATACTCAGCTAGTTGCCCCAGTGCGCGTAGGCCGTGGCGCTACCCTAGGTGCGGGTACAACCCTAACAAAAGACGCACCTCCAAATCAGCTCACCGTGTCACGAGCCAAGCAAATCTCTTTACAGTGGCAGCGCCCAGTAAAGCAAGAAAAAAAGCCAGCAAATAAAAAAGTGCCTACAAAAAAAGTAGTCACTAAAAAAGTAACCACTAAAAAATCCGCTAAGGCTAAAAAATAATGTGCGGAATTGTTGGCGCAGTATCGCGTAAGAATATTGTTGAGGTTTTAATAGAAGGCCTGCGTCGCCTTGAGTACCGCGGCTATGATTCTTGTGGCTTTGCTGTAATAAATAGTGATGATACTAAGCATCCAATTGAGCGTGCACGCACCACTGCTCGTGTTTCTGAGTTAGCGGAGCAGGGTAAAGAATTTCATGGCACTCTAGGTATCGCGCATACTCGCTGGGCAACGCACGGCAAGCCAGACACACAAAATGCACATCCCCATATTTCTGGTGGATTGATTGCGGTTGTTCACAATGGCATTATTGAAAACTACGAATCACTACGTTCTGAATTAAAGGCTGCGGGGTATATCTTTACTTCAGAGACAGATACTGAAGTGATTGCGCATTTAATTCATCAAGCTTATGTATCCAGTAAGCAAGTAGATTTAGTTGCTTCAGTTAGATCGGTATTGCCGAGACTGCATGGCGCTTATGCGATTGGGGTGATTGCGCAAGATCGTCCAGATGTTTTGGTGGGCGCGCGAGTAGGCTCACCTTTGGTCGTGGCGCTTGGTGAGCATGAAAATTTCCTCGCTTCTGATGCTTTGGCACTGGCTGGTCGAGCGCACTCCATGATGTATCTGGAGGAGGGTGATGTAGCTGTTCTCAAAGCAGAGAGCGTTGAGATCATTGATCAGGTAGGAAAGACGGCGCAGCGAGAGCAAAAGCCCATGCCTGCTCAGGCTGATTCAGTGGATCTAGGGCCTTATCAGCACTACATGCAAAAAGAGATTTTTGAGCAACCTAGAGCTATTGGCGACACGCTTGCCAATATCGCGCACTTTGGCCCAGAGCTATTTAATGCCGATCCTGAGCAGTGGAAAAAGTTTGATCAAATTTTGATCTTGGCTTGTGGCACTAGTTATTACTCTGCCTGTGTTGCTAAATATTGGCTAGAGGACTTGGCAGGCATTCCGACACAGGTTGAGATTGCTAGTGAATATCGCTATCGCACTACTGTTCCTAATCCGAATACATTAATTGTAGTGGTCTCCCAGTCTGGTGAGACTGCAGATACTTTGGCGGCATTACGTCATGCGCAAGCGCTGGGGCATCAATACACCTTGGCGATTTGTAACGTGGCCAGTAGCGCTATGGTTCGCGAAACTCAGTGGAATTTCTTAACCAAGGCTGGTACTGAAATTGGTGTAGCTTCTACTAAAGCATTTACAACTCAGCTAGTTGCTCTTTATCTATTGGCTGTTTCATTGGCTAAGCGCGCAGGAAAAGTAAGCCCCGAACGAGAAAAAGAACTCTTGCGTGATTTGCGCCATTTGCCAAAAGCTCTGCATGCGGTCTTGGCGCTTGAGCCCCAGATCATTGCCTGGAGTACAGCATTTGCTAAGTGTGAAAACGCTTTATTTCTAGGGCGTGGCATGCATTATCCAATCGCTCTTGAAGGTGCTCTCAAGTTAAAAGAGATTTCCTATATTCATGCTGAAGCCTATCCAGCAGGTGAGTTAAAGCACGGACCCTTAGCGCTGGTTACTGACAAGATGCCGGTGGTCACCGTGGCTCCTAAGGATGACTTGCTGGAAAAACTCAAATCCAATATGCAGGAAGTTAAAGCTCGCGGTGGCAAGCTCTATGTCTTTGCTGACCAAGATACTGAGATCACTAGCAGTGAAGGTATCAACGTGATTCGTTTGCCTGAGCACTACGGCAATCTTTCACCAATCTTGCATGTGGTTCCACTTCAACTCTTGGCATATCACACCGCCTGCGCCCTTGGCACCGATGTTGATAAGCCGCGTAACCTTGCAAAGAGTGTTACGGTGGAGTAATCGCAAGAGCATGAAAAAACTCATCGGATTACAAGGCAATGATCAGGGTCACTGGGTGGGCGATGGCTTTCCTGTGCGCACCTTGTTTTTCTATCAAGACTTGGGCAAGCAGATGAGTCCATTCTTGATGTTGGACTATGCGGGTCCAGCAGAGTTTCCTTCAACAACAGATCGTAAGGGTGTGGGTTCACACCCTCATCGTGGTTTTGAAACTGTTACGATCGTTTATGAAGGCGAAGTAGCGCATCAGGATTCCACCGGTCAGGGCGGCATCATTGGCCCTGGCGATGTGCAATGGATGACTGCCGGCTCTGGCATCTTGCATGAAGAGTTTCACTCCGAAGACTTTGCCAAAAACGGCGGCACTTTGAATATGGTGCAGTTGTGGGTGAATCTGCCGGCAAAACTCAAAATGACCAAGCCAGGCTACCAAGCCATTCTGAGTCAGAAAATTCCGAAAATTGAGCTTCAGAATAGTGCGGGAGTCGCACGCATCATTGCTGGAGAGTTTGATGGTAATACCGGTCCGGCGAATACCTTCACGCCCATGAATGTCATTGATCTACAGCTGAATAAGGGCTCAACGAGTATTTCTGTGCCTGAGGGTTGGAATACTTCTCTAGTTGTTCTTAAGGGCGCTATTGAAGCTGCTGAGGGCGTAGTGGCCAAAGATGCCCAGATGCTGATGTTTAGCAATCAAGGTCAGGATATTGAAGTGAATATGCTGGAAGACTCTATAGCCTTGCTGCTGAGCGGTGAGCCAATCAATGAACCCATTGTTGGTTATGGGCCATTCGTCATGAATACCAAAGAAGAGATTGCTCAAGCGATGCAGGATTTCCATAGCGGCGCTTTCGGAAAAATTACCCTCTAAAAATAGGGTTGCAGTGTAAAAAATCTGTTTGACTTCTTGGTTTAGCTGTGTACAAAAAACATTATTCAAATCAAGGCGTTACACAGACTGGTTTAGAAAAGTGTGTTCAAATATCTGTTGTAGAAAAGGATATTTGCTGCTCTTTATGTTTCATCCAAAAGAATTCTTTATTTTGCGTTGGCTCCCGCTTCTCTCTGTGGGACTTCTCTCTGCCTGTGCGGTGGGTCCAGACTTTAAGCAGCCGGATGCCCCCAACACATCAAGGTATACCGAAACTACGCTCTCTCAGAAATTAACCACCGCACCAGGAGTACCCGGCGGAACTAGTCAAGAGTTTATTGAAGGCGCAGATATTGAGGCTCAGTGGTGGGAGTTATTCAAGTCCCCTGAATTAGATGTTCTCATCAAGAAGGCTCTACAGCAAAATCCGAACTTAGGTGCTGCTGATGCTGCGCTACGTGCGAGCCAAGAAAATGTCAATGCACAAATTGGTGGTCAGTATTTCCCGGCCGTTGTTTTAAATAGCGGTGCCACACGACAGTTACAGCCTGCCGCAATTTATGGCCTGCCTTTTGGATCCGATACTTATAACCTCTATAACGCCTCTGTAAATGTCACCTATAAGCTCGACGTCTTTGGTGGCGCACGTCGCTCAGTTGAAGGCGCACGAGCACGTGCAGAGATTGCACAGTTTCAGCTAGAAGGCGCTTACCTTTCTTTGACAGCTAATATTGTGACTGGCGCTGTAAGAGAGGCAGCGCTGCGTGCGCAGATGCAAGCTACCGAAGAAATTCTGAAGGCTCAAACGAATCTTGCGGAAGTGACTGAGAAGCAATTAGGTATTGGAACAGTTTCTCGAGTGGATGTGACATCGCAAAGAACCTTAGTCTCTAACTCACAAGTAGATTTGTTTACTTATGAGCGTAATCTGGCTTTTGCACGCAATCAATTGGCAGTATTAGTGGGCGATTTACCAAGCAATGCCAATATCAATCAGTTTGATTTAAAGTCTCTGCACTTACCAGAAAAGCTGCCATTGTCTGTGCCATCAAGCTTGGTGCGACAGCGCCCAGATGTGCGTGCAGCAGAGGCGCAACTCAAGTCAACTAATGCCTTAGTTGGAGTTGCCACTGCAAACTTGTTGCCACAATTTAATATCACTGGCGCCATTGGGTCTGCAGCCCTAACGAGCAACGCACTCTTTGGACCTAATGCGGCCTTATGGTCGGTGGCTGGTGGTATTTTCCAGCCACTCTTTCAGGGTGGGCAGTTATTAGCTCAACGCCGTGGTGCAATGGCTAATTACGAACAAGCAGTTTTTCAATACCAAGCGACTGTGCTCAAAGCATTTCAAGAAGTAGCTGACTCCTTACGTGCTTTAGAAACTGGCTCTCAAGCATTAAAGTCTGCGTCGGATGCTGAGCGCTACGCTTATGAAACTTTAGATTTAGTGCAGCAGCAATATAAGCTGGGCACTGCCAGCTACTTAGCCGTCCTTTATTATCAAAATCAATATCAAATTGCTAAAGTTAAATCGGTTTCTGCGCAAGCAACTCGGTTTTCTGACACAGCGGCATTATTTGCAGCACTAGGTGGCGGCTGGTGGAATCGTACCGGCCCTGCCTTTCAACCAAAAGCCATAGCGAACAAAGATCAAAATGAAACTTCTGGAAACAATTAAAACCAAAGTAACTGCAGCATTAGTTGGCTTGTGGGCTTGGATGAGTGCAAAGGCGGTCGAGTGGAAACTTCGCGAGAAGCTTATTGCACTTTGGGAAAAGATAAAAGGATTTTGGGGGCGCCTGCGCGAACGCTTTGCACGTAGCAAAGTTAACGCAAAGCTCCAGTCCATGACGCCTTTGGGTAGGCGCATGACTATTATGTTGTGTGGTGTATTTTTATTATTAGGTTTGATCTTTGGCTTTAATCAGCTCAAAGTTTTCATGATTAAGTATTTCATTGCTGGTATGGGTTTACCACCAGCAACAGTTTCTACGATGGTCGTTGAAACAGCAGCATGGCAACCTAAGTTAACCAGTGTTGGTAATGTGCGCGCATTTAGAGGTGTAGATCTCAGCACTGAAATTGGTGGCCTTGTACAAAATGTAGCTATTAAATCTGGTGTAGATGTAAAAGAAGGCGATTTATTGATTAAGTTGAATGATGCATCTGATATTGCCCAACTAAATTCATTAAAAGCGCTAGCAGATTTAGCCAGAGTAATTAATGAGCGAGATAGACAGCAGTTGGAAATTCAGGCAATTAGTAAGAATGTATTTGATACGAGTAAGGCCGACGCTGCATCCAAGCAGGCACAAGTAGAGCAGCAAACTGCTGTAGTAGCAAAGAAGAATCTAAAGGCTCCTTTTAGTGGACGTGTTGGTATTGTGATGATTAACCCAGGACAATATGTCAATCCTGGTGATAAGTTGCTTACTCTTCAAACCTTAGATCCTATTTTTGTGGACTTCAATCTTCCTCAAAGTAATGCTGCCCAAATTCAGGTTGGCCAAGAAATCGTAGTGACAACAGATGCATTTAAAGATGCGAGCTTTACAGGCAAGATTACCGCAGTCAGTCCTAAGGTCGACACCAATACACGCAATATTCAGATTGAAGCCCAGCTGGCTAATCCAGATAAAAAGATTTTTCCGGGCATGTTTGCCAATGTGAATATTAAGCTAGGCGATGAAGTAAAACTGCTAACCTTGCCTCAAACAGCAGTTACTTACAATCCCTATGGCTCGACAGTCTTTCTTGCCAAGCCTACAAGCAAGAAGGATAAGCAGGGCAAGCCCGTACTTGAAGCTCAACAAGTCTTCGTGACAACAGGCCTCACCCGTGGCGATCAAGTAGCAATTCTTAAAGGGATTGAAGAGGGCGCAACGGTAGTAACTAGTGGTCAACTAAAGCTCAAGAACGGTACTCCATTAATTGTGAATAACAAGGTGTTGCCAGCGAATTCACCAAACCCACAGCCACAGGAATAAGTCCTAGATGAATTGGACTGACATATTTATTCGTAGGCCAGTACTCTCACTGGTAGTGAGTGCGCTTGTCTTGGTTTTTGGTTTGAAGGCCATCGGTTCTTTGCCAGTAAATCAATATCCCCAAACCCAAAATGCCATTGTTACCATTACGACGGCTTACTATGGTGCTGACCCAGAGACCATTGCGGGCTTTATCACGCAGCCATTAGAGACGGCGATTGCCCAGTCTCAAGGTATTGATTACTTATCTTCGGCGAGTATCAGTGGCGTGTCCACCATCATTGCCACCTTGAAGCTGAACTATGACTCAAATGCAGCGTTGACGCAGATTCAGACCCAGATTAGCTCTGTCAAGAATCAACTGCCACCGCAAGCTCAGCAGCCTATATTGACAGTGCAAATTGGACAATCAACTGCAGCGATGTATATGGGTTTTTACAGTGATGAGATACCCAACAATGCAATTACTGATTACTTGTTGCGGGTAGTTAAGCCAAAACTAGATTCTATTGATGGCGTACAGAATGCAGAAATCACGGGGGGGAGAAAGTTTGCACTGCGAGCTTGGCTTGACCGCGAGAAAATGGCTGGCCTTGGGGTGGGCGCAGATGATGTCTATAGCGCTATGGCTGCTAATAATTATTTATCTGCAGTAGGCAGTACCAAAGGCGATATGGTTGCGGTGGACTTGGTTGCTGGAACTGATTTACATACGCTTGATGAGTTCCGCAAGCTGGTCATTAAAAAAGATGGCGTCAATCTTGTGTATTTGGATCAAGTAGCTAGTGTGACTATGGGCTCTGAGGATTACAACACCAATGTCGCATTTAGCGGCAAGAGATCGGTATTCATTGCGATCAAGGTGGCGCCACAGGCAAACTTACTGGACGTGGCTGAACGTGTTCGAGCTGCCGTACCTGATATTCAGAAACAGTTGCCAACCGGCATGTCTGGAAAGGTGGTGTACGACTCTACTAAGTTCATCACCACCTCGATTGATGAAGTAGTAGCCACATTATTAGAAGCGCTGTTGATTGTGACGGTGGTGATCTACCTTTTCCTGGGAAGTGCACGCGCAGTTGCAGTACCAGTGATTGCGATGCCGCTCTCCTTAATTGGCACATTCTTCTTAATGCAGATTCTGGGCTATTCCATTAATTTGCTGACATTGCTCGCTCTGGTCTTGGCAATTGGTTTAGTGGTCGACGATGCCATTATTGTGGTCGAGAACGTAGACCGCCATATGAAGGAAGGTAAGTCGCCTTTAGAGGCTTCTTTGATAGCTGCACGCGAATTGGGCGGCCCTATTTTGGCAATGACCATTGTGCTGATCGCAGTCTATATCCCGATTGGTTTTCAGGGTGGCTTGACGGGTGCACTTTTTACAGAGTTCGCCTTTACCTTGGCCAGCGCAGTCGCAGTATCGGGCTTGATTGCGTTGACGCTGTCTCCGATGATGTGTTCTCGCATCTTTACTGAAGAGCAAGAGGCTTCGCCATTTGTTCAAAAAATTGACCGCATTTTTGAAAAGGTGCATCACAGCTATCAATCGACCCTGCGCGAACTCTTAAGTACTTGGCAAGTCATTATTGTGATGGGTGCGATATTGCTGGGTGGAGTAGCCTATTTATACGCTACGGCTCGTGCCGAATTAGCGCCAACTGAAGACCAGGGCATTGTGTTGATGCAGGCTTCGGGGCCACCTAACAGTACAGTGAATCAGATGCAGACTTACGCTGATCAGGTTTATCAAATAGCAGCAGCTGAGCCTGAGTATGAGCAGATGTTCCAGATCACTAGTCCGACGAGTAGCTTTGGTGGTGTGTTGCTTAAGGATTGGGACCAGCGTAGCCGCGATGCTACTAAGTTCCAACAGGATATGCAGGGTAAGTGGAACAATATTGCCGGTGTTCGTGTAGCGGCATTCCAGTTTCCAGCTTTGCCAGGTGCTCAAGGCCTACCTGTTCAGGTAGTGATTAATACAACTGAGTCATATGAATTACTCAATGAAGTGTCACAGGCAGTGCTAGATAAAGCTCGCCGTAGTGGCAATTTCTTTTTCGTAGATTCGGATTTAAAGATCGATAAGCCACAAGACGTTTTAGAAATTGATCGTGAAAAAGTGGCTGCGCTAGGGATGACTCAGCAGCAAGTAGGTAGCGCTCTATCCGCTGCTTTGGGTGGTGGTTATGTCAACTACTTCTCTGTTGCCGGTCGATCCTATCGCGTTATTCCACAAGTAAAGCAAGTAGATCGCTTAAACCCTGAGCAGATCTTGGATTACTACATCCGTACCCCTAGTGGGCAGATGATTCAGGCACGTACGATTGCAACTATTAAGCAAAGGGTAGTTCCGCAATCGATAAACCACTTTCAGCAACTGAACTCAGCAACTATCTCCGGAGTCAGTACGCCATTTATTTCTCAGGCAGATTTACTTGAGTTTATGCGTCAAACCTTAAAAGAGGTGGCGCCGAATGGTTACAGCATGGATTATGCTGGCCCATCTCGTCAGTTCATGGCAGAGTCCGGTGGTTTTTTGGTGACGATGTTCTTTGCAATCTTGATTGTATTTTTGGTCTTAGCAGCTCAGTTTGAAAGCTTCCGCGATCCCATTGTGATTTTAGTTTCAGTACCGCTTGCCTTGTTTGGTGCGCTCATCTTTATTAATCTTGGATTTACCACCTTAAATGTGTATACCCAAGTCGGGCTTGTCACGTTAATGGGATTGATCAGCAAGCATGGTATTTTGATTGTTGAATTTGCCAATGAGCTACAAGAAGCTGGCCGCAGCAAGTTAGACGCTATTGTAGAAGCTAGTAGCGTACGCTTACGTCCGATCTTGATGACGACCGCCGCAATGGTGTTGGGTGTAGTGCCTCTAGTGATTGCCTCTGGCGCAGGTGCGGCTGGCCGTCAATCGATGGGGATCGTGATCTTTACTGGCTTATCGATTGGTACCTTGTTCACACTCTTTGTGGTGCCAGCGATGTATTTATTTATTGGTGCTGACCATCACCAGAAGAAATTTAAACAACAATAATTACTACTTTGCGATATTGAGCTCTTTTTCAGCAACCACACTGTACTGAGTTTCTCTTTCTATGCGCTGCATCCATATTTGGAGATTGTTTAAGGAGGGGCGTGGCCCAGTGTTCTCTGGAAAGGTTTGATTTAACAGAATCCAGCGGCTGACACAAAGCGCCAGCGGAATATCTCCGATATGAAAATTGTTCCCTGAGCAGTAGTGTTGATTTTCTAGCTGCTGGTCTAGCACAGCTAGCAGAGCATTCGTATCTTGATACGACTTCTCAATCGCCTGGTAGTTTCGCTCGTGCTCAGGCGTACGGGTTAGTCCTAGAAAGGCGGTGCGTAAGCATGGCCACAGGGTCCCTACCTGCCAATCCATCCACTTCTCAGATTGATATTGAGTAGCAATGTCAGCTGGAAAGCGCTTCGATTGATCGTACTGTCGAATCAGATATCGCAAAATTGAGTTGGACTCCCAAAGAACAAGGTTGCCGTCTACTAAAGTGGGTACTAAACCGTTGGGATTGAGAGCTAGAAATTCAGGTGTACGGTTTTTTCCAAAGTGAAGGCCGGCATCGATGCGTTCAAAATCTTTACCTTCTTTAAGGCCTAATTCAGCAAGGCACCACAATACCTTTTGCACATTGATAGAACTTTTTCTTCCCCACAAGCGGATCATATCAATTCCTATCTGAGTATTTTTTAAAGTGACGAGTCTAGGCCCATAAATTTGCTGTGTGCAAATATTAATGGGTGACTTTCGGGAGCATGTTGAAGGTTGAGAACTTCGGCAACAATAATATTGTGATCACCACCGGTATGGACTGACACAGTTTGACATTCAAAGTAAGCGGCACAGCCTTCAATTTGAGTGAGACCGCTCGCTGTAATTTGATGAGAGATACTCACAAATTGATTTTCTTTGACGGTAGCAAAATGCATTGCCATCGCTTCTTGTGAGCGCTCTAGTACATGGATTAGTTGCTTGTGACCAACTTCAAAACTGGGCATTAAATGAGAGTGTTTTTTGAGGCTCCACAAAATGAGGGGCGGCTCTAAAGAAACAGTATTGAAGGAGCTGATAGTAATGCCGTGAGCATTTTTTTCAGAATCTAGGCAAGTGATGACAGTGACACCAGTGGCAAAAGAAGAGAAACCTTTGCGGAGCTCTTGTGAGGTAAATGGGGTCATCTCGCTTTTTTCTTGAGTTGTTTACTTATTTTGCTGTAGAAGTTTTAGGGGCATCAGCAGGGATTATGGTGCCGGGAATAGGCGTCAGGATTTCATTTTCTTCTGCTTTAACGCACTTAAAGCGATATTCCTTGCCTGCCTTGGAAAGAAAGCTAGCACCCTGGTAGAAATCATTCTTACAGGCGGTATTGGCAAAATTCATAACATCTTGAGGCGCAGCGCTAGAAGTGATTAAGCGCATATTACCCATAGACATATTAATTTGAGTGGATGAGCATCCAAGTAGTCCTAGACCAGAAATCGTAGTTAATAGTAGAATTTTTTTCATGGAAACCTCCATAATCAGCAATGCTCGTAAGGATAAACCCATTACGTATTTGCTGGGGAGAATGTAGTGCTTTTAAAAGGAAGAAACATGTTTAACGCTATTTTGATAAATAAAGATGATCAAGGTTATCGGGCTGAACTCTCCCAAGTCGATGAGGCAAGCTTGCCTGAGGGGGATGTCAAAGTAAGGGTGCTGTATTCCACGCTGAACTATAAAGATGGCTTGGCGATTACGGGTAAGGGTCCTGTGGTGCGTAGTTTCCCCATGGTTCCCGGAATTGATTTTGCAGGTGAGGTCTTGGAGAGCGCTAGCCCAGACTTTAAGGTTGGCGATATGGTGTTGCTCAATGGTTGGGGTGTCGGAGAGGGGCATTGGGGTGGCTTGGCCCAGCAAGCGCGGGTGAAGTCTGAATGGCTCATTCCCTTACCCAAAGGCTTTACTGCCAAGCAAGCTTTAGCCATTGGTACTGCAGGCTATACAGCAATGCTGTGCGTGATGGCCTTGCAAAAGCACGGACTGAAGCCTAGCGATGGCGAGGTGCTGGTGACTGGTGCGGCTGGTGGGGTTGGGAGCTTTGCCGTTACTCTCTTGAACAAACTGGGTTTTACGGTTGTCGCTAGTACTGGACGAATGGCAGAGGCTGATTATTTGAGAAAGTTGGGCGCTAGTGAAGTGATTGATCGTGCTGCATTGTCAGCTCCAGGTAAGCCTTTAGCTAAAGAGCGTTGGGCTGCAGTAGTCGATAGCGTTGGTAGTCATACATTGGCTAATGCGTGCGCACAAACTAAAAGTGATGGTGCCGTTGCTGCATGTGGTCTTGCACAAGGAATGGATTTTCCATCGTCTGTTGCACCATTTATTTTGCGCGGCGTGACTTTATATGGCATTAATAGCGTGACAGTAACAAAAGCAAAACGGATTGCCGCTTATGAGCAACTGAGTAAGCTGGTAGATCTCAACACTTTAGAGGAGATCTCACGCGAAATCAGTCTGGAAGATTCTGTGAAATATGCCGCTGAACTTATGGCTGGAAATATTCGCGGTCGCTTGATTGTGGATGTGAATAAATAAGCCATGACCAGCGATCTGAGTTCCATACATTACCCTTTAGTCGATACCCTGCCGGAGGTGGGAAGCTCGATTGAGGTGGCGCCGGGAGTCCGTTGGCTACGCATGCGTTTACCGTTTGCCCTAGACCACATTAACCTGTGGTTGCTGCGCGATGAGCTCGAAGGTGTTCAAGGCTGGACAATCGTAGATTGCGGTATCGCCAATGAAGAGACGCAGGCTGCTTGGGAAAATATCTTCTCTACTCAGTTAGAGGGTCTGCCGGTCTTAAGAGTGATCGTGACACATATGCACCCGGATCATGTAGGACTCTCTCAATGGTTGTGTAATAAGTGGAAAGTACCGTTATGGATTTCAATGACGGATTATCTGACGGCCCAGTGGCTTAGCCACCAAGAGGGCGGTGCTGCAGTTGGTGCGCGTGCTGGTGGCGGTGGTTCAGCAGACCACTTTCAAAAACATGGATTGAGCGCACCTGAAGATTTAGAAAAAATTCGGGCGCGATCTAATTACTACAGCAATATGGTTCCAGGTGTTCCACGGCAATATCGTCGCATTATCGATGACGAAATGATTTTGATTGGCGGATATGAGTGGCAAGTGATTATGGGATTTGGTCATGCGCCTGAGCATGCCTCGCTATTTTGTGAAGATCTTGGCGTGTTAATTTCTGGGGACATGCTGTTGCCGCGTATCTCCACCAATGTCAGTGTTTACGATGCGGATCCAGATGCCGATCCTCTAGGGCTTTATCTGGGTTCGCTTGATAAATACTTACCGTTACCAAATGACACCTTGGTATTGCCATCTCACGGCAAACCATTTACTGGAATGAAGCTCCGCATTGACCAATTAAAAGCACATCATGATGATCGCTTGGTAGAAACACTGGGGGCCTGTAAAAAACCAGCAACTGCTCGTGAAATAGTGCCGATTTTATTTAAGCGTGAATTAGATATTCACCAAATGACATTTGCGATGGGTGAGGCTATTGCTCATCTGAACTACCTACTTCGTCGAGGAAAGTTGAGTCGCCTGCTTTGCGACGACGGCGTGTTGCGGTTTTGCGTGGTTTAGCAGCCTTAGTTTCGGCTTCTTGAGAAGTTCCACTGCTAGCCGCCGCAGTTGCTGAAACTGCATCACCGAAAGACTTCAGTGCCATCATGGTGGCGTGCTGCACTTCTAAGCCCTGAATGGTGGACTTTAAGATATTGAGATTGAGGTTAAGCCAGTTTTCAACACTTTTGAGATCTTTAATGCGTTTTTCTAGCTCCTCGGTATCAAGCCCCGGAAAAGTCGATCCAAAGCCCCCGGCGGCCTTGGAGGCATCGGTAGTAAAGGGGAATTGGCCTGGAGTCTGTCCAGTTGCCCCTTGACCCCACATAGTTTTCATCATTTCAAGGCTTTGATTGAATTCAGGGATAGTTCCAAACATGGGTGGCTCCGGGTCAGATGAAAATGGCTTATTACCAATACAATAGAGGATTCTAGAGATTAATCCCGGTTAAGCAATGCAATCTAATGGTTTGTCCCAGCCTTACACCCGCGGTCAGGCACTTCCTGAGCTTTTGAAGCAACGCATTCTGATTTTGGATGGCGCTATGGGCACCATGATTCAGCAATATAAGCTGAGTGAGGCAGATTACCGTGGGTTACCCGCTAGCAAACGCTTTGAGAGTCATCCAGGTGATATTAAGGGTAACAACGAGCTCTTGGTACTGACTCAGCCCGAGATCATCAGCAAGATCCATGAACAGTACTTAGATGCCGGCGCGGACATTATTGAGACTAATACCTTTGGCGCCACTTCAGTTGCGCAAGAGGATTACAAAATGGCTGATTTGGCTCGTGAGATGAATGTGATCTCGGCTCAATTAGCGCGCGCTGCCTGTGAAAAATACTCTACGCCAGATAAGCCACGTTTTGCAGCAGGTGCAATTGGACCAACACCAAAAACCGCTAGTATTTCCCCGGATGTAAATGATCCTGGTGCGCGCAATGTGACGTTTGATGTGTTGCGAGCTTCCTATCGAGAGCAGATTGAAGGTCTCTTTGAGGGTGGCGTTGATTTATTTCTAGTTGAAACTATTTTTGACACACTCAATGCCAAAGCTGCTTTGTTTGCGTTGGATGAATTCTTTGAAGAAACCGGTGAGCGTTTACCAGTGATGATTTCAGGTACGGTTACCGATGCTTCTGGCCGTATTTTGTCTGGACAGACAGTCGAGGCGTTTTGGAATAGTTTGCGTCATATTAAGCCTCTCACCTTTGGCCTGAACTGCGCCTTAGGTGCTGCACTGATGCGCCCTTATATTGCGGAGCTATCCCGTATTTGTGACGTTGCTGTATCTTGCTATCCCAATGCTGGTTTACCTAATCCCATGAGTGACACTGGCTTTGATGAGACTCCAGATATTACTTCTAGCTTGGTCGATGGCTTTGCAAAAGATGGCTTAGTCAACCTTGTGGGTGGTTGTTGTGGAACTACTCCTGATCACATTCGTGCTATCGCTGATGCAGTATCTAAGCGCAAGCCACGTGCCTTTTACCGTGAGAGCACGGAGCTATCAGCATGAGTAATCCGTCAAGTATCTCGAGTATGAAACTGTCTGGCTTAGAACCTTTCAACGTTACCTCTGATATTCGCTTCGTCAATATTGGTGAGCGTACTAACGTAACAGGCTCTAAAGCTTTTGCACGCATGATTTTGAATAATCAATTTGATGAAGCTTTGGTGGTTGCAAGGCAGCAAGTTGAAAATGGTGCTCAAGTGATTGACATCAATATGGATGAGGCAATGTTGGATTCTGAGGCGGCAATGACGCGCTTTTTGAACTTAATTGCTTCTGAGCCGGATATTGCTCGCGTACCAATCATGGTGGACTCCTCCAAATGGAGTGTGATCGAGGCGGGTCTCAAATGTATTCAGGGTAAGCCGATTGTTAACTCAATCTCACTTAAAGAGGGTGAAGAGCCTTTTAAAAAACAAGCGCGTTTGATTCGTCGCTATGGTGCTGCATCTGTAGTAATGGCCTTTGACGAAGTAGGTCAAGCAGATACCTTTAAGCGCAAAACAGAAATTTGTCAGCGCTGCTATCAAATTCTAGTGAATGAGATTGGGTTTCCGGCAGAAGACATTATTTTTGATCCGAATATTTTTGCGATTGCCACCGGTATCGAAGAGCATGATAACTACGCAGTTGATTTTATTAATGCCACCCGCTGGATTAAAGAAAATCTACCTGGCGCAAAAGTGAGTGGTGGCGTCTCGAATGTTAGCTTCTCTTTCCGCGGCAATGATCGCGTACGTGAAGCCATTCATACAGTGTTTCTCTATCACGCCATTCAGGCGGGTATGGACATGGGTATTGTTAATGCTGGGCAATTGGGCGTCTATGCAGATTTAGATCCTGAATTGCGTGAGCGTGTTGAGGATGTGGTTCTCAACCGCTTCAAGGAAAAAGACGGTAAGACACCAACTGAGCGCTTGCTGGATATTGCCGATCAGTTTAAGGGTGGCGGTGCAAAGCAAGTAGAAAACTTGGTATGGCGTGAAGCGCAGGTTAGAGAGCGTTTGACGCATGCTTTGGTGCACGGCATCACTACCTTTATTGAAGGGGATACTGAAGAGTTACGCGCACAAATAATGGGCGATGGTGGTCGGCCCATTGAGGTGATTGAAGGCCCCCTCATGGATGGTATGAATGTCGTTGGTGATCTGTTTGGTGCTGGCAAGATGTTCCTGCCCCAGGTGGTCAAGAGTGCACGTGTGATGAAACAGGCTGTGGCAGTCTTAATTCCCTATATCGAGGAAGAGAAGCGTTTACATATTGCCTCTGGTGGTGAAGCAAAAGCCAAAGGCAAGATTGTGATGGCGACCGTTAAAGGTGATGTGCACGATATTGGTAAAAATATTGTGACAGTAGTGCTGCAATGTAATAACTTTGAAGTGGCCAATATGGGTGTGATGGTTCCTTGTGCAGAAATTCTTAAGCGTGCCAAAGAAGAAAAAGCAGATATTGTTGGCTTGTCTGGTTTGATTACGCCATCCTTAGAAGAGATGACTTACGTTGCGCAAGAGATGCAACGTGATGACTATTTCCGTGAGCGTCAAATTCCACTGATGATTGGTGGTGCTACAACTTCTCGTGTGCACACCGCAGTCAAGATTGCGCCACACTACGATGGCCCGGTAGTCTATGTACCTGATGCTTCCCGCTCTGTGTCAGTAGCATCAAGTCTGTTATCTGATGAAAGCGCCACGAAATTTATTCAAGATCTACGCGATGATTATGTACGTATTCGAGAGCAACATGCCAATAAAAAAGCCTCCCCAACTATTTCACTAGAAGCTGCGCGTAAAAATCGTGAGTTAATTGATTGGGCGAACTATGTTCCTGAGAAGCCCAAGTTTATTGGGCGTCGCGTCTTTAAGAATTTTGCTTTAAGTGACATTGCTAAATATATTGATTGGACACCTTTTTTCCAGACTTGGGATTTAGCTGGTAAATTCCCAGCAATTCTGGAAGATGAGGTAGTTGGTGTAGAGGCAAGCAAGGTATACGAAGATGGTAAGGCGCTATTGGATAAGTTGATCAAGGGCCGGTGGTTACAGGCCGATGCGGTAGTGGCTTTCTATCCAGCCAATACGGTAGGAGATGATATTGTTTTATATAGCGATGAATCCCGCGAGCACCCCTTATTTGTTTGGCATAACTTGCGTCAGCAGTCTGAGCGCCCGGTAGTCGATGGCGTACGTCGACCTAATCGTTGTTTGGCGGATTATGTTGCGCCGAAAGATGCGCATGTCGCTGATTATTTAGGCTGCTTTGCTGTGACGACTGGTCACGGGGTTGAGAAAAAAGTGGCTGAGTTCCATGCTAAGCATGATGACTACAGTGCAATCATGTTGCAAGCCTTAGCTGATCGTTTGGCTGAGGCATTTGCAGAGTTGATGCACCACCGTGTTCGTACTGATCTTTGGGCTTATGCAACAGATGAGATTTTGACGAATGATCAAATGATCGATGAGCAATATCGCGGTATTCGTCCAGCACCGGGATACCCGGCCTGCCCTGCGCATGAAGTGAAGAAAGATTTATTACGTATCATTGGCTCAGAAGATATTGGCATGACTTTGACTGAGTCGATGGCGATGAACCCCGCCTCAAGTGTGAGCGGCTTTTATTTGGCACATCCAGATGCTCAATATTTCAACGTTGGTAAGATTTCTGTGGATCAGATTGAAGATCTTGCTAAGCGCCGTAACGAGTCAGTTGAAGATATTCGTCGCCAGTTGGCGAGCTTGATAGACTAAATTCGATTTGAGTAGAGTGGGGGGTGCAACGTTTAAACGCCCCACATCACCGGTTCATCCTTGGCTTTAGCCTGCTTCATCAGCTCTAAAAAGGGGTAAGCGCGCTGCCCCAGTCGGTCTGCTAACTTCGGCTTTTCAGAATCATTTTGTTCGGAGGCCTTACTTTTAGCTCGATCCTCCAAATCTTTCAAAATGGCAGTTTCTAGGGCAGTGATCAGGAGGGGTAGTTGTTCGAGCGTCAATATCCCACGAGGCTCTAGGGGGCGACCCAAAATTTCAAAGATCCGCTGACTCAGATCGGCTAGCATGATGACATCAGGACCTGCCTTGGAACGAAATTGATAGATCATTTCAATAGCTTACCACCTGATAAACTCAGTTATCTATGTTGTTAACTAATAAAAATCGTTTAATTAAAATGCTCAGTGTGGTCCTGCAAGGCGTAGCGCAGGAGCAGGGTGTGGGTAATATTCCAACGCCCCGTTTAGAGCGCCCCAAGGCAGTAGACCATGGAGATGTTGCTTGTAACATCGCCCTTCAGCTCGCCAAGGCTTGGAAGTTAAATCCCAGAGAATTAGCGCAAACACTGGTAGAGCGTTTAGCGCAACAGCCTGAATATTCGGATCTCATCGGTTCTTGCGAAATTGCGGGGCCTGGATTTATCAACTTTCGCCTGAGTAATGCCGCTAAAACCGCTGTAGTGCAGGAGGTTCTCACCACAGGATCCCGCTTTGGTGAGCTCGATTCAGCTGCCACTCCAATTTCCAGCGCCATGATTGAGTTTGTATCTGCAAATCCAACCGGTCCGCTGCATGTGGGTCATGGTCGTCAAGCGGCTCTAGGTGATGCCTTGGCAAACTTATTAGCAACCCAAGGCATTCAAGTGCATCGTGAGTTTTATTACAACGATGCAGGAGTGCAGATTGCCAATTTAGCCCTCTCAGTACAGGCTCGATTAAATGGCTTTAAACCAGGTGATGCTGATTGGCCAGAAAATGCTTATAACGGCGAATACATTGCAGAGATTGCGATCGCCTTTAAGGCTTCGCCTGAATATAAAGAGGATCTTGAGGCGATCCGTCAATTTGCTGTCGCGTATTTACGTAATGAACAGGATATTGATTTAAAGATATTTGGCGTGCAGTTTGATTGCTATTACCTAGAGTCCTCTTTATATACCGATGGCAGTGTTGCAAAGATTGTTGATGAGTTACAGAGCATTGGCAAAACTTATGAATCTGAAGGTGCACTTTGGCTCAAGACAACAGATGATGGCGATGATAAAGACCGCGTCATGCGAAAGTCTGATGGCAGCTATACCTATTTTGTGCCTGATGTCGCCTATCACACCAGCAAATGGAATCGTGGCTTTGAAAAAGTCATTAACGTCCAAGGGAGCGATCATCATGGCACGATTGCCCGAGTACGATCAGGCTTACAGGGTGTTGCTCAGAAGCGTGGCTGGAATATTCCCAAAACCTATCCAGAATATGTCTTACATAAGATGGTGACAGTGATGCGCCATGGTGAGGAAGTGAAGATTTCTAAACGGGCAGGCTCCTATGTGACTGTGCGCGACTTGGTGGAGTGGTCTGGTGGCGTCACACCAGAGATGACTGCTGATGAGCGTGAGCTAGCACTGCAGCGTGGAAGAGATGCCGTGCGCTTCTTCCTGATCTCTCGTAAAGCAGATACTGAATTTGTCTTTGATGTTGATTTAGCATTGCAGCAAAATGATGAGAATCCGGTGTTTTATGTGCAATATGCTCACGCACGCATTTGTTCAATCTTGACTCAATGGGGTGGCAAAGTATCCGACCTCAAAGGGGCAAACCTTTCTTTATTACAAAGTAAAGCTTCAGATCATTTATTACGGCGTTTAGCCGAATATCCCGAAATGCTCACAGATGCAGCTACAGATTTAGCGCCGCATGCTGTTGCTTTTTACTTACGTGATTTAGCGGGAGATTTTCATACCTTCTATAACGCTGATCGTGTTTTGGTGGATGATGCTCCTTTAAAATTAGCGCGTTTAGCTTTACTCTTAGCGACTCGTCAAGTGCTAGAAAATGGGTTACAAGTTTTGGGTGTTTCAGCACCCGCTAAGATGTAAGTTGTTATTACTTGCTGGTACTTCAGAGGTAGAAAAGAGGAACAGGAATACGATGAAAAACATAAATCAAGACACCAGCCTAACTCCACAGATGCAGTCTTCAGGTTCCGAGTATGGCGGCACCATTCTTGGATTTATATTGGGGCTTGGCGTTGGCTTGGGAATGGCTTTCGTGATCGCCTTTTATCTCTCCAAGAGTACACCTCAAGAGCGCCCTGGAATGAGGGCTCCCAATCTCCCTTTAACTATTAAATCAGGGCCTACTGAAACTGAGGAAGTCACCCCAGCGGAGGCCTTAGATCTCAACAAACCCCTACAAGGGAAGTCGGCAGGTCCTGCGGCCGGTGCTCCAGACCCTATTGCTGATTTGGCTAATGGGAAGAAGCCAGTAGAGGCAGCCCCAATTCCTGTTGCAAAACCCGATGTTGTCTATTTCCTGCAAGTGGGCGCTTTTAATAAGCGCGCCGAGGCGGATGCACAGAAAGCCAGTTTGGCTATTCAGGGTATTCAGTCTCAATTGAGCGAGATTAGTAGTGAAGGCAATACACTATGGCGAGTACGTATTGGTCCCTATAACAGTGTTGAGGAAAGCAGCCCCGTGCGAGATAAGCTCAATGGCATGGGTATTAAACCGAGTGTTATTAAATCTAGCAAATCATGATTACAACATCTAAATCTAAGCGAACTTTTTTATCTGTCGCTATTCTGAGTCTGGCCTTCTCTTTTTCCGGCTCAGCTAACGCTCAAGGCCCTAAGATTGAAGAGGGCTTTGATTACCGTATCTTGCCAGTGGCGCAGCCACTTGAGACCAAAGGAAAGGTCGAGGTCATTGAATTCTTTTGGTATGGCTGTCCACATTGCTATGACTTGGAGCCAGAGTTAAATGCCTGGCTAAAGCGCATGCCTAAGGATGTAACATTCCGCAAAGTCCCTGTCGCATTTCGTGATGACTTCATGCCGCATAGCCAATTATTCTATGCCCTAGAGTCAATGGGTAAAGGCGAGGCGATGAATGAAAAAGTCATGTATGCCATGCACAAAGAAAACAAGCGCCTGATGACAGAAAATGAAATCGCCGATTGGGTAGCTTCCCAGGGAATTGATCGAAATACTTTCTTAGCAAGCTATCGATCTTTTGCGGTGATTTCTAAAGCCCGCGCTGCAAGGCAGATGGCCGATGCCTATCGAATTGATGGTGTGCCAACTATTGTGATGCAGGGTCGCTACGTGACATCTCCATCCATTGCTGGAACCAAGGCTAAATCAATTGCTGTTATGGATCACTTGGAGCAAAAAATCCGCAAGGATAAGTACAAGTAATCGAGAATCTTAGATTTTGACGAAGCGTCGGATAATCCAGAAGTAAACCGGGTAAGGCAGAATTCTGAGAAACTTTAAGAAACCTGAAAAGCGTTTAGGGAAGTGAATATCAAATTCACCAGCCTGTATTCCTGCTAAGATTTCTTTTGCGGCTTCATCAGCAGTAATGAGTGCTGGCATCTCAAAATCATTTTGTGCAGTAGCTTCCGTCGCAACAAAGCCCGGAGAGATCATATGTACGCTCACGCCCTGTGGCAGTAAGTCGTAATACAGGGTTTCACAGAAATTAATAATCCCTGCCTTGCTAGGCCCATAAGCTAGAGCTTTCGGTAGACCGCTATATCCAGCTACGCTACCAACGATAGCAATATGACCAGCATGAGCTTTGAGCATATCAGGCATAACAATACCAACTGCTCGCATGGGGCCAAGTAGATTGGCATCAATCGTTTTCTGCGCAATCTCAAATTCGAAATTATCAGCACGTAAGGGGGTGTATACGCCCGAAACAAACAAGAGTAGATCCAAGCTACCCCAAGCCTCTTGGATGCTCCGGTAGGCAGAATCGAGCTGCTCTTGCTGGGTTACATCCAGGGGTAGCACTAAGACCTGTCCTGGCTCTGCAGATTGTGCGAGGGAATTTAGCCGTTCTGCACGCCGGCTAGAGAGGGCGACTTTTGCGCCCGCCTGAATAAAAGCTTTTGTACAGGCCTCACCAATACCGCTGGAGGCCCCAATGACCCAAATTCGTTGATTTACAAAGGTAGTTATTCCTTTTTGTTTCATGGTCGTAGGGCATCACTTAAGTGAATTGGATTTTGATGTCTAAGGGTGTATTGCACAACATCAATACTCTTTTCAGAGAATCCAGCGGCGCAATACATGAGATAAAAATTCCATAGTCGAATGAAAGCCTCATCAAATCCAAGGCGATAAATCTCTTCAATCTTGTGATTAAAGCTATCGCGCCAAAGGCATAAGGTTTTAGCGTAGTCAGCTCCAAATGAAAATTCTTCCTCTAACTCTAATCCTGCATTAGCAGCAGCAGCCTTAAATTTCGATGGTGAGGGAAGCATGCCACCCGGAAAAACGTACTGCTGAATAAAGTCAGTACTTTGGCGATAGCGATCAAATAAATCTTCTGCAATGACGATTGTCTGGATACAAGCTTTACCGCCCACCTTGAGTCGCTTGGCAATCGTCTGGAAGTACTCGCCCCAATGGTTTTCGCCAACTGCCTCAAACATTTCAATAGAAGCAATGCCATCAAACTGTTCTGTGCAGTCTCGGTAGTCTTGCAGGCGTACCTCGAACTTACTTGGATGATCTACTTCTGCTTTCACTCTTTGCAGTCTAGATTCTGCAAAAGATTGTTGCTCGGTGGATAAAGTCAGGCCAGTAACTCCGTTACCATTTCTGAGGGCTTCTTCCATGAAGCCGCCCCAACCACAACCTATCTCCAGAATTTGGTCGCCGGCTTTAGCATTAATTGATTCCAGAATACGTTTGATTTTAGTGCGTTGCGCATCCATTAACGACTGCTTATCACCCTCCGAAAACCAGGCGCTGGAATAGCTCATAGTAGGGTCTAGCCATAGGGTATAGAAGGCATTACCCAAGTCATAGTGCGCATGAATATTTTTACGACTCCCGGATTTCGAATTGTCTCTAAACCAATGTTTTAGGCGATATGCTAGCGAACCTAGCCAGCTACCGTAAATTGCTTTTTCTAGGATCTTGCGATTACGAATGGCTAAATCGAGAACAGCTTTGAGATCAGGGGTATTCCATTCGCCCCGAATGTAACTTTCAGCAAAACCAATATCACCGTGCGCTAATACTTGCTTAAATACAGACCAGTCTAATATCTGGATCTCCGCATGAAGTTGATCAGCGCGGTTACCAAATTCCCTGACTTCATTATTGGGAAGGGTGAGTATCAGATGACCACTACGCAATTGAGCCAGAAGACTTAATAAGCTTTCCGTGCTGACACGATAGGGTTGCGATTTCGATACTCGACTCTTGGGGCGAGAGAAGATGAGGCGAGACAGTAGTGATTGACCTGGGCGATTCATCTGGTAATTTCAAGTTCTGGTGGTTTAGGTTTTGAGTGAAAGGGTACACCTTTTAGCCACAATTTCAATGCCTGCCAATGAATTCGACCTATGACACCCAAACTCATGAGGGGGTAGCGCAGAAAGGCAAGGTAAAGAGCGCTTTTAGTCAATGGTTGAGCTAAACCGCTAATACTGGTATTGATTAGTGGGGCGCCATCTTCATGAAGCTCAATTCTGCAGACGATATTTCTTTTTGAATGGCTATCTTGGGGAAATAAGAAGCGGAAGTGATATTCCCCCTTTACATCACAAAATGGTGATACATGAAATACCTTCTTACTAACCAGAGTTTCTCCTGATTGCAGGGGTTTGCCATTGTCATGATGAAGTAGGTAGCAGTGCCGCTCACCAAAGGTGTTATTCACTTCGGCTAAAACGGCATGGACTTGACCATCCGCTTGGGTGCAGACCCAAAAACTTACGGGATTAAATACATAGCCGAATACGCGTGGAAAAGTATGTAGCCAAATTTCTCCACTATCATTCTGAACGTGATTTTCTTTAAGAATCGACTCAATCCAGGTCAGGCTATTCTGATCACCTGCTCCATGATCTTGATCAAAGAAGGAAAAAATCCCAAACTGATTATCTTTTAGACCATGTTTGCTCAGCAAGGCTTTATCTTGTCTTCGAGCTCGCATCGGAATGGATATCGTAAATACACCATATGCAAATGCATTTTGGGCAGGGCGAAAACGCCGATGATTTACCGCTCCAAAATTAATTGTTGGCAAACTCATTTACTGAATATCTTGAATAGAATTGGACTTAATGGGATGAGACACACTTTCTATGAGATCCATTGCTACTAATTCTCCTGAGCGAAGACCATCCTCATGAAAACCAAAACCAGTCCAAGCACCGCAATACCAGATAGAAGAGTTTCCTTGAATTAAGGGAAGCGCCTTTTGTGCCTGTACGGCACGCATATCAAAGACCGGATGAGAATAATGAATTTCTTGATGCACTAATTTTGGATCAGGATCAATCAGTGGATTTAGGCTGACAATAATTTGGGTATTTTCGAGTGTTTTCGGTAGGGGCTGTAGACGATTAATTAAATAATTCACACTCACGTGTTGCTGCGCATTTGGTGTTGCACCAGATTTTGCAGTGTAGTTCCAGGCTGCCCAACAGCGCTCAGTACTGGGCAAAAAATGGGTATCTGTATGCAGAATTGCGCGATTTTTTTGGTAAGGAACTGAAGCCAAAATATCACGGGCATCCTGATTAATTCCATGCAGCAACTCTAGAGTCTGATCGCTATGGCAGGCCATCACTACCTCATCAAACCAATGTGATCCTGAAGATGTAAGCACTTCAGTTGGTAGTTGCTCTGCTTGACTTGCATTGACGCGAGAAACAGATTCACGTACAAATTTAACTTGATGCTTTTCCAGGGCGGCTACTAAAAGTTTGACGTATTCTCGGGAGCCACCTTTAACGGTAAGCCATTGCGGGCGATTTTGGATTTGCAAGAGACCATGGTTATGACAAAAGCGCACCATAGTCTGAATCGGGAACTCTAGCATCTGCTCAACAGAGCATGACCAAATAGCACCTATCATTGGCAAAAAATAATTTTCTTTAAAGCTCTTGCTAAAACGATTTCGATCTAAAAAATCTTTGATGCGCTCATCTGGTTCTGTGTATTCCAGTTTGGCAGTGATTTGTTCTTCTGCCAGGCGAGTGGCGAGACGATTAAAACGCAAGATATCGTAAGCCATTCTCCAGAATGATAGCGAGAACAAGTTTGATCTCTGTCCAAAAAAGGAATTGAGATCATTGCCAGCCCATTCAATCTTTTTATTAGGGCCAGTTTTTTCGCTGGCATCAATCGATACCGAAAAAGACATTTCTGATGGTGCAATCGGGGCTTGGATCTCCTCAAATAAGCGCACCAAGCGAGGATAGGTTTTACGATTAAATACTAAAAAACCAGTATCTACCCCATGGGTAATTTTGCCTTGAGCGGTTTCAAGCTCGATGTCTACCGTATTGCTATGACCACCGATATGGTCGCCACCTTCAAAAATGGTGATGTCTAAATTGGGTTGTTGTCTTAATGCATACGCGCATCCTAAGCCAGATACCCCTGCGCCAATGATGGCAACTTTTTTCTTACCCACTAAATTTTCTCTCCAAGCAATTTATCGATCTCATTGGTAATGCTGGTACTTGATGGTTTGCTCATGCTACCAAATGCCTCCACTACATTGCCTCTTCGGTCTATTAAGTATTTATAAAAATTCCACTTAGGTGTTGTACCAGTTTTGGCAATTAACATTTTAAATAAAGGATTGGGGTTATTGCCACTAACCGAGCTTTTGGCAAACATCGGAAACTTCACGTCGTAGGTATTTTTACAGAAGTCGGCAATATCTTTATTGCTTCCTGGTTCCTGTTGCCCAAAATCATTTGATGGAAATCCCAATACAACCAAGCCGCGATCTTTATATTTGGCAGATAACTTCTCCAGACCCTCATATTGGCTAGTGAATCCACAAAAACTAGCTGTGTTCACAACCAAAATGACCTTACCTTGGTATTGGCAGAGGTTTTGAGGGGCCTCATCTTGCAATCTTGGAAAGGTGTGGGACAGAAGGGGGCTGCAGCTTGATGATGCTGGCGGTGCCGCTTTTGCGAATTGCACTCCGGATATCAGTAATAGTAGGGCCAGTAAGTAGCTTGGCATATTGCGAATCATCTTAAACCTTTGGGTATGACGGGGATGTCCAAGTCTAAGACATTCTGGCAAATATGGTTGAATCCAGTCCAATGCCATTAATATGAGCTTATGAGTACTTTATCCCCGCCTTCTTTTGAGTCGAAAGTATGCCCTCAATCACAGCTTGAAGCTCGTTTGGTGGCTCTTCCACGCCCACTAGTCTTTACAAATGGTGTCTTTGACATTCTTCATCGTGGACATGCCAGTTATTTAGCTCAGGCCCGCGCTTTAGGCGCTAGTCTAGTGGTGGGGGTGAATTCAGATGCTTCAGTAAAGCTGCTAGGTAAGGGTGATGACCGGCCTATTAATACTGAGGCTGATCGCCAAGCCCTATTAGCTGCTCTAGAGAGTATCGATTTGGTGGTGTTATTTACAGAACAGACTCCAGTGAACCTCATCACTCAAATTCGTCCGGATATTTACGTTAAGGGTGGAGATTATGAAATCGATTCCCTCGAAGAAACTCGCCTAGTCAAGACTTGGGGCGGCAAAGCGATCGCTATCCCTTTTTTGTATGAGCGATCTACAACAAGTTTGTTAGGCAAGATCCGTACTAGCTGAGATTTTGCAAGAGCCAAGCCCAGAGACCACGCAATACTAGGCCCTCAATTGGCTCGATTGGAAGCGTTTTTAGATCCGGAAAACGTTTGATTTCTGTTGCCAAAATTTTGGCATTGCCACCATCCAGCCAAATTCGCTCGACAGGATGATTCAGGATCTTTGCTAGGTATGTTGCATGCAGAATCGCCCCCATTTGCGCAGCATCACAACCTCCAGTAATCGCATCATCTGTGTTTGTACCAAAGCTCGCTGGAGCAGAGGTGCTGTCCGAGCGAGCTGCCAATGGAAGCTGAGCTGTATTTTGTTGCAGACTTGCTTGCATCAAGCCGAGACCTGGCAGGATCCAACCACCGTAATGAACGCCATTGCCACCCAGCAAGTCAATTGTTGTAGCCGTCCCCGCATTAATCACTAAGGTATTGGTTTTAGAGAGTGCGCGTGCACCCAGTAGTGCGGCCCATCGATCTGCACCCAACTTACTCGGGTCTTGATAGAGTGTGCGAACACCTGGGTAAGTGCTACTACCTGTTAGTTGCTGCCACTCAATATCCTGCCACTGTGGAAAGAGGCTGCGCAGATTTTCTATGGCAACATCGCCTGCTACGCAGCAAAAGCCAATAGCATCTGGCTTTGGCAAGGTCTTAGAAATATAGTCAGACAGCTCAGCGCGTAATTCGGGTGACTGGAAAGATTTGGTGCTGATTGACCCAGAGTACGCCCACAGTTTTTTATTGCGGTCTGAAATGTTTTGGGTAGATTCAACAGCGGCCCATTTGAGCCGAGTATTGCCAAGATCGAATACTAAATACAGACTCATGGTTGAGCTCGCAAAGAAACATCACCCGCATGAATAGTAATCAACTGATCCTGTTGATTGAGGATGAGTGCGCCATTGTCATCTACGCCGGCAGAAATCCCCGTGATGGATTCTTTGCCAGCACCTGATATACAGACTGACTGACCGTTGAAGGCATCCCACTGGCCCCAGGCGTTTTTAAAATAGCCAAAACCATCTTGTTCAAATTGAATTAAATGCTTTTCAAACGACTCAATCAGTTTTAGCCAAATAAATTCAGCATCCGGAATGGGTTTTTGCTGGGGCATCATTTGATCTACAGTCGCAACCCCCAAAGAAAAATGCTGATCCAAGCCTTGTTCAATCCGAGATGCATGACGTAAATTCAAGCCTAGACCAATCACCATCCAGGTAGGCGAGTTAGGATTACTCTGTCCGCCCTCAATCAAGATACCCCCAAGCTTGGCATTGTTTAAGAGTAGATCATTGGGCCACTTTAAGCGCAAACCTTGTTGATGCAGTGCAGCTTCACTGCTACCCAGGGCATCAGCAATACCGACAATGGCTGCTAGCCCAATGACGAGACTGAGTCCGCTGAGCTCATTAGGGCGCTTTTGAAAGGGGTAAGCCAAAGAAAAACAGAGAGTGTCATGAGGCTCAGAGTGCCAGACTCTGCCTGCTCTGCCTTTGCCGGAGGTTTGCTCATGGGCGATTCGAGCAACGGGATCGACTAATTCACCGGCACGCCAACGAGCTAATAAATCATCATTCGTGGATTTGGTCGTGGAAACACGTTCTAGGATGCAATTGGTACTCATCTTCCTATTGTAGAAAGATCTGATCATGCTGACCTAAAATGGGGGAATGCATCAAGAAGAACAGCGCCCCCGCAAGTTTATTTGGCCTCTTCAGGCCATGCCATTGGCAAGGGCCATTAGCTTGAGCTATGCACTTTTAATTGTTTATGTCAGCCTAAATCCCTTCGATTTCAATTTTGACAATGGTATTGCCGCCTGGGCTTGGTTCAACGCTCCTTTACCCCGCTTCATTACGCTCTTTGACGTTTCGGTCAATATCTTGGCCTATATTCCCTTGGGTTTTTTGCTGGTCTTTGTCTGCTACCCACGCTGGCGTAATTTTATTGCCTTGGGCGTGGCATTAAGTTGTAGTGCTGCGTTAGCCTTTAGTGTGGAGTCTTTGCAAACTTGGCTCCCTACTCGAATACCGAGCCAAATGGATTGGTGGGCTAATGTACTAGGGGGTTTGATCGGTGGCTTACTGGCAATCCCCATGGGGCCTCAGTGGCTTTCTGGCAGCATAGTGCGACGCCGTTTTGATCAGTGGTTCGGCATAGACTGGGCAGCTTGCGCATTATTTTTACTTTTCCCTTGGTCGCAGATATACCCTCAAAGTTCATGGTTAGGCACGGGGGTATGGGGACATGCGATTTTTGCTTCGGTTGACTGGGGAACTATGGTGATCAATCATGTCATTCAGGAATCTATCATCACCGCGATGTGTTGGCTTGGCACTGGGCTATTACTCTCCATGGGCATGAGGGCTAAAGCGCCCCAATGGAAAATTTTAATGGGCTTACTAGGTTTCACTGTTTTGGTAAAAATGGCTTTTACTGCTTTGCAATTTGGGGCGGAATTTAGCCTTCTCTGGCTCACTGCTGGGGCTATTTGGGGGATGGTATTGGGAAGTCTGTTACTCAGATGGACCCTTCAGCTTCCTGTTGCTGGGAAGGCTTGGCTAGCAATTGCCTGCTTAGTCAGTGCCACGGTTGCCATCAATTTACTGCCGGATAATCCTTATTTCATCCTAACATTACGGCACTGGTATCAGGGTCGGCTATTACACTTTAATGAATTAATGCAGTGGGTTTCAGTAGTGTGGTTGCCATTAGCTTTATTTTGGGTACTCCGAAATAGATCAACCTTTAATTTAAAACCTTGATTGAGATGACCTATGAGTTTTAAACACCATGTTTTTTTCTGCCTAAACCAGCGCAGTAACGGCGAAGATTGTTGCGATCGTCATAACGCTTTTGCCCTTTTTGACTACGCAAAAAAGCGTGTCAAAGAGTTAGGCTTATCTGGCCCAGGAAAAATTCGCATCAATAAAGCAGGCTGCTTAGATCGTTGTGCTGATGGTCCGGTAGCTGTGATTTATCCGGAGGGTATTTGGTATACCTTTATAGATTCTGAAGATATTGAAGAAATTATTCAATCGCATTTAATACAAGGACGTCCAGTAGAGCGTCTGCAGTTAGCTTAAAAAGATTTTGGAAAGTCTGATTCATGAATAGCCGTACAAAAATTATGCAGATTGAGGGGCTTGTAGGTCAGATCGAAATGTCGATTGATCTACCCGATGAACTCAAAAACAATCCTGATTTTGCAGTAAGAGGTTTAGCCATGGTTGCCCATCCACATCCTTTGATGGGTGGAACAATGGATAACAAAGTTGCACAAACGATGGCGCGTGCCTTTAATCAATTGGGTTATGTCAGTGTCCGTCCTAACTTTCGCGGAGTGGGAGGCAGTGCTGGGGTGCATGATGATGGTGTTGGTGAAATGAGCGACTTATTGCATGTCACGGATTGGATGCGTACTCCTACTGGCTGGGGTCAAATTGAGGCAACCTCCCAACAAGCATGGGTTCAAAGTGCCAATACTTTACCTTTAGTAGTTTCTGGATTTTCGTTTGGCAGTTTTGTGGGAACCCATCTCGTTCAGCGCTTGGCAGAACTGGGTCGCCCAGCTGAGCGACTAGTGATGGTCGGTAGCGCAGCAGGTAAGTGGGTATTGGCACCAGTACCTGCCGAAACTATTTTGATTCATGGTGAAGTTGATGAGACGATTCCTTTGATCGATGTCTTAGATTGGGCGCGCCCCCAAGAATTAACAGTTCAGGTTGTTCCGGGTGCGGATCATTTCTTCCATCGACGTTTACATTGCATTCGCAACATCATTACTAGTGCTTGGTTAGGTATGCCCGATCACCGTAATGCATAAGGTAAAGACATAGCGAAGAACAAATAAAGAAGCTAAAAAGATAAAAAATTATGACTGAAGAAAAAAAATCCCTCATCGAATATCCATCCGAGTTTCCAATTAAGGTGATGGGTAAAACGAATCCAGATTACTTACCTGCAATCCTACATATTGCTCATCAATTTGATCCTACATTCGATGAGAGCAAGGTTGAGCAGCGACCTTCTAAGGATGGTAACTACCTAGGTATTACTTTGCCAATTACTGCGACTAGCCGTGAGCAGTTAGACGAGTTGTATCGAACCCTATCGACGCATCCTTTGGTTAGTGTTGTTCTCTAAATTATCTGCATGAGCTTGTTAGTAAAACATCTGGGGATAGCCGATTATGAGTCAACATATCAAGCGATGCGAGATTTTACGCAGCGAAGAAATGGTGATACCCCAGATGAAATTTGGATTCTAGAGCATCCTCCCGTATTTACCTTGGGTTTGGCAGGAGATGCGAGCAACTTACATTCCCCTAGCCATCAAATACCCTTAGTGCAGGTCGATCGAGGTGGTGAGATTACTTATCATGGGCCCGGGCAAATCGTGGTGTATTTAATGCTCGATCTGCGGCGATTGGGTATTTTTGTAAAAGAGTTGGTAACTCATATCGAGCAGGCTCTGATTGATACCCTGGCAGATTTTGGCATTCAGGCGGAAAGACATGCTGGTGCACCGGGTATTTATGTGGCCCTAGATAGCCCTACCCCAGCAGAGTATGCGGGCACCAAGATTGCCGCTTTAGGTCTTAAAGTCTCCAAAGGGTGCTCCTATCATGGACTAGCTCTGAATGTGTCTACCGATTTGGCAGCTTTTGCCCGTATTCATCCATGCGGGTATGAGGGCTTAAGAACAATAGACATGCAAACTTTAGGGATCAAGGACAATATAGGCATTATTAGCCAAACCCTTTTAGGGCATTTGCAAAAGCAACTGATTTCATCATGACCACCACTAAGCCAGATATCCGCCCCACTGCCAATACTGATTCCAATAGTCGGCAGGATCTCAATTACGATGCTTCGCGTAAGCAGAAGTCGAGCGAGAAAACGGCACGCATTCCGATCAAGATTGTGCCTTTGGAGCAAGTGCTTAAAAAGCCAGACTGGATTCGAGTAAAGGCGGCTTCTGGAAACTCCCGCTTTACTGAGATCAAAAAGATTCTTCGTGAGAATGAGTTAGTCACAGTTTGTGAAGAAGCAAGCTGCCCGAACATTGGTGAATGTTTTGGTAAGGGCACCGCCACCTTCATGATCATGGGTGATAAATGCACACGTCGTTGCCCATTCTGTGATGTAGGTCACGGCAGACCCGATCCGCTTGATACTAAAGAGCCTAGCAATCTAGCGTGCACGATAGCTGCTCTGAAACTCAATTATGTGGTGATCACTAGTGTAGATCGCGACGATCTTCGTGATGGTGGTGCTCTGCATTTTGTAGATTGCATTACCCAATCTCGCGTTCTCTCGCCTAATACGCGTATAGAAGTTTTAGTTCCAGATTTCCGTGGTCGCTTAGATAAGGCTTTAGATATTTTTTCTGAGCATGCACCGCAAGGCCTGCCTGACGTCATGAACCACAATTTAGAAACTGTGCCACGTTTGTATAAGCAAGCGCGTCCTGGAGCGGACTATGCACACTCTCTCAAATTATTAAAAGACTTTAAGAAACGCTTCCCGCATATCGCGACTAAGAGCGGTTTGATGGTGGGCTTAGGTGAGACTGATGAAGAGATTTTGGAAGTGATGCGTGATATGCGTGAACACAATATCGACATGCTGACTATCGGTCAGTACTTAGCCCCTTCAGGTCATCACCTCCCAGTGCAGCGCTACGTCCATCCAGATGTGTTTAAGCAATTCGAGGAAGAGGCATATGCCATGGGCTTCTCACACGCTGCCGTGGGCGCGATGGTGCGCTCTAGCTACCATGCTGACGAACAAGCACATAGCGCAGGTGTTATCTAAAGTCATGCTCCAAAAGTTTGGAGTAGTTTTAGCGCTTGTTTTTTTACTCTCCGCTTGTAGTCCGAAGTTAGATTGGCGTACTGTGCAATCTCCTCAAGAAGGTTATAGCGCATTATTCCCAGGCAAACCCGAGAAGATCGAGCGACGACTGCCATATCAGAATCAAGAAATTCCTCAAACCTTAGAGGCAGTCAAGATTGAAGATGATATTTATTCAGTAAGTACGATTCATCTCAGTAAAGAGCAGGCATCACTTGCACCAAAATTGTTAGAGCAGCTACAAGGTAACTTATTCAATCGTGCGGGTGTGAATTTAGAAAGCGCTATCAGTACGGATGTTTTTTATCAGACTGCAAATAAACAACGCGCCACTACTAAAGATTATTTTTTAGAATTTAAATCAACTGGTGCGGTGGAGCAATCAATGCGTGTGCGCTGGATTACCAGGTTTACATCTGATGGTAGGGCTTGGATTTATCAGATCTCCGTTTTGCATACAGCCCCAGCGCGGGTAGGCGCAAAACAGTTTTTTTCTGAAGAGGCCTACTCAAATTTCTTTGATGAGTTCCGTCCAGAATAATTCCTAGGCAGGACTCAGAATCGTATTAAGTCTTTTCTAGGGCAGCTACTTTGGCTTCGAGAGCCTCTAGCTTTTCTCTAGTCTTGGCCAGTACTTTAGATTGCAGATCAAACTCTTCACGAGTGACCAAATCCATTTTCTGAAAACCTTGATTCATCATGGCGCGCACGTTCTTTTCAATCTCTTGCGCTGGTGAATTGCGGATAGCTTCACCAACCTTATTTTGCATATCACTAGCAATGCGCTGAATCTGTTCTAGGATTTCGCCTGGTTTTTGCATAATGTTGACCGCCATTCTGATGAAAGTTGCTTAAAACACAGCTCTTATTTTAAGTTGTATAGCCAAAATCCTGCAGAAACAGCTAAAAATAGGGGAAATGCACTAAAACGAACAAGAATGGTGCATATTTAAGCACCAAAATTGTGCATAAGCCTTATTTAGGGGAATAGCAGCAAATGAAGAGGGAAGCAGGGATTCATGATCACTCCATGCAATACAGCATTTATCCCTTTTTCATTACACACAGTAAGGAGCATCACATGAAAACGATTCAAAAGACAGCCATCGCTCTCGCAGTCTCTAGCCTATTAGCTACAGCAGCATTTGCGCAAACAGCTCCTGCAGCTGCACCAGAGGCTCCTGAAGCGAGTCCAGTTACAGCCAACGTTTCCGTGACGAGTGATTATCGCTATCGTGGTATTTCTCAGTCAAATCTGAGACCAGCTATTCAGGGTGGATTTGATTACGCGCATGAGAGTGGCTTCTACATTGGTAACTGGAATAGCTCTATTGCTTGGGTGAACAACCTAAGTCCAGCAGTTTCATCATCGATTGAGATGGATTTTTATGCTGGTATCAAAAAAGAGCTTATTGGCGAGGGCTTTGCGTCTGACTTGGGTGTTTTGCAGTATTACTATCCAACCAGCGGTAACTATGCTGGCACTAACGTAAATCCGAACACCACAGAGATTTATGCTGCGCAGAACTATACATTTGGGCCAGTCACTGGCTTTTTTAAATTCTCATATGCAGTGACTAATACTTTCGGAAATCAAAACAGTTCTGGTTCTTATTACCCTGACTTGACGGCTAACTACGACACAGGTATCTGGGGTCTTGCCTTAAATGCACACGTTGGTTACCAATATATTGCTGGATCAGTTGCGGGTACATCTAACTCTAGCCTGTATAGCTATACCGATTGGAAACTTGGCGTAACTAAGGACTTTGGAGGCGGTCTGTCATTATCAGCAGCTTATATTGGCACAGATGCCAAGAAAGTTAATGGTCTTTATTCCTACTCTAATCCAGCGACCAATAAAAATAATGGCGGTTCTACGGGTGTTCTTACCCTCACAAAAGCCTTTTAATTCCTTCCTCTAATCGGAGAAACACATGAAATTAATTACCGCAATCATCAAGCCCTTCAAGCTTGACGAAGTGCGCGAAGCTCTCTCGGAAGTGGGAGTTTCGGGCATCACCGTCACTGAAGTTAAAGGCTTTGGTCGTCAAAAGGGTCACACCGAGTTGTATCGCGGTGCTGAGTACGTAGTTGATTTTTTACCGAAAGTAAAAATTGAAGCTGCTGTTGATGATGGGATTTTGGAGCGAGCGATTGAAGCAATTGAAAAATCGGCGCGTACTGGCAAGATTGGTGATGGCAAGATTTTTGTCTCTTCAATTGAACACGTCATTCGCATTCGTACCGGTGAAACCGGCGCGTCAGCACTTTAAAGAGAGGCTCAAAATGTTAACTTGGATGAAACGACTCCTTGCTGGAAGCGCAATGGCCTTGGTCATTGGCGCAACTAGCGTAATGGTAGCTTCACCAGCTTTTGCTGATGAAGCTAAGCCAGTTGCGGCTGCAGCTGCAGCTGCAGTAGCTGTAGCACCGGCATTAATACCAAACAAGGCTGATACAGCTTGGTTGCTAGTGTGTACTGCATTGGTTATCTTGATGACTTTACCTGGCCTGGCTTTGTTCTACGGCGGTTTGACACGTAGCAAGAACATTCTTTCTGTACTCGTACAGTGTATGTTTGTCTTTGCATTGATCACAGTCCTATGGTCTCTCTATGGGTACAGCTTTGCATTTACTGAAGGCAGTGCATTCATTGGCGGGCTCGATCGCTTGTTTTTGCAGGGCATTACTCCCGATTCAGTTGCCGCGACATTTAGTAAAGGCATTGTGATTCCGGAGTATGTATTTATGGCTTTCCAAGCGGCATTTGCAACCATTACTTGCTGTTTAATTGTTGGCGCATTTGCTGAGCGTGTAAAGTTCTCTGCACTCGTTGTGTTCATGGTCCTATGGTTCACTTTTAGCTACCTACCAATCGCTCACATGGTTTGGTTTTGGCCTGGTCCAGATGACATCAAAGATGCGACATCACTGGAAGCAATCACAGCTCGTGCTGGTTGGTTGTGGCAGAAGGGTGTTCTCGACTTTGCTGGCGGTACCGTGGTTCACATCAATGCTGCGATCGCTGGTTTGGTAGGTTCATTCGTGATTGGCAAACGTTTGGGTTACGGCAAAGAAGCCATGAAGCCACACAACTTAGTGTTCGTCATGATTGGTGCTTCACTCTTGTGGTTCGGTTGGTTTGGTTTCAATGCCGGTTCTGCTCTCGAAGCAAACGGCAGTGCAGCCTTAGCATTTGTAAACACACTACTGGCAACGGCAGCCGCAGTATTAAGTTGGTCAATTGCTGAGTGGGTATACAAAGGCAAGCCTTCCATGTTGGGTGGCGCATCTGGTTGCGTAGCTGGTTTAGTTGCAATCACTCCTGCTGCTGGTTTTGTGGGTCCGATGGGTGCCCTCGTTATCGGCGCTCTTGCTGGGGTAGTTTGCTTGTGGGGTGTTTCTGGTCTGAAGAAGATGTTGGGCTCAGATGATAGTTTGGACGTATTCGGTGTACATGGCGTTGGCGGTATTTTGGGTGCCCTGTTAACTGGTGTGTTCGCAGACCCAGCATTGGGTGGAACAGGTATTTGGGACTATGTGGCAAATGCTGCAGCTCCTGATTACTCTATTGCTAGCCAATTATGGATCCAGAGTCAGGGCGTGATTGTTACCTTGATTTGGTCTGGGCTTGTGTCATATATAGCCTTTAAATTGGTAGATATTGTGATTGGCCTGCGTGTTAAGGAGGATGAAGAGCGCGAAGGCTTGGATATTAGCTCCCATGGCGAGTCCGCTTACGAGTCTTAATTAGGTTTTTTACCCCTCACTGGGCGACTTTAGATAGCTGCCCAGTTTTTAAGCGCGGGATCTCCGGATTCCGCGTCTTTCTTTTAAAAAATCTTACAATAGGGATATGGTCCCACATCTCATCACAGCCTTAAATGGCCCCTTACTCGATCTCGAGTCAAAGGTATTAGAAGCAACCCCTACGATTGAGCGCTGGTTTAGGCTGGAATGGCAAGAGCATACCCCGCCGTTCTATTGTTCAGTTGACTTGCGTAATGCAGGATTTAAGCTGGCCCCCGTTGATACCAATTTGTTTCCGGGTGGATTTAATAATCTGTCGCCTCAGATGTTACCTCTGGCAGTTCAGGCAGCAATGGCAGCGATTGAGAAGATTTGCCCTGAGGCGAAAAATCTACTGCTGATACCTGAGCGTCACACTCGAAATACTTTCTATTTGCAAAATATTGCGCGCTTATCATCCATCCTGCGTCAATCTGGACTCAATGTGCGTTTAGGTACTTTGTCAGATGAAATTAAAAAACCCACTTGGATTGAATTGCCGGACGGTAACCGTCTCTTGATGGAGCCTTTATCTCGTTTAGGTATTAAGAAGCAACGTTTAGGTCTGAAAGATTTTGATCCGTGCTCAATCTTATTAAATAATGATTTATCCGCAGGCATTCCGCCGATCTTAGAAAATCTGCACGAGCAGTACCTTTTGCCAGGTCTGCATGCAGGTTGGCATATTCGTCGTAAGTCAAAACACTTTGCTGCTTACGATGAGGTTGCTAAGAAGTTTGCGAAGGTTGTCGATATCGATCCATGGATGATTAATCCGTATTTTGCGAGTTGCTCCAACGTGAATTTCCATGAGCGTCAGGGCGAAGAGGAGTTGCAAGCTGCCGTTGAAAAAGTCCTGAAGAAGACTGCTAAGAAATATCGCGAGTACGGCATTAAAGAAAAGCCTTATGTTGTTGTCAAGGCGGATGCTGGTACCTATGGCATGGGCATCATGGTAGTGAATGATCCTGCCCAGCTAAAAGACCTGAATCGTAAAGATCGCAATAAGATGAGTGTAGTAAAAGAAGGTCTTGAGGTAAGTGATGTATTGATTCAAGAGGGTGTATACACCTTTGAGAAGGTAAACGAAGCAGTGGCAGAGCCTGTGGTCTACATGATTGATCGCTATGTCATTGGTGGCTTCTATCGAGTACATACTGATCGTGGCCCTGATGAAAATTTGAATGCCCCTGGGATGCACTTTGTACCCTTGGCATTTGAGCAAAACTCGATACCAGACCTAGGTGCTAAGCCCGGTAGTGCGCCGCCAAATCGTTTTTACCTTTATGGTGTAGTGGCACGTTTAGCCTTGCTCGCCGCCTCTTTAGAGCTTGAGCGCTCTGATCCCAATTCTGAAGCGGCCTAACTGATTTTTCATATTCAGACATAAAGATGGATTTTCTATTTATTGCCGATAGGCTGGAATCTTTCAAAATAAGTAAAGACTCTACTTTCGCAATGATGCGAGTTGCACAAGAGGCGGGGCATCAACTTTGGTTTTGTCAAAGTCAAAATGTGCTCTGGAGAGACAGCCTGGTGATGGCGGATTGTCAATCGTTAGTGATTAAACCCAGCAGCACAACTTGGTTTAAACTGGAGGCCACAGAAAGTCGGTCTTTAAATATCTTCAGTGCAGTATTGATGCGCACTGACCCGCCATTTGATATTGAGTACCTCAATACTACGTGGCTACTTTCTGCTGCGGTTCGTCAGGGTGCGAAGGTATTCAATAATCCAGCAGCTATAAGAGATCACTCCGAAAAGCTATCCATCACAGAATTTCCGGAACTCATTCCACCCACCTTAGTGACGCGCGAACTTAGTGCGATAAAAGCATTTCATCAAGAGTATCAAGATATTGTGATTAAGCCGCTAGATGGCATGGGTGGCATGGGTGTATTTCGTATTGGCGCTGACGGGATGAATCTTGCCAGTATTGTGGAAACGCTTGGTGAGAATGGCGCTCGTACTCTCATGGCGCAACGCTTCTTGCCAGAGATTGCCCAGGGCGATAAACGCGTTTTACTCATTGGTGGTGAGGTAGTACCGTTTTCATTAGCCCGTATCCCACAAGGGAGCGAAATTCGCGGCAATTTAGCTGCTGGGGGTAAAGGTGTGGCAATGCCCTTGACCGATGCCGAGCTGCAGGTTGCTCAGCGCCTAGCCCCGATTCTGAATGCACGGGGTTTGTTTTTGGTAGGATTGGATTTAATTGGAGGCTACGTCACAGAAATTAATGTAACTAGCCCAACTTGTTTTGTTGAGATTACTGAGCAAACTGGATTTCCTGTTGCACAATTTTGGTTAAGCACGCTTGAAAAGGCATTGGCATAAACATGGTTGGAATTCTGATTGTTGCCCATACTCCTGTGGCAAGTGCCATGCTCGGTTTTGCCGAGCATACTTTTGGTCTGGCACCTGAGAGAGTAAGGGCAGTCGACATCCCTCCTTATGAAGACACAAAAGCAAGTTTTGATCGGGTGATGAAGGCTGCCTACGGCGTGAATTCTGGCCATGGCGTTTTAATCTTGACTGATGTGATGGGTGCTACCCCCGCTAATGTCGCCTCTAAGTTAGAAGCCTTGGGACCGCTGTCTGGTTTGAACGCGCCGGTGATTGTGTTAGCTGGGTTAAATCTACCTATGCTGATGCGTTGCATTTCTCATCGTGGCGAGAGCTTAGAGCAGTTAGCTCAAAAAGCGCTTCAAGGCGGCCAAAATGGCATTTTGCGTTTAGGCTCAAAAGCCTCACAAGAAACTACAGAGAAATAGGATTCCTGATGCCTGTTGCCGATATTGAAATTATTAATAAGTTAGGATTACATGCGCGCGCATCTGCGAAGCTATCTCAACTTGCTGCACAGTTTCCTTGTGAAATCTTGTTATCTCGTAATGGTCGTCAAATTAACGCCAAAAGCATTATGGGTGTGATGATGCTTGCCGCTGGCATCGGTAGTACCGTAACCCTAGAAACAGTCGGCGAGCAAGAAGACGAGGCAATGCAAGCTTTAACTGCCTTGATTAATGATCGATTTGGTGAGGGCGTATAAGGATGACATTCGCTTTACACGGTATTGCGGTATCTAAGGGTATTGCCATTGGTAAAGCTGTTCTGATATCACGCGCCGCATTAGAGGTCAGTCATTATTTAATAGAGCCTGGTAAAGAAGAGTTGGAGACCCAAAAGCTGCTAGATGCTTTTGAGCAGGTACGACTTGAGCTCGCGCAACTACGACAAGGTTTACCTAAAGATGCGCCTCAAGAGATGGCTGCATTTTTGGATGTGCATGGCATGATTTTGGCTGACCCCGCTTTAACTGAGAAGCCTCTAAAACTGATTCGTACCCAACGTTTAAATGCTGCTTGGGCCCTGACTACTGAGCTCAACGATCTTTTGGAGCAATTTTCAGAGATTGAGGATGCCTATTTAAAAGAGCGGGCGAATGATATTCGTCAGGTTGCAGAAAGAGTACTGAAAGCACTCAATACTCAGCAAAAAGATACGCTGAATGAATCAGATCTAATATCGCCAAGTGATGTTGGGGTTGATGCCATTATTGTGGCGCATGATATCGCTCCGCATGACATGTTGCGCTTTAAAGAACATGCTTTTACTGGTTTTGTAACGGATCTAGGTGGCAAAACTTCGCACACAGCAATTGTGGCGCGCAGCATGGAGATCCCGGCAGTGGTGGGTGTTCGCCATGCCAGCGAGATGATTCGCCATGGAGATTGGTTAGTCATTGATGGTGAGCATGGCGTAGTAGTTGTTTCACCTGGTGAGCAACTGCTTTCAGAATATCGACTCTTGCAAGAAAAAGCCATTCAAGAGACACGCAAATTACAAGAGCTTAAATACTCAAGAACTACTTCAGTTGATCATGTTGCCATTGAGTTACTAGCTAATATTGAATTACCGGAAGATGCCACACAGGCAGTGGACTTGGGTGCGGTTGGCGTTGGTTTATTTCGCTCTGAATTTTTATTCATGGATCGCAAGCAAGCACTCCCAGATGAAGAGCAGCAATATAAAGAATATCGTCGCGTAATTGAGTTGATGCATGGCTTACCAGTCAATATTCGCACAATCGATGTCGGAGCTGATAAGGCGCTTGGGGCAGGCTCTGATTTATCGGAGACTGGTACTTCACCTTTGGGTTTGAGAGCCATTCGCTGGTCACTAACCGAACCTGAGATTTTCTTAACCCAACTGCGGGCTATTCTGAGGGCTTCAGCCCATGGTCTAGCGCGCATCATGATCCCGATGCTAGCCCATGTCAAAGAGATTGATGAAACATTACGTTTAATTGAAAAAGCAAAGCAACAGCTATATCAACGTGGTCAGGCATTTAATCCCAATATTCAGGTGGGCGCCATGATCGAGGTTCCGGCAGCTGCCTTGGTATTGCCTTTGTTTATCAATCGCTTTGATTTTTTATCCATTGGTACTAATGACTTAATTCAGTACACCTTAGCAATTGATCGAGCTGATCATGCGGTTGCGCATCTCTATGATCCATACCACCCAGCTATTCTGAATTTATTATCAAACATCATCGACCAAGCTAAGCGCGCCAATATTCCTGTGGCTGTATGTGGAGAGATGGCAGGTGATCCCTCAATGACTAAATTACTACTCGGTTTGGGATTGACCGATTTTTCAATGCACTTTAGCCAATTGCTATTGGTAAAGCGCGAGATCTTAGGTGCAGACGTTGGTCTGCTGAAGTCTCGTATTGGAGCGGTATTGCAGGCGATTGAGCCTGAAGATCAAGCTGAGGCACTAGAAAAACTACTCTCTTAAATCACAGAGGTATTTTCAGGGGTTGAGATTTAGTGAGCTTGACCACAAACTAAGCACTCTGAATTTCTAGAGATGCGCATTTCATCAATTTGGGTATTGAGCGCATTCCAAAGTAACATTCTTCCGACTAAGGGTTGACCAAACCCAATCAATACTTGCAAGGCTTGTGCCGCTTGCATTGCTCCAATAATGCCCACAAGAGGCGAGAAGATGCCCATGCTGGCACAGCTCACTTCTTCAAACTGTTCTGCTGGAGAGAAGAGACAAGCATAGCAAGGGGATGTCGCATCACGAAAATCAAAAACGCTTAACTGCCCATCAAATTTGAGGGCTGACCCAGAGACTAATGGCACTGTATTTTTAAAGCAGGCTACATTAATCAGCTGGCGGGTAGCGAAGTTATCCGTGCAATCCAAAACGACATCAATATTAGGTAGTAGCTTATCTAATAAGACTGGAGATGCTTTTTCTGGGTAGGTATCGATGACGAGATTGGGGTTGAGTCTGTGTAAGAATTGTTTGCCGGAGTCCACTTTACTTTTCCCAATGGAGTCTTGGTTATGCATAATTTGACGCTGCAAATTAGTGAGCTCAACCGTATCGTGATCAAGCAGGGTAATCTTACCGACGCCAGAAGCTGCTAAATAGGGTGCTGCAGCACTACCTAAGCCACCAGCACCAATAATAAGGATATGTGAGCTGAGCAGCTTTTCCTGACCAGCAACATCAATTTCTTCTAGTAATAGATGGCGCGAGTAGCGAAGTAGCTGCGCATCATTCATATGAACACCGCAAAATAACTAAAGATTACTCAAGCTTAGAAGTCGAGCGTTTGACTGGCTCACCGTTAATAAATGCCACCGCCTGAGAAAGCATAAAGTCATCTGCACCGCCAAGTTCGATTGGCTTCTTAGACTTTTCTTTTTCCTTTTCTTTCTCTTCAGGAGTTTTCTTGGCATTCTTTTCTTCAATGCGTTGCAGCTCCTCTAGTCGGCGTTTTTCACGATCAGCGACGAGTTTTTCTTCAGACGATTGCTTATTACGTAGATGCTTTTCGCTATCAATTTCGCGGGTTATTAAGACGTCATCCGGGTCACCATCTTTATTTTGATCAACGGCGATATCAGGTTTAATGCCATAAGCCTGAATAGATTTACCGCTTGGTGTGTAGTAATAAGCAGTCGTAATCTTCAGTGCTGAATCATTACTCAATGGACGAACTGTCTGCACCGAGCCTTTTCCAAAAGTAGTTTTTCCGATAATGGTTGCACGCTTGTAGTCTTGTAATGCGCCAGCCACAATTTCAGAGGCCGATGCAGAATAGGCGTTAACCAACACTACCATCGGTAATTTCTTATACATCGCCGGGACGCTAGCTAAAGGATCACCAGGCTCACCTAATCGGTACATCGCTGGCGTAGCATTAAATACCTGCTTGGAATCAGCAGTCTGACCTTTGGTTGAAACGATCACCGCATCGGCTGGCAAAAAGGCAGCGGCAACACCGACTGCGCCTTGTAGTAAGCCACCACCATTATTTCTAAGATCAAGAATAATGCCCTTCATTTTGGGATCTTGACTGGCAAGTTCAGTTAGCTTCTTAGCAAGATCAGGAATAGTGCGCTCCTGAAAGGAGGTGATTCTGACCCAAGCAATATTGTTATCCAGAATTTTTGCTTTGACGGACTGTACTTTAATTTCAGCGCGAGTAATGGTGACTGGAAAACTGCGCTCTTCACTTTTACGAAAAACAGTTAAGGTAATTTTTGTGCCAGGTGTACCGCGCATAGTGCGGACTGCTTTATCGAGCGACATACCACGCACAGGTTTGTCGTCTAAGCGTGTGATGAGGTCGCCAGCTTGGAGGCCAGCGCGCGCTGCAGGACTATCTTCGATCGGGTTGAGTACCTTGACAACACCATCTTCGGAGGTGATTTCAATACCAAGACCAGCAAATTTACCGCTGGTTTGCTCTTGCATCTCCGAGAAATCTTTTTTATCTAAGTAAGTTGAGTGTGGATCAAGACTGCTCACCATACCCTTGACGGCATCCGTTAATAATTGTTTGTCTTCAATTGGCTCTACGTATTCGCGTTTAATTTGCGCAAAGACATTTGACAGGGTTCGAAGCTCGTCCAATGGCAAGGTCGTCGACCCCTGTTGAGCAGTCGCTGATAGTTGGATGGTAGCCGCAACCCCGGCGATGAGGCCAACGGCGACAAGGGCAAAGTTCTTTAAAAATGTACGCATGCTTCTGTTTTACCTTAATTCAAATAAAAATGTTGAATGGGTTTGAGATCGTCATCTAGTTCATAAATCAGTGGAATGCCATTAGGAACGTTTATTTCCATAATGTCCTTGTCAGAAACCTGGTCGAGATACTTGATTAAAGATCGAATACTGTTGCCATGAGCGACTAGTAATACGCGCTTGCCCGCTTTGAGGGCGGGAGCGATGGATTCGTTCCAAAGGGGGAGTACCCGCTCAACATTGTCTTTGAGGCATTCGCCTAAAGGAATGTCAGATGCGCTGAGTTTCTCGTACCGTCGATCATGCCGTGAATTACGCTCATCATTGACCTCTAATAGGGGTGGGCGGACATCATAGGAGCGGCGCCAAATGTGAACCTGAGCATCACCATATTGAGCTGCAGTTTCTGCCTTATTGAGGCCGGTTAGGGCGCCATAGTGACGTTCATTCAGTCTCCAGCTATGCACTACCGGTAACCACATGAGATCCATAGTGTCTTGAACATGCCAAAGGGTGCGGATGGCTCTTCTTAAAACTGAGGTGTAGGCGATATCGAACTCATAACCTGCTTTGCGAAGATTTTCACCCGCAGCAAGGGCTTGTTCAGTGCCTTTTGGGGTTAAGTCAACGTCTGCCCAGCCAGTAAAGCGGTTTTCAAGGTTCCAGGCGGATTCGCCATGACGAATAAGGACAAGTTGTTTCATAGAGCCATTCTATAATCTGGGGATGAACTTTCTTACTCAAATCGATAATCTAGCGCTAATCGCCCTATTGCTGGTCACGAGCGCAGCGCTTTTCCTCCCCACATTATCTACGCTTATTAGCGGAACAGGCTTGTCGCCTACCGAAGCGACTATTTGGATGAATCGCCGAAAAGCGGCAGTTTTGGACCTACGTCCGGAGCAGGCATTTAAAGTAGGTCATTTGCCAGGTGCAAAGCATGTTCCACCTGAAGAGATTGTCTTAAGGGTTGAAAAGCTCAAATTAGATCGCAAGAATCCGCTGATCTTGGTCTGTGAGACAGGGGCGAGTTCTCGCAAAGCGATTGCTGAAATGAAAAAGCTTGGCTTTACTGAAGTAGGCTGCTTGGATGGCGGCGTGCAGGCCTGGCAGGCTGCAGCCCTTCCCTTAGTTAAATAATTAACGAGCCTAAGATATGCCGCCAGTCACAATGTATAGCACCCAAGTTTGCCCCTATTGCGTTATGGCAGAAAAGTTTTTGCAAAAGAAGGGTGTTGCCAGTCTAGAGAAAATTCTAATTGATCGAGATCCGGCGCAACGCGAGATCATGATGACTCGTACAGGCCGTCGGACTGTGCCGCAAATTTATATTGGTGAAACGCATGTCGGCGGTTATGACGATCTTGTTGCGCTCGATCGCGCCGGTCAACTTGACCCACTATTAGCTTAAAAATTTATTGAGAAAGTTTTTTATGACAGAACAAACTACTTCCACGCCCGATGCATCTGCTGGCGCAAAAGAGCCTGGTTTCCGTATTCAACGGATCTACCTAAAGGACCTATCCTTAGAGCAGCCCAATGCACCACAAATTTTATTGATTGCCGCTGAACCTCAAGTAGAAGTTGAGGTCGATGTTGCAGTAACTCGCTTAGGTGATGAAATTTTTGAAGTGGCACTCATTGCCACAGTCACCGCTAAAGTGGAGAGCAAAGTCCTCTTTTTGGTGGAAGCAAAGCAGGCCGGTATTTTTGAATTTAGTCATATCCCCTCAGAGCAAATTGATCCAATGCTGGGTATCGCATGCCCAACGATTTTATATCCTTACCTGCGCTCAAATATTGCTGACACTATTAGTCGGGCTGGTTTCCAGCCAATTCATTTGAACGAGATTAATTTCCACGGAATGTATGAGCATCGTCTGATGCAGGCTGCGCAAGGCGCTCAAACTGTACAAACCGAAGAAGGCGCTACCGGTGAAGATAAAGTTATTCTCCCCCACTAATCTTATCCAGTAAAAGCCCACAGATTATGAAGGTGACCCTGCTTGGAGCTGGATCGTGGGGCACTGCGATGGCGTCTCAAGCTGGGCGCTATCTACAGTCAGGCGATGTTTGCCTTTGGGCGCGAAGCGCTGAGCAGTTAGCGACTATTCGCAGATCTGGCGAAAATATAGACTATTTACCTGGCGTCATCCTACCGCAGTCATTGCAATTAGAAGATAGTCTTGAGCATGCCATTGTGCGACTTTCTGAAAATGACCTTTTAGTGATTGCTACTCCGATGTCAGGCCTAGCAGAAACAATTGTCAAGGTGCTTCAACTCGCCAAACATCCGCTGAATATTATTTGGCTGTGCAAGGGCTTGGAGCCTACCACTGCCTTGCTACCTCACCAGGTGGTTGAGCGTGAAGATCGGCAGCATAGTCATGGCTTACATCATTCCTATGGTGCTTTATCAGGACCTAGCTTCGCGCAAGAGGTTGGTAACGAAATGCCATGCGCATTAACTATCGCCAGTAAATCAGATGCCCTATGCGAGCTTGTTCAGGGCGCTTTCCATCATGGCAATATGCGTATTTATGCTAGCGATGATTTGGTTGGGGTTGAGTTAGGTGGCGCAGTAAAAAATGTTCTAGCGATTGCAGCCGGTATTGGGGATGGTTTAGATCTCGGCTTAAATGCTCGCGCTGCAGTGCTCACGCGCGGCCTTGCAGAAATGATGCGCCTAGTAAAGGCTGCAGGTGGTAGACCTGAGACTTGCATGGGATTGACTGGTGTAGGTGATTTGATCTTGACTGCTACTGGCAACCTCTCGCGCAATCGTCGCGTAGGCTTGGCGCTTGCCGCAGGAAAATCATTACCTGAAATTCTAGATAATTTAGGACATGTTGCAGAAGGTGTTTTATGTGCATCTGCAGTAACTAATCTCGCAGTGCGCTTGGGTGTAGAGATGCCAATTACGACAATGATGGGTGAGGTGCTCTCAGAAAAACTCTCGCCACAGGAAGCCGTTAAAAAACTGATGGGGCGCGATCCCAAAGTAGAAGTTTAATTACTCTAGTTGCCGCCAAGCAAGCCGTTTTGACGCCAAGCCTCATAAACCACAATCGCCACTGTATTGGAGAGATTTAAGCTGCGGCTGCTATCTTGCATTGCCAAACGCATTTGGTTGGAGACTGGAATGGAGCCTCTCACTTCATCTGTAATACCTTTGGTCTCCGATCCAAAAACAAAATAATCATTTGGTAAATATCGACCATCATGAAATTTTCCGGATCCTTTGGTCGTGAGGGCGTAAATATGTTGAGCTGGAGGTTTTTCATCAGCCAGAAACTGCGCCCAGTTTTTATGCACTTTTACTTTGGCAAACTCGTGATAGTCCAAGCCCGCTCTGCGAAGTTTGGCGTCTTCCATTGGAAAGCCTAATGGTTCAATTAAATGTAGCTTAGTGCCTGTATTGGCACAGAGGCGAATGATGTTCCCTGTATTGGGTGGGATTTCTGGTTCAAATAAGACAATATTAAACATCTGCTGATCCTTAGCTTGAGGTCTTCAGCTCGGACGCATCGCTCTAAGCAGAACCCAATTAATGACATGTGATGCACCATTGTCCTTCAATATGCGAGCAGTCTCATTTAAGGTAGCTCCGCTGGTCATGACATCGTCAAACACAATTACCCTTGCAGACTCTAAACACCCTTTGTATTTTGGGTTGATATAGAACATCCCCTGAATGGCAAGTTGGCGGTTGGCACGACTTTCATTAGCTTGATGCTGGGTATGATGATGGCGCATCAAAATGCGTGAATTTTTATGGACATGCTTTCCAAGCTCAATTCGTCTCGCTAATTCCCAGCTTTGATTAAATCCTCGAGCGCATAACTTTTCTTTACTCAGTGGTACTGGAAGCAGATAGTCTGCTTGTACATTTTTTAAGTCTTCCGTCACGAGTGCGTTCCATGCTGATGCCAGACCTTGCGCGCAAGCAAGTCTGCGCTGATATTTCAGTTGATGCAAAGCGCGTTGCAATTTACCTTGGTAGCGGTCAAGACAATACGTTTGATCAAAATAGGGCGCATTACTTAGACAGTCCCAACAACTTTTTTCGCTCAATTCACTTACAAATAAAGTAAGTCCGCATTGTCGACAGCATTCATAATTTGATAGGTGCTCTGAACGCAATAAGGTGTAGCAATTAATACAAAGAGTGCGCTGCTGAAATACCCCGCAAATAATGCAAGCGCTGGGTAATAGGTGAGAACAAATGGATTGAAAAATATTCTCTATTGCGCTCATGGGCTGCTGAGTATACTGAGCGAATGACCCAACCAATCAGATGGCTTAAAGACGAAATTGCAGAACGGATGCTGCAAAAATTAGACATCGTCAAGTTAGCAGCAAAAGACATTCTGTTGATACCAGACTTTCCTGGAGTACACGCCTCCCGCATTGCAAAACGCTTTCCAGGTATTCGTTTAATTGGTGCGCCAGAACCGAGTTTGCTGGGGATCGATCTATTGAAATTGAAGACAAGTCGTTTTTGGAATTCAAGAATGCAGTCTACCCCTCTCATTTCTCTGGCCGACTACAAAAAAACAGGTCGGCTCAATCTGCCTGACAATTCTGTTGATTTGGTAATGAGTGTTTTATTTTTGCACGATGAAGTTGATCCAAAACATTTTTTGCAAGAGTGTTGGCGGGTACTTAAAGAAGGTGGATTACTTAGTTTCAGTTATTTAGGGCCTGATACCGCTAAGGAACTTTTTGATCAAGACAGTGCCCAAGCATTACCAAGTAAAAAGCTAGCTAGCCCATGGGATATGCACGATATGGGAGATGCTTTATTGGGTGAACGTTTTTCTGATCCAGTGATGGATATGGAATTTCTGAATTTGGATTATGAGTCTGATGCTGTACTGCTTTCTGACGCTCAGGCTTTAAATTTGCTAGATCAAAGCATCGTCCCGCCATTTGTATTACCCAAGAAACTTACCTTAGAGATTGTTTATGGACATGCATGGGCCTTGGGGAAGCAGTTGGCTAGAGCGCAAGATCATGTCGCCTATATCGACCCAAATCAAATCAAGCGCATTACTAGGAGTGATCCTAATTGAGTGTAAGCGATCACTATCTTTAAAACCTTGATTTAGATTGAGGCACCCTGAATTGGGTGAGTTTGTTCTCAGGCTTAATTGACCCTATAATTAGTCCTAGTTGAATTGCTCGAAACCGCATTTTTGGGCTTTCTAAGGCTGTATTGCCTCAAAAGTTACGACATTAATCAGAGAATAAGATGAATTTATTTGGAAAAGTCATTAGGGCTTCGCTCCTTTTTGTAGGTGTGTTCGGTGCTGCATTGGCATCTGCCGCAGAAAATATGCCGGGGGGGCCCGCTGTAAATCAGCTGAATTTCACAGCCCCAGCGACCAAAATCATGCAAGAAATACATTGGCTGCATTGGTTCATGTTGATTATTTGTGCGCTGATCTTTGTGGGTGTTTTTGGAGTGATGTTTTATTCCATCCTCAAGCATCGCAAATCCCTAGGGGCTAAATCTGCCTCTTTTCATGAGAGCACCACTGTTGAGATTATTTGGACAGTAGTGCCACTGATCATCGTGATTGGTATGGCATTGCCAGCAACAAAAACTGTTGTTGCGATGAAAGACACAACCAACTCCGATATCACCATTAAAACCACCGGATATCAGTGGAAATGGGGATATGACTACATCAAAGGCGAGGGCGAGGGAATTAACTTCCTTTCTACCTTGTCCACTTCGCGTGAATCAATCAATAATCTGGCTCCAAAATCAAATACCTATTTGATGGAGGTAGATAACGAAATGGTCGTTCCAGTAGGTAAAAAAATTCGCATTATTACCACTGCTAATGACGTTATCCACGCATGGGCAGTGCCAGCTTTTGGTGTTAAGCAGGATGCGATTCCGGGTTTTGTCCGTGACACCTGGTTCCGTGCAGAAAAAATTGGTACCTATCGGGGTCAATGTTCTGAGCTATGCGGTGCTCAGCATGCCTTCATGCCCATCGTTGTAAGGGTGGTCTCGCAAGAGGACTACACCAAGTGGGTAGCAGAAAAAAATAAAGAAATGGGCGCAGCCTCTGATGATCCTTCGCAGGTTTACACCATGGCAGAGCAAAAGGAGCGTGGTGCAAAAGTGTACGCAAGTAACTGCGCGGCTTGTCACCAGCCAAATGGAAAGGGCGCGGGCGCATTCCCAGCTTTGGATGGCAGCAAAATGGTTGTTGGACCAAAAGCGGCTCAATATGATATTTTGTTGAACGGTAAAGGCGCCATGCCAAAGTGGGCAGGCGTGATTTCCGATGGTGATATTGCTGCGGTAATTACTTACACCCGTAATGCGTGGGGAAACAAAACAGGCGATGTCATTCAGACCCAGGACATCATTACTACGCGCGCTGGCAAATAATTTTTATTTATTAATATAGTCAAACTAAACCGGAGTAATCCATGAGCACAGTCTCTACCACTATTGATCATGCGCACGACCATGCACATGATGACCACACGCCACACGGCTGGCGTCGTTGGTTGTTTGCAACCAACCATAAAGATATTGGAACGATGTACCTGATCTTCTCATTTGTCAGCTTATTGGCTGGCGGTGTGATGGCCTTAGGTATTCGTTTGGAATTATTCCAACCAGGCTTGCAATTCTTGCGCCCTGAGTTCTTCAATCAATTGACTACCATGCATGGTTTGGTAATGGTCTTTGGCGCAATCATGCCGGCTTTCGTTGGCTTTGCAAACTGGATGATTCCGGTGCAAATCGGCGCGTCCGATATGGCATTTGCACGGATGAATAACTTTAGTTTCTGGATTCTTCCGGTAGCAGCTTGCTTATTATTTGGCTCATTCTTAGCCCCAGGTGGTGCTCCTGCAGGCGGTTGGACTTTGTATGCCCCGTTGACATCGCAGATGGGCCCTGGTTTAGACATGGCTATTTTTGCGCTTCACTTGCTGGGTGCTTCTTCCATCATGGGCTCGATTAATATCGTTGTGACTATTTTGAATATGCGTGCCCCTGGCATGACATTGATGAAAATGCCAATGTTTTGTTGGACTTGGTTGATCACGGCCTATTTGTTGATTGCTGTTATGCCAGTATTGGCTGGGGCTATCACGATGGTTCTAACAGACCGTCATTTTGGTACTTCTTTCTTTAATGCGGCGGGTGGCGGTGACCCGATCATGTTCCAACATATTTTTTGGTTCTTTGGACATCCAGAGGTCTACATCATGATTCTTCCAGCATTTGGAATTGTGAGTGAGATCATCCCCGCGTTCTCAAGAAAGACTCTGTTCGGATACAGCTCAATGGTTTATGCAACGGCATCCATTGCGATCTTGTCGTTTATTGTTTGGGCTCACCACATGTTTGCAACTGGCATGCCGGTAACGGGCCAGCTATTTTTCATGTACGCCACGATGTTGATTGCAGTTCCAACTGGTGTAAAGATTTTCAACTGGGTAGCGACGATGTGGAAAGGTTCGATGACATTCGAAACTCCAATGTTGTGGTCAGTTGGATTTATTTTCGTATTTACCATGGGTGGTTTTACCGGTTTGATCTTGGCGATGGCACCAATTGATATTGGCCTACAGGACACCTACTATGTTGTTGCCCATTTCCACTATGTTTTAGTGGCGGGATCCTTGTTTGCTATGTTTGCTGGTTTCTATTACTGGTGTCCAAAGTGGACTGGTTACATGGCTAGTGAAACCCGCGGCAAGATCCACTTCTGGACCTCCATGATTTTCTTCAACATCACCTTTTTCCCAATGCACTTCCTGGGATTAGCAGGTATGCCCCGTCGTTATGCTGACTACCCAACCCAGTTTGCCGACTTTAATACGATTGCTTCTATCGGTGCTCTCGGCTTTGGATTGTCACAGGCTTATTTCTTACTCTTTGTTGTGCTACCCGCATACAACGGCAAGGGAGAGAAAGCTTCCATGAAACCATGGGAAGGTGCTAAGGGTCTGGAGTGGACAATTCCATCGCCAGCGCCACACCACACTTTTGAAACACCTCCTGACGCTAAAGAGTTGCATGCTGCCGGAATCTAAATTGACTCCTCATCAATCCCAATCTGCAAGTAATCGCAGGTTGGGTTTTATTCTTTTAAGCGTTGTATTGGCATTTTTTATCGGCATCTTGATCAAGCGAGGTTTGCTGGGTTAAAGCCCCGCCTAGTTATGTCAGCCCTTGCTTCTGTTAATCGTCAAATCTTATTGAAGTTACTGATTGCATCAGTGATGATGTTTGGTTTTGGCTACGCCCTAGTACCCATGTATAAGGCCTTATGTGAGGTCACTGGCATTAATGTAGTGACTAGTAAGAACGATTACGGTATTAGGGCTTACAGCGCAAATAAGGTCGGTAATACTCAGGTTGATTATTCCCGCAAAGTGACAATAGAGTTTGACTCGAATAGTCGCGGCCCCTTTACATTTCGTCCGTTAAAAAACTTCCTAGAAGTACACCCTGGCGAAATGACGGAGATCGTATATGAGGTTACGAATAATCTGAGTCGATCAGTCGATGCGCAAGCTATTCCAAGTTATGCACCCAAGAGTGCTATGGAGTTTTTTACCAAATTAGAGTGCTTTTGTTTTCAGCAGCAAACATTGTCGGCGCATGAAGTCAAAAAAATGCCAGTCATGTTTGTAATTGATGCAGGACTGCCATCTGACGTGAAAACAATTACTTTGTCTTATACCTTCTTTGAGTTGGGTGTCGGCCAGCAGCCAGCAGGTTCAACCACCCCTAAATCGAAGTCGGCGATATGAGTAAGAAAAATGCGTTTGTACAATCCATGATTGCGATATTCTGGGCTTTTTTGGGCGTCAGAAAAAAATCAGGATTGCAGGAAGATGTAGCTTCACTAAGTTTTGTCCACATTATTATTGCTGGTCTAGTAGGCGCCTTAATTTTTATGGGCGCACTCCTTTTGATTGTTAAAGCAGTTGTGTCCTTTTGATTTTTTTTTGATTGAATAGAGAGAATAAGATGTCATCCAATTCAACCCCTTACTATTTTGTTCCTGGACTATCTAGTCATCCAGCTTCAGCTGCTCTCGGTTTGCTAGTTTTTGCTGCCGGGATGTCGGGCTGGGTCAATCAAGCAGCTTGGGGCGCCCCTGTAACAGTAGCTGGCGTACTTTGGGTCTTGTTCGTACTTTATAACTGGTTTGGGGACACGATTGCTGAATCCAATGCAGGTAAAAATGGTCTAAACGTCGATATTTCTTATCGCTGGTCGATGGCCTGGTTCATCTTCTCAGAAATTATGTTTTTCGCCGCATTCTTTTCAGCACTCTTCTATGCACGCAACATTTCGATGCCTTGGCTGGGTGATGTTGAAAGCAAATTACTTTGGCCAACTTTTTCCGCTGTTTGGCCTAATGATGGCCCCGCAGGCTTGGTAGAGAAATTTACCACCATGGGCCCATGGCCAATCCCCACCATTAATACCTTATTGCTTTTATCTTCTGGTGTAACGATTACCTACGCTCACCATGCGATTCGTGAAAATCACATGAAGACAGCCATTAACTTCTTGGCGGCTACAGTGCTGCTGGGGATCGTCTTCTTAGGCTTCCAGGTATATGAGTACTATCACGCTTATGTTGATCTGAATCTTAAGCTGACCTCAGGCATTTATGGGTCAACATTCTTTATGTTGACGGGTTTCCATGGTTTTCATGTATTTCTCGGTGGCCTGATGTTGGCGATAGTGTTGCGTCGAATGATTCGTGGCGACTTCACTTCTGAAAATCATTTTGCTTTTGAGGGTGCTGCATGGTACTGGCACTTTGTGGACGTTGTCTGGCTAGGTCTTTACATCGTCGTTTACTGGATGTAGAAAAAACGGGGCTTTATGCCCCGATTTGTTTTACATCGTTACATGAGGGAGAGGAGCATCTAGTTTGTTCCTACCCGAATGCCTGTAGCCTCAATGTAGCCAAAGTAGTGGGCTAATAAAATCCCTAAAAAGAGTACTATTGACAGTCCGATGCGCAACATGAGCGACTGAACCATTCTTGAGCTGCGGCCTCTGTCTTTCATCATGAAATATAGAGCCGAGCCTAAGCTACCTACAATGATTAATAGTGCAACTGGAATTACCCATTTCATCTTAAAGTACCCTTGTGAACATATTTACTAGCCTGATTACTAGTCGTAGTGTTGCTACATTATCCGCTCTTGCAGTCATTTTAGTGGGCTGTGGTGCTGGTGTTTGGCAGATGAGCCGGGCAGATCAAAAGATTCGCTTAGGTGAATCATTGGCCGCCAAATTAGCAATGCCGATTGTGAATGTCAACATCAATACATTGACCTTAGAGGAGGCTACAGAGCGTCGTATCCTTGCACGTGGGCGTTTTATCCAAGACCAGGCTGTTTGGCTAGACAATCGTCCTCGCCCGATCCCGCTAGGTAACAGCGGTAGTCCTGGGCAATCTGGATTCTATGTGATGATGCCTCTGAAACTAGATGGCCTTGATTTGGTGCTTTGGGTAAATCGAGGTTGGGCGCCCCGTAACAATCAAAATCGTATTGAGTTGCCCCCAATCGAAACCACCAGTGAGATAGTGACAATTGAGGGTATTGCTTTCCCTCATCCTGGGAGGGTTTATGAATTAGGGCAAAAAGAGGAAACAAAGACCGGCCCTCGAATAGAGCAGAATTTTGATTTGGCGTCAGAAGCTCAAAGTCAAAAATGGAGGCAGTTACCATTCATCGTTCGTGAGACCGATTCAGATAAGAAAGATGGTTTAGTGAGAAATTGGCCCTCCCCAGCAAATGGAGTCGATCGCCATTATGCTTATGCCTTTCAGTGGTTTGCACTGGCGTTTACTGGATTTTTATTTTGGCTCATTAATGGGCTCATCAAATATCGGCGAGAGCTTGCTGTGAACGGAGACAGAGTGTGAGTGATAAAGAATTATTGATACCGGCCTCACAAATGGATACAAAGGCAATCAATGCCCAAACTGTGCGTGGAAGAATCCAGATGGTTCTGCTGCTGATTGCCTGTGCCTCACCAGTCATTGCATCCTATCTTGCCTACTACGTCTTTAAACCAGAGGGTGGAAAGACAAACTTTGGAACACTGGTGCAGCCAGTCCAAGAACTCAATTCCACTTGGTTTGACATTCCCTTTAATGGGAAGTGGACCTTATTGGTAGCTAGGCCAGCTAGTGAATGCACAATCAAAAATGAATCTTGTTTAGAAGCTTTATTTTTAATGCGGCAGTTACGTGTTGCTACGGGTCGTGAAAGCGGTCGGGTACAGCTAGTTTGGGTCAATACTGATGGCGGGGCAGTTGACCCCGAAGTGTTAGCTGCCTACGACCAAAAGACAGCGGGCTTTCAGATTGTCAGTTTGCCAGCAGACTCTAAATTGAAATCGGATTTTGTTGCTTGGCTTAATCGGGATGGTGCTGGTGAAAAAATTCAGTTGATTGATCCGAGTCCCGCTAAGATGATGGTCTTCCCAGTAGTGAATTCGCCCAAAGAGTTTGCTGGTATGAAGAAGGATCTGGAGAAATTGCTACGCCTCAATCGTAAAGGCGAGAAATTGCAATGAGTAGTCTCTTGCTGCTGGGTGAGCTAGCTTTAATTGCGATTGTTTTTGCTGGCCTACCTCTGATCTATCTCTGGACTCGGCCTGGCTACAGCTTTTTCCAAAAACTCAATTGGGTTTTAGTCTTCATGACTTTTGATCTGATTGTGTTCGGCGCCTTTACTCGTCTTACCGACTCTGGCTTGGGTTGCCCTGATTGGCCTGGTTGCTATGGCACATCCAATCCATGGAATGCAATGGGTGAGATACAGTTAGCTGAAGCCAATATGCCTACAGGGCCAGTGACAGTCGTCAAGGCTTGGATCGAGATGATTCATCGCTACTTAGCAATGACGGTGGGAGCTTTGATTTTGATTCAGGTGGGACTAGCTTTTGCTAAGCTCAAGAGTCTGGGCAATAAACCTTTGATCGCTAGTCTGGGCTTGCTTGTCTTGGTCTGTATTCAGGGGGCATTTGGTGCTTGGACCGTCACCCTGAAACTACAGCCAATTATTGTGAGCATTCATTTGATGCTGGCTTTAATTTTGCTGGCCTGCCTAACAACTTATGCACAGTATCGCTGGCAAGAAAATGCTAACCCGTCTGCGCAACAACAAACAACACCCATTTCTGCGAAGTTACTACTTCTTGCTTCAGTTGTTTTATTCATTCAAATATTTTTAGGTGCTTGGGTCAGTACAAATTATGCAGTACTAGCCTGCCCTGATTTCCCAACCTGTGTAGGTAGTCTGTGGCCAGAAACTGAATGGCGAGAAGGCTTTACCTTTTGGCGTGAACTCGGCCTGAACGCACAAGGTGAATCTATTACTCCGGTAGCTTTACAAACAATTCATTGGGCACACCGAGTATTTGCTATCGTGGCGGTCTTGGCTTTAGGTTTTTTGGGAGTGAGCGCTATTCGAGCGAGTGATGCGGCTACGAAAAACATGAGTCGCATAGCGAAGTTGTTGCTAGGACTGCTGGCTCTTCAGGCTGTTACTGGTATTTCCAACGTAGTCTTTCAGTGGCCATTGATCGCAGCTTTAATGCACACTGGCGGCTCGGCTGCATTAGTTTTTTGCTTGGTTCGCTTGGCTCAATGGTCTTCATGGAATTCCCCATTCGTATTCAGAGGCTTAAAACATCATGAGTAGTCCGAGCCCTTCAGTAGCTGCGACGATGCCACGTTGGCGTCAATATTGGGTTCTGACCAAACCCCGCGTTACTCAGCTAGCAGTTTTTTGCGCAGTCATTGGGATGTTCTTAGCTACCCCCGGCATGGTTCCTTACCCCGTTCTGATTGGTGGCATTGTCGGTATTTGGTTGCTGGCGGGGGCGGCTTTTGCCATGAACTGTTTGATTGAGCAGGCGGTTGATGCCAAGATGAAGCGCACTGCTTGGAGACCCTCTGCAACGGGTGAAGTCACTCCTCTTCATATCACTATATTTTCTCTTATTCTTGGTAGTTTGGGAATGGTGATCCTGTGGTACTTTTGTAATCCACTAACGATGTGGCTGACGGTAGCAACTTTTGTTGGCTATGCTGTTATCTACACTTGGTTACTCAAGCCGGCAACACCGCAAAATATTGTGATTGGCGGCCTTTCAGGGGCAATGCCACCTGCTTTAGGTTGGGCGGCTGTCACCAATACCGTATCAGCAGAGGCTTGGCTTTTAGTGTTAATTATTTTTGTATGGACCCCGCCACACTTTTGGGCGCTTGCTTTATATCGTCGCGATGATTATGTTCAAAGTGGCTTACCCATGCTGCCAGTTACTCACGGTGAGCGCTTTACCTTACTCAATATCTTGTTGTATACCTTAATTTTAATCGCTGCTACTTTACTTCCTTACATCTACGGGATGAGTGGTCTGGTGTATTTAATTTCTGCAATCACTTTGGGTTTAATATTTTTAGCCTATGTGATTACCTTATTTATTTCTTATAGTGATGCGCTAGCAAAGAAGACTTTCCGTTTTTCAATTACCTATCTATCTTTGCTGTTTGCGGCGCTATTAATTGATCACTATTTCATTTGAGATGTATATGAATTTATCAAAACTGCACATTCGTATTTTTAGTTATGTGATGTTCTTGCTCATCGGCCTGAGTCTATTAGCCTGCAGTCCCAATCAGAATTTCAAGAATGTTGATATCACTGGAAGTAAAGCATTTGGTAATGAATTTAGTTTGCTAGACCCCGATGGAAAAGTAAGAACCTTGGCTGAATTTAAGGGCAAAGTGGTGGTGATGTTTTTTGGGTATACCCAGTGCCCAGATGTTTGTCCAACGACGCTCACAGAGATGCAGCAGGCCTTAGCTTTATTGGGCCCTAAGGCTAATCAAGTGCAGGTATTGTTTGTGACGGTAGACCCAGAAAGAGATACTGCGGTCATTCTGAAGCAGTATGTTCCAGCGTTTGATGTACGTTTCCTTGGATTGCGTCCAGCAGATGAGCTCGCATTAGAGAAGATCGCCAAGGACTTCAAGATTTACTACAAAAAAGTTCCCGGTACCAGTCCTGGTTCATACACCATGGACCATACTGCGGGCAGTTATGCGTTTGATCCCCAGGGAAATCTACGTCTTTTTATTAAGCATGCACAAGGCCCTGAGACTTTGGCTCATGACTTGAAAGAACTACTGAAGTAAATTTAAGCAGTTTCTGTTTGCAAGAGTCCGCGCATCTTTTTTAGGGCGGCAGTTTCAATTTGGCGTACGCGCTCTGCAGAGATGCCATACTCATCTGCGAGATCATGCAGTGTTTTCGTACCTTTGCCTTCAGCATCCATTGCTAACCAACGCGACTGAACAATATTACGGCTACGCTCATCTAAAGCCATAAGGGCTTGGTCTAGTTGAGGGCCATGCAATGTATCAGTTGCAGCAGCAGCCATCCTCGCAGTAGGCTCTTGAGTGTTATCAGCTAACCATTGAATCGGTGCATAAGCAGATTCATCATCACTATCGTCACCCTCCAAAGCAATATCTCCACCAGCAAGGCGCATTTCCATCTCTTTAACGTCAGAGCCTTTGACATCAAGAGCCTTAGCTAAAGCTTCAACTTCATTTGGGGTGAGAGCTGAAAGGGTGGGTTTATTGCTCCGCAAATTAAAGAATAGTTTGCGTTGTGCTTTAGTGGTGGCGACTTTAACTAAGCGCCAATTCTTGAGAATGTACTCATGAATCTCTGCCTTAATCCAATGGATGGCATAAGAGACTAAGCGCGCGCCTTGATTGGGGTCATAGCGCTTAACGGCCTTCATTAGGCCGATATTACCTTCTTGAATTAAGTCGGCATGCGGAATGCCATAGCCAAGGTATTGACGGGCAACTGAAACTACTAAACGAAGGTGAGAAAGAACCAGAGTTTTAGCGGCGTCCACATTTTCAGTGCGACGAAACTCTTGCGCGAGATGAAGTTCCTCTGCGGCACTGAGCATCGGTACGCGGTTAACGTAGGAGATATAGGAGTCGAGTGTGCCAACCCCAAGGGAAGGCAACATCGGAAAGGCGAGCGAAGCCGCAGCAGTCTGCGCTGGCAGAATTTGCCTTGCTTGCAATTGCGGTTTGTCTGTTTTCTTCTGAACCATTTTTTATCGATGACTTAGGTATGAATAGGTTTCTATTTTAGCACTCTTGTCAAGAGAGTGCTAATCGTTTTTTACTTCTATAAGTAATTGATTTAATTGAATAATTCAGAAGAATACTGAGCCGCTGTGAAGGGAGCTAAATCATCAATTCCCTCACCTTTACCTAGGGCTAAAACCGCAGGTTTTGGTCCATTGCTCAGGGTGTGAGCAAGTGCGCAGATCACCCCACCTTTGGCTGTGCCATCCAATTTAGTTACGATTAAGGCGGTAAGCCCTAAAGCCGCATGAAAGGCCTTCACTTGGTTTAAACCGTTCTGACCAGTATTGCCATCCAGAATCAATAAAGTCTGGTGTGGCGCCCCAGGAAAGGCCTTGCCGATGACTCTTTTGACCTTCTTTAACTCTTCCATGAGATGGTCTTGAGTGGCCAGTCTTCCGGCAGTATCAATAATTAAAATGTCGGTCTTACGAGAAATCGCTGCATGAATTGCATCGTGAGCAACTGCAGCAGCATCACCACTCTCTTGCATGATGACGTCAACTTGATTGCGACCACCCCATTCTAGGAGCTGGTTCCGTGCCGCAGCTCGAAAAGTATCGCCAGCTGCCAGCAAGACCGACTTGCCTTGCGACTGAAAGAGCTTGCAGAGTTTGCCGATCGTAGTGGTTTTACCGGCCCCGTTAACACCGATAACTAACCATATTTCAGGCAGGGTTTTATGCTCGTGCGCATATAGGGGATTTGGGGACGGTTCTAGTGGTTCTAAAAGCTTAGTAACCTCCAAAATGAGTAATTGCTGGAGATCCTCAGGACTAGTTGCTTTCTCTGTCTTGGCAGCTTTACGCAGTTTGCTGATCAGTTGTTCAGTCGTAGGTAGTCCTACATCACTCAGAATGAGTGATTCTTCTAGCGAATCAAACCAGGCCTCATCAGTCTGATTAGATTTAAATAGGGATCCGAGGGTTTTACGTAAGTTGAACATAATCGATACAATTTAATTCTTGCATCTTATCAATTTAATTCTTGGGATAGGTGATCTTCCAGATGCGTTCTACTTTATTCAGCTTTTCTTTCTATTTAATACTCTCTTGTGTGCCTGCTTGGGCCGCTACAGATTCAGCCAATTCAAACACCCATGAGTTTCAGCTTTCCAATGGGCTCAAATTGATTGTGCGCGAGGATCATCGAGCCCCCACAGTTGCCCATATGGTTTGGTATCGTGCTGGCTCGATTGATGAAGTCAATGGTAAGACGGGTGTAGCTCATGTGCTCGAACATATGATGTTTAAGGGTACCAATAAAGTGAAGTCGGGTGAGTTCTCCCGGATGGTGGCCGCAGTTGGTGGACGGGAAAACGCCTTCACCTCTCGTGATTACACGGCCTATTTTCAGCAAGTTGAAAAGTCTAAGTTAGACGAGGTCATCAGGCTTGAAGCTGACCGCATGTCAAACCTCAACTTTGATGATGCAGAATTTCTGAAGGAAATTCAGGTGGTGATGGAGGAGCGCCGCCTACGAACGGAAGATAACCCCAGTAGCTTATTAAATGAATCGCTAGTCGCCACTGCTTATATCAGCTCTCCTTATCGCTTTCCAGTAGTGGGCTGGATGAATGACCTAGTCAATATGAAAGCTGCTGATGCGCGTGATTGGTATCGTAGTTGGTATAAGCCGAACAATGCAACCGTAGTGATTGTGGGTGATGTTGACCCTAAAACTATTTTGCGAACAGTAGAAAAATATTACGGTGTCGCCCCCGCCAAAGAGTTACCAGAACGCAAGCCACAAATTGAGCCACCGCAAAAGGGAATTAAGCGAGTACAAGTCAAGGCACCAGCAGATAGTGCCCAACTCGCAATGGCATGGAAGGTACCCAAACTTTTACCTGGAACATTAGATGACAATGAACCGTATGCATTGGAGCTTTTAACTGCGGTCTTGGATGGCTACGATAATGCGCGCTTAAATCGCGCACTAGTTAAGCAAGAGCGAGTAGTCAATGATGTCGGTGTTGGCTATGACATGATCTCTAGGGGGCCAGAACTTTTTCTTATTCGCGCCAGCATGGCTAAAGGAAAAACGGTTGAGCAAGCCGAGAATAGTATTCGGAGGGCCTTAAAAGAGGTAGCCGATAAAGGCATTCTGGAGTCAGAATTAAAGCGTATTAAGGTACGCATTCTGTCCGAGCAAATTTATAAGCGGGACTCTATTTTTGGCCAAGCGATGGAAATTGGTAGTACAGAAATGGCAGGATTTTCTTGGAGAGACATTAATGTGATCTTGGAGAAGATGCAAACAATCACCCCTGCACAAGTTCAGGCTGTTGCAAAAAAATATTTAGTTGATGAGGGCTTAACGATTGCAGTTTTAGATCCGCAGGCACGTCAATCCGGAGAGAGTCAGCAAGGAGGTAATCGTGTCGCTAAATAACTATATCAAGCAAGCCAGTATGGCCATCACATTAATGACTGGCTTGCTGACATCTGCCCACGCGATATTACCGATTGAAAAGCTAGACTCTGTTAAGGGCGCCCAAGCCTATCTGGTTCAAACTACTGCTCTACCAATGGTGGATATTGAAATTAGTATTGATGCTGGTGATCGTTACGATCCAGCTGCAAAGAGTGGCTTAGCAACAGTAGCAGGTCAGCTCATGAATTACGGTGCTAAGTCTGATAAAGGTTTATTAACTGAAGCACAGATTGCTGATGAGATTGCAGATTTGGGAGCGAGCCTTGGCATATCAGTGAGTGGTGAGCGGGCCGTTTTACGTATTCGGACTTTGAGCAGAAAAGATTTGCGGGATCGCGCTGTTCAGTTAGCTTCAGCTATGTTAAGTGCGCCTACTTATGATCCTAAGATATTGATGCGCGAGAAGCAAAGAATGACTACTGCTTTGCTAGAGTCCGAGACTAAGCCTGAGTCAGTCCTAGATCGTCGTTTCAGAAAGTTAGTTTATGGAAACTATCCATTGGCTAATGCACCAACGGTAAAAAGTATTAACGGGATCACTGCGCTCGATTTACAGCAATTTCATCAGCAGTTCTATCGCAGCGATCGCATGATTGTGAGCATCGTAGGCGATGTGAGCAAGCTCGAAGCAGCTGACATTGTTCAAGATTTACTCCGCAAAGTGGTTCAGTCTGGCCCGCCGATAGCTCAACTACCCGAGTTTGAGCGCTCACCAGTTGAGCCCCTGAGTCAACGTGAAGTGGCAATTCCATTTGATTCACAGCAAGCTCATATTGCTATGGGAATGACCGCAGTGACTCGTAGCAACCCAGATTACTTTCCATTGTTAGTAGGAAATTATGTCTTAGGCGGCGGCGGCTTTGTATCGCGCTTAATGTCCGAGGTTCGCGAAAAGCGGGGTTTAGCCTACAGTGTGTCTAGTTATTTTGCGCCTGGTAAGGATGTAGGAATATTTCAAGCAGGTTTGCAAACTAAGGGTGATCAATCCGCTTTGGCATTAGAGGTGCTAAGTTCAACTATCGCACAATTCATCGCTAATGGACCTACACAAACAGAACTCGATGCAGCGAAAGCGAATTTGATGAATGGTTATCCTTTAAGGATTGATAGCAACCGAAAGTTGCTTGATAACGTCTCCTCCATTGCTTGGAACAATTTACCCCTCAATACAATGGACATTTGGACCAAACAAGTGGAGGCAGTGAACTTGGAGCAAGTGCGCTTGGCTTTTCAAAAATATCTAGCAATGGATCGAATGAAGATTGTGGTTTTAGGAGCCAAAAAATAAATAAGCCAGAAAAAAATGGCAAGCATTCAGAGTCCCCCCAAAAAATTCGTATTATTGGCGGAGTTTGGCGCAGTCGCTTACTAGGCGTAATCGATTTGCCCGGCCTACGTCCAAGTACCGATCGAGTTCGTGAGACTGTATTTAATTGGCTCGGACAGGATTTGGTAGGTTTAAGTTGCCTAGATTTATTTGCGGGCACTGGCGCCTTGGGTTTTGAGGCTGCCTCTCGGCGAGCCGATTTAGTCATCCTGTTAGAGAAAAACAAGCAGGCCCATGCCAAGCTCACAGCAAATTTTGCCCTGCTTCAATCTTCTCCTGTCCCTGGGATCGTAGAGATTTTGCATAGGGACAGCCTCGAGTTTTTAAAGCAACAGGCTGATCGCTCCAGCAATTTGATTTTTATAGACCCGCCTTTTCAGGAAGAGGGCTTGTTAAATCGAGCATTAATAGAGGCTGCTCGTGTTTGTGATGACAGTGCGGGAGGGGGAATTTATGTGGAGTTCCCTGCCAGTCGCCCCCGAGCAGAGCTTGAGGCGCTGGTACCAGGTTGGCATTGTGGAAAATACTTAGAGGCCGGACAGGTAAAAGCTTGTCTATTTCGCTCTAGAAGGGACTAAACTCTTGCCTGTAGCTGATAAAGCCTTAGGAGCGTTATGACTGTTGCTGTTTACCCTGGAACATTTGACCCTTTTACTCGTGGTCATGAGGACTTAGTTCGTCGTGCTTCAAGTATTTTTGGCGAATTAATTGTTGGTGTTGCTGATAGTCGTAGTAAGCGACCATTTTTTAGCTTGGAAGAACGTATTGGAATCGCTAAAGAAGTGCTTGGCCATTATTCCAACGTGAAGATCGTGGGTTTCACTGGCCTACTGAAAGACTTTGCCCGAGAGCACAACGCACGTGTCATTGTGCGTGGCTTGCGCGCAGTTTCTGATTTTGAATACGAGTTTCAGATGGCTGGTATGAACCGCTATTTGTTGCCGGATGTTGAAACACTTTTCCTGACTCCTTCAGACCAATATCAATTTATTTCTGGAACTTTTGTGCGTGAGATTGCTTCGATGGGTGGCGATGTGAGTAAGTTTGTTTTCCCATCCGTAGAAAAGTGGTTGGTCAACAAGATTGCAGCTGCCAAGCAAAAGACAGAGTAAGGTTGGTAGGCAGACAAGATGGCCTTAATGATTACGGACGAATGCATCAACTGCGATGTGTGTGAGCCTGAATGTCCAAACGATGCTATTTACATGGGTTTAGAAATCTACGAGATTGATCCTAATAAGTGCACTGAATGTGTGGGCCATTACGATGCGCCTCAGTGCCAGCAAGTCTGTCCAGTTGACTGCATTCCACTGAATCCTGCCTTTCCAGAAAACCAAACGCACTTGATGGCAAAGTATCAGGCCTTAACTGCCGCCAAGAAAGCCCTCGCAAAATAAGCAATCAACAGGAGTGATTGATAGCAGCAGTAGCACTCGAATATTTAATTTGCTTTAGAGTGCAATTCTAGCATGGCTGCCTGAGCATCACCCTTCAGAAACAAGTCTAGGATTTGCAAACTATTTTCAATACTGGCATCAATTTGTCTTTGCTCTACTTGCAAAGGCCTTCTTAAAACATAGTCGGCAACATCCATGACTCGCGCACCATCTGCAGCAAGATCGCGCGGGTGGCCAATACCTAGGCGCAGACGCCAGTATTCCGGGGTTCCTAAATGGGCTTGAATATCTTTTAAGCCGTTATGTCCACCAGTGCCGCCGCCAAGCTTGAGTCGTGCGGTACCGGGCTTGAGATCCAATTCGTCTTGCACAACGAGAACGCTATCAGGCGTTATTTTATGAAAGCGGCAGAGAGCCCCAACAGCTTGACCGCTCAGGTTCATGTAAGTATTGGGCTTAAGCAAGAATAGATCTTCACCCTCCCATTGAGCCTTAGCTACTTTTCCCTGAAAGCGTTTTTCAGTTTCAAAGCGGACGTTGAGTTGTTTTGCAAGGGCGTCAACAAACCAGAAGCCAGCATTGTGCCGATCTTCTCGGTGTTCATCACCTGGATTACCAAGTCCCACAATCAATTTAGTCATAGTCAGTGCTTAAGGATAAAAGCATTTGCACAAAAAAGAAAACCCGCTGCTTAGCGGGCTTTCAATATCGCATCAATTAGCTTAAATAATTAAGCTTTATCCTTTGGAGCCTCAGCAGCAGGAGCTGCAGCGGCTACAGGAGCTGCCTCAGTATCGGCAGACTTCACTGCTGGGATACGTGCGTTAGCTAATACTGGATTTTCTTGTTCAACATGCAATACCAAAGAAACGCCTTTTGGTAGAGCGATGTCCTTAGCATGGATACCATGACCAACTTCAATTTTGCTCAAGTCCACTTCAATGAACCCTGGCAAGTCTGCTGGTAAGCAAGAAATTTCTAATTCAGTTGAGATATGACTAATCACAGCGCCTTGCAATTTCACCGCAGCTGAAGTGTCAGCGTGGATAAAGTGCAAAGGAACGCGCATGTGAACTTTTTCAGTCGCTGAAACACGCTGAAAGTCGATATGCAAAACTAAAGGTTTAAATGGATGCATCTGATAATCGCGCAAAAGTACTTTTTGCTCTTTGCCGCCGACTTCAAGATCAAGGATGGATGAGTGGAATGCTTCCTTGCGGAGAGCATGAAACAGCGCGTTGTGATCCAACTCAATTACAGTTGCGGCGTCTTTACCGCCATAAATAATGCCCGGAGTTTTACCGGAGTTGCGCAGACGGCGGCTCGCACCCGTTCCCTGTACGCTTCTTTCAAAGGCTACTACTTTCATATTCAATTCCTAAAATAAAGGTTAATTCCCGTTCGCGACCAAACAGAAAAGCCTTTGATTATATCTTGGGAATAACGATTTTTGCCCAGATTAGGCTGAAAACTGTCAAAAACAGGGTTACAAACGCTATTTTTGGCTTATTCAGCAAACATGGACATCACTGAATCACCTTTGCTAATGCGGGAAAGGGTTTCAGCCAGAATGGGAGCAACACTCAATTGACGGATTTTGCCTACTTTCAAGGCTTCAGCAGTCAGTGGAATCGTGTCGGTAACAACTAATTCATCTAATTCAGATGCAGAAATACGGGCCACGGCACCACCAGAGAGCACGGCATGGGTACAGTAAGCAGTTACGCCCTTGGCGCCACGCTCCTTAAGAGCCTCAGCAGCTTTACAGAGCGTTCCGCCGGTATCGATGATGTCATCCATGATGACGCAATGACGGCCCTCTACCTCGCCGATTAAGTGCATTACTTCTGACACGTTGGCCTTAGGGCGGCGTTTATCAATAATCGCCAAATCTGTGCCGAGTTGCTTTGCCATGGCTCGGGCGCGAACCACGCCTCCGATATCTGGCGAAACAATGATGAGGTCTTTTTGAGTCTTCTGAGCTTGTAGGTCATCAAGCAATACAGGCGATGCATAAATATTATCAACAGGGATGTCAAAGAAACCCTGGATTTGGTCAGCGTGCAGGTCCATAGTTAAAACACGCTCAATGCCGGCGACTGACTGAAGCATGTTGGCTACGATTCTGGCGGAGATGGCAACCCGTGCAGAGCGGGGGCGACGATCTTGTCTGGCATAACCGAAGTAAGGGATCACTGCGGTTATGCGGTTTGCTGATGCTCGTTTGAGAGCATCAATCATGATCATGAGTTCCATCAAACTATCATTTGTTGGGGCGCAAGTAGATTGAATAACCACCACATTCTTGCCACGCACGTTTTCTTGAATCTCTACCTGAATTTCACCATCAGAGAATCGGCCAACAAATGCTTTTCCCATTGGGAGATTGAGCTCTTGAGCAACCGCATGAGCTAAAACCGGATTTGCATTACCTGTAAAAAGAGTCAATAAATCAGCGTTTATATGAGCGGACATAGGTGATTTCAGAGTTTTAGTGGGAGTCGAATGAGTATCTTTTGGTTATCTCTAAAGTAGTTGGCAGGGGAAGAAGGATTCGAACCTTCGCATGCTGGAATCAAAATCCAGTGCCT
>JBBAQC010000005.1:97634-108445 GCA_040400535.1 Polynucleobacter sp. | reverse complement strand
GAAGTTCCAGGGCTAACTTCAACAACTGCACCCTCTGGGCAATATTCACTATGAGGTAAAACAACGATCTGAGTCATGATTAATTTCTGTTAAATGGATATTTCTGTTTTTTATATTTTAGATTTCAGCAACATTCTTGCCAGCCAATGCCTTCTGAATACTGGCATTCATCCGCTTTTGCGCAAAATCATCAGTGGCTTTAGCGGCATGATCCACTGCCTTTCTTAAAACATCGCTATCAGTTTCTGCTTTCAGGATAGCTTGTAAGTTAGCCATCTCTTGATCCACTGATACTTGCTCATCAGTAGTAAGCAAGCTCCGATCAGAATCAAGGGCAGTTTGAACGGCATCTAATAGCCTTTGTGCATTGACCTGCTCTTCACGCAATGATCTTGCTATGAGATCCACTTTTGCGGAGGCAAAGCCATCTCGCAACATGCGGGCGATTTCAGCATCCGTTAAACCATAAGATGGCTTGATATCAATCGAGGCTTGCACCCCTGATACTTGCTCCGTGGCACTTACCGAAAGTAAACCATCTGCGTCGACCTGGAAGGTCACTCGAATACGAGCTGCACCAGCAGCCATTGGCGGAATGCCACGCAGTTCAAATTTACCTAATGAACGGCAGTCTTGCGCCAACTCACGCTCACCTTGCACTACCGCAACAGCCAAAGCAGTTTGACCATCCTTAAAGGTTGTGAAATCTTGTGCGCGAGCCACTGGAATAGGTGTATTGCGGGGAATAATTTTTTCTACTAAACCACCCATGGTTTCAATACCAAGGGAGAGTGGAATGACATCTAATAAAAGCCACTCATCATCTTTACTCTGGTTACCGGCAAGTAAGTCTGCCTGCATTGCGGCACCTAAGGCGACAACCTGATCTGGATTGAGATTGTTCAGGGGCTTGCTACCAAAGAGCTCACCAACCGCACGTTGTACATGGGGCATACGCGTTGCGCCACCTACCATCACTACACCCTTAACCTCATCTGCTTTGAGACCTGCATCGCGTAAGGCTTTCTTCACGGCAACTATAGTCTTATTGATTAAGTTCTGAGTGATCTCAAATAACTGAGCCTGGCTGATGCCGACGTTGACTACTGTGCCATCCGCAAGCGTTTCGTGAACACGAGCTAATGGGTTATGACTCAATTGCTCTTTAGCGTGCTTACAGGACAGCAATAGTTTGCGATGATCGTGTATCGACAAGGGTGGAAGCTTCGCTTGCTCAATCACCCAGCAATAGAGACGATGGTCAAAATCATCGCCACCTAAAGCAGAATCACCACCAGTAGAGAGTACCTCAAATACACCTCTACTCATGCGCAAGATCGAGATATCAAAAGTGCCACCACCTAAGTCGTAAACCGCGTAGATTCCCTCAGAGGCATTATCTAAACCGTAGGCAATCGCAGCAGCAGTAGGCTCATTGAGTAGACGCAGAACTTCGATGCCAGCCAACTTCGCAGCATCTTTAGTAGCTTGGCGTTGAGCATCATCAAAATATGCTGGCACAGTAATGACTGCGCCCACAATATCGTCGTTCACCGAATCTTCTGCCAACTGACGTAAGCGTGCCAGAATTTCTGCGGAGACTTCAATTGGACTCTTGTCACCCGCTACGGTTCTAAGCTTTAACATGCCGGGCTCATCAACAAAATCATAAGGGGCGTTTTCAATATTTTCTACATCGATAATACCGCGCCCCATGAAACGCTTGACGGAGACAATCGTATTTTTAGGATCAGAAACAATACTTTCAATTGCCTCAAATCCAGCCTGTGTTCTGCCATTAGGCAGATAACGTACTACAGAAGGCAGTAACTCCCGCCCTTCTGAATCCGGCAGAACCTTTGGCAAAGCATCCCGCACAATTGCTACTAAGGAATTTGTTGTACCTAGATCAATGCCTACCGCAATCCGACGTTGGTGCGGAGCAAGTGATTTACCGGGTTCGGAGATTTGTAATAAGGCCATAGGGTCTAGAGTGTAAAGCTATACCAAAGCTGCGATAGCATCATCTAGCTCTAGCGCAAACTTATCAATAAAAAGTAGACCTCTGAGTAGCTCAGCTGCGCGCTCGTAGTTCTTGGCTCCATCGATCGCCTGCGTAATTTCTACAAGGGTATCGCGTCTGGATTGGTCAACCTCTTCGGCCAAGGCTTCGAGAGCTCCTAGGTCCTCGTCTTGATCTTCGAGATTTTCACGCCACTCCATTTGCTTCATTAAAAAAGCGGCTGGCATGGCTGTGTTGGTTTCTAAGCGTGCATCTACACCGTGTAACTGACAGATATACAGTCCACGCAAGATAGGATTTTTGAGAGTCTGTAAAGCCGTGTTGGCTAGCGTAGCCATTTGCATGGCTAGCCTTTGCTCAGTATCGCTGCCACGGGCATGACGATCTGGATGCACTTCTTTTTGGATGGCTAGATAAGCTTGATCTAATCGAGCTAAATCTAGATTAAATTGCTGCGCTAAACCAAAGAAGAGAAAGTAATCGTCAGACGCGGAAAGATTCGCCACAACCACACTCATCTTTTACGTTCGGGTTCTGAAACTTAAAGCCCTCGTTCAAACCTTCACGTACAAAATCTAATTCAGTACCATCCAAATAAGCCAAGCTCTTGGGGTCAATAAAAATAGTGATGCCATTGGACTCAAATTTGGTATCTTCTGGAGCGGATTCATCCACATACTCGAGTTGATAAGCTAATCCAGAGCAGCCCGTAGTGCGGACTCCCAAACGTAAGCCACAACCCTTCCCACGCTTATCTAAATTGCGCTGTACGTGTTTTGCTGCTTTATCAGTAAGGGTAATCGCCATAATGAAATCTCTTTATTTTTACTTGACTGCGTGCTTTTCTTTGTAATCAGCCACTGCTGCCTTGATCGCATCTTCGGCCAAGATAGAACAGTGAATTTTTACCGGCGGTAAGGCCAACTCTTCAGCAATCAAAGAATTCTTGATCTCTAGAGCTTGGTCTAAAGTTTTACCTTTAACCCACTCCGTTACCAATGAGGATGACGCAATTGCGGATCCACAACCATAGGTCTTGAACTTAGCGTCTTCAATCACACCTTGATCGTTCACGCGAATTTGCAATTTCATAACGTCGCCGCAGGCAGGTGCGCCAACCATACCAGTACCAACGTGGTCATCGCCCTTTTCAAAAGAGCCCACATTGCGGGGGTTTTCATAATGATCAATTACTTTGTCGCTGTATGCCATGATATTTCCTTGTTATTTTTTTAGTTTTTAACTTGCTTTAAAAATCTTCAATGGTGCCTAGTGGGCTGCCCACTTAATAGTGCTCAGATCAATACCATCCTTAAACATTTCCCACAGCGGTGAAAGCTCGCGCAACTTCGCAATCTTTTCTTTCACCAACTTAATCGTGAAATCCACTTCTTCTTCGGTAGTGAAGCGGCCCAAGGTAAATCGAATCGAGCTATGCGCCAACTCATCATTACGACCTAGTGCACGCAACACGTAAGAAGGCTCTAAGGATGCTGAAGTACACGCAGAACCAGAGGAAATCGCCAAATCTTTTAATGCCATCAGCATTGACTCACCTTCAACATAGTTAAAGCTGATGTTGAGGTTATGGGGAACACGATGCTCCATGTCTCCGTTAACGTAAACCTCTTCAATATCCTTCAAACCATTGAGCAAGCGATCGCGCAAGGCGCGGATGCGAGCATTACCCGAGGCCATCTCAAGGCGTGCGATACGGAAAGCTTCACCTAAGCCAACGATTTGGTGGACGGCTAAGGTACCAGAACGCATGCCGCGCTCATGACCGCCACCATGTATCTGCGCTTCAATACGAATACGTGGCTTACGACGTACAAACAAGGCGCCGATACCTTTAGGGCCATAGGACTTGTGGGCAGAAAAGCTCATTAAATCTACTTTAGTTTTCTCTAAATCGATTTCTACCTTACCAGTAGCTTGGGCAGCATCCACGTGCAAGATGACACCCCGTGAGCGACAGAGTTCACCAATGCGGGGAATGTCTTGTATGACCCCAATCTCATTATTGACGTACATCACAGAGAACAAAATGGTTTGGGGCTTCATAGCCGCCTCTAATTGAGCAAAATCAATCAAGCCATCAGGCAAAACATCTAAATAGGTAATTTCATAACCTTCACGCTCAAGCTCGCGACAAGTATCTAAAGTAGCCTTGTGCTCTGTCTTGACAGTAATAATGTGATTGCCACGATCTTTATAAAAGTGCGCCACACCTTTAATCGCCAAGTTGATACTCTCAGTGGCACCACTTGTAAAAACAATTTCTCTTGGGTCAGCGTGAACTAATTGGGCTACCTCTGAACGCGCCCACTCAACCGCTTCTTCCGCAGCCCAACCATAGGCATGACTGCGTGATGCGGCGTTACCAAATTGCTCTCGCAGGTAGGGCAACATCTTATCTACCACGCGTGGATCAATCGGCGTTGTCGAAGAGTAATCCATATATACCGGGAAATGCTCAGGGCTAAACATCGGTACCGGCTGCTGGGGAAGGTCTTGTGGTGCGTTCATTTTTTTCTTATCAGTTAATTTTATTGAGCTAGATTAAAAACGGAATTTACGAGAGGTCGCTTGGGTGCGTCTTCTTTTATTGCTGCAACTGCCGATGCTGGCTTTTCTGCCTTAACACCTTCAATTTTGATCTTTTTCGAGCGCAGGTCGTGCAATACAACCCCACGTTCAGATTGCTGTTGCACTAAGTCGCGTAATGACACTGAGCTCAGGTACTCCACCATCTTCGAATTCAAGCTCGACCACAGATCATGGGTCATACAACGACCAAGACTGTCGTCGTCACTATGGCAATTTCCTTTACCACCACATTGGGTCGCATCTAAGGGCTCATCTACAGCCACAATAATGTCGGCCACACTGATTTGCTCTGCCTTGCGGGCTAGCGTATAGCCTCCGCCTGGTCCGCGGGTGCTCTCAACAATATTGAAACGACGGAGTTTGCCGAACAATTGCTCTAAATAGGAAAGGGAAATCTTCTGTCTTTGGCTAATTCCGGCCAAAGTTACAGGCCCGTGCGTCTCACGCAGGGCTAAATCGATCATTGCGGTTACTGCGAAACGGCCTTTGGTTGTAAGTCTCATATGTCACCTTGGTAATGGATTGTTATGGACAGCTAACAGTCGGGCGGGTAATACCCGACCATTCCACTCAACTTTACCATATACCTGAGCAATTTGCTCAGGATTAGAAAGACCCTAAATTCCGTCTCGGGAACGTGCGCCAAAGGCCATTTCCTTGACCTTTGTCAGGCGATCACGGGTGGCGGCGGCCTTTTCAAACTCTAAATTCTTGGCTTCGGAGTTCATTTGCTTTTCTAAACGCTTGATTTCTCCAGCCAAATCCTTCTCACTCATATCTTCATAACGAGCCCGCTCCTGCTCTACCTGCATCTCCGAACGCTTCTCTTGAACGTCATAAACCCCGTCAATGATGTCCTTAATGCGCTTTTGCACACCTCTAGGCTCAATCCCATTAGCCTTATTGAAAGCGATTTGTTTAGTGCGACGGCGCTCAGTCTCACCCATGGCCCGCTTCATCGAGTCGGTAATCCGATCGGCATACAAAATCGCCTTTCCTTTAATGTTGCGAGCGGCTCGACCAATCGTCTGAATTAAGCTGCGCTCAGAGCGCAAGAAACCTTCTTTATCTGCGTCCAAGATCGCCACTAGAGAGACCTCCGGAATATCTAAACCCTCCCGCAGTAAATTAATTCCCACCAACACATCAAAGACACCCAAACGCAAATCGCGCAGAATTTCTACCCGCTCCACCGTATCAATATCCGAGTGCACATAGCGCACTTTGACGCCGTTATCCGACAAGTAATCAGTGAGCTGCTCTGCCATCCGTTTTGTCAGGACGGTAACTAAGACGCGCTCATGTACTTTGACCCGCTCATGAATCTGATTGAGTAAATCATCAACTTGAGTACTTGCTGGCAATACTTCAATTTCTGGATCGACCAATCCAGTAGGTCTAGCAACCTGCTCGACTACTTGGCCAGTATGTGTTTTTTCATAATCAGCAGGAGTTGCTGAAACAAATACTGTTTGACGCATTTTGGTTTCGAACTCAGTAAACTTCAGCGGGCGATTATCCATTGCTGAAGGTAGACGGAAGCCGAACTCGACTAAGGTATGTTTACGAGATTTATCGCCGTTGTACATGGCATTGAGCTGACCAATCAGCACATGGCTCTCATCCAAAAACATCAAAGCATCATTTGGTAAATAGTCCACTAAGGTCGGCGGTGCTTCGCCCGGCATAGCACCAGAGAGATGGCGGGAATAGTTCTCAATACCCTTACAAAATCCCAACTCATTGAGCATCTCTAAATCAAAGCGGGTGCGCTGCTCTAGGCGCTGCGCTTCTACAAGCTTGCCGTCTTTAACGAATTCATCTAAACGAATTCGTAATTCAGCCTTAATCGTTTCAATTGCCTTGAGTACTGTGTCACGCGGGGTTACATAGTGAGAGCTTGGGTAAACGGTAAAACGGGGGATCTTTTGACGAATTCTTCCTGTGAGCGGATCAAAAAATTGCAAGCTCTCGATGACATCATCGAATAACTCAACCCGTACCGCGAGTTCATTGTGCTCAGCCGGAAAAATATCGATGGTGTCTCCACGTACCCGAAATACACCACGCTTAAAGTCAGTCTCATTGCGATCGTATTGCATTGCAATCAGGCGCATCAAAATATCCCGCTGACTCATCTTATCGCCCGGCCGCAAGGTCATCACCATGCTGTGATAGTCACCTGGATTACCAATACCGTAAATTGCAGAGACAGTAGCTACGATGATGACATCACGGCGCTCTAATAAACTTTTAGTAGCAGAGAGTCGCATCTGTTCAATATGCTCATTGATCGATGAGTCTTTTTCAATAAACAAATCGCGTGTGGGAACATAAGCCTCAGGCTGGTAGTAGTCGTAGTAACTCACGAAGTACTCCACCGCATTTTTAGGGAAAAACTCCCTAAATTCACTGTAAAGCTGAGCAGCCAGAGTCTTATTTGGCGCAAAAATGATGGCAGGCCGACCAGTTCTAGCGATCACATTAGCCATGGTGAAGGTCTTACCAGAGCCAGTTACCCCCAAAAGGGTCTGAAAGGTCAAGCCATCCTCAATTCCAGCTACCAGGGCATCAATTGCGCCCGGCTGGTCTCCTGCGGGCGGAAAAGGCTGGTATAGATGGAATGGGGAGTCCGGAAAGGAAACAAATTTAGCTGGATCCAGGTCGTGCCCTACCTCTCCTAGCGGATCAGCTACAGGGCTTTTGTTGATTTCGGCAACTGGAGGATTTGGGGAACTTTTCGAAAACTTAGGGGGCATCTCAGCTATCATTTCATTTGTACGTTTTTGTGCACATTGAATTTTGTAAAAACATTGATTTTGCCGTTTTTATCAGGAAATAGTTGAACATTGCCTCATGAACCGCCAATTAACGTAAATTCACTTCAAACTGAAGCTCAATTAACCTTCTTCTCACTCTAAATGACCCTCTTTACTTCAGTCCAACTAGCCCCTAAAGATCCTATTTTTGGCCTCACAGAAGCCTATGTCGCCGATCAACGCGCAGACAAGGTAAATCTCGGTGTTGGCGTTTACTACACAGATGAAGGTAAGGTGCCCCTTTTAAAGGCGGTAATCGAGGCTGAAGAAGCGATTGTGGCGAAGCAATCACCCCGTAGCTACATCCCCATTGAAGGTCCAAATTCCTACAACAGTGCAGTTCAAAACCTGTTGTTTGGCTCTGACTCTTCACTCATTCAAGATGGTCGCATCGTTACTGCTGAGTGCCTTGGTGGCACCGGTGCATTACGGGTTGGCGCAGATTTTATTAAGCGCCTCAATTTAAATGCCCCTTGCGCCATCAGCAACCCTACCTGGGAAAATCATCGCGGCATTTTTGAGTCCGCTGGATTTGAAGTACTTGAGTACGCCTACTTTGATAGCAACACTCGCGGCGTTAACTTTGACGGCATGGTGAAATCTCTGGAGTCATTCCCAAAATTCACTACCGTCTTATTACACGCTTGCTGCCACAACCCGACTGGGGCCGACATTACCGAAGCGCAATGGCATCAAGTGATTGAGATCTGCAAGACAAAAGAGTTGATTCCTTTTTTAGATGTGGCTTACCAAGGGTTTGCCACAGGCATTGAGCAGGATGGTGTTGCAGTACGCCTATTTGCTGATTCTGGAATGTCATTCTTTGTGTCTAGCTCATTCTCAAAATCATTCTCGCTCTATGGTGAGCGTGTTGGCGCCCTGTCTATCGTGACTCAAAGTAAAGATGAATCGACTCGCGTACTGTCACAACTCAAGCGCGTGATTCGCACGAATTACTCCAATCCCCCAACTCATGGTGCTGCAATTGCAGCGGCGGTACTAAATTCACCAGCACTTCGAAAACTTTGGGAAGATGAATTGGCGCAGATGCGCGATCGTATTAAAGCCATGCGCCAAGGACTGGTACAAAAACTGGCTGCTGCAGGTGTAAAGCAAGACTTTGCCTTCATCGAAGAGCAGCGCGGCATGTTCTCTTACTCTGGCCTGACTGCAGAGCAAGTTGAGCGCCTACAAAAAGAAGATGGTATTTATGCGCTCTCTACAGGCCGTATTTGTGTAGCTGCACTGAACACCAAAAATATTGACAAGGTAGCAAAAGCAATAGCCCGCGTATTGGCCTAATAATGTGTAATCACGCGCAGTAAGTAGTCATACCGAATTACCAGGAGGCACCATGCTTTATCAGTTACATGAGTTCCAAACAGCGCTGCTGCAACCCCTTAGCTCATGGGCTCGCGCAGCCTCAAAGGCATTTATCGATGCCTCAAATCCAGCCTCTAAGATTCCGGGATCGGATCGCTTAGCCGCTAGCTATGAACTCCTCTATCGCCTAGGTAAAAACTACGATAAGCCTGAGTTTGGTATTCGTTCTGTGCATGCTCATGGTCGTGAAGTAGCGATTCATGAAAGAACAATTACCGCCAAACCATTTTGTAACTTAATTCGTTTTAAGCGCTTCTCCGATGATATTGATGTCATTACGAAATTAAAGGATGATCCAGTAGTCTTAGTGGTGGCGCCGCTATCTGGTCATCACTCCACATTGCTGCGTGACACCGTGCGTACTCTTTTGCAGGATCACAAGGTTTACATTACTGACTGGATTGATGCGCGCATTGTTCCTGCTGATGAGAGTGCGTTTGGTTTAGATGACTATGTTCACTACATACAAGATTTCATCCGTACTATTGGTGCAGAGAACTTACATGTAATCTCTGTTTGCCAACCAACAGTCCCCACATTAGGTGCAATCTCCTTAATGGCATCTGCTGGTGAAAAAACACCGGCCTCGATGATCATGATGGGTGGCCCTATCGATGCTCGTAAATCACCTACTGCAGTAAATGACTTAGCCGATAAAAAATCATATAACTGGTTTGCAAGTCACGTGATTTACAAGGTGCCTGCAAACTATCCAGGTGCTGGTCGTGACGTTTACCCAGGCTTCTTACAACACTCTGGCTTTATTGCTATGAACCCGCAGAATCACATGCAATCTCATTGGGATTTCTTCCAAAACCTAGTGCGCGGTGATGAGCAAGACGCTGAATCCCATATTCGCTTTTATGATGAGTACAACGCAGTAATAGATATGGATGCGAAATACTACTTAGATACTATCAAGACTGTGTTTCAAGACTATGCATTACCCAATGGTACTTGGTCAGTCTCAGGTGACTTAGTCAAACCTCAAGATATTAAAAAGACTGCCCTGCTCACAGTAGAAGGTGAATTGGACGATATTTCCGGTAGCGGACAAACTCGTGCAGCACATGCCTTGTGTGCCGGAATTCCAAAAAACGATAAGGATCACTACGAAGTTGCCGGCGCCGGTCACTACGGTATCTTCTCTGGCCGTCGTTGGCGTGAGAAGGTCTACCCGAAAATCAAATCGTTTATTCGTGAGCATCAAGGTGTTCAGAAGAAAACCCGTGCTAGGCCTCCTAAACTAGAGGGTTCAAAGTCCGCATAAAACAGTAGCGCGACTCCAGGGTCGCGCTACTCGCTTTAGGGATTCCAATTGCTATGAATAAGCAACAGACGAAAGAACTTGCAAATCGTCTCGAGGATATTCTTCCTCAAACCCAATGCACTAAATGTAGTTACCCTGACTGCAGAGGCTATGCAGAAGCAATGGCAACAGGGGAGGTTCTGCCCAATCGTTGCCCTCCTGGAGGCGTGGAAGGTATAAAGAGATTAAGTCAGATACTTACTCCTATCTTTCCGAAGGATGCCTTTGATCTTCATCCTAGAATTGATCCTGAATGCGGCTTAGAGCGTCCAAGACCCGTTGCTTTTATTGACCCAAAGACTTGCATTGGTTGTACGCTCTGCATTCAGGCGTGTCCGGTAGACGCGATTGTGGGTGCCTCTAAGCAAATGCATGTGATCTTGGGTGATTGGTGCACTGGTTGCGATCTGTGTATACCGCCCTGCCCCGTAGACTGCATCACTATGATTGATGTTACTGGCGATAATACTGGCTGGGATGCGTGGTCTCCAGAGTTGGCGCAACTTGCCCGCACACGATATGAGACACGCGATGTCCGTCTCGATCGCGAGCAACGTGATAACGATGAGCGGCTAGCAAAGAAGGCTGCTGCCAAGTTAGTTGCGGTCAATGCGGAAAGCCCAGATTCGGAAGCGGCAAAAAAAGAGCAAGAGAGAAAGCGCGCTAT
>JBBAQC010000005.1:94421-97534 GCA_040400535.1 Polynucleobacter sp. | reverse complement strand
GTTAAACCCTACATTCAGCATATTGGTTTATTTAACTCCAAAGGCAAACACATTCAAGAAACTTGTCGTCTGCTGATCCAAAATCATGGTGGCGAAGTACCGCAAATTCGCGAAGCCTTAGAGGCGCTACCAGGTGTCGGTAGAAAGACGGCAAACGTCATTCTCAACACTGCTTTTGGACAGCCAACCATGGCGGTTGATACCCACATCTTTAGGGTATCCAATCGAACTGGCTTAGCACCTGGCAAGGATGTGGTGAAAGTTGAGGAGCAATTGCTCAAGCGTATACCAAAAGAATTTTTACAAGATGCTCACCATTGGCTTATTTTGCATGGCAGGTATACCTGTAAGGCGCGTACCCCCGATTGTGAACAATGCATTGTTGAGCCACTGTGTGGCTTTAAACAAAAAACTGGTCAAGGAAAAGTCCGTGGCGCTATTTAATCCCACCCGTGAAGAAGTGCGGCGTTTTTTCTGTGACACTTGGAAAAAGAAAATTGAGGGTCATATTTTGACGCCCATGGAAACGCTGGCAGGTGATTGGATGGCACAACATCCGGAATATCAGACTCTTTTGGCAGATCCAGAGGGCGCTATAGCTCAGGATTACACCCCAGAACGTGGGGAAACCAACCCTTTCCTTCATCTCTCAATGCATCTATCCATTAGCGAACAAATCGCCATTGATCAACCACCAGGCATTAAAGCGATTAATGAAAAGCTAGTAAAGAAACTAGGGTCTGAGCATGAAGCTCAGCACGCCATCATGGAGTGCTTGGGACAAGTGATGTGGGAGGCACAGCGCGAAGGACAAGCACTGAGTCCTGAAAAATATTTAGAGGCACTTAAGAGACTTACTTAGGACAGCTTTGCAATTGAAGCCTTAATGGTGCTCGTTAATTCTAAAAGTAATTGTTTTCTGCTCTCTAAATTAGCCGCCGGGGTTTGTTGCGTCTTTTGAGACCATGCTGATCCCGGGAAGAAAGCATCATCTTGATATCTCGGAATCACATGCCAATGAATATGGGGAACCATATTGCCTAGAGCAGCGATATTGACCTTATCTGGCTGCATCACTTGTCGCACCCCTTCCTCTACCGCAAAGACTAGGGTCATCAAGTGCTCACGCTCACCATAGGAGAGATCAGTCATTTCAGCGACATGGTGGTTCCAGATCACTCGACAAAATCCCGGTAGATCCGAATCATTTACCAGAATGACACGGCAGTCATCGCCACGCCAAATCAGCTGTCCCTCCTCGGGCTTAGGGTTTTCTTTACAGAGAGGGCAATTAGTCATGGGAAGAATGTAAACGAAAACGGCATCTAAGTCACCCTTGTGGGGTAATTTAGATGCCGCTACAGTAAGGATAGATTTTTACTGCACTGCTAGTACTGCATACTACTTAGGGATTCCTTAGTGGAACTGCTCTTCTTCGGTAGAACCAGTCAATGCGGTCACCGAAGATTTTCCACCCTGAATCACCGTAGTAACATCGTCAAAATAACCAGTACCAACTTCTTGCTGATGCGAGACGAATGTATAGCCTCGATCACGAGCAGCAAATTCTGGCTCTTGTACTTTCTCGATATAAGCAGTCATACCGCGCTGCATGTAGTCCTGAGCTAAGTCGAACATGTTGTACCACATTGAATGAATACCAGCCAATGTGATGAACTGATACTTGTAGCCCATTGCGCCTAATTCACGTTGGAACTTTGCAATCGTTGCATCATCCAAATTCTTTTTCCAATTGAAAGATGGTGAGCAGTTGTAAGCCAACATCTTGCCAGGGAACTTCGCGCGAATGGCTTGTGCAAACTGACGGGCAAAGTCTAAATCTGGCGTACCGGTTTCGCACCACACCATATCAGCGTAAGCAGCGTATGCCAAACCACGGGAGATCGCTTGATCTAAGCCCTTACGTGTTTTGTAGAAGCCTTCGGGAGTGCGCTCACCTGTCAAGAACGGTTTGTCGTTTTCATCGTAATCCGATGTCAACAAGTCAGCAGCTTCAGCGTCGGTACGAGCCAAAATAATTGTTGAAACACCCATCACATCAGCAGCTAAACGAGCAGAGATTAGCTTCTGCACCGACTCAGCGGTAGGTAACAACACTTTTCCGCCTAGGTGTCCACACTTCTTCACTGAAGACAATTGGTCTTCGAAGTGAACGCCAGCGGCGCCCTGCTTAATCAATGCTTTGCTGAGTTCGAATGCATTTAATACACCACCGAAGCCTGCTTCAGCATCAGCAACGATCGGCGCGAAGTATTCAATATAAGCAGGATCACCTTTGTAGACACCTTTAGCAGTTTGAATTTCATCTGCGCGTTGGAATGAGTTGTTAATGCGCTCAACCATCTTTGGAACTGAGTCAACTGGATACAAAGATTGATCTGGATACATTGCTGCGTAAGAGTTACCGTCAGCAGCCACTTGCCAACCTGACAAGTAAATTGCTTGAACGCCGGCTTTAACCTGTTGCATGGCTTGCCCACCAGTCAGCGCACCTAAACAGTTCACATAAGCTTCGTTATTGACCAATTCCCAGAGACGCTCCGCACCGTGCTTTGCCAAGGTGTGCTCTATCTTCAATGAACCACGCAGACGCACTACATCTTCCGCCGTATATCCCCGTTTAATTCCCTTCCAGCGTGGGTTTGTATCCCAATCCTTCTGTAATGCTGCGATTTCTGCTTTGCGATCTGCCATGTTTTTCTCCCTAAGTTAAACAAGTCCATCCATTGAGATACGAAATAAGACAATCAAGTCTTATATCTTATATAAGAGTTTAAGTATTTAGGGAGAGTAAGCAAGACCTATTTGAGATCAAGACAAAAATAATTACATCAATAAATTCACGTAGTTATATGCTAATTTTTATAATGCGGAATGACTGTTCATCGTGTGGAAGAACACAGCACATTAAATGTTGCACTGCATTTTACGTACAGGAATATCTTTTCACATTATGAAAAGAAAGCCAGCAGGCTTTATGAAGTTTTAGGGGCGCTCATAGTCGCCACCTTAAATCCAGTCAAGATGATCATCAATTGAAGCAGGGCTACACCCACAAACAAGAGCTTGGGAAATCCAACATCAAGGAAGAT
>JBBAQC010000005.1:88007-94321 GCA_040400535.1 Polynucleobacter sp. | reverse complement strand
GAAGCAGGGCTACACCCACAAACAAGAGCTTGGGAAATCCAACATCAAGGAAGATGCCAAAGATTAGCGGGCTTAATGCAGCACCCAAATCAATCCCAGAGTAAACAATGCCATACACCCTACCTGATGAACCAGACGGGGTCGCAGAGCGAATCATCAGATCACGAGAGGGTGCAGCAATCCCCAGGCCTAGGCCAATAACAACGAAAGCTAAGATGATGATGTCGATAGGAACTAAGCCGGTTGCCAATAAAAGACCCATCACAATATTGACGGTAAAACAGAGGGTAATAATGCGCTCGGGCACCTTCAACTTCGTGGCCAAGTAACCGCCCAGGAGCATTCCAGCGGCACCTCCCATAGACATGAGTGTGAGATAGTAATTACCGGAAGACACGGCCAGGTCATAGATTTTAAAAAGCGCTGTGGGTGCAAAGGATTGCAGACCAGTAGTTGCTGCCATGCTAAAGAAAAAGAAAATCCAGCACAACCAAACGACAGGTAATTTTAGAAAACCAAAGGTACTCATTGGGGCGCCACCAGGATTGCTTTGAGTGTGGCTCGCGAGAGATTCCTGTCGCCTCGCGTGGGCATCATCAATCAGACGCGCCCTGCTGATCCAGAGCGTCAACAAAATCAGGGTTTCCAGAACTGCGGCAGCTAAAAATGCGACACGCCAATCTGCCATGGTTGTAACAGCCACCATAAATGCAGGTGCAGCCGCCCAACCAATATAACCCGTCACTCCATGAATGGAATAGGCGTAAGGCAAATTGGGCGGTGAAATTTTATGATTGATCAGGGTGTAGTCAACAGGATGGAAAACGCCATTCCCACAACCCGCAATCACTGCGCCTAATACCAACATGGCATAGCCATTGCTTTGCGAATACACCAACGCAGATAAGGCAAGCAAACCAACCCCGACAAGCAAAATAGGACGGGCACCAATTCGATCTACTAAAAAACCGGAAGCTGCTTGAATAATGCAAGAGACTACAAAAAAGATCGTCATCAGCAGACCCAGTTCAGCATAATTAAAGCCGAACTCTGCTTTTAACCATGGGAACATGGCTGGCAATATTAAATGGAAGAAATGGGAGCTGCCGTGAGCTAGGCTAATTAAACTTACCACCCGGACATCACTGGCGCGCCGCATTTTGAGAGCATCAATCATCGCCCAAGTTTACTAGGGCAGGAAAGATTCTGCCAATACTTGAGCTTACTTACTTAGTAGCTGACTTACCTACCTGTTAAAACTAAAGTCGCCCTTTTGATCTACACCAACGGGAACAGTATCTTTAGGGCCAAACTTGCCCTCCAAGATCATCTTAGAAACTGGGTTCTCAATATATTGCTGAATCGCCCGCTTCAAAGGTCTCGCCCCAAATATGGGGTCAAAACCTACTTCTGCAATCTTCTTCAGAGCGGCATCGCTGACTTCAAGCTGCATATCAATCTTGGCCAAACGATCTGACAAGTTTTTGAGCAGGATCTTTGCAATATTGGCAATATTGCCTTTATCCAAGCCATGGAACACCACAATCTCATCAATTCGATTCAGGAACTCTGGGCGGAAGTGGCTCTTTAACTCCTCAAACACTGCCTCCTTAATCTCCAATTGCTTTTTACCAACCATCGACTGAATCAAATGTGAACCGATATTGCTAGTCATGACAATCACAGTGTTCTTAAAGTCCACGGTACGACCTTGACCATCCGTGAGACGACCATCGTCTAACACTTGCAAGAGCACATTAAAAACGTCCGGATGCGCCTTCTCAATCTCATCAAACAGAATCACGCTATAGGGGTGACGCCGCACTTGCTCCGTCAAGTAGCCGCCCTCCTCGTAACCAACATAGCCCGGAGGTGCGCCGATTAAGCGGGCAACACTGTGCTTCTCCATAAACTCACTCATATCGATACGAATGAGATGATCTTCACTATCAAATAAGAAACCAGCTAGCGCTTTACAAAGCTCAGTCTTACCAACTCCGGTAGGTCCTAAAAATAAGAACGAGCCATAAGGACGATTTTCTTCAGAAAGGCCGGCACGGGAACGGCGGATTGCATCAGACACTGCCCGAATAGCCTCCTCTTGGCCCACGACACGCTGGTGTAATAACTCTTCCATCTTCAGTAATTTATCGCGCTCACCCTGCATCATTTTCGATACTGGAATACCTGTGGCACGGGATACCACTTCAGCAATTTCTTCTGCACCCACTTGAGTACGTAATAGCTTATGCTTGACTACACCGTCTTTATCGCCTTTGGCTTCAGCTGCGGCAGCAGATTTGAGCTTGGCCTCCAGCTCTGGTAATTTGCCGTATTGCAATTCAGCCACTTGCTCTAACTTACCTTCACGCTGCAACTTATTAATATCTGCGCGCACTTTTTCAATTTCTTCTTTAATGTGTGCAGCACCCAATACGGCGCCTTTTTCCGCTTTCCAGATTTCCTCTAGATCGGCGTACTCAGCACCTAAGCGTTTAATTTCATCTTCGATCAAACCAAGCCGTTTTTGCGAAGCTTCATCTTTTTCTTTCTTGACCGCCTCACGCTCAATTTTGAGCTGAATCAGACGACGCTCCAGCTTATCCATCACCTCTGGCTTAGAATCAATCTCCATTCGGATACGAGATCCTGCCTCATCGATCAAATCAATTGCCTTATCTGGCAGAAAGCGATCAGTGATATAGCGATGTGATAACTCGGCTGCCGCCACGATCGCAGGGTCGGTAATTTCAATTCCATGGTGAAGCTCGTAGCGCTCTTGTAGACCGCGCAAGATGGCAATCGTCGCTTCGACGCTCGGCTCTTCCACCATGACTTTTTGGAAACGGCGCTCGAGTGCAGCATCTTTCTCAATGTACTTGCGATATTCATCTAAGGTAGTTGCACCGATGCAATGTAACTCACCACGCGCCAATGCAGGCTTGAGCATATTACCGGCATCCATCGCACCATCCCCCTTACCAGCGCCCACCATCGTATGTATCTCATCAATAAAGATGATGGTTTGACCTTCGTCCTTAGCCACGTCGCTAAGAACCGCTTTGAGGCGCTCTTCAAATTCACCACGGTACTTAGCACCTGCTAATAACAAAGCCATATCCAAGACTAGGACGCGTTTATTCTTGAGAGTTTCAGGAACCTCGCCATTGACAATGCGTTGCGCTAAACCCTCCACAATGGCAGTCTTACCAACGCCTGGCTCGCCAATGAGTACGGGGTTGTTCTTGCCGCGACGCTGCAGAATCTGAATCGTCCGACGAATTTCATCATCACGCCCAATGACAGGATCAAGCTTATCCATGCGGGCACGCTCAGTTAAATCAATGGTGTATTTCTTCAAGGCTTCACGTTGACCTTCAGCATCTGCACTATTCACTGATTCTCCTCCGCGTACTAAGTCAATAGCCGCTTCTAGCGATTTACGATTTAAACCATTCTCACGAGCAATCTTACCCAGCTCGCCCTTGTCATCCGCCACCACTAGTAAGAACAACTCACCAGCGATAAATTGATCACCCCGTTTGTTCGCCTCTTTTTCACATAAGTTCAACCAGTTACTTAAATCGCGACCTACTTGCACTTCACCGCTAGTGCCCTGCACTTCCGGTAGTTTGCCAATGAGCTTTTCGGCACTCTTTTCTAAGCCCTGCACATTCACGCCAGCACGAGTTAATAAACTCTTGGCGGCACCGTCGGAGTCTCGCAGCATCGCCAGTAATAGATGGACTGGCTCAATATATTGATTGTCTTTTGCTAATGCAAGGCTTTGCGCCTCGCTCAGAGCCTCTTGAAATTTGGTAGTTAATTTATCTATTCTCATCTGGTCAGCTTTTCACTCTAGCAATATTGATACATCTCTATCTATAGAATATAGGGGCATTCTGACTAATTTCAAGTGTTTAGATCTCCTTTAGGCAAATTGACCCCTACCTTGACCTGGCTTGTTTACCTCTTAGAATGCTCTGATGGCAGCTATTACGCTGGCATTACTAACCGTCTTGAGCATCGCTTGGCAGCCCATAATTCGGGAGCAGGTGCTCGTTATACGAGGGCTCGCAGACCAGTAATCCTCTTGGCAACCCAAGAGCACCCCGATCGATCTGAAGCCTCTAAGGCTGAAGCAAGGCTGAAGAAATTACCCCGCGCTGAAAAGCTAGGATTTTTTAAAACTTAAGCAGTTTCTTTGAGCGCTAAGGTGAGCACCTGATTCTTAAAGCTTCCCGCAAGAGCTTTCTTCAGGATTTTATAAATATCCAAGTCAAACTCACCCGCGCGAGAATCGGCCAGCTCATATAGCTCTGCTTCGTTAATGGCGGTGCCAAGATAGCGCCACTGATTAATCACATGCAGATGACCAGCTTCTTTAATTGCAATAGGTCCCGGATAAGGCCAGACCTGAACCTTAAATAAGTCCAAGACAGTTTTCAGCTGAAGATTGTGAAGGTCGATAGGAGAGCTGCCAATACACGCACCCCCACATTGTTTTACTTGATAACCAAAGCAGGCTTTACCTTCGATGCGTTTCTCTAAACCCAAAAGGGCTTCACATAAGCGGTGTTTTTTGGCAATCGCCTTGAGATAAGAGTGCGCCTCTCTTTTGCTATAAAACAAGCCATACAGATTGTCCTGAACACCAAGATCTAATTCACGATGGCCCACCAAATGGGGTGTGAGTACGCCACTGTCATCCAATTCTAATTTCCAGGCACAGAGATCTTTGGAGCGCCGTAACTTAATGTTCATAGTGGGCATGCGCTCTTTGATCAGTCGTGACTCTAAAATCAATGCGCCCAATTCTCCACTCGTCTCAATCCAATCGATATCCCTGATTTGTAAAGAGAGCTTCATTTCTTTACGCAAGGTGAGCGCCCCTTGAAAATGCCCCATCACTCTGCTTCGCAATGAAATACTCTTACCGATATAGAGTGGCACTTTATTTTCGCCATAAAAAATATAGCAACCAGGCTTTTCTGGAATACTGTCCACAAGCGCTTTATCAATATTAGGTGGCAAGCTGGCGTCGCCAATCAATTGATTCACTGCTGCCTTTAAGGCTTCACGCCCTAGCTTTGCCTCACAGACTTGCCAAAATTGCAGTAATAAATCAGCGTCTCCTAACGCACGATGCCGCGAGCTAATTTGCAAACCATGGGCGCTAATAATGGTGTCAAGATTGTGTCTTGCCTGCTGAGGAAATAACAACCTTGAAAGCTTCACCGTGCAAAGCACCTTAGGCTTAAAATCGATGCCCACCCGCTTAAACGATGCCTTCAAAAATCCATAATCAAATCGGGCATTGTGGGCTACAAAAATTTTGCCTTCGAGCTCTCTGGCGATCTCAGTTGCCAACTCTGCAAACGGGGGTTGCTGACTCACCATTTCCGGTCGAATACCGGTCAAACTTTGGATATTTTGTGGAATAAAGGCCTGGGGATTAATCAGGCTTTCCCAAACATCCACTTGGCCATCAATGAGAGACTTAATGCCGACTTCAGTAATACGATCCCGCTCAAAATGGGAGCCTGTGGTCTCGATATCTACAAAGGCTAGTGGCGGGTACTCATCGACATGTAAGGACATTGGGGATTAATTACAGCCAAGAACTAGATCGAAATGCTGATTAATTCGTTTTTTGCAAATAATCACCAAAGCTAAAAATAGAATTGGGTCCCAAGGGAACACTCTCCACCCGCTTAAAACCAGTCTTAATTATTCTCTGTACTTCGCCCTTTGATGGCTTATCTAGCTTTAATTCCACATAGGAAAAAGTTTGCCGCTCTGGGGCACTTTTAGCCTCACTAAAGCGGGGTACATAGTCCTTGATAGCATCGGAGAGACTCACATTGGCCATACAGCTGAGCATATAAGTTTCCAGTGATTGATATAACTCACTCGCGATATCACAGGCTTCAACCTTGCGCTTTTTAATGTAGTTCATTGCCAAGACTACATCCTTAATAGTGACCATTCGGGGATCTTGTATGAGGGTATAGCCGCCATTGCGCCCTTTAGTGCCTTTGACGATGCCTGCAGCGCGCAGAGCACTGAGCAGCAACTCGATTCTGCTGATGGATAATTTTTGACGTTGCGCTAATTCCAAACCAGTAACCGGCTGAGCATGGCTCGAGTGGGCAGCAATGTCTACTAAGGTATTAAGAGCGGCTCTGACTGCAGTGTTCACGTTCATGATTAATTTGGTAATTTTGTTGAATTAGATAAAAGTATCGGTTTGAATTCCGATCTTTGCAGGATGCTAAGTTTTAACCCTTTTTCGCTTATGGTTGTATTCATCC
>JBBAQC010000005.1:19501-87907 GCA_040400535.1 Polynucleobacter sp. | reverse complement strand
GATCTTTGCAGGATGCTAAGTTTTAACCCTTTTTCGCTTATGGTTGTATTCATCCTAAGTAAGGTCTTAGCTCAGCCATCAAGCCTTTAAATTGCTCACGTCTCAGAAACTGACCGACTTCGACGCTCTGGCCTGTTTGAGCAATACAAAATACCTTTCCATGCTCATGGGGCTGGGTCAGCCTAGCCCAGCGGGTATTAAATTCAACCACCGACTCCCGATAGGCAATAAATTTCCTCACCACTAAGCGCGTTCCACTGATTTCAATTTCTTCAAAATCCAAGGCATGCCGGCAGTACACCAAAAAACCAATGGTTACTGCACTAAGCTCTATCACGGTAAAAATAAGGATGATTTTTACCCCCGCCAGTAAGAAACCTGTCGCCACAGAAGCCGACAGGCAGACTAGGGCAAGATAGCAATGGAACAGCTGACGGGGAGTCAGTGCACAGTTACGCCGCATCTTCCAAGTTTTCATTTTGTTTGACGGAATCGAAGCTTAAATACTGGCAGCTTTGGCTTTTTTAGCTTTTTCAATCTGGTCAGCGCTGCGCTGCTGAAAGTCAACCATTGAGTGATGGCCCATTTGGTAGCAAGGACAATGCTTACCCAAAATCCACCGCGCAAGCTTAATTCGCAGTTTTTGCATCATTTCTATTCTCCTGTAATTAGCATGCAATTTAGCTTAAAAGTCAGATTTCTGCTGATCACGGGCTTATTTTTGCTGCTCAGCAGACAAAGGCTAAATCCTTTAAATTAAAAGCATGACAAAAACATCTCACGACCAAGCTTGGATTCCCTTATTTCCCCTAGGAACTGCCCTTTTCCCAGGTGGCGTTATCGCTCTTAAGATTTTTGAAGCACGCTACCTAGATATGATGAAGCGCTGCCTTCGAGAAAACACCCCTTTTGGAGTGCTCAGCATTCTAGATAGCAAGCCCGTCGACTCAGATACATCTGCAAAAGCGCATTTTTCTGGTGTTGGCACTTTAGCCAAATTAGAGCAACTAGATCCCATCCAGCCAGCTCTTTACATGACCAAATCCTTTGGCACTCAGAGATTCAAAGTGCTGGCTCTCAGACAAGAAACTGATGGCCTATGGATGGGGCAGATAGAACTGATTGATGCTGATCCTGCGATTCCATTACTCAAGGAACATGAAAAAATAGCTGCGCTTCTCAATGAGATTATTGCAGTAATCAAACGTGAAAATCTCTTGGGAGAAGAAGACTTTAAAATCCCGGCCAATCTCGATGATTGCGGTTGGGTATCCAATCGCCTTGCCGAACTCCTACCGCTACCATTGGCTCAGAAGAACCATCTGCTTGCACAAAGTAATCCCCGTATTCGGCTCGACTTAATTTCAGAGATTATTGAAGAAGATGGTTTGCACAACATCGTGATCCACTAAGCAGATTGCGGATCAACCTAAGGAAAAACTATCGTGATTACCAATTATCTTATTTCTGGCATGGTGGGAATCATGCTCTTCTTTACAGTAGTGGTTGCCCCTACCGTATTTAAAGTCTTGCCTGTCGAGTGGTCTAGTAAATACGTCAGAAACTTTTTTCCTAAGTACTATGCTTTCTTAGGGTTTGTCACCCTGATCACTGTATTTACAGAGCAGAATTTTCATTACAGAATGTATTTGCTTTTATGTGCCATCTTGTTTGCGTTCACCCTATTCTTTCTAACAGGAAAGATCAATGCCGCAAAAGATGAGGGTAAGACTAAACTGTTCCAAGCCTTGCATGGCTTAAGTGTCGTGATTAATGTGATCCAACTCGGTATTTTTATTTACCTTTTAGTCGTTTCGCTATGAAAGTCGCCATAAAACTTGGCATTGCCGCATTACTAATAGCAATGGGTTTTCCTATCCAAGCTCAGCAGATGAACAAGGACCCAATAGGTCCGAACTATAAAGAGTCTTGCGTCAAAGAGCAGGTTCAATTGCACGCTAAGCTCAAAGATGTTTCAGCCGATCTGTTTAACGACTTCTGTGATTGCATGTCACGTCAGCTAGCTTCCAAACTCAGTGCAACTCAAATTAAAGAGCTCAATCAAAGTAAGACTCGCCCCACTTGGCTTAAGGCAGCAGAGCAAGCTGCTGGCAAAGCCTGCCTAAAAGAAGGTCCTTCTACTCAGGTTTAGTCTTATCAAGCCCGATGTCTTTTGAGGAAGAATCTGAGCTAGAGGGCTGTAATGCCGATAACAGGGGTGGCGCACTCATTTTTTCACCATCCCATACCTGGCCACACCAACACTCACCAGCATCATTAATAATGCAGACGCCTGATCCACAACAACGCTTATCTGGTGCTTTCATGTTTCACCTATTGATCCTAAACAATTGATAATGAGCCCTATTCTAGAGTTTTTATAGAAATAGCGCACACACTCCAGCCTGATTCATCTAGCCATGCAAAACCTATTATTTGATTCCCAGGACTCATCTGAACCAATTGTCATCCTAGCGACAGATGGACGATCTGAGTATTTCAATCATTTTTATGACGCAGAGACTTCAGGGCACTTATTTAAAAAGCTGCTCAGCTCGCTCAACTGGGAATCGGATCGTATTCAGATGTTTGGAAAGCTGGTCACCACCAGTAGAAAAGTAGCCTGGGTAGGCGATCCCGATTGTTCATACACCTACTCTGGAGTTCAAAAACAGCCCCAAAATTGGACTAAGGAGTTAGTACAAATCCAGCAAAAGCTAGAACAAGCAACAGGACATCTCTATAACTCCTGCTTACTTAATTTGTATCACAACGGCGATGAAGGCATGGGATGGCATAGTGACAACGAAAAAGAGTTGGATGATGCTACCCCTATTGCATCACTCAGTTTTGGTGCTCGACGGAAGTTTGCCTTTCGTCATAAGCAAGATAGGACGACCACTTCAGTATTCCTAGAAAATGGCAGCTTATTGATGATGTATCCACCGATCCAAGAGTATTGGCACCATAGCCTGCTTAAAACTAAAGCGGCCTCAGAGCCTCGTATTAACCTGACCTTTCGAAAGATACTTCCAAAGAAATGAAAAAGGTAGCGGTCATTGGGGCTGGCATTGCGGGACTTTCGTGTGCAAGAGCATTGCAATCATTTGGTATTGAGGTATCTGTTTTTGAAAAGAGCCGTGGCCCCAGTGGACGCATGAGCACCCGACGCACACCCGATTGGTCAGCCGATCATGGTGCCCAGTACTTTACTGCTCGAGATCCGCGTTTCATTGAGGAAGTAGATCATTGGCGGCAAGCCGGCATCGTTGATATTTGGACGCCGCAGCTCAAGGTCTATGAGGCTCAGCAATGGCGGATAAGTGAGTCAACGGAAACGCGTTATGTTGGTACCCCCCAGATGAATTCTCCAGGCAAGCATCTTGCAGAAGGGCTCTCCATTCAATATGAGAAAACCATCGCCAAGCTTGAGAAGAGGGGTCATCAATGGGTCCTTCACTGCAGTGAAAGCGGAGAACTTGCAGATCTCTATGACGTAGTGCTCCTCGCCCTACCAGCACCGCAGGCAAGCGCCCTAGTAAAGCATCAGGATGCTCGCGCTGCTAGTGTTACCGATTCTGCACAGATGAAAGCGTGCTGGACAATGATGGCGTCCTTTCCAAATCAGCCCACAACAGACTTTGAAGCCGCATTTATCAACCAAGAAATCATCAGCTGGATTTGTCAAAATAGCTCAAAGCCAATGCGCATAGGAGATGTTTGGACTATTCATGGCAGCCCTTCCTGGAGCCAAGACAATGTTGAATTGAGCAAGGAAGATGCTCAAGGCCAGATATTGGAATGTCTCACAAGGCTTGGATTCAACTGCCAGGAGCCAGAAATCAGCATGCACCGCTGGCGCTACGCAAGTGGAGGCCTAAAAAATGCTATTGGCTTTTTATCACTTCCGGATATCGGACTGGGACTTTGTGGAGATTGGCTAAATGGTGGCAGAGTCGAAGGTGCCTGGCTTAGCGGACTGGAGCTGGCTGCGGCAATCAAGAATAACTACTAGGAATTGGCTACAAAAAAACTAGATTAATTCCATTTAGCCATCGCAGCATCATCCGTCACCCGAGCATCTACCCACTTACTGCCTGCTGGAGTTTCTTCTTTTTTCCAAAACGGTGCGGCAGTTTTTAAGTAGTCCATGATGAACTCACAAGCCGCAAATGCCTCACCTCGGTGTGCGCTGGTCACTGCTACTAATACGATTTGATCTTCAGGCAGCAATGGTCCCACTCGATGAATAACCAGCGTTTTATAAATATCCCAACGACCTCTAGCTTGCACAATAATTTCCTCGAGAGATTTTTCGGTCATCCCAGGATAGTGCTCAAGAGTCATGCCTTTGACTTGACTACCGTCATTCATATCCCGAACAGTGCCTACAAAATTCACTACCGCACCAACACGAGGATCATCTTTACGAAGTTGTTTGACTTCAGTCGTTAAATCAAAGTCCTGCTCCTGAATACGAATGAAATCATTTTGCATTTCAGCCACCAGTCACCGGGGGAAAGAAGGCGACTTCAGCCCCCTCAATCAGTGCAGCAGAGTCACTCACCATTTCATGATTTAAGGCGCAACGAATGATCTTGTTACTGGCTAATACTTCTGCCCAAGGATTACCTCGGCCTGCAAGGTGCACTCTTAAGTCTGCCATCGTCTTGACCTCAACGGGAATGACAATCCATTCTTCAGAGAGGCCAAGGCTTTCTCTGAGAGAGGCGAAGAATCGTAGTTGAAGTTTCATTCAGTAATCGTAGTCTAGTTTCTTTAAAATGACTTTAGCTCAGTAAAGCATTAAAGGGAATGTACTTGACTAGATCGCCAACTCGGATAGCTTGGCCTGGTGGGCAATCTACCAAACCATCACCCCAGGAGGCGCTGGTAAGCACCCCAGAACTTTGATTGGGGAATAAATCTAAACCGCCCTGCGCATTAATCTTTACGCGCAGGAATTCATTTCGGCGATCGGCTTTGAGCCAATCAAAGTCGGCACGCATGGGATAAGCTTGCGGTAGTCCCGTATCTCGTCCCTGCAACTTGAGTATGAATGGCCTAACAAACAATAGAAATGTTACAAAGCTGGATACTGGGTTACCAGGCAAGCCAATAAACCAAGTTTCCGCTGCGGCCGCATCACTCTTTGCATCATCCGACTTTCGGACAGCACCAAATGCTAAAGGTTTGCCAGGCTTAATCGCAATCTGCCAGAGATCCAATCTGCCTTCAGCGCTCACTGCCGGCTTAATATGATCTTCCTCGCCAACCGATACGCCGCCAGAGGTGATGATTAAGTCATGGTCTTTGCTAGCCTTGCGCAAAGTTTCTCTAGTAGCAGCAAGACTATCAGGAACAATTCCAAAGTCGGTGGCATCGCAACCCAAGGATTTAATACACGCTAATAAGGTATCGCGATTCGAGTTGTAAATACCACCTGGTTTAAGAGGCTCACCCGGGAGTGATAACTCATCACCAGTAAAGAATGCGGCGACCCGCACTTTGCGCCTCACATTTACATGCGTTAAGCCAGCAGAGGCAGCCATACCTAATTCTTGCGGCCGAAGGAAAGTGCCTGCTGTGAGCGCCACCTTGCCAGCGGTGAGATCTTCACCTCTACGCCGAATCCATTGGCCTAGAGTAGGCGCGGTATTAACAATCACTTGATTAGAGAAACCTTCGGGGATGGCGCAGTCTTCTTGCATCACAACGGCATCAGCTCCGGGAGGAACTGGAGCGCCAGTAAAGATTCTGGCGGCAGTACCTGGCTCAAGTTGTGTACCCATGGAGCCTGCCGGAATGCGTTGAGCGATCGTTAAGGCACTACCCGGGTTTTGAGTATCTGCAGTCCGCACCGCATAACCATCCATCGAGGTGTTATCTAGCGGCGGCACATCCACCAAACTACTTACGCTTTGAGCAAGTACACGACCCAAGGCAGTTTGCACAGGGAGATTCTCACTCTCGAGCACAACTTGTGCATGAGAAAGGAGGTGATCCAAAGCCTGCTGAGCAGTCAACATCGGAGGCTTCGTCATAGCGTCTTATTAATGAGTTTAATTAGTTGAGATGGGCAGTAATGAATGCTTTGACCTGACTGACATCCGCATCAATATTTTCAACCCGCTGCGGCAAAGACTTAATATTTTTAAATGCTGGCGGGCACTCTGCAGGACGACCCAAAGCAATTTCAATCGTTTCTTCAAACTTAATTGGCAAAGCAGTTTCCAAAACAATCATGGGAATACCTGCTTGTAAATGTTCTCTTGCCACCTGGACACCATCAGCCGTGTGCGTATCAATCATCACACCATATTGCGCATCAACATTACGAATGGTCGCAAGGCGATTTTCATGAGTACTGCGACCTGACTGAAAGCCATACTTCGCCATTTCTTTAAAGACGGTCTCTTTTGAAATATCAAAGCCACCAGATTCATCCACTTGCTTAAACATCCCTGCAGTACGTTTGCCATCCTGACTCATCAAATCAAATACAAAACGCTCAAAGTTACTTGCCTTGGAAATATCCATCGAAGGGCTAGAGGTATGCAGCGTTTCGGCAGATTTACGCGCACGATAAATGCCGGTTCGGAAAAACTCATTGAGAACATCATTCTCGTTCGTAGCGGCAATTAAATGTGCAATGGGTAAACCCATCATGCGGGCGATATGGCCAGCGCAAATATTACCGAAATTACCAGACGGCACGGTGAATGAGACTTTTTCAGAGCTGGATTTTGTAGCTAGTAAATAGCCTTGGAAGTAGTAAACGACTTGAGCAACTACACGACCCCAGTTGATCGAGTTCACAGTACCAATTTGGTGATTGGCCTTAAAGTGATGGTCGTTACTAACTGCCTTCACAATATCCTGGCAATCATCAAACACGCCTTGCACTGCCAGATTGAAAATATTCGGATCTTGTAAGGAATACATCTGTGCGGATTGGAAAGAACTCATCTTGCCGCGCGGCGAGAGCATAAATACCTTGACGCCTTCCTTGCCACGCATCGCATACTCAGCGGCACTACCAGTATCACCAGATGTTGCACCTAATATGTTGAGCTTCTGACCTTTTTTCTTGAGGGTATATTCAAAGAGATTGCCGAGTAACTGCATCGCCATATCTTTAAATGCCAAGGTGGGGCCATTGGATAAACTCAGTAAGCCAATGCGTGTCCCCTGCTCTTCGCCTAACCAATGCAGTGGTGTAATGTCTTTAGCATTATCTTCAGAGCGACCGTTGCAATAAACTTGCTCTGTATAGGTTTTACGCAATAGGGCACGTAAGTCTGCCTCAGGGATATCGTCACAATATAGGCTCAAGACTTCATAAGCGAGATCGGCGTAGGACAAGCCTCGCCAGGAGTCTAGCTGCTCTTTGGTGATCTGGGGATACTCTATCGGCAGGTACAAGCCACCATCAGGTGCTAAGCCACCAAGCAAAATTTCTAAAAAGGATTGCTGTGGGCTATTGCCCCGAGTGGATTGATAACGCATGTGTTGGTATCAGGACAAATTTTCTAAACGGATCTTCACTACTTCGCCGACAACAGTCTTCAAGTTCTGAATTTCTTGAATCGCTGCCAGCATGTGCTTCTCTTTGGTCTCGTGGGTTAAGGCAACTAAATCTGTTTGACTCTCCCCTTCGTCCGCTTCTTTTTGTAAAAGTGCATCAATCGAAATGCTATGAACCGCTAAGATCTTAGTGATGTCAGCCAATACACCAGTTTGATCAGCTACGCGTAAACGTAAGTAATAACTGGTTGTGATTTCACCCATGGGTAATACGGCGATATCACGCACTGCATCAGGTTGAAATGCTAAGTAAGGAACACGACTCTCTGGGCTTGCACCCAATAAACGGGCAATATCTACCAAATCCGCAATCACAGCAGATGCTGTTGGCTCCGAGCCCGCACCCTTGCCGTAGTAAAGAGTAGTTCCAACGGCATCACCAAATACCTGAACAGCATTCATCGCACCTTCGACGTTTGCAATCAAGCGCTTAGTCGGGATCAAGGTTGGGTGCACACGCAGCTCTACACCAGTAGTGGTTTTCTTGGCAATACCTAATAACTTAATGCGGTAGCCTAACTGCTCAGCATATTTAATATCGATAGCATCTAATTTAGTAATGCCTTCAACGTGCGCTTTTTCAAACTGCATTGGGATGCCAAATGCAATCGCACTCATGATGGTGGCCTTATGCGCAGCATCCACACCTTCAATATCAAAAGTTGGATCTGCTTCCGCATAACCTAAACGCTGGGCTTCTTTCAGGACAGTTGCGAAGTCCAAGCCTTTGTCGCGCATCTCAGAAAGAATAAAATTTGTTGTGCCGTTAATGATGCCGGCGATCCACTCAATCCGGTTCGCAGTCAAACCTTCACGCAGCGCTTTAATGATGGGAATGCCCCCTGCAACGGCTGCCTCAAACGCGACCATCACACCCTTCTCGTGGGCAGCTTTAAATATCTCGTTGCCATGAACAGCGATTAGAGCTTTGTTAGCTGTCACTACATGCTTGCCAGCCGCGATGGCTTCAAGCACTAGGTCTTTGGCAATGCCGTAACCACCAATCAATTCAACTACGATGTCGATTTCAGGATTGTTAATCACTGCACGCGCATCACTCACTACTTGTGCACGGTCCTTCACCAACTCTTTGGCGCGCTCTACGTTCAGATCAGCAACCGTATGAATTCGAATGCCGCGACCAGCACGACGGATGATCTCATCCTGATTACGCTCGAGAACAGTGAATACACCGCCTCCTACAGTTCCAATACCTAACAGACCTACTTGAATCGGTTTCATGATGCCTTTGTTGCGGTGAGATGAGCTGCTTTGCGGCTGTGTTTTTGACGATAACGCTCTAGAAAACGGGCAAGACGACTGATCGCCTCCTTGAGCACATCTTCATGAGGCAAGAAGACTAATCGAAAATGGTCGGGCGCAATCCAGTTAAAACCAGAACCTTGCACTAGCAATACTTTTTCTTCTTTCAGAAGATCAGCAACAAATTGCTGATCATCTTCGATTGGGTACATTTCTGGATCGAGCTTAGGGAATAGATACAAAGCAGACTTTGGTTTGACGCAAGTCACACCAGGAATCGCAGTAATTAGTTTCCAAGCGAGTTCACGCTGCTGAGCTAAACGACCACCCTCATTGACCAAATCGTTGATGCTTTGATAGCCGCCTAATGCGGTTTGAATGGCGTACTGACCTGGCACGTTAGCGCACAAGCGCATTGAGGAAAGCATATTGAGACCTTCGATGTAATCTCGAATCATCTCCTTATCCCCTGAAACTACCATCCAGCCAGCACGGTAACCACAAGAGCGGTAATTCTTGGATAGCCCATTAAAAGTGATTGTGACGACATCGGTGGATAGAGATGCCAATGAGACATGCTTCTCCTGGTCGTACAACATCTTGTCGTAAATCTCGTCAGCAAAGAGAATAAGGTCATTCTCGCGTGCAATGGATACCAGCTCCGTTAACACTTCCTTGGAATAAATTGCCCCTGTTGGATTGTTCGGATTAATCACCACAATCGCCTTAGTGCGCGACGTAATCTTTTTACGCAAATCCACTAAATTTGGCGCCCACTCTTTGGACTCATCGCAAAGGTAGTGCACTGGGGCGCCACCAGATAGACTGACAGCAGCAGTCCATAAAGGATAGTCTGGCGCTGGCACTAAAACTTCATCACCGTTATTTAGTAATGCATTCATCGCCAAAACGATCAATTCAGAAACACCATTACCGGTATAGATATCATCCAAAGTAACGCCTTGGATACCTTTTTCCTGGCAATATTGCATGATGGCTTTACGGGCTGCGAAAATACCTTTGGAATCGGAGTACGCTGAGGCATTACTCAAATTACGAATCATGTCCAGCTGAATCTCTTCTGGAGGATCAAAGCCAAAAACACCCACATTACCGATGTTGAGTTTGATGATTTTGTGACCTTCCTCCTCCATGCGCTGAGCAAGCTCCAGCACGGGTCCGCGAATGTCGTAACAGACGTTATTGAGCTTTTCTGACTTAAGGATCGGTTTCACAATAAATTAAGGGGTAAGTTCTTGAAATCTAGGAAAAAACAGCTGGCTATAATCACCATAATTATGACAGAGAGTCCACGTGAAGCTTCAATCTGACCCCCATTCCGGAGCCAATACGATCACCGGTTACGGCGATGGCTATGTAGAGATCAACAAGATCCCCTTTAGTCATGCGGTTTTACTGAGTTCTGACGGCGCTATTTTGGAATGGGCTGTGAAGTCCTTTGAGGAGCTTAGCCCTACTGATTTCAGTCAAATGGTGTCTCTCAGACCAGAATTAATCATTATTGGCACTGGTAAACGCCAGCGATTTCCAAAGCCTGAGTTACTCAAAACCCTCATAGAAGCCAAGATTGGCTTTGAAGTAATGGATTCTCAGGCGGCTTGTCGTACTTACAACATTCTTGTCGGCGAAGGTCGCCAAGTTCTTCTCGCACTGATTGTGGAAGCCGTCTAATGCAATTTGGCCAAATTCGGCAGTCAAGCGCCCTAAATCCAGTATCTATTTTGATTCTGGTCATGGTGTATGCCTTGTTGTGGTTTGGCACCCTGAACTATCGTCACCTGATCCCCTCTGACGAAGGGCGCTATGCTGAGATTGCCCGCGAGATGCTCGTCACAGGAGATTGGGTCACTCCTCGCTACAACGGTTACAAGTATTTTGAAAAGCCCCCTTTACAAATTTGGGCTACCGCTACTGCCTTCAATATTTTTGGTATCGGTGATTGGCAGGCACGTTTATGGACTGCACTCACTGGATTTCTGACAATTGTATTTATTGGGTTTACCGGTGCACGCATCTATAGCGCACGAGCAGGCTGGTTAGCCGCGATTGCCTTGGCGTCGAGCCCTATGTGGGTAATTGGTGGACACATTAACTCGCTTGATATGGGGCTATCGGCCTTTTTGGTCGCGGCACTGTGTAGCCTTTTGTTAGCACAAACCTCACGAAACAATACCGCCAGCCGAAATTGGATGTGGGCCTGTTGGATTTTCATGGCCTTAGCAACTCTTTCTAAAGGCGTCATCGGATTAGCTATACCCGGTATGGTGTTTGTGGTTTATTCCATTACCGCGTGGGACTGGAAAATTTGGAAACGTCTACATATTATTAGTGGCACGATTCTATTTTTAGCGATTACCGCACCCTGGTTTGTATTGGTGGCACAACGTAATCCAGAATTTTTGGAGTTCTTTTTTATTCATGAGCACTTCCAACGTTTTACACAAACAGCACATAGCAGAACTGGGCCAATTTATTATTTCATTCCACTACTACTGATTGGCTTTTTTCCATGGATCGCGCAAACCCCAGCCGCACTTTTACAAGCCTGGCGGGAGCGTAATCGCGAGTTCTCCAGTGGCTGGTTAATCGCTTGTTGGTTTGCAGTCATTATGGGATTCTTTAGCGTCTCTCAATCAAAGTTACCTGGCTACATCATCCCCATCTTCCCCGCATTAGCATTGTTGGTTGGGCATCGTCTAGACCACAATCTCAGCTTTATCAATTCATTAGGATTGCCTTGGAAATTACAAGTTCTCTTTTTTGCAATCTTAGGTGGTATTGGATTTTTCTTTTTAGGTGAAGTGAGCAAGCAGGCTCGACCTGATGAAATTGAATCTTATGTGCAATATCTGTATTGGATAGTTGCAGCCCTCATCACATTGATCTTATTCAGTCTTCTGGCATTTATCCAGAGTAAGCGAAATGGATTGAGTAGCATTACTAGTTTTGCGAGCGGCTTTTTTCTCTGCGCACTGATTGCTGGGACCGGTCATGAGACTTTAGGTCGCTCGGTATCTGGCATTGATCTAGTTAATCAAGTGAAGCCGGGCATTCCGGAAAAAGTGAATTTTTATTCCGTCAGAATCCTAGACCACACGGTACCCTTTTATCTAGGTCAAACCATGACAATGGTGGAATTTTTAGATGAGCTCAAGTTCGGTGCCCAACAAGAGCCTGCGTTATGGTTGCCCACCTTAGATGCCTTTATTGAGCGCTGGAAAGAAGATCAAACGGCTTACGCCTTGATGGTGCCAGAGCAATTTATCGAGTTACAGAAACTCAATGTACCGATGCAAGAAGTAGGTAGAGATTCTCGGCGCGTAATTGTCAAACACCCAGACTCTTTGAGTACCACACCACAATAAGGTTCTTTGCTGCTCATGTCGAAATCCGAAAATACCCTCCCCTTTATTCCTTTTACGCGCCCACACTTTAATCAAGAGACCATTGATGCGGTTGGAGAGGTGTTGCGCTCGGGCTGGGTCACCTCAGGGCCAAAATTAGCCGAGTTTGAAGCGGCCTTAAGCGAGTACTTTGGTGGTCGCCCCGTGCGGTGCTTTGCTAACGGTACTGCCACCATGAAGATTGCGTTGCAGGTTGCTGGTATTGGCCCTGGTGATGAAGTCATTACCACACCAATCTCTTGGGTGGCTACCTCGAACGTCATTCTGAGCGTAGGCGCAACACCTGTGTTTGTCGATATTGATCCCATCACTCGTAATCTTGATCTCAGTAAAGTAGCTGCAGCGATTACACCGAAGACGCGCGCCATCATGCCAGTCTTTTTAGCTGGGTTACCAGTCAATATGGATCAGCTCTATGAGCTAGCGAAGCAATATCAGCTGCGCGTCATTGAAGATGCAGCGCAAGCGTTTGGGTCGCAGTGGAAAGGCCAAAAGATTGGCAGCATTGGCGATCTCGTGAGTTTTAGCTTTCAGGCAAACAAAAATTTATCGACTGTTGAGGGTGGCTGTCTCGTACTCAACAACGCTGATGAAGCCAAGCTGGCAGAGAAATTTCGTCTACAGGGGCTCACGCGGCAAGGCATGGATGGCATGGATGTAGATGTCTTAGGCGGCAAAGATAATTTGACCGATGTCAACGCCGTCATTGGCTTGCATCAACTTCAACAGTTGCCAGCATTTCAAGCCCGAAGAAGCGCATTGGCGAGGCAATACTTTGATGTCATCCGTAGTGAAATGCAAGCCGCTGGCTTGGATAATCTCCATCTAGAATTACCCGTAGAAAACTTTACCGATAGTAACTGGCATATGTTCCAAGTCGTCCTCCCACTCGAGCAATTGAATGTGGATCGCGCACAAGTGATGACTGAGCTCAAAGATCTGGGTATTGGCACCGGGGTACATTACCCCGCTATTACTGGGTTTACGCTGTACCAAAAACTGGGATATCAAGTTGAAGCAACGCCAGTAGCAAGGCGCATAGGCTGCTCTATTTTGACCCTCCCCTTATTTCCCGAAATGATGGATCAAGATGTTGGTCGGATAGCGGGTGCTTTAGCGGGAATTCTGAAGAAACACCGTAAAAATTAGTGCCGGGGATGGAATCAGGCAAAATTGCAGCATGACTGCAAATTTAGCCTCTCAGACAGGCAATGCCATGCTTAGCATTGTTATTCCCGTTTATAACGAGGAGGATGGTCTCCAGGCCCTTTTTGATCGCTTGTATCCTGCACTAGATGCGATGGCAAGTAGGCGCAACATTGCTTATGAAGTGGTGTTTGTCAACGACGGTAGCAAAGATCGCTCTGCTGGGATCTTAGCCAAGCAAGTGGAATTACGCCCTGAGGTCACACGTGCAGTGTTATTTCAAAGTAACTTTGGTCAGCATATGGCCATCATGGCTGGTTTTGAATATTCCCGCGGTGAATACATCATCACGCTCGATGCGGACTTGCAGAATCCTCCCGAGGAAATCGATGCCTTGACCAATGAGCTACTGAAAGGCCATGACTACGTTGGCACCATTCGTGCTAATCGTCGCGATAGTTTTTTCAGAAAATTTGCTTCACGCGCCATGAATCATTTACGTCAGAAAATTACTCGTATCACAATGACTGACCAAGGCTGCATGCTACGTGGCTACAGCCGACGGGTTGTTGATCTTGTGCGTCAGTGCAATGAGGGGAATACCTTTATTCCGGCATTGGCTTATACCTTTGCATCAAATCCTACTGAAATCCCTGTCAAGCATGAAGAGCGTTTTGCTGGTGAGTCTAAGTACAGCCTTTATCAACTGATTCGCCTAAATTTCGATTTAGTCACTGGCTTTTCCGTTATGCCCTTGCAGATCTTTTCGATCCTCGGCATGTTGTTGGCACTCGCCGCAGGAAGTCTCTTTGCATACCTGCTAGTTCGCCGTTTTGTCCTGGGAGCAGAGGTGGAGGGTGTATTTACTTTATTTGCACTGACATTCTTTTTGATTGGCGTGATGCTCTTTGGTCTCGGCCTGCTTGGTGAATACATCGGCCGCATCTACCAACAGGTGCGTGAGCGTCCACGCTATATTGTGCAAACTGTTTTAGAGAAAAAATAATTGCACGCAGTCGTCTTTGCTTATCACGATGTTGGCGTTCTTTGCCTCAAAGCATTACTCAATGCAGGGATACAAATTGATCTAGTAGTGACCCATCAAGATGATCCTCATGAGAATGTTTGGTTTGAGAGTGTTGCCAAACTCTGTGAGGATCAAAAAATTCCTTACATCACACCCAATGCGAATCAGCTGATGGATCTCGTACTGCAGATTCAAACATTGGCGCCTGATTACCTTTTTTCTTTTTACTATCGCCAGATGATTCCGGCAGAGCTTTTGGCTTGTGCCAAGCTTGGCGCTTTAAATATGCATGGCTCACTCTTACCAAAGTTCCGCGGACGGGCACCAGTCAATTGGGCCATCTTGCATGGTGAAACTGAAACGGGTGCCACCTTGCACATCATGGAATCCAAACCTGATGCTGGCGATATTGTGGGGCAATTAGCGGTCCCTATTGGCCCCAATGAAACTGCCACAGAGGTTTTTGCAAAGGTAAGCCAAGCGGCAGTAAACGTCTTAAACCAAGTGTTGCCCGAACTGGTGCAGGGTCATATCCCCAGAAAACCCAATCAGCTAGCCCAAGGAAGTTATTTTGGCGGTCGCAAGCCTGCTGATGGATTAATTCTGTGGCATCAAACAGCCCAGCAGGTTCACAACCTCGTGAGAGCCGTTGCACCCCCTTACCCAGGGGCTTTTACCGATTGGCAAGGTCAGCGTAGGATCGTGTCTCGTACCAGCCTAGAAGGGCCATTTCCGGGACAACTTGATCTTCAGACTCCGGGTATCCAAGTGGTTGATAATCAGACATTCGGCGTTTGTGGAGACCAAAGGGCGGTAGTAATACTGGACTGGTACCCGGCAAATAGCTAACTCAATAAAAGTAGCACCCTTTAGATTAAAAACGAGGCAGTAAAGATGAAAAAAGTACTCATTCTTGGCGTAAACGGCTTTATTGGTCACCACCTTTCTAAGCGCATCCTAGAAACGACCGATTGGGATGTTTATGGCATGGATATGCAAAACGATCGCCTTGGTGATTTAGTAAATCATCCCCGCATGCACTTTTTTGAGGGTGATATCACTATCAATAAAGAGTGGGTGGAATATCACATCCGCAAATGCGATGTGATTCTTCCCCTGGTAGCGATTGCCACACCTGCAACCTACGTTCAGCAGCCACTCAAAGTATTTGAACTCGACTTCGAAGCCAACTTACCGATCGTACGTTCTGCCGTTAAGTACAAAAAGCATTTGGTATTTCCGTCTACGTCTGAAGTCTATGGCATGTGTGAAGACGGTGAGTTTGATTCCGCTCAATCCAATATGGTTTATGGCCCGATTAACAAGCCGCGCTGGATCTACGCCTGCTCCAAACAACTGATGGATCGCGTGATTTGGGGTTATGGCATGGAGGGCTTACGCTTCACCCTCTTCCGTCCGTTTAATTGGATTGGCCCTGGTCTTGATAGTATTTACACCCCAAAAGAAGGCTCCTCCCGCGTAGTAACTCAGTTTCTCGGACACATTGTTCGCGGTGAACCCATCAACCTAGTGGATGGCGGTGCGCAGAAACGTGCCTTTACCTACATTGATGATGGTATCGATGCCTTAATGCGCATCATTGATAACCAAGATGGCATTGCTAATGGCAAGATCTACAACATCGGCAATCCAATTAATAATCACTCTGTTCGCGAACTTGCTAATCAGATGCTGGAGATTGCACGTAGCATCCCTGAATACGCTAAGACAGCCAATCAAGTGAAAATTGTTGAAACCACTTCTGGTGCCTATTACGGCGAAGGCTATCAAGATGTACAGAATCGTGTTCCTGCAATTGATAACACGATGAGTGAACTGAGCTGGAAGCCAACTACGAATATGAGTGATGCACTGAAGAATATCTTTGAGGCCTACCGTCAGGACGTCGATAAAGCCCGTCAATTGGTTGATAACGAGTAAGTTCACGCGCTATGGCAAAAATTGCACTCAAGGTAGATGTTGATACCTTACGCGGTACCAAGGAGGGTGTTCCCAATCTAGCGCGCACGCTTGAACGCTTTGGTCTTAAGGCTACTTTTTTATTTAGTTTGGGGCCTGACCATACCGGCTGGGCTCTCAAGCGGGTCTTTAGACCAGGCTTTCTAAAAAAGGTGAGTCGCACCTCCGTCGTAGAACACTACGGCATCAAAACCTTGCTCTACGGTGTTTTACTTCCTGGGCCGGACATTGGCAAGCAAGCTGCTACCGAAATGCGCGCCATTGACGCTGCTGGTCATGAGACTGGTATCCACACATGGGACCATGTGGCCTGGCAAGATGCAGTACGTCATCGTGATGCTCAGTGGACGCAAGCGCAGATGCAAAAAAGTTGGGATCGTTTTGTAAGCATCTTTGGTCACCCGCCAGTCACCTATGGTGCTGCTGGTTGGCAAATGAACGAGGCTGCTTTTGAACAACTCGATCAATGGGGTATTCGGTATTCCTCTGATGGCAGGGCTGAACCCAATTTAGTACCCTATCGTTTTGAACTTCCTGCCGGCAAAGCAAAGCATGTGCAATATCCTACCACCTTGCCTACTTTTGATGAGTTGATTGGTATCGATGATGCGGATGAGTTTGGCGCTGTCAAAAAACTCCTGAAAATTACCCAAAGTAACCCCAACGATCAGGTATTCACGCTGCATGCAGAGCTTGAAGGGCAGAAGTTACTGCCTGCCTTTGAGCAATTGCTCGCTGGATGGCTGAATCAAGGGCACGACCTGGTCACTATGGGAGAACTACATCAATCCTGGGAAGCCACTAAGCAACTCGATAAAATAGCAGTACAGCCAGTCACCTGGGGTGAAATTCCCAACCGCAGTGGTGAACTTATTTTGCAAGCAACCTAAGTAACAGATCAAGACTAGATAAGAGAGACCGTCATGACAGTAGAAATTGGTAAGCCAATGCCTCAGTGCGCAATCACAGCGACCTCGGGGCTCACTTTTACGCCAGATTCAGCTAAGGGCAAGAAACTGGTAATTTATTTTTATCCAAAAGATATGACTCCTGGTTGCACTGCCGAGTCTGGTGAATTTAGAGACAATATTGATGCCTTCACCAAAGCGAACACTTTAATCGTTGGCGTTTCTCGAGACAGCCTGAAATCTCATGATAATTTCCGGAGCAAACTAGAGTTGCCATTTGAGCTAGTAGCCGATACCGAAGAAACCCTGTGCCAACTCTTTGGTGTAATGAAGATGAAGAATATGTATGGCAAGCAAGTTCGCGGTGTAGAACGCAGCACCTTCCTTTTTGACTCCTCGGGCAAGCTGGTAAAAGAGTGGCGTGGCCTTAAAGTCCCTGGACATGTGACAGAGGTATTACAAGCAGCCCAAACTACTGAATAATTTTTAAAAAAATTTAATCTGAGGTACTTGAAAAGCCCAAAATTTGGGGTAAAGTTATTCACATGCATCGTAAACGACGGGAAAGTTTAATAATCCGTTTGACTCATCAGCCTGAAGATTTCAGAACAGGCTCGGTAAACAACCCCCTCCGTTTACTATCACATACATTACCCAGTTTAGTAATAGGCCGTCATAGCAATCCGCTTGACGGTTTTTTCTTTTAGGAGAGTCTGCATGCCATTGCCCCCAATCCCAACTCAAATTGCTGGCCAAGTAAAACTGACTAGTAAAGACACTCCTGATTTAAAGAAGCGTCCTACTCCAGCAAAAGCCGTTGTGATGGAAAGTCATGCGCCGAATTTGATGACGGATACAAGTGAAGATTTTTCTGCTGCTGAAGTAGCTCTCGAGAAAATCAAAGGAAATCGTAGCGCAGTGGTAGCGAGCATCCCAGAAAAACCAAAACGGATTGTTCGTACTGGCCCGCCAAGTTTATTTGTTTTAGATACCAATGTTTTGATGCATGATCCGAGCTCGTTATTCCGCTTTTCTGAGCATGATCTCTTTCTGCCAATGACTACCCTTGAGGAATTAGATAATCACAAAAAGGGAATGACGGAAGTAGCGCGTAATGCCCGTACGGTCAGTCGCTCTTTGGATCAATTAGTGTCTGGCACTAGCGGAACATTAGACGAAGGTATTCCGCTTAATAAATTAGGTAACCACGATGTATCCGGCCGCCTCTTCTTTCAGACTAAACTCACTACCCTGACATTACCAGAGGGCTTGCCCGAGGGTAAAGGTGACAATCTGATTCTTGCGGTTGTCAGTGAGCTTCAAAAGACCCGAAAAGGCCAAGAAGTTGTGTTGGTATCCAAAGATATCAATATGCGTATTAAGGCGCGCGCTCTTGGTTTGCCAGCAGAAGATTATTTCAACGATCAAGTATTAGAAGATCGTGACTTAATGTACTCTGGCGTCATGGCATTACCGGCAGATTTTTGGCCAAAGCATGGCAAAAATATGGAGAGTTGGGCTGATGGTAAATCTGGCACGATGTTCTACAGAGTCACAGGACCCTCGGTGCCGAGTATGCTGGTCAACCAATTTGTGTATCAAGAAAATCCAGATGGCTCAACCCCCTTCTATGCTCAAGTACGAGAAATCAACGGTAAAACTGCACTCTTACAAACCTTACGAGACTTTTCTCATCAGAAAAATAATGTTTGGAGCGTAACTGCCCGTAATCGCGAACAGAATTTCGCTATGAATCTCTTAATGAACCCTGATGTGGATTTCATCACCTTATTAGGTCAAGCAGGAACCGGTAAAACCTTACTAGCTTTAGCTGCTGGACTTGAACAGGTCTTAGATAGCAAGCGTTATAACGAAATCATCATTACACGCGCCACCGTTCCAGTAGGTGAAGATATTGGCTTCTTGCCAGGCACCGAAGAAGAAAAGATGCAGCCTTGGATGGGTGCTTTTGATGACAACCTTGAGGTCTTACAAAGAAATACAGATGGTGGCGCTGGTGAATGGGGTCGTGCCGCCACTCAAGAATTAATTCGTTCACGTATTAAAGTAAAAAGCATGAACTTCATGCGTGGCAGAACGTTTGTTAGTAAATTTGTAATTATTGATGAAGCACAAAACTTGACACCTAAGCAAATGAAAACCTTAGTCACTCGTGCTGGCCCAGGGACGAAGATTATCTGTTTAGGTAATATTGCGCAAATTGATACACCTTATTTAACCGAAGGCTCTTCAGGCCTGACTTACGTAGTTGATCGCTTCAAAGGTTGGCGTCATGGTGGGCATGTGACTCTAGCTCGCGGTGAGCGTTCACGTCTAGCAGATCATGCTGCTGACGCACTCTAAGCAAGCTCTCTCATGCCGCACTCTGATAGGGTGCGGCATTTTTATTTGTATCCTCAGCTCACTCTCAGGATGCGCTAGCTTTAACTCAAAAAATCATACGACTAAAGTTGCTCAATTTAAACAAGATACCAGCGTAGGCTCAGAAGACATCTCGATTGCTGCGGTGGGTTTAGTAGGGGTGCCCTATCGTTACGGTGGAAACAATCCTAATGGGGGGTTTGATTGCAGCGGACTAATTGTCTATGTCTTTAGCAAATCAGCCAATATCAAACTACCGCGGACTATCCAAGAAATGAGCAATCGAGGTCAAAGCGTTGACAATGGTCCGCCAGCGCCTGGCGATCTCGTCTTTTTCAACACTAGTGGTGCAAAGTATTCCCATGCAGGGATCTACGTGGGACAAGGTAGATTTGTGCATGCCCCCAGCGCCGGAGGAACGGTACGTCTAGAGTACATCACCACACCCTACTGGGCAGCGAGATTTACTGAAGCCAGGAGATTAAGTCCTTAAATTTAAACCTTGCGGCAACGTACAGTTAGAACGGCTCGTATCCACCAGAAGAATAGCCAACTGATCCTATCGCTAAGTTATCAAACTTGGTATACGGGCCCTGCCAGCTCAGGCGCACAGTACCGATAGGGCCGTTACGCTGTTTGCCAATAATGATCTCCGCCATGCCTTTATCAGTTGTCGTATCGGGGTGATACACCTCATCACGATAGATAAACATAATGACATCAGCATCTTGCTCGATAGCGCCTGACTCACGTAAGTCTGACATGATGGGGCGCTTATTCGGGCGTTGCTCTAGGCCACGATTTAATTGGGAGAGTGCTACTACGGGGCACTGCAATTCTTTTGCGAGGGACTTCAGGGAGCGAGAGATCTCCGAGATTTCTGTTGCACGATTTTCAGAACCTGAACCACTCATCAACTGTAAATAGTCAATCACAACAAGGCCAAGTGTTCCGCCGAAGTTTCGAGCAATGCGACGTGCGCGTGCACGTAACTCCAAACTGGAAAGAGCGCCGGCCTCATCAATCAAAATTTGGGTATTACTTAAACGGGCAATGGCATCCGTCACACGTGGCCATTCGTCATCTTGCAGTTTACCGGTGCGCATGCGACTTTGATCAACTCGCCCTACTGAACCTAATAAGCGTGACGCTAACTGCTCACCAGACATCTCCATTGAGAAAATTACTACTGGCAAACCTTCAGAAAGTGCAACATTCTCGGCAATATTGAGCGCTAGCGCCGTTTTTCCCATCGACGGTCTACCAGCAATAATCACCAAGTCGCCTTTTTGCAGACCGCTAGTTTGCTTATCCAAATCAATAAAGCCAGTGGCAATACCAGTAATATCGCTACCACCTTGACGGTTATATAACTCATCAATGCGCGCAACTACAGTTTTAAGTAATGGCTCGATCTCAAGGTAATCGCCTTTACGACTACCCTCTTCACCAATTTGCAAAATGCGTGACTCTGCTTCATCCAAAATCGTCTTGACTGGGCGGCCCTCAGTAACAAATGCTGAGTTCACAATATTGTCAGAGACCTCAATCAAGCGACGCAGAATGCTGCGATCACGAACAATATCGGCATAGCCTCTGATATTCGCGGCACTTGGAGTGCTTTGCGCTAATGAATTGAGGTAATCAATACCAACTAAGTCGCCACCCTGCTCAGACTTAACAGCCTCGTGAACAGTAATGACGTCAGCAGGATGATTATCGCCAACTAAACGCTGAATGACCTTGTAGATCAGAGCATGTTCAGGACGATAGAAATCTTTATCAGTTAACACTCCACCCAGGCGATCCCAGGCTGTGTTATCGATCAGTAGACCGCCGAGCAAAGATTGCTCGGCCTCTACAGAATGCGGCGGTACTTTTAAAGCCTGCAAGGCTGGATCCCCAGAGCCCGTCATGCCAGTATTTGACATGAGGGTACGTGAGCGGGATTCAGCCATGAGGCTAACGATTAATTAAAAAACCGAAGGTCTAAAACTTACGCTTGCTCGCCAACTACGCGGATAGTGATGTCAGCCACTACATCGGTATGAACAGCTACCGCTACAGGGTGATCACCAACCATCTTCAATGGGCCAGTAGGCATACGTACAGAAGCTTTTTCGATTACAAAACCTTTGGCTTTTAAAGCATCGGCGATGTCATGATTGGTTACAGAACCAAACAAACGACCATCAACACCTGCTTTTTGACCGATTTCGAGAACCAAGTCTTTGAGCTTTGTACCAACTGTTTGCGCAACAGCCAATTTTTCAGCAGCCAACTTTTCCAACTCAGCGCGACGTACTGCAAAGTCAGCGATGGCTGTTTCAGTGGCACGACGAGCTTTACGTTGTGGGATTAGGAAATTACGAGCGTAACCATCTTTAACGCGAACGATGTCGCCGAGGTTGCCCAGGTTAATTACTTTTTCTAAAAGAATGATTTGCATTGAGGGCTCCCAATTATTTCTTGTGTTGATCGGAGAATGGCAACAAAGCCAAGTAACGAGCACGCTTAATAGCAGTGTCTAACTGACGCTGGTATTTAGCTTTTGTGCCTGTCAAACGTGCAGGAGTAATCTTGGCGTTTTCGCCAATGAAATCCTTCAATGTATCTACATCTTTGTAGTCAATCTGTTCTACGCCAGCAACAGTGAAACGGCAGTAACGCTTACGCTTGAACAGTGGGTTCTGAGCTGGTTTCTTTTTGAAATCGGGTTTCTTTCCAAACGCCATGATGATTTCCTCTTTAATTTTTCAATTGAATATGGGTGATATGGAAAACAAGTCTTTGATTACGTAGAGTCTTGGGTGCTAAGAATCCCTCAAACACTGCCTCGGCTCCTAAATCCATTTGCTCTAAGCCCTTTTGAATTGGGCCTATTGCGATGGCTTCAACACTCATCTGAATTTTCCTTGCCGTTCCTACTTCGCTTACTTCGCCGCTATGTTCTAGCTGACAATGCATCACGGGTATTCCGGCTGGTGTAAATCGAATTGCGTCTTTAGATACCAAGAATGCAGTTAGGGTGAAATGATTCAACGCCGCTCCGTCACTCTGATACGTTTTCTAGTCTGTGTATTCCTCTTCAAATTTCTAACTTAAGCCGCTGCTACAGGAGCGTCGGATTGAGCTGATTTGCGCGCTTCTTCACGTTGCACTTCTTTCATCATGATGGAAGGCTCTGATTCAGCTTTCTTAGTCTTGATGATGAGGTGACGCAAAACAGCATCATTAAATTTGAATGCATGTTCAAGTTCGTCCAGAGTTTTCTGATCGCACTCAATGTTCATACAAACATAATGGGCTTTGGCAAGTTTGTCGATCATGTAAGCCATCTGACGACGACCCCAATCTTCCATGCGATGAATTTTGCCGCCAGCAGCAGCTAATGTCGCTTTGTAGCGATCGAGCATCGCAGGTACTTGCTCACTTTGGTCCGGATGGACGATAAAAACGATTTCATAATGACGCATCTAACACTCCTTAAGGATAAAGTCACCTGAGCATTTTGCTAACTTCCGATGGTTTTAAAGTTAGCGCCAGTGTGACAAGGTAGTAACAAATTGTAGGTAAAACTAGCTACACATATTTACAGCTTTTAAGTCCTTACCGAATCTCTGGTAAGTCCGTTATTCTAGCAAAAAAATCCTGGCAAGTCAGGGGTTTACCAGCTTTATTTGCCTGCTTTGCCCCATTGAGGGCCAATTGGAGCGCAATTCTGGCTCTGGGCGCAGTGAGTAGGCCTGAGGGCAAGCACCCCTTGGAATCCTGCTCTGGGATATTACGCACAGTAGCACCAGCACCGGTTCTAGTCGTCCTCACCAAAGCAATGCCTTGAGACATTGCCTGCTCCAAGGGCTTAGCCCAGGCATCGTGAATGCCACCCTGCCCTGAACCAGCTATGACCAAGCCTTGAACGGCACTACTAAGCCACTGCAGAATAGTTTGGGGATGTGCGCCCGCATGACTGGTCAAGATCTCCACCCAAGGCCACTCACCCTCTTCCGGAATAGGTAAATCCTCAATCCAAGCGGCTTGTACCGCCTTGACGCCAGATAGCCAGGATGGATTAATTAAGCCAACTGAGCTTGATGGCGCATTTTGTAATGGGGCATTTAAAGCAGTGGCATGACGTTTGGCCAAATCCATTGCCAGACAGCCACGCCCATCTAAGACGGCATAAATACCCCCTGGGCAGTTATCAATGGATGTGGAGGCCCAGCGTAAAGCATCCAATAAATTGGATGGTCCATCGGCTCCAAGTACATTACTTGGCAGCATCGCCCCAGTCAAGATAACCCTTTTACGCTGAGTCTGCGCTAACTTTCCGCAGGTGGCCTGTAAAAATAATCCGGTTTCTTCAATGGTGTCAGTGCCATGTGTAATTACAAGACCCCTCACGGCTTCATCTAGTAAAGCGTCTCGAACAGCCAGTCCCAGCATGGTTAGATGAGCATTAGTTAAATTACGGCTGTTGATATTGGCTAGCTGGCGTGAGACCAACTTCACCCCCTCGGGCACCACCGCTTGAACATGCGCTATCAAGGTATCCACCCCTACCTTGCCAGCTTCGTATTGAAGGGGATGATTGTCTGGGTTAGGTGCAAGGCCTGCAATAGTGCCGCCCATCCCTAAAACCAAAATATGGGGTTTATTAATTGAAATACTGGGAATTGAGCTCATTCCCCTATTATCCGCCTCAAAATGACTTGAATATTCAAAAAGTGCTGTATACAATCCCAGTATGGATATAAATACAGTCGATTTTTCTGAGGAGCTGACTGCCCTCCCCAAACTCACTTCACGTCAAAGTGAGATTTTGGAATTAATCACCAAAGCCATCGAGGAAAGTGGTTCACCTCCTACTCGCGCAGAAATCGCCACCCAACTCGGATTTGCTTCAGCCAATGCAGCAGAAGAGCATTTGCGTGCCTTAGCAAAAAAAGGATACATCGAGCTGACACCGGGAACATCCCGCGGCATTCGCATTTCACAACAATTTAGCCAAACGCATAATCCTAATAAGTATCGGCAGATGTCTTTGCCTTCTGGCGCACTTCAACAATTGACTCTGCCACTCATTGGACGAGTTGCTGCAGGCTCTCCAATAACAGCTGTTGAGCATATTGAAAAACAAGTACCAATTGACCCAAACTTATTTAGCAAGGGTGCGGATTATCTACTCAAAGTGGTTGGCATGAGTATGCGTGATGCCGGAATTTTGGATGGCGACTACTTAGCAGTCAGAAAAACATCTGAGGTTCGTAATGGCGATATCGTAGTTGCGCGCTTAGATGATGAGGTCACCGTTAAACGCTGGAATCAAAAGAAAACAGCCGATGGCTTGGTGATTGAATTACAGGCCGAGAACCCAGACTTCAAAAACATTATTGTGGATGGTCGCAAACACCATTTTGCGGTTGAAGGCCAAGCTGTTGGTTTAATTAGGGCTGGCGGACTCTAATCCTAGACTTCTAAAACGAAAGGCCTCTAGACGAGGCCTTTTTCAATTGAAGGGTGGAGCTACCGCATTCTTACTGCGGATTCTTTTTTTGCTCTTTATTTTTTACTAGGTGCGACTACGTTTGCATTCTTGGGAGATGCAGTAATAGTAATGATTGTCTTTGGGCCAGTGAACGGACCCTCATTTAACTCTACTGTTGAGGTGCGATCGCCTTTAGTAAAAACTAAAATACTCGTCTTGGATTTCACAGCGCTCACTGTAGTCCAACCGGCTCTAGGATACTCAGATTGAAAGAAGGCGTAAATGTCTGTTGGAGTTTGCACACCAGATAAAACGACGCGCCCCACCCAGTTATCACCACGACCAATAATTAATGAATCAGAACCCACTATCTTAGATGCTGCAGGTAGCGGCATATCCCCTAAGAGCTGAGACTGAATTTCTTGAACTTCGCTAGATGTACCAGTAGGAGAATCCCCAGAGGATGCACAAGCCGCTAAGAGCGCAGAAAAAACTAAAGCTGTACCAATCGATTTAAGTCGCATCAGTTGAGTCATATTCTTCCCCTGGTAATTAACCTACATTACTGGAGGCGCGTGAGGGAATCGAACCCCCGTACGAAGCTTTGCAGGCTCCTGCCTAACCACTCGGCCAACGCGCCAGAACAAATCAAAATCAAAAATGGGAAGCTTTTAAGGGCTTCCCATCGAACTTGGAGCGGGAAAGGAGGTTCGAACTCCCGACCTATACCTTGGCAAGGTATCGCTCTACCAGCTGAGCTATTCCCGCATAACAGGGCAGTAGTTTAGCAAACAATTGCCAAGAAGGCATTATTTACGCATCAGACTAAAAAAATAGGAAAGCTCATCGTTGCCAAAACCCTTGTACACAGTGGTGTCGCAGTCTTTACTTGGTCTTATCCACAATCTGGGGCAGTGCCTTTTTCATGTAATAAAACATTGACCAAAGCGTTAGAAATGATGCAACCCAGATTAACCATGTACCAACTTGAGCACAATTTAACCACCCAAATAGGGTGTCATTTAATAATAAAAAGGGTATTGCTACGAGTTGCGCAGTCGTTTTTAACTTGCCGACCATGTGAACGGCGACACTTTTTCCCGCGCCCAAGAGCGCCATCCACTCCCTTAATGCCGAGATAGTAATTTCACGACCAATAATGATTAAAGCTACCCAAACTTGTACGCGATCCATATTGAGAAGCACCAGCAATGCAGCAGCAACAATCAATTTATCGGCAACAGGATCTAGGAATTGACCGAAGGCTGACTCTTGTTTCATGCGTCTTGCTAAAAATCCATCTAGCCAATCCGTGACAGCAGCAAAAACAAAAATCACAGTAGCAGTGAGGTTCTTGTCAAAAGGAGTAAGCCAGCTATTCGGTAAATAAAAGACTGCAACAAGCAATGGAATTGCAGCAACGCGCAACCAGGTCAGGGCAATGGGTAAATTAAATGGCATATCACAAGCATAAACTAATGCGAGCGCACTGAGCAATCAATGGAGTTGCCTGTAGATTTGCTCAGCCAATGCGGTAGATATTCCCTCTACGCTAGAGAGCTCTTCGATGGTGGCGTTAGAAACGCCACGCAAACCCCCGAACCTAGCGAGTAATTTTTGCCGGCGTTTTGCCCCAATACCCTCAATCTCTTCTAACTGAGAAACGGTTCTAGCTTTTGCCCGCTTGGCCCGCATACCAGTAATAGCAAAACGATGTGCCTCATCCCGAATTTGCGCTACCAATAGCAAAGCGGGGCTATCAATTCCCAGTTCAAGCGATTTACGCCCGTCTGCAAAGATGAGTGTCTCAAGCCCCACTTTACGACCTTCCCCTTTAGCAACCCCAACAATCAGTCCAATATCGATACCGAATTCAGAGAGCACTTGCCTTGCAACCTCCACTTGACCTTTACCGCCATCAATCAAAATGACTTGAGGCATCTTGTCAATAGGCAGCTCTTGGAAATTTGCATAGCGGCGCTGTAAGACCTGACGCATGGCAGCGTAGTCATCTCCCGGCGTAATGTCATTAATATTAAAACGGCGATATTCGCTAGCTTGCATCGCATTTTTGGAATACACCACACAAGAAGCTTGTGTAGCTTCACCCGATGTATGGCTAATATCAAAACATTCAATACGCAGCTGCTCTAGACTTTCCAACTCCAGTGCCAGGACATCAGCCAATGCTCGTGCTCTAGCTAGCTGTCCACCAGTCTCGACCAAGCGCTTGGCTATCGCAATCTTGGCATTGCCTTCAGCCATAGCTAGCCAATGTCGTCTCTGACCTTGTGGCTGGTGAAGGAAAGTAATACGCTTACCCGCTTGTGCATTGAGTAGGTCATGCAAGCCCTCCGGAGCTGATAGCTCGGAAATATTGTCGACACTTTCTTCCGGTGCCGCAATATCATCAACTAGCTTTCTTAATGGATGATTCAGAATGAGTACGGGTGGAATCAAGTTAGTCGTTACCTCACCATCACTCACCTTATCCTCCAAATAATGCTGAGCAATAAACGCTTCGAGAATTTCTGCAGGCGGAGGCAGTTCACCAGAGCCAGAGCGCAAGCCCTTAGGGAAATAGGCACGATCACCTAAATGTCGACCACCCCGAATCATCGCCAGATTGACGCAGACCACACCCTCCATTTGGGCAACAGCAATCACATCTACATCGCCCTCCCCATCTGCAACAGTATCCATGGATTGTTGTTGTAAGACGCTAGAGAGATCTGTGATCCGATCCCTTAAAACTGCCGCCATTTCAAATTCCATGGCATCACTATAGACATGCATTTTCTTTTCAAGCTCAGAGAGCACACGACTATGATCACCCTCTAAAAACCGTCTTGCCTGCTCAACGTCTTGCCCATATTGATCAATACTGAGACGGCCAACACAAGGCGCGCTACAACGATGTATTTGATGAAGCAAACAGGGGCGACTACGATTTTTAAAAACAGAGTCCTCACAAGTTCTCAGGCGAAATACTTTTTGCAAAATCTGTACGCTATTACGTACTGCCCATGAGTTAGGGAATGGTCCAAAGTAGTGATTGCGCTTATCTGTTTTACCGCGATAGGAGGCCAAGCGTGGAAACTGATGCCCCGTCAACATTACATAAGGATAGGACTTATCATCACGGAAGAGAATGTTGAATGGAGGGGCTAACTCCTTAATGAGATTGTTCTCTAGAATTAAGGCTTCAGTTTCTGAGCGTGTTACTGTTGTCTCATAGCGGGCAATCTTTCCCACCATCAGCTCTATTCGTGGTGAAAGCTGAGTTCGCTGAAAGTAACTAGATACCCGCTTTTTGAGGTTGCGCGCTTTACCGACATAGAGAATATGTCCCGCCTCATCAAAGAAGCGATATACCCCCGGCAATCCGGGTAGCCGTTTAACATCCTGCTGAAGGGTTTCAAAAAGCGAATTGCTCATGCGTTGGGATATTTTCTGTCAAATCGTAGACAACTATGGTGATGCCGGTGTTTGCTGGCGTCTAGCAAGAAGCTTAACAAGTCTTCATGGCCAAGACGTGCGCATTTACTGTGACGATCTGCCAACCATTAATTTACTCGCTTCTGGGGTTGATCCGGAAATCAAGCGCTGCATTCAAATTGAGCCCTGGGAGGCAAGCCATCAAAATAGTCGCCATCCCGTGGAGCCCCCCGATGTGGTGATTGAAGCCTTTGGATGCGATTTACCTAAACGCTACCTTGCGGGCCTGTTAATTGCCCCAAAAAAACCCCTCATTATCAATCTAGAATACCTAAGCGCAGAGCCTTGGATTACCGACTTTCATCAGAAAGCCTCCCCGCAGGCACACGGCATTCCGAAATACTTTTTCTTTCCAGGATTTCAGGAGAATGCAGGCGGTATCTTGATAGATCCAGTACCCACAGAAACCTTCATGAGCCCGGCTAAGATTCCGGAGAGCTTAAAAGCAAGCTGGGAACTATTGCGGCCTAACACCAAACGAATTAGCGTTTTTTGTTACCCAGGCGCACCTCTTCTGAAGTGGCTGGAAGATTTAGCCGCCCTAGGCGAAGGTTTCGATATTGTCCTGACTCATGGCCAGCTCGAGCAGCTACAGTTCAGCTCGCATCACCCTACTAAAGCAATCTCCCTTCCAGACTCTATTCAACTGATTTCAATACCCTTTGTGCCTCAAGATGAATATGACTGGGTGCTTTCTCAATGCGACTTAAATATTGTTCGCGGTGAAGATTCTTTTGTCCGCGCCCAACTAGCTGGCAAACCCTTTATTTGGCATATTTACCCTCAAGATGATCAGGCGCATGAAATAAAGATGGCCGCCTTTTTAGATCTCTATCTTGATGGGGCTCCACAGGATCTTAGGCTTGCTGTGATCACCGCTATGACCTGGGCAATGCCGAGCGATTGGTACCCATCAGTTATTGCTTGGGAAGCTCATTCCAAAGCTTGGCGCTCTGCTTTACTCGAAAAACAAGCGGATGGTGGCCTGGCTACCCGTCTAGTGAGCTTTGTGACCTGAACTTCAGAGAAATCAGCCGGTAGGCGGTTACAATCTTGTTTTTGATAAAAACTGCAGAAATTCAGCTCTGCCCCCAGGAATACCAAGATGAAAACAGCTCAAGAACTCCGCGTTGGTAACGTAGTGATGATCGGCACTGATGCCATGGTCGTTTTAAAGGCCGAATATAGCCGCTCAGGTCGTAACTCCTCTGTTGTGAAAATGAAATTCAAGAACTTGTTATCTGGCGCGCCTAACGAAGGCGTATTTAAAGCGGATGACAAGTTTGATGTGGTGATCTTAGATAAGAAAGATTGCACCTACTCTTACTTTGCGGATCCAATGTATGTATTTATGGATACTGAGTACAACCAATATGAAGTAGAAGCAGAGTTCATGGGCGATGCATTGCATTACCTCGAAGAAAGCATGCCATGTGAAGTCGTGTTCTACGAAGGCAAGGCACTTTCTGTAACAATGCCGAACTCCTTAGTTCGTGAAATTATCTACACAGAGCCAGCAGTCAAAGGTGATACCAGCTCCGGCAAGGTATTGAAGAATGCAAAGTTAGCTACTGGCTATGATTTACAAGTGCCATTATTCTGCAATACTGGCGACAAGATCGAGATCGATACTCGTACCGGTGAGTATCGTAGCCGCGCTAACTGAGCATAAAGCTACGTAGCAAACTCAATAAGTAAAAGCCCGGCTTGCCGGGCTTTTTTATTACCTAAGCAATGAGCTTCAACTGCTTCAGCAAGCCCTTGGCATGCTGATATTGAGCCTCATCTTGCAACTCATCCCAGGCAGGAGCCACAGCAGTCGGCATTAAGCGATTTAAACGAGTGGCAGACTCCGCTAGCTTTGCTTTAGAGACTTTCAACTGACTTAGCAATTGATCCGCAAGATCCGGGCGATTACAAATCAGTACTGCATCACATCCTGCCTCAAGTGCCATATCAGCACCCTTCACTACAGAGCCCGCAACGCTCGCACCCTCCATTGAAAGGTCATCGCTAAAGATCACACCTTTAAAGCCTAGCTCTTGACGCAAGATGGAGTGCAACCAAATCTGAGAAAAGCCTGCTGGATTTTTATCTACTTTTGGATAAATCACATGGGCTGGCATCACGGCGGTCAAGCTCAGATCAAGCCATTCATAAGGCTTGGCATCATCATGCAAAATTTGCTCCAAAGGACGTTCATCCACCGGAATCGCCACATGTGAATCTGCCTCTGCCCAACCATGCCCCGGAAAGTGCTTGCCACAGTTCGCCATACCAGCAAGCCGTAGACCTTCATTCAGACTCTTAGCTAATGCAAAGGTAATTTGTGGATCACGACTAAAGGCACGATCACCAATAACACCGCTGCGACCAAAATCTAAATCTAGGACAGGAGTAAAGCTAAAGTCGACACCGCAAGCTCTTAACTCACTAGCCAGGATATACCCACAGGCAGTGGCTGCCGCCATCGCTATGGCGGCTGATTCAGCGGCATGCTTTGATTGATTTCTTGATTGATGCGTTGGTTTATTTTTGGATCCCCAAAGATCACCCAGCTTACGCATAGCAGGCAAATGGGTAAAGCCATCAGTCCTGCAACGCTGCACTCGCCCACCTTCATGATCAATTGAGATCAACACATCGGAGCGAAGCTTTTTAATCTCTCCAGTCAACTTTGTGAGCTGCTTGCGATTGGTAAAGTTTCTGCCAAATAAAATCACACCACCAGTCAGGGGATGCATGATGCGACGGCAATCTTCAGCATCCAACTCAAGCCCAATAACATCTAAAGTTACTGGGCCTGGTTTCATAGTCGACTTACTCATGTATTCCTTATAATTTTTTTGTTTTATTTACTTTTGAATTGTTTTATTTTTGAACAACGATGACGTGGGCAATCGCCATATCCTGCTCATCACTAACGGTGACCTGAGCCTCCCAATTTCTTTCCTGCATAAATTTTTCCAAGGCACCTAGATAAGACGTGAATGGTTTACCACTGGGCTCATTGAGAGTTTGTAAGGAGCGCCAAGTCATCGGCATTCTCATACCCAAACCAATTGCTTTGGAGAACGCTTCTTTAGCTGCAAATCGGGTTGCCAGAAAGGCAATGCCCCGCTTATGATTTCTGGCAAGTCGATGTTTAAAGACCAGCATCTCATCCGGTCCCAAAATCTTTTCAGCTAAGCGTCCATTAGTACGATCATAAGCAGCCTGAAGCCGCTCGATCTGCAAAATGTCTGTTCCTATGCCGATGATCATGTACTTTTAATTTGTTAAGTATTGGCTCTACCCTGAGCCATTAGGGCTTTCATATCAGTAATCGCTTTTTGCCAACCCTTAAAGAGCGCTTCAGCAACAATCGCATGACCAATATTGAGCTCAGAGAGCTCGGTAATAGCAGCAACTGGCATGACATTGCCTTCATGCAAGCCATGGCCTGCATTCACTCGCAAACCAATACTTTTCCCAAACTGCGCTGCTTTTCTAATACGCTCGAGTTCTTGCTTTTGTTGATCACCAGCGAGATCTGCATAGCGACCAGTATGCAATTCGACTACTGTTGCACCCGTCTCTTTAGCCGCTTGAATTATCTTCTCTTCGGGATCAATAAAGAGCGATACCCGAATGCCTGCATTTTTTAATTGAGCAGTAGCTGTCTTAACTTTCTCAAAATACTTTAAGACATCTAAGCCGCCTTCGGTAGTGACTTCCTCACGCTTTTCAGGAACAAGACATACATCATGGGGTTTTACTTGACAGGCAATCTCAATCATTTCCGGTGTGACAGCGCACTCTAAGTTCATCCGCGTCTGAATCAACGGGCGAAGTGCCAGTAAATCTGTATCTTTAATATGGCGACGATCTTCGCGTAAATGTAAGGTAATTAAATCAGCACCCGCCTCTTCAGCCAAGCGTGCAGCCTTCAGAGGATCAGGGTAGATCGTGCCACGCGCATTACGCAAGGTGGCGACGTGGTCGATATTAATGCCTAGCTCAAGTTTTGATTGGGTATTCATGAGGATAGATTACTAGATTTTCTTCAGATCAATCAAAATCTGACGGGTGGTGAGTACTTGATCCTGAAGATGCAGCCCCAACAGGAAGCGCATCAGCTGTTTACTCTCAGAAAGCGTCTCTGGATCCGAAAAGTCTCCAACTGCAATAGCCAAAAGAGATTTGCCACTCAAGACCGGCCAGTGACCTGGATCGTCTCCCTGTGCCGGCCTGACGCCTCGCTCAGGCTGATAGACATACTGTTCATCTGAGTTGGGAGCGCTATTGGTTTCAACGCAGCGATCTAGTGCAGCTGCATAACCCGTCTCTTGTAAAAGTGTTAATTCAAAAGGCCGCAGAATTTCTTCCAAACCCTTAGATTCAAATTCGAGATTAGATAAGGCAGAGATCGTATCGGTGTAATGATCATAGAGTTTTTCATAATCATCTTCACGAGCCAGAAACTTCACTAAGAGCTCATTGAGATAAAAGCCACACAGTAAAGCATCGCCTACTAAAGAGGGTGTGCCACCCACCCACTCCGACTTCGTTAAAGTGCGCAACTCGGATTTACCACTCCAGGAAACTAATAGGGGCTGAAAGCGTTGTAGAACTGGACGTAATACTGAATGCGGGCGCTTAGCCCCCTTAGCAATTAAAGCCATCCGACCATATTGGCGCGTAAAGACATCCAGAATTAAGCTAGTTTCCTTATAAGGAATGCTATGCAGTACAAAAGCAGGTTCGTCAGCAACACGAATGGAGGCCATAGCGGTTTACTCTAGACCTTGCGCCCGTAATTCAGCACGATCATCTGCCCAACCACGCTTGACCTTAACCCAAGTCTCTAAAAAGACTTTGCCATCAAAGAGCTTTTCCATATCAATACGGGCATCGGTAGAGATTTTCTTAAGTCGCTCACCCTTGGCGCCAATAATCATTGCCTTATGGCTATCACGATCAACTAAGATCGTTGCTGCAATGCGGCGCATCTTGCCATCCATTTTGAACTGATCAATCACCACGGTACTGGTATAAGGCAGCTCCTCACCAGTAAAGCGAAAAACCTTCTCCCGCAGAATCTCAGCGGCCAAGAAGCGCTCACTACGGTCAGTAATCGTATCGCCATCATAGACCGCCGGTGCCTCAGGCAAATAAGCCTCAAGCACATCTAATAATCTTTCAATATCCCCAGGGCTCTTGGCACTCATCGGTACGATTTCTGAGAACTCGCACTTCTGATCCTCATGACCGCCTAAATCACTCCAGGGCTGACTCATGTCTTTCATGAAATTCAGTAAAGCCTGATCACGCTCAGATGGAGTCTGAAAGCGGCTATTGAATAAATCAAGTTTGTTTAAAACGAGAACTACTGGCAAATCAGTTGGTAGTAGTCGCAACACCTTCTTATCGTCTTCGCCAAAGTAACCAGCCTCAACTACAAAGCAAGCTACATTCACATCTTGTAACGCTGTGGTCACTGTGCGGTTCAAAGCCTTGTTCAGGGTATTCATCAGACGAGTTTGAAAACCAGGTGTATCAATGAAGATGAACTGCGCCTCTTCGCGATTCTGAATACCTAAAATACGGTGACGAGTCGTCTGCGCCTTACGAGAAGTAATACTAATTTTCTGACCAACCAAGGCATTCAGAAGAGTTGATTTGCCCATATTGGGACGACCAACAATGGCGATAGTGCCGCATCTAAACACGATTAGCCCTTCAGCTTAAGATTTAACTGCTCTTCGGTGACCACTTTTTTTGCTGCCTTCTTTTTAGCTGACCGAGTTTTTTTAGGTTTTCCCAGCGCTTGTGGCAGCGCCTTTAGAGCGGCTAATAATGCTAATTTCGCTGCCCCCTGCTCAGCTGCACGTCGAGAGGCACCCTCCCCTTTTACGGCAACCTTGATATTGGGTATGAGGCATTCCACCTCAAATTGCTGATTATGGGCAGCACCGCTAGTCCCCGTCACATTGTAAGTGGGGAGCGGCAATTGATAGCTTTGCAGGTACTCTTGTAACAGAGTTTTGTCATCCTTACCCAGGGTCTTCGGATCAACGTTCGCCAAAATGATGGAGTAGAGCTTTCGTAAACAAGTTTTGGCTGCATCAAACCCACTATCCAAAAAGATTGCCCCAGTCACCGCTTCAAGGGTGTCTGCCAAAATAGATGGGCGACGAAAACCACCGCTCTTGAGCTCACCTTCACCTAGGCGTAGGTAGTCTGATAACGATAGAGTTTGCGCAATTTCATAAAGCGCTTGTTGCTTTACCAAATTCGCTCGAACACGAGAAAGATCGCCCTCATCTAAATCTGAGTAACGCTCATAGAGCATTTCAGCGACAACACAATTCAGAATAGAATCACCCAAAAACTCGAGGCGCTCATTATTCTTCTTGCTGTGACTACGATGTGTTAAAGCCTGATTGAGAAGCTCTGGCTTTTTGAACGTGTAGCCTAGTTGCGCTTGCAGCGGTGCAGTTTCAATGACGGCGCGGGCGTTCATGACTTTATTCGAAGCCGCCAATACGGCCAAGGTTTCCAAGATTTAACCAAACAAAGAAAGCCTTACCAACAATATTTTTTTCTGGCACAAACCCCCAGTAACGAGAATCAGCACTGTTATCACGGTTATCGCCCATGGCAAAGTAATGTCCGGCCGGCACGGTACAAGTAAGCCCAGCATTTTGATACTGACAGTTTTCAAATCCTGGAAAACGCTCGGCAGGGAACATGCCTGCGGGACGATCGGGATCATTCAGAATCTCGTGCTTGTTAGCGCCAAGATCTGCAGGATAAGATTCTGCAAAGCGTTTGGCGTAACGCATGTTTTCTGGATCGAGATAAGACTCGCCACCGCTATATTGCAATAACTGACCATTCACTGTTAAACGCTTGTCTTGATAGGTAACAGTATCACCTGGTAGAGCGACGACGCGCTTAATATAATCCACTGATTCATCACGGGGATAACGGAAAACTACCACATCACCGCGCTTGGGGGAGCCTAGATCAACTACTTTCTGGTTAATCACTGGCAAACGAATACCGTAGGTAAATTTATTCACCAGAATAAAGTCACCAATCTGTAGCGTGGGAATCATTGAGCCTGATGGAATTTTGAATGGCTCCACAATAAATGAGCGCAATACAAATACTGCACAAATCACTGGGAAGAAACCCGCTGTGTATTCCAGCCACAATGGCATACGATCGATGCCGGCCATGCGTCTTTGCGGAGCAAAGTAATAGCGGTCAGCAATCCAAGCAATCCCAGAAACCACGACCAAGATAAAAAGAATGAGTGCAAAGTTCATTAGTCGTCTACCTGCAAAATAGCCAAGAAAGCCTCTTGTGGAATTTCCACATTACCTACTTGTTTCATGCGCTTCTTACCTTCTTTTTGCTTCTCTAGTAATTTACGCTTACGGGAGATATCACCACCATAGCATTTAGCCAATACGTTTTTACGCAGGGCTTTAACATTTTCACGAGCAACAATATTGCTACCAATTGCCGCCTGAATAGCCACATCAAACATTTGACGTGGAATGATGCCGCGCATTTTGGCAACTACTTCGCGCCCGCGATGTTGGCTATTACTGCGGTGAACAATTACCGAAAGAGCATCGACTCGCTCACTATTGATGAGGATGTCAACCTTAACTACATCGGCTGGACGATATTCTTTGAACTCGTAATCCATCGACGCATAGCCACGCGAAATCGATTTCATTTTGTCAAAGAAATCTAAAACAATCTCCGCCATGGGTAACTCATAAGTGAGTTTGACCTGACGACCTAAGTAGTTCATATCCATCTGAATGCCACGCTTACCAACACACAAGGTAATAATTGCGCCCACATACTCTTGCGGCATATACAGATTGACTGTCACGATCGGCTCGAGAATCGTATTGATCTTACTGGCTTCGGGCATCTTCGATGGGTTGTCCACAGAGAGGATGCTGCCATCAGACTGCTCTACTTGATAGACCACCGTTGGAGCGGTAGTGATGAGATTCATGCCGTACTGACGCTCTAAGCGCTCTTGTACGATCTCCATATGGAGTAAACCTAAGAAGCCGCAACGGAATCCAAAACCAAGCGCTTGTGAAACCTCAGGCTCATATAAGAGCGAGGCATCATTTAACTGTAGCTTCTCTAGGGATTCTCGTAACTGGTCGTACTCACTGGACTCTACTGGGTAAAGGCCAGCAAAGACCTGAGGCTTGACCTCTTTAAATCCAGGTAGTGCTTGCGAAGCAGGCACTCGACCTTGCTGCCCAGGAGAATGCGTGACAGTATCACCCACCTTAGCTGCTTTTAATTCTTTAATACCTGCAATTACAAAGCCTACTTGACCGGCAGATAAGTCGGGGCGGTCTACCGACTTCGGACTAAATACGCCGACATGCTCAACTAAGTGGCTAGAGCCGTTAGCCATTAAGGTAATTTTATCTTTGGGCCTTAAGACACCATTCACAACGCGTACCAACATGACCACGCCGACATAGTTATCAAACCACGAATCGATAATCAAAGCTTGTAGTGGATTTGTTGCGCTCCCTTCAGGCGGGGGGACGCGAGCAATCATTTCCTCAATGACATCTTGCACACCCAAGCCGGTTTTAGCTGAGCAAGTCACTGCATTGGATGCATCAATTCCAATGACATCCTCGATTTCTTTTTTGGCGCGCTCAGGATCGGCCTGAGGTAAATCAATCTTATTAAGTACTGGTACTACCTCGACACCCAATTCAAGGGCCATGTAACAGTTAGCCACTGTTTGAGCTTCAACGCCTTGACTAGCATCCACGACCAATAGTGCACCTTCACACGCCGATAGCGAACGACTAACCTCATACGAGAAGTCAACGTGACCCGGTGTATCAATCAGGTTAATGTTGTATGTTTTTCCGTTTTTGGATTTGTAAGTGAGCGCCGCTGTTTGCGCTTTGATGGTGATGCCGCGCTCACGCTCGATATCCATTGAATCGAGAACTTGGGCTTCCATTTCACGATCAGATAAACCGCCACAGTGTTGAATAATGCGGTCTGCAAGCGTGGATTTGCCGTGGTCAATATGGGCAATAATAGAAAAGTTGCGGATTAAATCCATAGCGTCTTAAGTAGTCTTCAAAAAACGCCTTGTTAGAACACACCCCAATGATGCGCTGCAAAAAGTCGTCTTAAATAGATTGTAATGGGTGGCGCTCAATTAGCGCCTAACCCCTTTTTTATATCCAAAAACCCCGTTTTTAGCCTATTTTGGCTTCACTGGGATGATCAGAGTGCTGTCTGCCCGACGAATAAAAATTGGGACTGACTTATTGGCGTCTAAGCCCTTAACTAGGCTTTCAAACTGCTTTAATCCAGTGACATCAGTATCGGCGATTCTGATAATGACATCCCCAGGACGCACGCCCGCCCGAACCAAGGGGCCTTCCCCAAGGCTGGTAACCTCAACACCATTACGAATATTGAGCTCTTTCTTTTTAGCATCCGACAGCTCGGCGGTTGCCACTCCAAGAGAGTTGGCATTTCCAGCAGCTGAGCCTGAGTTATCTGACTTTTTAGCGGCCGCCTGTCCTGCCTCAGTATCAACCACAGCCACCATCAGATCCTTTGTATTACCTTTACGCCAAACCTGAACAGTTGCGCTGGTTCCTGGCTTGGTATCGCCAACGGCTCTGGGTAAGTCAGTAGACTTTCCGATATCCCGGCCATTAAAACTGAGAATCACATCTCCTGACTCAATGCCACCAGCTGCTGCCGGCCCACCTGGCTCTACATTGCGAACATAAGCGCCGCGGGGTTTACCCAAACCCAAACTCTCAGCAATCTCTTTGGTCAATTCACCCAAGGCAACACCAATGCGGCCGCGCGTCATTTTTCCGTTAGTGCGCAGTTGCTCTGCAACGCGCATCGCCTCATCGATTGGAATGGCGAAGGAGATACCCATGTATCCGCCAGAGCGGCTAAATATTTGAGAATTAATACCAATTACTTGCCCAGCGGTATTTAGCAGCGGGCCCCCAGAGTTGCCAGGATTGACGGCCACATCAGTCTGAATGAAGGGCAGATAGTCGCCCGTATCACGACTCTTAGCAGACACAATACCTGCAGTGACGGTGTTTTCAAGACCAAATGGGGAGCCAATTGCTAGTACCCACTCACCCACTCTCACGCGTGAAGAGTCGCCCAGTGGCAACTTGGGTAAATCGCGTGCTTCTATTTTGACTACGGCCATGTCGGTTCGCTTATCCATCCCCAACAGCTTTGCTTTGAACTCACGTTTATCAGTCAAAGTGACATAGATCGTATTCGCACCCTCAACCACATGGGCGTTGGTCAAAATCAAGCCATTGGACTCGATAATGAAACCAGAGCCTACGCCACGATCCGCCTCTTGTGGCTTGCCAGGGTTAGGTTGCGCTTGCTTAGGTCCACCAGGCAAACCAGGAATAGGCACACCAAAGAAGCGACGAAAGAACTCAGCCTGATCCTCAGGCATGCCCGGAATCCCGCCCTGAGCTTGTTGCTGAGCGACTTTTTCCGTAGTACGAATATTCACCACAGCAGGACTAGCTCGCTCAACTAAGTCTGCAAAATCAGGCACGGCTACGCGCGGGCTTTGTGCCCAAGCATGAGGAATGAGAGGGGTCTGCCCAAGGCTGAATGCAGCCACAAGCGCAATAAAGAACTTTTTCATAATGCTAAAAACCTACTTGGTAAAAACCAATTGATAAACCTTAAAAAGGAGATAACTTAGATATTAGGTCAATTTACCAAAAATCAAGGTACCGTTAGTACCCCCAAAGCCAAAGTTGTTTTTGATGGCATGATCAATCTTCACATCGCGAGCAGTATTAGCGCAGTAGTCCAAATCACACTCTGGATCTTGGTTGAAGATATTGATGGTTGGTGGAGACTTCTGGTTATGCAGGGCCAGAATAGTGAAAACCGACTCTAAGCCGCCAGCACCTCCTAAAAGATGGCCTGTCATAGACTTGGTAGAGTTAATGAGAGTCTTCTTAGCATGGTCGCCAAGTGCAGCTTTAATAGCGCCAGTTTCATTCTTATCACCCAAGGGCGTCGAAGTACCGTGCGCGTTAATGTATTGAATCTGATCAGCATTTAAGCCGGCATCACGCATGGCGTTGACCATACAGCGACGTGGGCCATCCATATTGGGGGCAGTCATATGATAAGCATCCCCACTCATTCCGAAGCCCAAAAGCTCACAGTAGATTTTTGCGCCCCGGGCTTTAGCGTGCTCATACTCTTCGAGCACTACAACACCTGCGCCCTCACCCAGTACGAAACCATCACGGTCTCTGTCCCATGGGCGTGAAGCGGTTGCCGGATCATCATTGCGGGTAGATAGCGCACGAGCTGAAGCGAAGCCGCCAACACCCAACGCAGAGATAGTGGATTCAGCCCCACCAGCCACCATCACATCAGCATCGCCATACTGAATGAGGCGCGCTGCTAAGCCAATGCTGTGTAAACCAGTAGTGCAGGCAGTTACCGCAGCTACGTTCGGGCCCTTGAGACCAAATAGAATACTAAGGTGGCCAGAAATCATATTAATGATGGAGCCTGGCACAAAGAATGGGGAGATGCGACGAGGACCGCGCGCTAACAACTCAGCACCAGTTTCCTCAATCATCGGCAAACCACCAATACCCGAACCAACCATTACGCCAATGCGCTCAGCGTTCTCTTCGGTTACCTGTAAACCACTATCACGCATCGCTTGCGTACCAGCTGCGATACCGAAATGGATAAAGGTATCCATATGGCGCGCCTCTTTGGCTGAGACATATTCTTCGACGTTAAAGTCTTTTACCTCACCAGCAAAATGTACGCTCAGCGGAGTGTGGTCAAACTTCGTGATGGTCGCAATACCTGATTTGCCCGCGAGAACATTAGACCAAGCTACATCAACCGAGTTACCAACTGGTGAAATCAGGCCTAAGCCGGTAATAACAACCCGGCGGCGGCCATTTGATGCTGACACAGTAATAACTTTTAACTAAGCTAGGGAATTAACCCTGAGCTTTAGACTGAGCAAAATTAATAGCAAGCTGAACAGTAGTAATTTTTTCGGCTTCTTCATCCGGAATTTCAATTCCGAATTCATCTTCAAGAGCCATTACCAATTCAACAGTGTCAAGAGAGTCTGCGCCTAAGTCATTCACAAAAGAAGATTCATTCTTGATATCTGCCTCTGCGACGCCCAATTGCTCAGCGACGATCTTCTTAACGCGTTGTTCGATGTTATCCATTAATTCCCCCAAGGGTTGTAAAAAAACGATGAAAAGGATTTTATCAGCTTGGCGGGCTAAATTCGTAAATCCGCCAAAAAATGATCAAATTCCGAGCTTACTCTTAGGCCAAATAAAGGCCACCATTGACATGCAGGGTATTCCCCGTGATGTAACCAGCCGCTGGAGAGGCCAAAAATGCCACTGCCTGGGCTACATCTTCTGGGCTACCCAGACGCGCCAAAGGAATGTTGGCTTTTAGGGTATTTTGCTGTTCTTCACTCAAGGCTCGGGTCATATCAGTATCAATAAACCCAGGCGCTACGCAATTGACGGTGATATTGCGGCTACCGATTTCACGAGCTAAAGCACGAGTCATTCCCGAAACCCCAGCCTTCGCTGCGGCGTAATTGGCTTGTCCAGCATTGCCCATATGACCAACAATCGAGGTGATATTAATAATGCGCCCAGCACGAGCCTTCATCATGGGGCGCATGACCGCCTGTGATAAACGGAAAACCGCACTTAAATTGGTGTCGATCACGTCGGTCCACTCATCTGTTTTCATGCGCATTGCGAGGTTATCGCGGGTGATGCCTGCGTTATTCACCAAAATACTAATGCCGCCAAAATCCTTGACAATCAAATCAATGATGTCCTCGCAAGCCTTTGGATCTGTCACATTTAATAATGCGCCACGACCACCACTCGCTTGTAACCGCGCATTAATGGCCTTGGCACCATCTTCAGAAGTGGCAGTACCAACTACCTTAGCGCCACATTTCACTAACTCATCCGCAATCGCTTGACCGATGCCGCGCGATGCTCCGGTAACCAATGCAATTTGTCCACTTAAGTCGAGATTCATATTTGTCTTCCGTCGTTTATTTCTTATTTCTTTGTTGTTTCTTTGTTGTTTCTTGAGATGACTGATGCGTGTTTTTACTTTACTGCAGCCAAAGCTTCATTGAGACTTACTTCATCAAAAATAGGCAAGCCAACAACATTCTCATTGATACGCTTAGTCAGCCCAGCCAATACCTTGCCAGGACCGCACTCTATAACCTGAGTAATGCCCTGCTGTGCCATCGCCTGAATAGTCTCTTGCCATCGAACTGGCCTAGCTGCCTGACGTACTAAAGCATCTTTAATCAGTGCCGGATCATTGAAGATTTCTACATCAACGTTGTTGACTACAGAGATAGTCGGAACCTTAAATTCAATATCAGCTAAGTACCCTTTGAGTTTTTCAGAAGCAGGTTGTAATAATGATGAATGAAATGGTGCCGATACTGGCAATGGCAAAGCACGTTTTGCGCCAGCTGCCTTGAGTAATTCACAGGCCTTAGTTACGGCATCGCTACCACCAGCAATAACCACTTGACCTGGGGCATTAAAGTTTACTGCCTCTACTACACCACCAGAGACTGCAGCAGCTTCGGCACATACCGACTTCACGATTGCATCATCTAAACCAAGGATCGCAGCCATACCGCCAGTACCTACTGGCACGGCTGTTTGCATCGCTTGCGCACGAAAGCGTACCAAGGGCACCGCATCTTTAAAAGCGATTACGCCGGCAGCAACCAGAGCAGAGTACTCACCCAAGCTATGGCCAGCCATCATTTTAGGAACGGCACCGCCAGAGGCTAACCAAGCGCGATAAAACGCGATTGCTGCAGTCAACATCACGGGCTGGGTATTAGTTGTTAAAGACAATGCTTCTGCAGGCCCTTCCGCAATGAGTTTCGCAATATCTTCTCCCAAAGCTTCTGAGGCTTCTTGCAAAGTAGCGCGGACTTCAGGGCGATTTGCAATAGTGTTGAGCATCCCAACAGATTGGGAACCTTGGCCAGGAAATACAAATGCAAATGTCATAGGAAAATTCACTTAATGATGGTTGTTCTTGTATTACTTTTACCTTAATACTGAATTGCTACCGCACCCCAAGCAAACCCTCCGCCCACACCTTCTAGCAATAGATGTTGACCACGCTGAATTTGACCAGAGCGAACGCCGACATCTAGGGCAAGTGGAATGGATGCAGCAGAAGTATTGCCGTGCTCATGCACTGTCACAATGACTTTATCCATCGACATACCCATCTTGCGAGCGGTGCTCTCCATAATACGAATATTGGCTTGATGAGGCACTAACCAATCAATTTGCTCTGCTTTGAGATTGGCTTTTTCCAAGACCTCATTCGCGACTTGCTCAAGTACTTTAACGGCCAACTTAAATACCGCAGGACCATCCATAGTCAAGTAAGCAGACCCTTCTACGCCACCCTGCTTAGCACGCCCCGGTACACACAGAATATCGCGTTGACTACCATCTGCATGTAAAGCAGTTGCCAAAATACCTGGCTTTGCAGAAGCTTCCAGCACAACCGCTCCAGCGCCATCACCAAATAAAACCGAAGTGGTGCGATCTTGAAAATCTAAAATACGAGAAAAAGTTTCAGCGCCCAAAACTAATACTTTTTTGTAAGTACCCGTCCGAATAAAGGCATCAGCGATAGCCAGAGCATAAGTAAAGCCTGCGCAGACCGCTTGCACATCAAATGCTGCGCAGTGGGTATGAGCGCCTAATTTATCTTGCACTACGCAAGCTGTGCTCGGGAAACCGCCCAAATGATCTGGCGTCGATGTCGCTAAGATAATCAGATCAAGGTCTTCAGAATTGCAGCCAGCCGCCTCTAATGCTGCTTGAGCCGCTTTCACTGCTAAGTCGCTGGTGAGTTGATTGTCAGCAGCAAAGTGACGCGCAGAAATACCGCTTCTAGTCACAATCCACTCATCGCTAGTCTCAAGACCCACCTTCGCCAAACGCTCAACTAGATCCTGATTACTTAAACGTAACTCAGGAAGGTAGCTACCAGTTCCCGCTATTCTTGAATAAGTATTCATGATGATTTTGTCTCCGCCGCAAAAGCTTGAGCTATGCGCTCTACCATGCGATTCTTAGCTGCTTCGTAAGCGCGATCAAGCGCAAAACCAAATGCAAAACGATCTGCCGAGCCATGACTCTTAATGACGCAACCGCGTAAACCTAATAGTACAGCTCCGTTATAACGCCGATGATCAACCCGCTTACGAACCCTTAGCAATGGCACCATCGAGCAGATCGCCATCAGCTTGGTTAGCCATGATCGATTGAACTCTTCCTTAATTAAACCACTCATCATCTTAGCCAAGCCTTCGCTTGCTTTAAGGACTACATTACCAACGAAGCCATCACACACCACAATATCCGTAGTGCCCTTAAAAATATCATTGCCTTCTACGTTGCCATAAAAGTTTAAATTGGTTTGGCGTAACAGTTCGCCAGTCTGCTTAACTACTTCGCTACCTTTAATTACCTCTTCTCCGATATTGAGAAGACCAATTGAAGGGTTTTGCGTGCCATCCACCACTTGAACCATCACATTGGCCATCTGTGCAAATTGCACCAAATGCATTGGCTCACAATCTGCATTTGCGCCAAGATCTAACATGGTGGTGCCGCGACCTTTTTCATTCGGAATGGCAGTAGCAATTGCAGGACGGTCAACACCATCCAGCGTTTTGAGAATGTAGCGGGAGATGGCCATCAGGGCGCCAGTATTACCAGAGGAAATGATTGCATCAGCCAATCCCTCTTTAACTTGCTCGATAGCAATCCGCATAGAAGAATCTTTTTTACGACGCAATGCCACCTCAATGGGATCATCCATCAAGACAACTTCACTGGCAGAAATAATTTGAATGCGCTCTAATGGCGCTTTTGGAAATTGACTCAAGGCTTGCTTGAGTACTTCCGGGTTACCAACCAAAGTAATCTTTACATCGGCATGTTTTTCGAGAAAATCACAGCACGCGGGAACCGTAACAATGGCTCCGTGATCTCCGCCCATGGCATCGATGGCAAGTGTGACACTCATAAAATCAGGTATTGCTGCAAGTGGTTTTTTTCAAAGAAAAAAGCGGCTTTTACTGGAGCCGCTTCTATCTTTCAGACTAAAGAATCAGTCGTTTTTTGTTTTAACAACTTTACGACCACGATAGTAGCCGTTTGGTGAGATGTGGTGGCGCAGATGAGCCTCACCAGTTGTGGCTTCTACAGCCGTAGCAGGTGCGGTCAAAAAGTCGTGCGCACGATGCATGCCACGTTTGGATGGGGATTTTTTATTCTGTTGGACGGCCATATTGAACTCCTAAGCAAGGCAATATTCTAGCATGTAAATTGAGCAAAATGCCTGATCAATTGATAAAACAGGTTAAAAGTACAGCCCCCGATAGCTAGGACCCAATCAGTTTTTCTTCATATTTTTCAATATGTTAAAGGGGTTCTGAGGTTTTTCTGGGGCATCATTAGGCCCCTCAACTCCTCCTAAGGAAGCTGCATAGGGTTGGCAAGCGCCCTTTAGATGCTTTGGAATCAAAGGCAGGGAGAGCAGGATTTCATCCTCAATCAGCCCTAAAAGGTCAAAATGCTGACTTGCTACTAAAGGCTCTTGTTGATCATCCTCCATAGGAAAGGCATCTGCCTCTTCCTCGGTATTCACCAAGACAAAGCGGCTGTCTTGAGCTAAATCTAGGCCGCAATCCTGCAAACAGCTCTGACAAACCAGATGAATGCGGCCTTTTACGGCTAATTCCAAAATTTGTTGGGGCTCAGAACCCAGAGAATCTGCAAAATGAGTCTTCACTTCCCAATGGAAGCCATCGCCTGGCTCTATGCTTGAGGATTCTTCAGTCAACCTCGATAAGGCAGAAAGCTCCAAAAACCCAGACCCTTGATAGGACTGAGGGGCGCAAAAATCGACTCGGCTTAAAGCCTTGGGATCGGTGGATAGTTCAACTTGAGGTAAAACTTGATTACGATTCATGACATCAGTCTAAATGAAGGCCTCACCGAGGGTGCAAGTAGTGACGAGTAACTCTGCAAAAAAACTAATTCTGGCATCCACCTCGGTCTATCGTCGCGAGCTTTTGGAGCGCCTGCGCATCCCTTTTGATGTCATCTCACCCCAAGTTGATGAAACCCCTCTCCCTGGTGAAAGCACTCTAGCTTTAGCCTTGCGTTTAGCCAAAGCAAAAGCTGCGGCTGTCGCCAAAGATCATCCAGAGGCTTGGGTGATTGGCTCAGATCAAGTGGCCGATCTGTGTGGAGCCGCCATTGGTAAGCCAGGAAACTTTGAACGTGCCATGGCGCAACTTCAACTCATGCGTGGTGCCACGGTGACTTTTCAGACAGCACTGTGTCTCATGCATGGCCATGAGGAAACAATCATTAATGTCCCTACGGAAGTGACTTTCCGCAAACTCCCCGACGATGCTCTAGAGGCATACCTCCATGCCGAAGAGCCCTATGATTGTGCAGGTAGCGCCAAGTCCGAAGGCTTAGGAATTTCACTTCTAGAATCTATTCAGAGTGACGACCCCACTGCATTAATTGGCTTGCCATTAATTGCATTGAGCGGCCTTTTGCGTGAAGCCGGCTTTCTTATTCCCAACAAAACATCAACTAACTGAATGCAAAAGAATTAAATAATGAGTTTACTAGGCACCCTTTTTCTCATTCCCAATACTTTGGGTGATGAATCTCGCGTGGAGCAACTACCTTGGGTCTTACCAAGTGAAACTATTACTCAGACTGCCAAGCTTACCCATTGGATTGTGGAAGATGCCAAAACTGCCCGTGCTTTTTTGAAAGCGGTCGATAGTGTTTCACCTTTAGCTTGCACTATTCAAGAAATGCAAATGAGTGAGTGGCGTGGTGTTGCTCGTAACGCCAAGTATGGTGATGCAGTCAAGCCGCTTGATCTACTTGAGCCACTCATTGCTGGGAAAGACATGGGCCTGATGTCAGAGGCTGGTGTTCCGGGCGTTGCAGATCCGGGTGCGGAGCTCGTACTGGCAGCGCATCAGTTGGGCGCCAAAGTAAAACCATTGGTCGGTCCAAGCTCTATTTTATTGGGTCTAATGGCAAGCGGCCTCAATGGCCAACGCTTTGCATTTCAGGGTTATGTACCGCATGACACCCAAGATCGCATCGCGCGACTGAAGCAGTTAGAAGTGGAGTCTAGAAAGTTACAACAAACGCAAATTTGGATTGAGACACCCTATCGCAATACCGCGATGTTGATGGCTTGCCTGAATACACTGTCACCACAATCGATGCTTTGTATGGGAATGGATCTGAGTTTGCCAACTGAAATCATCACTACGCTCTCGATTGCGGATTGGCGTAAGCGCTTCCCGAATGAAGCTGCCTGCGCTCCATTACAAAATAGGCCAGCAGTATTTCTATTGCTGGCCTAAGTATTTTGTTTACTACTTTGTTTACTACCTCATGATCTATCTTTACTTACTTGAGATCAGGTGTCTTAATTAATGCCTTGCCTGCTGCAGTTCCGACCTCAGCACCAAAGCGTTTGGCAACGCGCTCTGCAAAATTCTCTTTCATGGTGTAGTCCAAAATATCAGGCACTTTGAAGATGTCGCGTGCAACAGAATCTACGGTTCCATAGCCATCCACTAAACCGATTTGGATCGCCTGCTCACCATTCCAAACTCGACCCGAAAACATCTCCGGGGTTTCTTTAAGGCGATCGCCGCGACCTGCCTTTACTACCGCAATAAATTGTTGATGAATTTCATCAATCATATTTTTAATCATTTCCACCTGCTTGGGATTTTCTTTGGAGAAGGGATCCATCATTCCCTTGTTCGAGCCTGCAGTAATCATGCGACGGGTTACACCCAACTTCTCCATCAAGCCAGTAAAACCAAATCCCTCCATGATGACGCCGATAGAGCCGACTAAGCTTGCCTTATCAACTAAAATTTGGTCGCCTGCTACGGCAACGTAGTAACCACCCGAAGCACAGATATCTTCTACGACAACGTAAAAGGGTTTACTTGGATAGAGCTTGCGCAATCGATGAATTTCATCATTGATCATGCCGGCCTGAACTGGAGAGCCGCCGGGGCTATTAATACGCAAGACCACTCCCACACTATTTTCATTTTCAAAAGCCGCAGTAAGCGATGAATTGATATCCAAAGCATTAGCCATCGAACTCGAAGAAATTTCTCCTTCAAGCGTGACTAAGGCAGTGTGCTTCTCGGCCCCCATGCCGCGCCCAGGAAGATTAAAATCAAATACTGCGAAGATCGCGCCAACAAAAATAATCAGTGTGAGAATTCGGAAGACCGCCTTCCAGCGGCGCGCCTTGCGAGTCTCCTTGAGATTCTCTAACAACAAATGCTCAAGTGCTTGACGCTCCCAATTTTGGTTCGCGTTCTCAGATTGATTTTGATCCATCTTTTTAATCCTTTTTTACTAACTAGTTTTTAATGGTGAGATTTTGACTTAGCCAAGTTGCTAGCTGCGAAACATCATCCACATGCATCAGCGATGGTGCCTCTTTTAAAGTACTTGGAGGATGCGCACCATAAGTCACTGCCACAGCATCCACCCCTGCATTGGCGGCCATGTCTAAATCATGGGTGGTGTCGCCAATCATCAACATACGCCGCATGGGGACTTGCATCACATCGGACAGCTCTAAGAGCATTCCAGGATGGGGCTTGGAAAAGGATTCATCTGCAGTGCGAGTTTCGTGAAACATCTGCTCCAACTGATGATGCTTTAAGGATCGATCCAATCCCACACGAGATTTACCTGTCGCAACGCCTAATAAATAACCATCCTCACGCAAGCTATGAAGCAACTCACGAATACCCGGAAATAAATCGAGCTCATGATCTTTAGCTAAGTAGTGATGCCGAAAGCGCTCAGTCAATTTAGGGAAATGCGCTGGCTCAATCCACGGCACTGCTCTGCGAAGTGAATCATGAATACCTAAACCAATGACAGAGCTAGCCAAAGCATCGTCAGGCTCTTTAAAGCCCAAATCTCGACACGCTTGTTGAATACAGTTCACGATCGTCGGGGTGGAATCCATGATGGTGCCATCCCAGTCCCACACAATGAAGTCGTAACGCCTATCGGGTTTTTGCGCTTCAGACATTATTGGGCGCTTCAAAAGTTTTCATCATCGCGGTAAATTCAGCGGGCAGTGGTGATTCGATACGCATTTTCTCGCCAGTACGCGGATGAGTAAAGCCAGCTAAATGAGCATGCAAATATAAGCGTTTGGATTTCACAATTTTGTCTTGCTCTTCAAAGCCATATTTATCGTCGCCCAAAATCGAGTGGCCTAGTTTTTGTAAATGGACCCGAATTTGATGGGTACGACCCGTCTTTAGCTGAGCTTCAGCTAATGTGATGGTGACTTCCCCGCGTTTCATTACGTGAGTAACACGCAAAGCGGTATGACTTGGAAGACCGTCTGGGTCTACCCGGACGCGTCGCTCGCCGTTGGCTAATAAATATTTATGTAGTGCAAACTTCAACTGCATCGTGCCTGCACTCTGAGCAATTTCCCCATGGGCTAGCAAGTAATAGCGCTTATCTGTTTGCCCTTCGCGAATCTGGCGATGTAACTCCACCAAAGCACTGCGCTTTTTAGCCAAGAGCAGCACACCTGATGTATCTCGGTCCAAACGGTGAACTAATTCCAAGAATTTGAGCTCTGGGCGGGTAATGCGAAGAGTTTCAATCACGCCTAAGACAATGCCTGAGCCCCCATGAACCGCTAGACCTGCTGGCTTATTCACTATTAATAGAGCCTCATCCTCAAACAAAATAGGCATTTTGTCGGAATACCCCTGCGCCCGGGACTTGGTTTGAGCGGTATTGACGGCTGCCATTTGGGCAGGCTCAGCAATACGAACTGGCGGGACTCTGATGACATCCCCCTCAATTAAGCGCGTAGTCGGCTCAGCCCTTTTCTTATTCACCCGAACCTCGCCGGAGCGAATAATCCGATAAACGTGGCTTTTGGGAACCCCTTTAGCCCAACGTAATAGGTAGTTATCTAGGCGCTGGCCAGCCTCTTCTGGACCAATAGTCTGAAGATGAACAGCGGCTGGAGCACTGTTTTTGACCAGCAAGGGCTTGGAAATGAGTTCGGATTTCATGATTTATCTCTCTTGCCACCCCGACGAGGGTCGACAAGGGACTTAACAATACCCCATTGTCCTTCAACTTGTGCCGTATAATCAACGCTCTAGCCAATTTATTGGCCCGAGACAGACCTGATTCAGGTTTGAATCGTGGAGCTTGGAGTCGCCCTTAATAGACTCCCGGGGTTGCCCCTCCCCCGTTGTAATGAGGCGCAGGGTTGGTGTGCCGTATGCCGCGACCCGCGATTAGAAGACAGTTTCCAGGCGCGCGCCTGCATTGATGACCTAAAGGAGGTCTCTGCGGCGATCGTCAAGTGTGGCACCGGTTGAATTAGACATGGTGTACCAGGCAATAGATGCCTGGATGAGCTTGATCCACACTCTAAATCCGCCAATGGGCTATGCCCCAAGCGGTATCTAACTTGTCCCTAACGCAGCGCGCAGCGACGCACTCCCCAATAGGAGAGTGTTATGAAACGCATGTTATTTAATGCAACTCAACAAGAAGAGTTGCGAGTTGCCATCGTCGATGGTCAAAAACTCATCGATATCGATATCGAAGCTGCCGGTCGTGAACAACGCAAAGGCAATATTTACAAAGGTGTCATTACTCGCATTGAGCCTTCGCTCGAAGCTTGCTTTGTCAATTACGGCGAAGAGCGCCATGGCTTCTTGCCATTCAAAGAAGTGGCTCGCACCTACTTTAAAGAAGGTGTTGATGTTCGCAATGCCTCTATTAAAGAAGCCTTGCGTGAAGGCCAGGAAATTATTGTTCAGGTAGAAAAAGAAGAGCGTGGCCAAAAAGGTGCTGCCCTTACCTCTTTTGTATCTTTGGCGGGTCGCTATTTAGTATTAATGCCAAACAACCCACGTGGAGGCGGCGTTTCTCGTCGTATTGAAGGTGAAGACCGACAAGAACTCCGTGAGGCGATGTCCCAATTAGAAGTACCCGATGGCATGAGCATCATTGCTCGTACGGCCGGTATTGGCCGTGACGCTACTGAATTGCAGTGGGACTTAAGTTATCTCATGCAGTTGTGGACAGCGATTGATGAAGCCGCCAAAGGCAACTCAGCACCGCTATTGATCTACCTCGAATCTAGCTTAGTAATTCGTGCAATTCGTGATTACTTCCAACCAGATATTGGTGAGATCCTCATCGATACAGATGACATCTACGAGCAAGCTGCGGCATTTATGTCAGTAGTGATGCCAGATAACCTGCCAAGAGTGAAGCGTTACCAGGATGATGTGCCATTGTTCTCCCGCTTCCAAATTGAGCATCAGATTGAAACTGCGTACTCACGTACCGTGCCATTGCCATCTGGCGGCGCGATCGTGATTGACCATACTGAAGCCTTGGTGTCAGTGGACGTTAACTCTGCACGTGCAACCCGCGGCTCTGATATTGAAGAGACTGCTACTCGCACCAACTTAGAAGCTGCCGATGAAATCGCTCGTCAAGCCCGTTTACGTGACTTGGGTGGTTTGATCGTAATCGACTTCATTGATATGGAATCAAGCAAAGCGCAGAAAGATGTTGAGAATCGCTTACGCGATGCGCTGCGTCATGATCGTGCTCGTGTTCAGATGGGCAAGATCTCCAAGTTTGGTTTGATGGAAATGTCACGCCAGCGTTTACGCCCTGCTTTATCTGAAGGTAGCCATGTAACCTGCCCACGTTGTAACGGTACAGGTCATATCCGCGATACCGAATCTTCTGCATTGCAAGTCTTGCGCATCATTCAAGAAGAGGCAATGAAAGAAAACACTGCCGCTATTCATACACAAGTTCCAGTCGAAGTGGCTGCCTTCTTGTTGAACGAAAAACGTGCTGAAGTGATCAAGATTGAGTCACGCTTCAAAGTCAACGTGTTGATGATCCCGAACAAGCATCTAGAAACACCCCATTACAAGCTTGAGCGTTTACGTCATGACGACCCCCGCCTTGATGATCAAAAAGCCAGCTACGTAATGGCTGAAGAAGCAGCGCGTGAGCTCGAAACGGATACCGCCGTTAGCCGTAAAGATGCAGACGTCAAAGTTCGCCCTGAAGCGGCTGTCAAAGGTATTACGCCAAATGCACCAGCACCAGTGAGTCAGCCGCGCCCTGCGCGAGTTGAAAAGATGCAAGCTGAAGCTGCTAGTTCTGGTGGATTCTTTGGCTTCATCAAAAACCTGTTCTCCTCATCACCAGCACCAGAAGTAAAACCTGCTCCTAGCGCACCACGTGTTCGCAATCAAAATAATCGCAATGGCAACGGTAGCGGTAATAATCGCAATCGGGGTCGTCGTGGCGAGCGTAACGATCGCGGGGAACGTCCAGCAGAAGTTGCGGTAGAGGGTGCAGAAGGTGCTAGCGCTCCACGCGAAGCAGGCTCCGGCAGAGGTCGCCAAGATGGCCGTAACCGCAATGGCAATAACCGCAACCAGAACAATCCAAAACCAGAAAATCAAGCTGCGGTAACTCCAGCTACTGAAGCTGCTCCCGGAACTGATGCGACTCCAAGTGCAGATGGTGAAGAGCGGCGCGGTCGTGGACGCAACCGTCGTGGTCGCGGTCGTGGTCAACGTGGTGAGCGCACTGAGTCCACTGGTGATGCAGCAATTGACTCTGTTGTTGCAGTAGCGACTTCACTCTCAGGTCCTCCAGTAGGGATGGGCGGAGCATCGGCCTCAATGCCGATTCAGAACATTGCACAAAGCTTTGGAAACACGGTAGCTCCTGTAGCCTCTAGCGAAGTGAAAGAGCGTGCCCCACGTGCGCCTAGGGAGCCAAGGGAACAACGTGCCCCGCGTCAAAGTAATAGTACTGATAACGCTGCTCCAGCATCTACTCCAGTAGCTACTCCAGCAGCTGCACCAGCTCCAGCAATACAAGTGATTGCCAAGCCCATGCCTGAACTCCCTAAGGTTGCATTTCAGGCGCTAGAAGAAACTCCGCTGCATAGCGTTGTTCAGTCTGCTGGCATGGTCTGGGTAGCAACAGACTCTAGCAAGCATCAAGAAGCGCAATCACAAATTACAGCGGAGCCTGAAGTTCTTCCGGTTGGCAGAACACCTAAGGCAGCAGTAAGCCTACAAAATGGTCCAATGGTTTTAGTTGAAACCGGCGGCCAAGAAAAAACGGTTTAATACGATTTCTTCCTACTGCCATCTATCCCACAAAGATATTTGGCAGTTTGGCAGAAACACCGTTTCATAGCCATAATTGAGCATGGTTGAAAAAGTCATCCCCATTCGTTTAGATGAAGGCAAAGGCCTCACGCCGTCCATACCAGGACAGCTCATGGCTGCGAATGCCTCAACTAAAGATACGCGCGGGCGCCCGCTACGCGATTTACGAATCTCTGTAACGGATCGCTGCAACTTTCGCTGCACCTATTGCATGCCAAAGGAAATCTTCGACAAAGACTATCCATACCTCTCTCATAATGAATTATTGAGCTTTGAAGAGATCACCCGTTTAACAACTATCTTTGCTTCGCTAGGTGTAGAAAAAATTCGTCTCACTGGAGGGGAGCCTTTGCTTCGGAAAAATCTCGAAGTGTTGATTGAGATGCTAGCCAAGATTCGCACCACGGCAGATCAGCCTCTAGATTTAACGCTCACTACCAATGGCAGTATTTTACGCAAGAAGGCGGCAGCATTAAAAGCGGCAGGCCTGCATCGCCTCACTATTAGTCTTGATGGTCTCAATGATGATGTCTTCAAAAAAATGAATGACGTCGACTTTCCGGTGACGGATGTACTCGATGGAATTGCTGCAGCTCAAGAAGCAGGCTTCACTAATCTCAAAGTCAATATGGTGGTTAAGAAGGGTACAAACGATCAAGAGATTACTGCTATGGCCAAGCACTTCAAAGGCAGTGGCGTGACATTGCGTTTTATTGAATTTATGGACGTGGGTAGCTCTAACGGCTGGGATATGTCTCAAGTACTGCCCTCGCAAGAAGTTGCCAATCGCATTAACGCTATATTTCCGATAGAAGCTATCGAGGCTAACTATCCTGGTGAAGTAGCCCAGCGCTGGCGCTATCTTGATGGCTCAGGCGAGATCGGTTTTATTTCTAGCGTGACACAAACTTTTTGTCACGAATGCACCCGCGCGCGCATCTCTACAGATGGTCAGCTCTATCTTTGCCTGTTCGCGAACGAAGGTTTTGATTTCAAAACTCTGCTGCGCTCCAACAGAAGTGATCTAGAAATTGCTAACGCCATTATGTCCACATGGTCTGGACGTAATGATCACTATTCAGAAATTCGGGGATCCAATACGGCCGGCTCGAATAACTCTCGAAAAGTAGAGATGTCTTACATTGGCGGCTAATGATTAGCTCAGAACACATTACTGGACTCATTCTGGCGGGGGGCCGCGCCCAAAGAATGGGTGGGATTGATAAAGGCCTCATTCCCTTCCATGGCAAACCCCTGATTGAATCTGCTATCAGTCGACTCAAACCTCAAGTCAGCACTATTCTGATTAATGCTAACCGTAGCATTACGAAATATTCACACTATGGTTACCCAGTGCTCATGGACGAAACTCCGGATTTCTCGGGCCCATTAGCTGGCTTCTCAGTCGGCCTGAAGCATTGCAAAACGCCCTACTTACTGACATCCCCTTGTGACTCCCCTTTGTTGCCAGCTGACCTTGCTCAAAAAATGGCAGCTGAACTTGAGAGCAATCATTTGGAGCTTGTCTTTGCTTCCTCAAAAGAAGATGATGGCAAGGTTTGGTCACAACCGGTTTTCTGCCTAATGAAAAGTGATTTGCAAAGTTCATTAGATGCCTTTTTAAGTAAAGGAGATTTAAAGATTGACCGCTGGTTTAAAGAATTGCGATCTGCTACGGTCATCTTTGAAAATCCTCAAGCATTTGCTAATGTGAATACACCTGAAGAACTGGCTGCTTTAGAGAAAGTTTCTCAATGACAGATTCAATCAAACACTCGCCAAATAGCCCTATTCTTCTAACTGCCTCACTGCATGTGGATGAAGCCCGCAAAGCTATCTCAAGCCTCGTCAATGAATTACTTCAAGAGTCCCGCAAGCTCAAAGACGCGAACGACATTGAGTCCGTCAACTTGGATCAATCAATCAACCGCATTCTGGCGGAAGATTTACTTTCTCCGATCGACGTCCCTGCTGCTGATAATTCCGCTATGGATGGTTTTGCTTTTAACGGCGATTGCTTAGGAAATACTGAAGCTATCGTCGCTCTGAAGATCGTTGGTACTGCCTATGCTGGTAAGCCATATGTGGGAAGCCTTAGTCAGGGTGAATGCCTCAAGATCATGACTGGCGCGCTCATGCCTGATGGCTGTGACACCGTCATCCCACAAGAATTTACAGAATCTTCAAATGAGTCTGCTATAGGCTTTAAAAAAAATCAAGTAAAGCGCGGAGAAAACCGTCGCTTACGTGGTGAAGATTTGCAGAGTGGTAAAGCTGCTGTTGCATCTGGTCGTTTATTGAGGCCGTCGGATCTGGGGCTAGCGGCATCTTTGGGTATTGCGACTCTCAAAGTGCATCGCAAACTCAAGGTAGCCATTCTTTCCTCGGGAGATGAATTGCGCTCTCTAGAAGAAGCTCTTGGTGCAGGTAGCATCTATGACAGCAACCGCTACAGCCTGACCGGACTCCTGAATCGACTCAATCTAGAGATTATTGACTGCGGGATTGTGCGCGATGACCCCGCCTCACTCAAAGCGGCATTTATAAAAGCTGCTTCCCAAGCAGATGTACTGATTTCTTCTGGTGGCGTCTCTGTTGGTGAGGCTGACTTTACCAAGCAAATCATGCAAGAGTTAGGCGATGTCGGTTTTTGGAAAATCGCCATGCGCCCAGGTCGCCCGATGGCCTTTGGAATGCTAAAGCCTGTGCCAGGATCTAACCGTAAGACCCTTTTCTTTGGCTTACCCGGCAACCCAGTTGCAGTCATGGTTACTTTCTATCAATTTGTCCGTTCCGCTTTATTACAACTGAATGGAGCGACTCAGACGGAACAACTGCTGACTCAAGCAATTGCGGAAGCGCCGATTCGGAAAAAGCCGGGGCGAACAGAATTTCAGCGCGCAATTGTGGGACGTGGCCCTGACGGAAAGCCCACGGTCAAGCTCACTGGCAGCCAAGGTGCTGGAATTTTGCGATCGATGAGTGAAGCCAATTGCTTTGTCATCTTGTCCCATGACCAAGGCAATGTTGCCTCAGGAGACTGGGTAGATGTGGCGCTTTTTGACGGACTGCTATAAGATTGCAGCAAATGAAACTTACCAAAAAAGAAATTGCCTTCGTAGACCCAATGCATACCGCCAAAACTCTTGTTTTGGTTTATCTTTGCTTCTCTGTTCCCATTGTGTTGTTAGCCCTGTTTGTGGCCTTCATTCGTGACGGTGCCATTCCTGGGTTCACCGTACTTTCTGCATTAATTCTGAATGCCTTACTAGGCTTTGCTTTACTGTGGATTGCCTGCAAGGTTTACAACTGGGTAGCAGGTAAATTTGGCGGGATTGAACTTGCCCTTAGAGAACTCCCAGAAGAAATCGAAGCCGACTGATTTCTCAGTGAGCTTCGCTTCATTTCTTAAATCCGTTTTAGGTCTTTAGTTCTGAAAAACTTCAGCGTTAATTAAACTTGGTGGCCGCTTGCCATCGAATGCTGCTCGCAAATTTTCCACTGCGAGATCCACCATCGCTCTCCGAGTTTTTTCCGTAGCACTCGCAATGTGCGGAGCCAACACAATATTGCTGCACTTCAGTAACTCCGGATGCACTTGAGGCTCACCTTCAAAAACATCTAAGCCTGCTGCAAAAATCTTACCGCTCTGCAATGCTTGCGCTAAAGCTGCATCATCCACAATACCGCCGCGGGCAATATTGACTAGGGTTGCAGTGGGTTTCATTAGGGCAATTTCTGCCGCGCCAATCGTGTGATGATTTTGCGCGGTATAGGGCAACACCAATACAACGTGATCGGCAGTTTTTAACAATTCCTCTTTGGAAACATAAGTAGCACCACAAGCTTTTTCATTTGTCTCGGATAAACGGCTACGATTGTGATAAATCACCCTCATGCCAAAACCGAGTGCCCGCTTTGCAATGCCCTGGCCAATACGGCCCATGCCAATAATGCCAATGGTGCTGTGATGTAAATCCATACCCAATGGGTTGTGCACAATAGACCATTTATCCCACTGACCATTTCTGATCCAATGCTCAGATTCTGAAATACGCCTAGCAGTTGCCATTAACAAAGCAAAGCCAAAATCAGCAGTGGTATCAGTTAATACATCAGGAGTATTGGTAGCCATTACTGCTGCTGCGCTCATCGCAGGAACATCAAAATTATTGTAGCCAACTGCAATATTGGCGGCTATTTTTAGATCCTTCACCTTGAGTAAAGCACTCGCGTCTATGCGCTCGCTACCAGTAACTAATGCACCCACAACATTGGATAACTCCTTTTGTAAATCCTCTGGACTGAAGACTTGATCGGCCTGATTGGATCGAACCTCAAAAGATTTCTCCAATTGCGCTAGTTGATCAGGGAAGATTGCTCTGCTGACTAAGATTTTCGGTTTATTGCTCATTCATATCCTTTTGATCGGGCCGCTTGCGCAAAGCCAAATAGGTTTAATCGATTTAATCTTGCTAATCTTGCAACACGGGGTCTAAATTTAATGCAATGCAACATAAAAAATAGGCCTTATTTCTATAGTTTTTAAGCTCATTTTCTCAATATTAAGGGGAAACCCCCAATCTTATTTGCACCAATTTGAACAAACTTTGTTTAAGATTATCGAGTCAAGAAGTATTTTCATAATAACGACCACAGGAGATTTAGATGTCAGAAACTAATAACACTAGCCCACGCCGCAAGTTTCTTAAAGGAGCTGCTGTAGGAACTGCCGGTGCCGCTGCAATGGGTTTCCCAATGATTTCAAGTGCACAGACTGTAAACCTGCGCTTCCAATCTACTTGGCCAGCTAAAGATATTTTCCACGAGTATGCGAATGATTACGCAACTAAAGTTAACGCCATGTCAGGCGGTCGACTGAAGATTGAAGTTTTGCCTGCTGGTTCAGTAGTTAAAGCTTTTGATATGTTAGACGCTGTATCTAGCGGTACTTTAGACGGTGGCCACGGCGTTTTGGCTTACTGGTATGGCAAAAGCCCAGCCTTAGCTCTGTGGGGATCAGGCCCAGCGTTTGGTATGGATGCCAACACACTCCTATCCTGGAACCAATATGGTGGTGGTCAGCAGCTCTTAAATGAAATCTACAACGACCTCAAACTCGATGTAGTTTCCTTCCCATATGGCCCAATGCCAACTCAGCCATTAGGCTGGTTCAAAAAGCCAATTGCTAAAGCAGATGACTTAAAAGGTTTGAAATACCGTACTGTTGGTCTTTCTATTGAGATCTTTACAGATATGGGCGCATCAGTTCAGGCTCTTCCTGGTGGCGAAATTATTCCAGCGATGGACCGCGGTGTTTTAGATGCTGCCGAGTTTAATAATGCTTCTTCAGATCGTCTCCTAGGATTCCCTGACGTATCTAAAGTCAATATGCTCCAAAGCTTCCACCAAAGCTCAGAGCAGTTTGAAATTATCTTCAACAAGAAGAAATACAACTCCTTGCCTGCAGATTTACAGGCCATCTTGTCATACGGAACCCAAGCTGCTTCTGCAGATATGTCTTGGAAGGCAATTGATCGCTACTCCAAAGACTTTGCTGAGCTACAAACCAAAGATAAGGTGAAGTTCTACGCTACACCGAAGTCTATTTTGGTTGCTCAGTTAAATGCCTGGGATAAGATCATTGCCAAGAAGGCCGCTGAACTCCCAATGTTCAAAAAGGTACTGGACTCACAAAAAGCCTTTGCTCAACGTGCAGTTCGCTGGGATTTGCTAGTGAATGTGGATATGAAGATCGCTTACGACCATTATTTCAAGGGTTAAACCCCTTTAAAGCCGAATTGGCTTATGTAATAATGTGCTTTAATGCACATCTTGACCGGACGGCATCCCCGTCCGGTTTTTTTATATTTCCCTAGAGAAATAATTAGTTGTCTTAGGAGGGTAGTTCATGGATAAATTCATGCTAACAGTAGATGAGATCAGCACCTTTGTTGGTAAAGCAGCGGCATGGTTAGTGGTTGTGTTAATGCTGATGGTAGTCACCGACGTTGTCAGGCGCTATGCCTTTAATTCTCCATCAGCCTGGATTGGCGAATTATCTGTGATGGCTTACGGCACCCTATTCATGATGTGTGGAGCGTACACGCTGGCACAAAATGGACACGTTCGCGGCGACTTCCTTTACGGATCAATGAAGCCACGCACTCAGGCCACTCTGGATTTGATTTTGTACGTCACGTTTTTCCTGCCAGGCATCACCGCCTTGGCCTATGCAGGCTACACCTATGCCGCAGAATCATGGCGCATCGGTGAGCACACCACACAGATTGCTAATGGCCCACCGCTCTATCCTTTCAAAACCATTATTCCCGTTGCAGGTGCATTTGTACTCTTGCAAGGTGTTGTAGAGATTATGCGTTGCATTATTTGCATTAAAACTGGCGTTTGGCCAGAACGCTTAAAAGATGCTGCAGAAATTGATGTGGTTGAACAGCAATTGGCTGCATCTACACACGTTGATGAAGAATCCCGCCAACAAGCAATCAAAAATGCTAAAACCATCGATGAAGCTGCTCATCATCGCATCGGTCAAACTAAAGAGATAAATCATGAGTGATCCAATTCTTGGCCTAGTCATGCTCAGCTTGATTATTGTTGTAATCATGCTGGGTTTCCCGACCGCATTCACCCTGATGGGCCTCGGAATGATGTTCGGTTTTGCAGCTTTTTATGATCCTTCGCAAAGTTGGACTGCAAATAAAGTATTTACTCTGATGGTGCAAAGAACCTTCGGGGGTATGACGAACGACGTCCTCTTATCTATTCCGCTCTTTGTATTAATGGGGTACGTGATGGAACGAGGGGCACTAGTAGATAAGATGTTCTACAGTATTCAGCTAGCATTCCGTCGTCTTCCAGCCTCACTGGCCGTAGCCACTCTGATTGTCTGCACCTTCTGGGGCATTGCAAGTGGTCTAGTTGGCGCTGTCGTTGTTCTCATGGGCGTGATTGCCATGAAGCCGATGCTTAATGCAGGCTATGACACACGACTGGCTGCGGGCGTCATTACCGCTGGAGGCACATTAGGCATTCTGATCCCTCCCTCAGTCATGATTATTGTTTACGCGGCTGTTGCCGGACAATCTGTTGTCAAGCTCTACGCTGCTGCAATGGTGCCTGGCTTCTTCCTGGCGTTTTTGTATTTGGTTTACATCATTGGCTGGGCCTTAATTAACCCTAAGGTTGCGCCAAAGTTACCGCCAGAACAACTCGTTGTGCCAATCCCACCAACGATTCGTTTTCTTCGTGACAACTATGCAAGTAATATGTTGCTCGCTACATTCAAGGCACTGTTCTCTCCAGCCAAATTAATGAATGCGCCAGCTGAATCTAAAATCTCTTTTGGCAAGATTTGCAAGAATGTATTGGCGGTACTCACCCCGCTGATGTTGGTTGGTATCACGATGTGGGGAGTATGGTGGTACGTCATCATTCATCAACAAAATGAAAGAGATGCACTCATTGTTCCGGTGGTGACGCAGGTGGCTAAAGCGACTCCTAGTGCTGCAGAGCCAGTTGAGGAGACTTTACAAGCTCTTGACGCCACATCGAACAACACCAAGTCCAAAGTAGTAGAAGAAGATGCGCCATTGGTCGCTTTGGATGCTGCTGCTGGAGACGCGCCATTAGCCGATACCGGTTCAGAGGCAGCCGTTGGGCCACCAGAAAACTTCGAGCTCTATTTCGGCTTGACCTGCGTACTCTTTGGCTTATTGCTGATCTACTACTACATTAAGTTAGATGAGGAGCAGTTTGAAATTCTCAAGCTGCTAATTGAGTCTGTCATGCCTCTAGGAGTTCTCACACTCTTGGTGTTGGCAGTCATCCTACTGGGTATTACAACGGCAACTGAATCTGCTGCCGTAGGTGCTTTGGGGGCTTTCCTTCTGGCGTTTCAGGCCGGCACCTTAAATTTCGATCGCACTAAGCAAGCGGTATTTTTGACTGCAAAAACAACCTCTATGGTGTGCTGGTTGTTTGTAGGCTCCGCTCTCTTCTCAGCCGTGTTCACCATTTTGGGTGGTCAAACGCTCATTGAAAAATGGGTGCTGATGTTAGATCTCACACCAATTCAATTTATGTTGCTCTCTCAAGCCATCATCTTCTTCCTGGGATGGCCTTTGGAGTGGACAGAAATTATTGTGATTTTCGTGCCGATCTTCTTGCCTTTGTTAGCTCACTTCAATATCGATCCACTGTTGTGGGGCACCTTGGTATTTGTCAACTTGCAAGCGGCATTCTTATCGCCACCTGTTGCAATGTCCGCCTTCTATCTCAAAGGGGTCTCGCCACCAGGCGTTACCTTAAATCAGATTTTTGCTGGCATGATGCCTTACATGTTCATCGTGATTGCCTGTATGGCCTTTATGTATGTATGGCCAGGAATGACTCTGTGGCTGCCAAAATTCCTCTACGGAGGCTAAGCAACCTAGCTGTATCAAAAGAAAAAGCGCTCGACTTGAGCGCTTTTTTTCTGCCTAAATTAAATTAAGTAGACTGTTTTAGTAGCTCGCTATTGGTCTTACCTAAAGCAAGTGTAAACAGACCTTGCCAGTAGTTGAATGAGGCCAACTCATCTTCATCTAACTCCATCTCGATAAAAGCTGGGTGACGGATTAAAGAAAGCCAGATTCGACAAAACATCTTATCTTCCAGGCGAGAGGGTTTACTGATAAAAGTAATTTCTTCTAGATGGGGAATGATGTCGTAAACATCCTCCTGATTTACCATCTCCTGCTTATCTCTACTCAAACGCATCATCTCTAGCATCACCCTACCTAGTTGATCGTAATGCCCCTCCCAGCAAATAGGCGTAGCGGCAATCTCTTTAGTCTTCTCCAAATACTTCTTGGCAAAAATACACCAAGCTTGCGCCAAATCAAACTCTGTCTTTACCTTGGCATTTTGCAAGGTAGTTGGCAAGTTGGTTGCTTTCATCTGCTCTAGATTGCGATCGCTCCCAAAGGTGTAGTCAATGATCAATAATGGCTTCGCTGTTTTATCGATTTTCAGCCGATACTCTTCCATGATCTGCTCTTTCATAATTAAAATGATTAATCGGAATAGCTAAAGTGTACCTACTTCACAGTAGGGATCTGACTTTCTACCGCCATATGGGTACAAGCTATTTTCAATAGAGGGCACTCTACCGAGGCCTTTGAGGCGAAATTAATCAAGCTCCCCAGAATATGTTGGAACTCATTTTTCTTGCCCGCTAATAAATCCCTGAGCATTGAAGCCGTAAAAGGAGAACCCTCTTTAGTCAGAATCTCTAGGGCTGATAATTGAACTTTCTGGGTAATGGCATAGCCCTGCTCAGTAGCAATTGCACAGCATTCAGCAAACATTTGCCTGCAAAGATCCTTGCCGTAAGGGGTGGCTGCAATCTCGCCGACTGAACCACGGCAGATTGTTGTCATACCAGCGAGCGTTGCCAGGAATACCCATTTATCCCATAGGGCTTGCTCAATATTGGCTTGATAAAAGGAATCAAAATCCGCCTTTTTGCATAGAGCAAACAATTCCTGACACAGTGTTTCTTGCCCGGGCGTTCTCTGCCCTATAGTGAGAGAACTCAATTCTGTGAGCTGCTTAACGACCCCAGATGCAGAGATCGTGGCTGCAATGTGGGCGACACCGCCCATCACACGCTCTTTACCAAATCGGTGGTCCAAGGTATCTAGATGGGTAAAACCATTTAAAAACGGCAGAATTACCCCGTTTGAACTGGCTTTTGCAATGGAAATAAGGGTGCTCTCTAAATCAAAAGCCTTACAGGTCAAAATAATCAGATCATAAATAGGCTCCAGTTGATCAGCAAGAACCACTGGTGGTCGGATAGTAAAGCTGCCTCTAGGGGTCTCCACTATCAAACCCTCCGCCTGAATCTGCTGGTGGCGTTGATTACGCAACAGATAAGTGATGTCCGCACCCGCTTGGAATAGTTTGGCGCCAAAAAAGCCACCGACACCCCCAGCACCAACAATCAATATTTTCATTAGAAAAACCGCTTTTTAAGTAATTTGTAGCTTATAGAATAAATTGGATTAACTGAAGCCTTTTGATGGGGGTTCATCTCCAGCAGAAATAAGGGGTTTGCCTAAAAGAGAGGCTATTTCAGCTAAAATCAGCTTTTACTATTAATTTCCCAATCTAGGGTCTCTTGAAATAGAACGCCATGACTTACGTTGTTACTGAAGCCTGTATCCGTTGTAAATATACTGATTGCGTTGATGTCTGCCCAGTCGATTGTTTTCGTGAAGGTCCTAACTTTTTAGTGATTGATCCAGACGAATGTATCGATTGCGCAGTCTGTGTTCCTGAGTGCCCAGTCAATGCAATTTATGCAGAGGATGATGTCCCTGGAGATCAACAGGCATTCATCAAACTAAACGCTGAATTGTCGCCTTCATGGACATCCATCACCAAATCAAAAGGTGCTTTGCCAGATGCGGATGAGTGGAAAGAAGTGAAAGATAAACTAGACCAACTGGTAAAGTAAATTGCACTCCCCTATTGAAACCGATGCAGTCATTATTGGCGCCGGTCCAGTGGGGCTCTTCCAAGTCTTCGAGCTTGGACTGCTAGACATTAAAGCGCATGTGATTGACTCTCTGCCTGAAGTGGGTGGTCAATGCATCGAGCTCTATCCCGACAAACCAATCTACGACATTCCGGCAATTCCGTTTTGTACTGGTCGCGAGCTCATTGAAAATTTACTAAAACAAATCAAACCATTTACTCCGCAGTTTCACTTAAATCAAGAGGTCTCTACTCTTGAAAAGCAAATAGATGGGCGCTTTCTGATTTGCACCTCCCGAGATCAACAATTTTTGAGTAAAGCCATTTTTGTTGCTGCTGGCGTTGGCGCCTTTCAACCACGCACCCTCAATCTAGAGGGCATTGAGGCTTTTGTAGATAAGCAAGTCTTTTACCGTGTCAGAAATCCTGAACAATTTAAAAACAAAAGGATTGTCATTTGTGGTGGCGGAGATTCAGCATTAGATTGGGCTTTGCATTTTGCCGACCAAGCGGCCAGCGTCACACTGATTCATCGCAGAGATGAATTTAAAGCAGCTCCTCAATCAGTCGCTAAAATGCGTGCTCTTTGCTCTGCTGGAGTAATACAGCTGGTGATTGGTCAAATTACGGGTCTTGAGTCCTCCAACGCTAAGCTCACTAACATTGCAGTCACTAAAATTGACGGTGAAGTTCAAAACATTGCCCTAGATGCGCTCTTATTATTTTATGGCCTCTCCCCCAAATTGGGCCCAATCGCCGACTGGGGTCTTGATATCGATCGCAAACAAATTGAGGTAGATACAGCCTGCTTCCAGACTAGTACGCCCGGTATTTATGCTGTTGGGGATATCAATATTTATCCAGGCAAGAAAAAACTGATTCTGTCAGGCTTTCATGAGGCCGCCTTGGCTGCCTTTGCTGCAGCGGCCTACCTGGCCCCAGAAAAGCAGATTCAGCTTCAATACACCACCACCTCCCCCAAGCTTCATAAAGCACTTGGGGTGAGCCCGGCGACATTCGAGTAAGCTCTTCATATCACTGAATTATTTGACCAAGTAAAACGATGCGCCAATATCACATTCTCATGAAGGAAGTCCTAGAAAAGGGCGTCCAAAAATCCGATAGAACTGGAACAGGGACTATCTCTATCTTTGGCCACCAGATGCGCTTTAATCTGGCCGAAGGCTTTCCGATGGTGACCACCAAAAAGCTCCATCTCAAATCCATCATTCAGGAGCTACTCTGGTTTCTAAAAGGCAGTACTGACAATAACTGGCTCAAAGAACGCGGTGTTTCCATTTGGAATGAATGGGCTGGACCGGATGGTGATTTAGGTCCGATTTATGGCTATCAGTGGCGCTCTTGGCCTGCTCCGAATGGCGAGCATATTGACCAGATCGCTGAGGTCGTAGAGACCCTCAAAAAGAATCCAGACTCTCGTCGGATTATCGTTTCCGCTTGGAATGTGGCTGATATTCCTCGAATGGCCTTGGCACCTTGCCACGCTTTCTTTCAGTTTTATGTTGCCGATGGCAAGCTCTCTTGCCAACTCTATCAACGAAGTGCCGATATCTTCTTAGGCGTACCTTTCAATATTGCTAGCTATGCCCTGCTGACCCATATGATGGCTCAGCAATGCAACCTGGAAGTAGGTGACTTTGTGTGGACTGGTGGCGACTGTCATCTTTACAGCAATCATCTGGAGCAAGTTGATCTACAGCTATCAAGGGATTTCTTTCCCCTACCTAAACTCAATATTTTGCGTAAGCCAGACTCCATCTTTGATTACGAATTCGAAGATTTTGAAATCGCTGGTTATGAATCCCATCCCGCTATTAAAGCTCCTGTAGCCATTTAAGAAATTAGATCACTATGACCGCAGCTACACACCCCGCTATCTCGATGATTGTCGCTCGCTCACGCAATCATGTGATTGGTAAAGACAATCAAATGCCTTGGAAGATTTCTGCGGACTTGCAGTTCTTTAAAAAAGTGACGATGGGCCACCCCGTCATCATGGGACGTAAGACCTGGGAATCGATTGGTCGCCCGCTACCGGGACGTCGCAATATTGTGGTTAGCCGTAATGCCAACCTGCAATTAACAGGCGCTGAAGTGGTCAATTCACTCGACGCAGCACTCACCACCTTGAGTGACTTCCACCGCGTATTTGTGATTGGCGGCGAGCAACTCTTTACTCAGGCCTTCCCCAAAGCAGATTGCTTATTCATCACCGAAATTAATATCAATGTGGAGGATGGGGATACCTTCTTTGAAGTGCCTAATCCATCCGAATGGAAAGAAGTGGAACGTACTCCAGCATCTGAAAGCGAAGTTAGCTTTGATTTTGTAAAGCTTGAGCGTATATAAATAAAGTAATTCCCTATAAAAGCTCTGTTTGACGTCCTCAGCGGCTATGATCACAGGAGCACTTTACTCTTTACGATAAGGCAAGCAAATGAACCTTCGAAGCCGCATTACCTTTACATCAATTTTCCTACTCTTCACTACCCAGATATCGATTGCTGCAGGCAATGCTGACATCATTTTTTATGGTGGCGATATTCTGACGATGAACAAAGCTCAGCCATCAGCAGAAGCTGTTGCAGTTCAGGGTAATAAAATTATTGAAGTTGGCTCTTTAGCAAAGCTTAAAGCTGTGCAAGGAAAAGAGACGAAGCTCATTAACTTAAATGGACAAACCCTGATGCCTGGCTTAGTTGAGCCCCATGTACACATCATTGGGACGGCATTCTCAGAGGAGATCTTTTTAAACCTATCTAATTTCACAATGCCACATGACACCTTAGATGGCTTGGTGGCAAAGCTCACTGCCTATAGCAAAAACTTTAAAGATGGTGAATGGATTAGCGCATTTGGCGTTGACCCTTCAAGAACTGATCCATTTATGTCTGAATTAACAGCAGACATATTGGATAGGGTCTCCACCACTAAACCCATATTTATCATGAATCAAAGCATGCACATTGCTTATGTAAATCACAAAGCATTGGAAATGGCGGGGCTCAATAACTCCAGCCCAAACCCGAAAGGCGGGACGCTACTAAAAGACAGTAAAGGACGCTTAACGGGTGTAGTTTATGAAACCCCTGCTTTTGAATTATTTCTAAAAACAATGCCCGTACCCAGTCAAGAAATTGTCGAGAAGGCTGTAGCCAAAGTTGGTCAGAAACTAGTCAGCAAAGGAGTGACCACTTCAGCAGAGATTACTGTTGGCGGATATCTTGGCGTTGATAAAGAATATGCCCTCTTCAACACCATGACCCGCAATGGAAAATTACCTGTGAGGGTCAGAGGTTATTTGTATTCAGTCGCATACCCAAGCACTAACAATAGCTATAAGCCTGGGCAGGGTGATGATACTTTTAAGTTGATTGGTATAAAGATTGTCGGAGACGGCTCTAACCAAGGTCTTACTGGTGCAATGAGTAAGCCATATGACTATCCAGTCGGTACAAAAAATACGGGAACGCTCAACTTTACCGAGCAAGAGCTCTACAACATCGCCAAGCCAAGATTTGATGAGGGCTGGCAAATCTCAGTTCACTCTAACGGCGATAAGGCAATTGAGCAAACTCTGAACGTTTATCAAAAGCTAGTAACAAAACCTGCTGACGCTAAAGCCCGCCTAAGAATCGAACATTTCACCGTTCCAACAGAGGCCCAGATTCAAAAAGCTGCAAAGCTAGGGGTTGTGCCCGGCTTTACTATTGGTCATACCGATTACTGGGGTGAGGCATTTCATAATCATCTTTTGGGTACAGAGAGGGCTGATCGAATTGATCCCAGCGCAAGTCTGATTAAAAATGGGATGCGTTTTGCATATCACAGCGATTCACCCGTCTCACCTATACACCCCTTAAAGTATGCTTCTGAAGGAGCATCAAGGCTGTGGCAGGTATCACCACAAAAGACATTAAACGCGAATCAAAAGATCTCTATTGATAATGCTTTGAAGGCCATTACGATCGATGCAGCTTATCAGTTGAAGATGGACGATAAGGTGGGATCAGTAGAAGTAGGCAAGTATGCAGACTTCGCAATTATTGACAAAAACCCCATGAAAACTGATGCCTACAAGATTAGAGATATTCAGGTAAATGAAACCTGGGTAAACGGTCAACAGGTATTTAAGAAAAAATAAGATTTATCTGCTGTTACTGGCAAGGACTGAAACTTAACGACGAAAGAGCTGAACTCCAGAGAGTATTCAGCTCTTTTTCTTTTGGCTTTTATAACTTCTTCGCAAAACTATACTGAGCAAATGCTTGCTCTGCCACGTTAAACCATTGCGCTTCCATGTTTCTGAATACGCGATAGTCTTCGAAGATTTTCTTGAACTGCGGGTTCTTAGCCGATTCCTCAGCATATGTTTCTTGAGTGGCTTTAAAGCACGCATCCATGATGGTGGTATTAAATTTTCGCAACACTGCACCGTTTTGAATGAGGCGCTGCAATGCAGGCGGGTTTAAAGCATCGTATTTAGCGCACATATCAATATGCGCTTCAAAGCAAGCAGCCTCCCATGCCGCTTGGTATGAAGGCGGCAATGCATCCCACTGCTTCTTATTCACCAAAAATGAAAGTCCGGCCGCTCCCTCCCAAAATGCAGGGTAATAGTAGTTCTTAGCAACTTTGGATAAGCCCAATTTCTCATCATCATAAGGACC